>CALAOT010000036.1 GCA_937889545.1 uncultured Opitutaceae bacterium
CCACAATGAGACGCCGCTCAACGTCCCACCCAGTCGAAACGGAAACGCGGACGGTTCGGATGGACCTGAGCCCCGCGGTCATCATCTCGGCTATCCAGCGGATGAAGAAGGCCGAGCGCGAGGCCTTCCTCGAAGATCTGCTCGCGGCCGCGTCCCCGGACTACCTTGCGAGCATTCGCGAGGCCCGCGCTCAGTATCGGGCCCGCCGGACGCGGACCTGGGACGAGGTCTTCGCCCGGTGACCCACCGGGTCGTCTTCACGGAACGAGCCGCCAAGGACATCGCCGGTCTCGACAAGACTACCAAGGAGAGGATCGGGCGTGCCCTCCGCCGACTGGAGACAGAGCCCCGGTCGAAGTCGAGACAGTTGACACAACCGGCGCTTGGGACATACCGGTACCGCATCGGCGACTTCCGCGTGATCTTCGACATCGAAGGAGATGAAGTCGTCATCCTGCGGGTGGGTCACCGAAGCATCATTTACCGTTGAATTGCACCTAGGTGGGTCAAGCCCCTCCCAAATCATGAAAACGCCCCTCTCGCCTCCCTCTGCGCCCTCTGCCTCCTAAGCGGGGCACCGCCCCTGAACGCCCAGGCCGCCCAGCCTGTACCCACCCCTGTCCCCACCGTCCCCTCCCTCAGCCACGCCACCGGCGCCCCCTGGACGCGCCACGAGACCCCAGCGGGGGACCAGACCTACGGCTCCCCGAAGCTCTACGTCTCCCTCTCGATCACCGGGCGGGAGCCGTTCAAGGCGAAGTGATGTCAGCGGACCTCTCGTACAAGGAACAGCTTCTCCAAAAGATTGCCTCGAAGTCGGCCCGCGTGGGCGTCATCGGCCTCGGGTACGTCGGCCTCCCGCTCGCCCTCCTCTTCGAGGAATCGGGCTTCCCCGTCATCGGCTTCGACATCGACCCGAAGAAGCCCGAGGCGCTGCACCGCGGCGAGTCCTACATCAAGCACATTGGCCCGCACCGTGTGGCCGATGCCTTCGCCCGCGGCCGCATCCAGGCCACCACGGACTTCGACCGCCTCGCCGAGTGCGACGCCATCCTCATCTGCGTCCCCACGCCCCTCGGCAAGCACCGCGACCCCGACCTCTCCTACATCCGGAACACGGCGGACCAGATCGCCCGCCGCCTCCGTCCCGGCCAGCTGGTCGTCCTGGAGTCCACCACGTACCCCGGAACCACCCGCGAAGAGCTGAAGCCCCGCTTCGACGCACGAGGGCTGGCGGCTGGCGACGGCTACTTCCTGGCCTTCTCGCCCGAGCGCGAGGACCCGGGCAACCCGAAGTACCACACGAAGAACATCCCCAAGATCGTGGGCGGCCTCGACCCGGCCTCGCAGGAGGCCGCCTGCGCACTCTACGGCGCCGCGGTGGATTCCGTCGTCCCTGTGTCGAGCCCCGAGGTGGCCGAAAGCGCCAAGCTCCTTGAGAACATCTTCCGGTCGGTCAACATCGCCTTGGTCAACGAGCTGAAGATCGTCTTCGACCGCATGGGCATCAACGTCTGGGAGGTCATCGAGGCCGCGAAGACCAAGCCATTTGGGTACATGCCGTTCTATCCGGGCCCGGGCCTCGGTGGGCACTGCATCCCGCTGGATCCCTTCTACCTCGCCTGGAAGGCTGCCGAGCATGGCGTCTGGGCCCGCTTCATCGAGCTGGCGGGCGAGATCAACACCTCCATGCCCCACTACGTCGTCGACAAGACCGTCAAGGCCCTCAACGAGCACGGCAAGAGCGTCCGCGGCGCGACGGTGCTCGTTTTGGGCCTCTCGTACAAGGCCGATATCGACGACGACCGCGAGTCCCCCTCGTTCGAGATCATCGAGCTATTGAAGGACCTCGGGGCCAACGTCTCGTACTGCGATCCGTACATCCCGAGGGCGAGGAAGGTGCGCAAGCACGACCTCGGTCTGATGTCGGTCCCCTGCACCGCTGACGAGTTCGGCAAGTACGACGCCCTGGTCGTCTCCACGGCCCACCGGGAGTTCCGGAACCCGGCGCTCTACGCAAAGGCGAAGCTCGTCGTCGACACACGGAATGTCGTGGCGTCCTCGAACGGGAATCCGCACGTCGTGAGGGCGTAGAGTATGGCATCTGAAGCAGGCCTCGCCTCCCGGCGGTTCGGGCCGTACCCCCGGTTAGCCGGCTCTCACTGGGCTCATCGCCGCCTCCTGGGCGTTCGTCTTTGTCGCGGCGTTCTTCGCCTTGACGATCGTCCCGCTCAACCTCGCCGTTCTTCTACCTCGTTCCTCTCTCGTTCCTCCTCATGTCCGGCCGTGGGCGATGGGTCTGGCTCCGACGGGAGATGGCCGCCGGCACAACATGGGCGTTCCAAACAGGCTTATCCATCCGGACGTCGAGACCAACGACCGGCGGAGAGGCGGCGAAGATGGCGCACTCGTGACGTCCGTCTCCCGCTCGTTGAGTCTCGCAGCACCGCCACAACGCGGCATGCGCAGCTGATGACCCGCCCAGCCGTCGCCGGCACTGCCGCCGAAGTCGTCGTGCACAAGTCCTGAGCAGCAAAGATGTGTGGGATCTTCGGTTTCGTAGGTAGGCGTACCCGCGCCGAGTCAATCGACCTCGGCGTCGCCATTCAGTCGATGCACCATCGTGGTCCTGACGACAACGGGACGTATTTCGGCGTTTCGCAATTCGACCCCGACGTCGCATGCGCCTTCGCCCACACCCGCCTTTCGATCATCGACCTCAGCGCCGCCGGCCACCAGCCGCTGACGACCGCGGATGGGCGGTACACGATTGTGTACAACGGTGAGGTCTACAACTTCTTGGAGCTCCGCCGCGAACTCGAGAACGCAGGGGAGCTGTTTCGTTCGAAATGCGACACGGAGGTTATCCTTAAGGCGTATGCGCGGTGGGGGTGTGACTGCGTTAATCGTTTGCGTGGCATGTTCGCATTCGCCATATGGGACGAGGTGAACGGCACACTTTTCCTGGCTCGCGACCGTTTCGGTATCAAGCCTCTCTACTACGTCCACTCTCAGAACGGGTTGGCATTCGCGTCGGAGCTCAGATGTCTCCTCGCAACCGGCATATCCCCGCGCGAAGCTTCCCCAATAGGGTTGTTCTGCTACCTGAACGACGGCGCGGTTTATGATCCCTTGACAATCCTGAAAAGCACTTATGCACTGCTTCCCTCGCATACGCTCACGTCGACCCGAGGTGCACAACCGCTGCTGAAGCGGTACTGGACGCCTCCGGCGGTTGTTCGAGAACGAAACATTACTGAGGATATTGCCGCGGAGATTCTGCGTCCAGTCTTGCGAGATGCCGTTCGCAGACACCTCGTAGCTGATGTGCCGATTGGTGTCTTCTTGTCGGGTGGCGTCGACAGTTCCGCGCTTGTAGCGCTCGCCGCGCGCGAGATGGGCGACCACTTGCACACCTTTACGCTCACTTTCGCCGAGACCGAATATGACGAGGGCGCATTTGCATCAACGGTGGCGGGGCAGTTTCACACTAACCATCATCAGGTTCAACTCTCCGCAAGCGACGCATTGGGGCAGTTCGACAATATTATCGCCAGTCTGGATCAGCCCTCAGCTGATGGGGTCAACACATACTTCGTTGCTCAAGCGGCTCGGCACGCGGGTCTCGTGGTCGCGTTGTCTGGTCTCGGCGGGGACGAGGTGTTCGCCGGGTACCAAAACTTCCTTGCATTCGGCGCACTTCTTAAGCTAGGAGGGTTTGCGCCGGCAGGTTTAGCCGGCACGGGCCTCCTCGCGCTGGATCAGATTCGTCGCCTTCCCGTTCGGGTATCCAAGTTCGCCTCGATCCTCGGACGAGCAGATAGTCCAGCTTCTGTGTATCACGTGCTCCGTTCCGTATTCCCGGATTCCGACGTACGTCGATTTGTAAAGTCAGCTGATGACGCGACAGGCGCATGCTTTGTTCAGGCGCTCGCCCCGGCATATGCGGTAGGTGACGCTGTTAACATGTTTTCGGCGCTCGAACTCGCGAACTATATGCGGAATACGCTGCTCAGAGATTCTGATGTCATGGGGATGGCACACTCGCTCGAAATACGCGTGCCGCTGATCGACAATGACCTAACGGAAGATGTCCTCAGTTTTCCTGGTGCGCTGAAGACCGCGGCAGGAACGAGTAAGCGACTTCTCCGGAAAGCCGCGGGCATGACGGATGAGGCGCGAGTTAAGAAGGGTTTTCTGTTGCCTCTTTCTCGATGGTTTCGGAACGAATGGCGCGATAGAGTGGAGGGATTACTGAGGGATTTGGGGCGACACGAGATACTGGGCGGCGACGTCACGGCTCCCGTCTGGCATTCTTTTCTGCGAAGTGGCGAGCCAATCCTCGTCAGCAGGGTGTGGTGCTTAGCGGCGCTATCTGGCTGGAGTGCAACGAATCGAGTGGCGCTCACTTGAGTGATCGGGCGCCCAGGCGATTGATTGTTGTGGCACCGGACATGTTCGATGCGTTCGGCGGCATCGCGCGAATCGCCCGCGCTACGGCCTTGGCATTGAGCCACTTGGCTAGCGAT
>CALAOT010000037.1 GCA_937889545.1 uncultured Opitutaceae bacterium
GCCTACGCGCTCGTTGCTGCGGCGACCGCCGTCGTGGTTGCGGGTGCCGGCTGGTGGCTGCTTGGAGGGCGGAACAAGCCCGCGGCCACGTGGCCGGTGCCGCCCCCGGCGGAGCCGCACGCCAAGGGCGGCGCGGACGTGCCGGCCCTGGAGGCGCGCCGGCCGGCGGATCAGAAGTCCGTCGCCGTCCTCGCCTTCTCAAGCCTGAGCGACGACCGGCAGGACGGGTATTTTTCCGACGGCATCAGCGAGGATCTTCTCAACGTGCTCGCGAATGTCCCCGGGCTCAAAGTGGCGGCGCGTACCTCGGCGTTCTATTTCAAGGGCCGCCAGGTGCCGATAGCGGAGATCGCCAGGCAGCTCAATGTGGCCTACGTGGTCGAGGGCAGCGTGCAAAGGTCCGGAAGCCGGGTCAGGATCACGGCGCAGCTTATCAACGCGGCGGACGGTCTTAATGTGTGGTCGGATAGCTTCGAGCGCGAGCTGAAGGACATATTCAGCGTGCAGGACGAGATCGCCGGGCTCATCGCCAGGAATCTCCAGCTCAAGATGAGCGGAGCCTCGGCCCCCGCGAAGGCGGCCATCGATCCCGAGGCCTTTCAGCTTTTCCTTGCCGGGCGGGCGCGGGTCGAGCGGGCCGGCACAGCGGACCTCAGGGCCGGAATCGACTGCCTTCAGCGGGCGGTTGCCGTCGATCCGAACTACGCTGCGGCATGGGCGCAGCTGGCACGGGCCTACATCCAGCTGGCCCGCTGGGGCGGCATCGAGACCGGGACCGGGTTCGCCGAGGCTCGCAAGGCCATAGGCAAGGCGGTGTCCATCCAGCCCGACTCGGAGGAGGTGCTCGTGGCCCTGGGATGGGTGCGCCGCACCGCCGACTGGGACTGGAGGGGGGCTAGGCAGGCATTCCTCCGGGCGCTCGAACTGCAGCCCAACAGCCCGGACACGCTGGCGGATGCCGCGGTGCTCATCTTCAATCTCGGCCAGACCAACGAGGGGATCCAGCTCGCCCGCCGTGCCGCGGACCTCGATCCGCTCAATGCCGGGACCCAGCTCAACCTATGCGTCCTCTTCCAGTTTGCCGGTGAGCTGAACAAGGCGGAGCAGGCCAACCGCCGGGCCCTGCAGCTGGCGCCGGAAGGCCAGCGCTACCATGGCAGCCTTGCCATCATCCTTGCCGAGTTGAACCGGCCCAACAAGGCGGACGAGGAGGCTGCGCTCGAAACGGATGAGATCGCCCGGCGGGCTGCCTTTGCCTTCATCGCGTTCAGCCGCGGCCAGAAACAGAAGGCGCTGGCGCAGGCGCGGCAGATCGAGGGCCTGGCCAGGGACCACCGCGATGCCGCGGACATCCATACATACGCCGCGGAAATCTATGCGAGGCTGGGTGAAAGCGACCGAGCCTTTGCAGCGCTCGACAAGGCCTGCTCCGCGCGCGACCCGGGAGTCGCCTGGATCAAGGTGGACTCTTTCCTGCGCAGCTTGCACGGTGATCCGCGCTGGATAGAGCTCCTGCACAAGACGGGGCTCGCGGACGATCAGCTGAAGTAACCGCCGTGCGGAGTCTCACGTGGCTGGCCGCGGACAGGGGACTTCCCTGACGTCGCCTTCGGCGGTCATCGTGGCCGTGACATAACCTCCCTAGGCGGCCTGCGCCCACGCCGCACCGGCGAAACCCGGCCACGGGAACGCCCTTCAAAGGCGACGGCGTGGCCGCATGCGAATCCCCGCCACGACGGGCGCAGGTGCCTTCCACTCGGCCGTCCACGCAAGATTCCATTTTTCAAGCACTTGCCCATGGCTCCACGGGTTGTGGCGGTTGGCCAGACCGATCCCGTGCACCGCCGGCATCACCCGCGGAAAAAACGTAGCGTTATGCAGCCAAGCAACCGCGATCATATCGCCCGGCCCGTGTGCCATTGCCATTGCCGGTGCCGGTGCCGGACCGGACCGATAAAAGGGGGATAACCCCATACCCATGAAACTGATATTCGCTATCATAAAGCCGTTCAAGCTTGAGGAGGTGAAGTCGGCCCTTTCCGAGATCGGAGTCGGGGGCATGACCGTCACCGAAGTCAAAGGCTTCGGCCGCCAGAAGGGCCACACGGAGATCTATCGCGGAAGTGAATACACCGTCGATTTCTCGCCAAGGCGCAGATTGAGATCGCCGTCCCCGACGACCTCGTCGGACGGGCGATAGACGCCATCGTCAAGTCCGCGAAGACGGGCGAGATCGGCGACGGAAAAATCTTCGTCTTGCCGGTCGAGGCGGCCGTCCGCATCCGCACCGAGGAGATCGGCGACGCCGCCCTCCTCTGATTGGCCCCGCCTAGAACCGATCTCCCAACGCCCAATCTCTAATCCACAAAAGCCATGTCCCAGGACTTAATCCAATTCCTCGCACAGCTCAAATCCCGGTATCCCGCCGAGACCGAGTTTCACCAGGCCGTCACGGAGGTGACCAAGTCCGTGTGGCCCTTCATCGAGAAGAACCCCAAGTTCCGAAAGGCGAAGATCCTCGAGCGCGTCGTCGAGCCGGAGCGCGTGATCATCTTCCGCGTAAACTGGATCGACCGCGACGGGGAGGTGCAGGTCAACCGCGGCTACCGCGTGCAGATGAACAGCGCGATCGGGCCGTACAAGGGGGGCTGCGCTTCCACCCGTCCGTCACGCTCGGCACGCTCAAGTTCCTCGCCTTCGAGCAGGTGTTCAAGAACGCGCTCCCTACGCTGCCGATGGGCGGCGGCAAGGGCGGGTCGGACTTCGACCGGAAGGGCAAGACCGACGAGGAGGTGATGCGCTTCTGCCAGGCTTTCATGAGCGAGCTGTTCCTCCACATCGGCCCCGACACCGACGTGCCTGCGGGCGACATCGGCGTGGGCGGCCGCGAGATCGGCTACCTTTTCGGCTACTACAAGAAGCTGCGCAACGAGTTCACGGGGGTCCTCACCGGCAAGGGCATCAACTGGAGCGGCAGCCCCATCCGCGAGGAGGCCACGGGCTACGGCCTGGTGTACTTCGTCGAGGAGATGCTCCACACCCGCGGCAACAGCATGAGCAACAAGGTCGTGACGATCTCCGGTTCGGGCAACGTCGCCCAGTTCGCCGCGGAGAAGGCGATGCTGATGGGCGGCAAGGTGGTGACGTTCTCCGACTCCGACGGGTTTGTCCATGACCCCGAAGGGGTCACGGCCGAGAAGCTCGCATTCGTGAAGGAGCTGAAGAACGTGCGGCGCGGCCGCATCGCGGAGTACGCCACAAAGTTCAAGTGCGAGTACCACGCCGGCAAGCGCCCCTGGGGGGTCAAATGCAATGTCGCGCTGCCCTGCGCCACCCAGAACGAGCTCAACGAGGAGGAGGCCAGGACCCTCGTCCAGAACGGCTGCATCTGCGTCGCCGAGGGGGCAAACATGCCGTCGACCCCGGAGGCGGTGGATGTCTTCCTCGGCAACAAGATCCTCTTCGGCCCCGGCAACGCCGCAAACGCGGGCGGCGTGTCCGTCAGCGGGCTTGAAATGAGCCAGAACAGCATCCGCCTGCAGTGGACAAGCAACGAGGTGGACAAGCGCCTGAGCGACATCATGAAGGCGATCCACAACCAGTGCGTCCGCTTCGGCGAGCAGGACCGCTGGGTCAATTATGTGGACGGCGCCAACATCGGCGGCTTCCGAAAGGTCGTCGAGGCCATGATGGACCAGGGCCTCACCTGAGGCGTCCGGCACCGCCGTTGCGCGCGGCGCCCGCCGGGGGCGAGCCGATTGTCGCTGCGGCTTCGGCAGTGCTGGCCAGCGCAAGCGGCAGAAACGGCGCACGACCCATTCCCGCAGGGTCTGATGAGGCGCCCTAGGATTTTGGCGAAAGCGGAGCGCAGGAATGTTTGGAATCGCAGGCGTTCCTGCTCCTCAACGGCAGCCTGAACACGCCAGGGGTCGCCGGAGCTGAACGGACGTATGCGCACGGGCCAGGAGCTCGGCTGACTTGCGGCGATCCCGATTGCTCCTGGCGCCGCCGACCAGCTGAAAGTGTACTTGCGTCCGGCAGTTCTGCGGATTTCAGGAAAAATTCGCAGGTGCAGCGTGCAATTTTACAAATCTTTGACAGATAGCAACATATTACAGTTCTTTGACGGAGAATCCTGTTGATATGTCACGTCTCTTGCAATGCAACTGCGAGAGTTCACCAAGCAGCAACCTGAAGCTGCACCACATGAAACCCGCGCTAATGTTGAGCCCCCTAACTTGGCGACACCAATGAGTGCCTTGGCCGAGGTTTCACATCGCCCTGACTCATGCGGCGGCGTTTCTGCGGTGAACAGATCCGGACGGGGCGAGGGCGCGATGGACCTGAGGAAGCAGCTGCATGGGATGACGGTGGTCGAGATGGTCGTGGCCCTCACCGTCGCGTGCATCCTGATGGTCGCGGTCGTCTCCTTCCTAGTGAACGGGGTCGTCAGCACCACAAAGACCACGGCCATGAACGACACGACGACCAGGGGCCGGTACGTGTTCGAGCACATGTCAAAGGAGCTGGCGCAGGCCGACGATCTGAAGAGCTCCAATTTCACGACCGCGAACCCCAACAACGCCGCGGCGTTTTCCGGGTTCAACTACCGGATCAACCTGGGCGGCACGCCGACGGTCACGACTTCGGAGTTCCTTGATAAGCACTACGTGGATGTGACCTTCAACGTGGCGGGCTATCTCAAGCCCGTTGCGGGGGATTTTCTGCAGCTGCCGTCTCCAACTCTTGGCGCCGACCCCGGCACCGCCATTACCGGTGTCTCTCAAACGGGACCGGACCAGTACAAGCTCACCGTCTCGGATTCACTCGCAAACCTTTCGGGCCAGCCAGTCACCAACCAAGTCGGCCAGAACGAGGTCGCTGTGATCAGGCGCCAGCGCACCTACATGATCGATTCCGTGACGGGAACGACGCTTCTCTGGTATCCGAACGACGGCTCCACTCCGGCCTCCCGTGTGATCGCAAGCTCGCTGCCCCCGGATCCCCACAGCCACACGTCCCAATACCCGTTTGTGCCGCAGCTCAAGGTTCCCGGCGGGTCGAGCTATTATGTCGGCGTCCAGCTGGCGCTCGCCGCCAACTCGTCCGAGGTCGTGCAGGTCCAGCCCGGCCAACCGAGCTTTTACACGAACAACACGCTGACCACCGTGTTGGCGAACCGGTCCGGCCCGTCGTTCAGCTTCTCGTATCAGCCGACGGCTGTGCCCACGCCGTCGCCCACGCCCACGCCGTCGCCCACGCCTTCGCCTTCGCCGACGCCTTCGCCTTCGCCCACGCCGTCGCCCACGCCCTCGCCGACGCCTTCGCCCACTCACACGCCTTCGCCCACGCCTTCGCCGACCCACACGCCGACCCCCACATCGGCGCCGACGCCGACGCCCACCCCGTCACCGTCGCCCACGCCCACCCCGACACCGTCGCCCACGCACACGCCGTCGCCGACGCCTTCGCCCACTCACACGCCGTCGCCCACGCCCACACCTTCGCCGTCGCCCACGCCTTCGCCCACGCCAACGCACACCCCGACTCCCTCGCCCACGCCCACACACACACCGTCGCCGACGCATACCCCGAGTCCCACTCCATCGCCGACGCCGACGCCCTCGCCGTCGCCGTCGCATACTCCGACGCCCACGCCATCGCCCTCGCCCACACCCTCGCCCACGCCTTCGCCGACTCACACGCCTACGCCTTCGCCTACTCCTTCGCCGACTCACACGCCTTCGCCCACGCCCACACCCTCGCCTACGCCGACGCATACCCCGAGTCCCACGCCGTCGCCGACGCCCTCGCCTTCGCCAACGCCGACGCATACGCCTTCGCCCACGCCCTCGCCCTCGCCCACGCCGTCACCCACGCCTTCGCCGACGCCTTCGCCCACGCCTTCGCCCACGCCTTCGCCCACGCCTTCGCCCACGCCTTCGCCGACGCCTTCGCCCACGCCCACACCCTCGCCGTCACCGACGCCGTCGCCAACGCCGTCGCCCACACCGACACCTCCGCCGGACGATTAGGCTTCTTGGTTTTTGAGACTGAAGCCCTCCGGGTTACATCCGTGTCGCGGCAGGGCCTGGATCCTCCCCGTGAAGAGGCGCCGGCCCAATTCGTTCAAATCGCGGAGGGATTCCGCACCTGGTTTGGATTCTGAGGATGTTGTTCCCGTTCCAGGTTTGGTCTGAAGACTGGGGGTCGGTGCTGGTACAAGCAATGGGGGCCATGCCGGTTTTCGCGACGAGGCCAGGGCGGCGGGCGAGCTCGATCCGGCCGAGGCGTGGCCAACTGCAACCGGGTTCCGCAGGAAGTCGCCGAGCACCATGGCCTTGGGACAAGTTCGCCTGCCGCCGGCAACCGACCGTCAGAAGGCACCCGGGTGATACTCCCGCTCGGTGTGCCCCTTCAGCTGCTCCCGGTAGAAGTAGACCTCCCGCAGATCCCCGGTGCTGTACCGCCCCGCCTCATCATCGAAGTGCCGCGACTCCGGATGGCCGTTTTCGCCGCCGGCCGACACCGCCCTGGCACGAACCCTGTCCCCGAATTCCACCACCGCCACAAAGCTGTTCCCGCCCGTCCCGTACCACTTCTTCGTCCCTGGATAAGCCTTAGCCCCAAACGATGCGAGAGAACCCCAGGCCGCCGACGTGAATCCCACCGGGATGCTCGGCTGTGCGTCGCTGAAGTGCTGCTCGATCCCTCCGGTCAGACGCTGAAACCTGTTGATCGTCCCCCAGGCGGTTTCCCAGGTCCCGAAGTCGGCTGTCAGCTTGTTCGAAGCCACCGAAAGTGCCCCAAGCAGCGCCTGGTCCGGCACCTTTGCCCCGACGTACTCCGGCACCCAAAGGCCGATATCGTTCGCGTTGCCAGCCAAGGGCTTTGAGACTTCCTGTCCCCAGAAGACCGCGAGCGAGGTCGCAACCGACCCGGCGCCCCAGCGCAGGTCCCAGGCGCGAAGGACCGCAATCTGCCCGGCCAGCCCGGCCTTCACCGGCGAACCCTCCGGCAGCCTGTCCCAGGCCCTGATCAACGCCGGCAGCGGCTTCTCAAACCACGGCAGGTAGCTGTCGAATGCAGCCGCTATGAGCGAATCCACCGTGAAATCCTTCCTCCTTTCCAGCACCCGGATCGCGTGCAGCCCCCGGGGCGTCTCCCCTCCCCGCTCGACATAGGCCGGGAAGTCCTCCCTGCGCAGGCTGCTCGCTCCGGCGCCGGCCCACGGCGCATTGTTCACGTTGAACAGGTATCCGCTCGCCGGGTTCAGAAGATGCGGCGTTTCGTCGACCGCAAGAGTCCCCTGCCACTCCGTTGCCGGATCGCTTCCGTCCACCGGCTTGGCGAAGTCGAACCTCGCATCCCGGCGCGGGATGAAGTTCCCGTGAAAGTACGCAATATCGCCGTCCGCGTCGGCAAAGACCGTGTTGTTGGACGAGTTCGCCTTCAGCTCCATCGTCTCCCGGAATTCCCTGTAGCTGCGCGCCTTCGTCCGCGAGTAGGACTGCATCAGCGCCCTGACCGGCTCCTGCATCAGCCGGATCGCCACCCACCGGCCGCCCTCCTCCCGGATCACCGGCCCATGGTGCGTGAAGTACGCCGTGAACGTCCTCGCGGCCATTCCGTGTTCCGTCCGGTACGGGACCACGATCCGCCTCTCGGCCACCTTCCGGTCCCCGCCGCCGTATCTGTAGTGGAAGCTCCCGTCCCTTTCATGCACGGCCTCCAGGTACTCGTCGACCGCATCCACGCCGCTCGAGGTGTGCATCCACCCCGCCCGCTCGTTGAACCCCTGGTACACGAAGAACTGCCCCCAGGTCACCGCCCCGTACGCATCGAGCCCCTGCTCGCTCACCATCTGCAGCTCCGACCGAAAGAAGAACGAGGTGTGCGGATTGATCAGCAGCAGCGCATGGCGCGCCGCCGTGTTTCCCGGCGCGATCGCGAAGCCGTTCGACCCATCCGGCTCCCGCGCGGCCTCCCCCGCCGAATCCCCCGTCCGCGAACCCCGGGCCCCGCCCCCCGGTCCCGCCGCGCGGCGGTTCCCATAGAACGCCTCGAGCCTCCTCAGGTCCACCCGCTCGATGTCGCCCCCAATGCTCCCCTCCGTGAACGAAAGCGCCATCCACGGCTCGAAGCGCCGGATCACCCGCGGCACCACGGCCGGGTGTCTCGCGAGGTAGAAGTTCAGCCCGTCGGCGAAGGCGTCCATCAGCCGCCTCAGCCATTCCGGGCTCGCCCCGTATTCCGTCCTCAACTCCCCGGGATCGACGAACATCTTCATCCGCAGGTCCTGGTAGACCCTGCCCTCGCCCTCTGCCTCGGCCAGGCGGCCCATGGCATTGAGGTAGTTGGTCTCCACCCGGTTGAAGTCGTCCTCGGCCTGGGCGTAGATCGTCCCAAAGACCGCATCCGCATCCGTCCCCCCGTAGACATGCGCGATCCCCCAGTCGTCCCTCACAATGGTGACGGCCTGCTCCTCCCGCTCCCACCGCGCCGCCTCCGCCGGATCACCGGCCCGCGCGCGCAACGGCGCCGCCAGCGCTCCGGCCACGACCAGCAGCGCAATCCTGCCTGGAGCAAAGCCATTCTTCATTCGGTCCGCCAAGGTCCTCCCTGGCCGCCTGCCGCAGCCCGCTGCATCGCCTGCCTGAAGAACTCGCCGGCGCCGGTGAGCCTGTACCCGTCGAAGCTGCTCAGCATCGGCGGCCCCCAATTCGGGTCGTAGACCCAAGCCATCCAGCTGATCCCGCGCTGCTCGAGGTAGCGCGTGATGCGGTTGCCGTAGTGGTCGTCATCCACCACCTGGCCGGGCTTGATGCCAAATCCGATCTCCGTGGCGATCACCGGATAGCGTTCGGCGGCAAACCCAAAGTCCTCGTCCCACTTCGGCTCCCACGGGCGGGTGCGCTTGTTCGCGTACGGGTGCGTCACGTAGCCAATCTCCTCCGCCCGGACCGGGTCGTAGCGGATGGCGTCCAGGTCGTAGGCCCAGTCGAACCCGGCCACCAGGGGAATGGTCTCCTTGTCCCAGTAGCGGATGATCCGGATCATCTCCTCGTTCAGATCCCTCCAGTCGGCCCAGCTGAGATCGCCGAACATCCCGCGATAATGCGTGGGCTCGTTGAATAGCTCGAAGAAGGCGACCGTGTGGTTCCCGTTGAAATGCATCGCCATCGTCCGCCAGAAATCGAAGGTCTCCGTCGTGCTGGTGTTGTACATCGGCGCCTGGAACATGCCGCTCCTGAGGTTGCCGATCGAATGCCAGTCGATGATCACGTGCATTCCGAGGTCCGCGCACCAGTCCACGGCCTGGTCCAGGAGTTCCAAGTATGCCGGCGGGGTCCTGCTTCTCCATGCCGCCGGGTGCACGGGGATCCTGACCAGGTTGGCCCCGAGGTCCCTGACTGCGGCGAACAGCTCGCGCTTCCACTGGCCGCGCTCAACGAGGAAGTCCGGGTCCGCGATCGCCACCCCGCGAAAGAGCACCGGCGCGCCCGATGGATCCACGAAATGATTCCCCTTCACCGAAATCAGCGGCAGAAGCGCGGCCTTGGGATTGGGCGCCGGGCGCCGCCAGGGCCCCGGATGCCATATGGAGGTCGCCGGCAGGGGGGCTGCGGGCTGATCGGCCGCGGACAACGCTGGCGCGGCTAGCGCAAGGAACGCACACGCGGCCGGGACAAACGGGGTCATCACGGGGAATGGATTGCCCCTTGACGCAGGAATTGCACGCCAATAGGCCCTCCGCGCCGGCGCCGGCGGGCCTACTTTTCCTGGATCCGCTTCGCCACGATCTCCTCGGTGGCGAAGTCGCCGACCTTGCGGGTGAGCTTGATCTCGTTGTCGCCGGTCATCTTGCCGGAGTACTCAATCACGAGGTCCTGCCCCTGGAAGCTCAGCGTCTCAACGAAGAAGATGCCGTCCTTGGTGACCTTGCCCTGCCGGATCTCGACCGTGCTCTTGTCACCGCTGCGGTCGCTTGCGGCTGTGCCGGTTAGCTTTTCACCGTCGAGCTTGAAGGTGAAGACGTACTTCTGCACGCCGATCTGAGAATCGAATTCGGATTGCCATTTGCCGGAGATATCGGCGGCGCGGGCGAGACCGGCCAGGCCAAGCATTAGGCCAGCTGCGAGGAGAAGGCGAAGCGGAGCTTTCATGGGGGTAGCCGGACTCTGAATGGGCGGGGCCGGAGGTCAATTGCCGCGTTCCGGATTGGTCCAGGCCCAGCCCTGTTTTTTCCAACCACCCTAATATTACTCTGTTAAGTGGTGTCGCTACACACCCGATCAACCTTGATGCCGCAGAAGGGACAGGACCCGATTGATCTCAGCAACCACGGCCGGATTGCTTGCAAGACCCGTTCCCACGTCAGGCCAGAAGTTTTTTTTGGCGCGCAG
>CALAOT010000038.1 GCA_937889545.1 uncultured Opitutaceae bacterium
GGGCGGCGACGGGGCGGGGGGCGGCTCCGGCGCCTCCAGGAGCGCGTCGTGGGCCCAGGGCACCGGTCGCGCGTTCTCGACGAAGATGGGCTGGCCCGCCGCGGCGGCTGCCAGGTCGCCAAGCTGCCGGCGCGTGAGCTGGACAAACGGGGGCGGCCTCGGGGTCGCGCACCAGCGCTGGAGCAGCGCAAGGACGGGGGCCAGGCCGGGCTCCGGCGCCGAACCGGGATCCAACTCGATCCTGAGGGCAATGGCGTCCCGCGCCGCCGCGGCGGCCAGGTTGGGGGGGAGATGCAAACGCAGGGCGGGCATGGCGGTCTCCGGGAATGCTTTCAATCTTTCGAAGGAATTGGAATAAAACACGGGTGCAACGGCTCCTTGTTCCAGAAGACCGATGACAAACGAGGCTTTCACGCAGCTGGTGGACGCCCATTACGCGCCCCTCTACCGCTTTGCCCTGAGCCTCGCCCGCAACGGCTCGGACGCAGGCGACCTTGTCCAGCAGACCTTCTTCATCTGGGCGACAAAGGGCCACGGCATCCGGGAGCTGTCGAAGGCCAAGTCCTGGCTTTTCACGACCCTTTACCGGGAATTCCTGCGCGCGCGCCGGCGCGACTCCCGTTCCTCCTCGCTCGAGGACCTGCCGCCGGGAGAGAACGAGCCGATCGCCGAGGACGCCGGCCGGCTGACCCGCATCGACTCGGCAGCGGTCATGTCCGCGCTGCAGGCCGTGGACGAGCCGTTCCGCGCCCCCCTGACGCTCTTCTATATCGAGGACATGTCCTACCAGGAGATCGCCGACGCGCTCGACGTTCCCATCGGCACGGTGATGTCGCGCCTTTCCCGAGGGAAGGCCCAGCTGCGGTTGGCGTTCGAGCGCGCGGACTCGCCGAGTTCCAAGGTTCTTCCATTCCCCAATGTAAAAGGAGAACGCTCATCATGACCATCGAAGAGGCCAGGTTCATCCTTTCCGCGTACCGCCCGAACGGCAGCGACTCGGACCTCCCTGCGTTCGGCGACGCCCTCCGCATGGCGGCCGGCGACCCTGAGCTTGGGGCTTGGTTCGCCCGTTCGCGCGCCCACGATGCGGCGGTTTCGCTCAAGCTGAGGCAGATCGAGCCCCCGCCCGGGCTGCGGGAGGCCATTCTGGCCGGGGCCCGCGTGAGTGATACGCAGCGGAGCCGCGCGCCGGGCATGGCATGGATCGCGGGTCTGGCCGCGGCCGCGGCCCTGGCCATCGTCGTGTTCTCGATGAAGGCTCCGGCGCGCCCGGAAGCCGGAACCGCCGCCCTCGCCGCTTTCGCGATCAACGACATGGCCAACGAGAGGCATGGCGGCAAAGGCGAACCCGCGATCGCGCTTGTCGCGGAGCTGGAGACCAAGGGGGCGCGGATGCCGGGCGCCGAGTGGATCGATTTCGAAAGGCTGAGGGACACGGGATGCCGCAAGCTCGACTTTGCGGGGCATGAGGTGCTCGAGGTGTGCTTCTCGCGCGACGGGTCCCAGTTCCACTTCTATGTGGCGCGCCGCGATGGCCTGACGGGAGACTCCGCGGCGAGGGGGCCGTCGTTCATCACCGAGGCCGCTGGAGCGGCCGCCGTCTGGTCCGACAGCCGGTTCGACTACGCTATTGCGAGCGCGGCGGGGGCGGCGGCGATTCGGAGGCTCCTCTGACGGCGGTGGCCCTTCAAACCGGGCCGCCGGGCTGCAGGCTCCTCGCGATCCCCACGCGCGACCGTCTTGTGCGCGTGCTCAGGTACGTCTTCGACGAGGCGGAGTTCCTTTCGCCGTATGGCATCCATTCGCTTTCGCGCGCGTACCGCGATCGTCCACTCGCGGTGAACATCCGTGGCGCGACCTACAGGGTCGACTACGAGCCGGGCGAGTCGCGCACGTGGCTCTTCGGCGGAAACGCGAACTGGCGGGACCCGGTGTGGTTCCCCATCAACTACATCCTGATCGAGGCGCTGCAGCGCTACCACCGGTTCTACGGCGAAAGCCTGACGATGGAGTTCCCCACGGGAAGCGGGCGAATGATGAACCTGGACCAGATCGCCCGGGAGCTCGCGCGGCGGTTGATTTCTTTCTTCCTGCCGGATGCGCAGGGTCGGCGACCCGCCATGGACGGTGACGCGAGGTTTGCTAAAGACATTTACTGGCGGGAGCTCCTCTGGTTCCATGAATATTTCCACGGACACACGGGCCGGGGCCTCGGGGCTAGCCACGAGACCGGATGGACGTGCGTGGCTGCGCGGCTCATCGAGGAATTTATTGACTGATCGTGGATTGCGCGCCGGGAGAGCGGGGTTTCCTGTGTCGCTCATTATGCACGTCCCGCAAAGTTCCGCCAATTTGTCGGATTTAGTTTGGCGCCCGCTCGAACACCCGGCCGGGGGGAAGGTCTGCGGCGACCGTGAAGATCCAAATCAATCGATTGCTCCCCGTCAGGGCGCCGCTCCAGGCCCGGCTGGCGGCCGTCTTCGTCCTGCCGTCCCTGCTGTTTGCGGCGCAAAGCCTTGCCTCCGAACGCTGGGCCACGCTTGAGGCGATCCACCAGCTCGAGAACCCGTGGGACTCCGCGGAGCCGGGACAGCGCGGCGAACTCGGGGCCTACCAGTTCCGCGAGCAGACGTGGAGGATGTACACGAAGGCTCCGTTCAGCCACGCACTCGACCGCCATTCATCCGACGCCGTCGCGGTGAGGCACTACGACTGGCTCAAGGCCGAGCTCGAGCGCCGGGGCGTCGAGCCGTCGCCCTACAGAATCGCGCTGGCCTGGAACGGCGGGATCGGCGCCGTCTTAGAAGAGCATCCGCCCGCCGCCGCTTTGGACTATGCCTCCCGCGCGGCGAATCTCGCCGCCGAAATCGAGCGGAACGAGGAGCGAAACGAGCTGGCTGCGTCGCGCTGAGGCGCGGGCGTCGCGGCCCGGAGTCACTCCAGGAACGCGGACTGCTCGGGCCCCTTCGGCGCGCGGAGGGCAACCTCCTCCTTCGGGCTTGAGGAGAGGTGACGCGGCGGACGGGCAGCCTTCTGGGACACGGCGGCCTCGCGGTCCCGCACGATCCGGTCGCAGATCTCATGGACCTGCAGGTTGAGCCACTGCGTCGTGCTGCTCAATGCGGTGTAGTCGGCCGGTCCGTAATGGTCGATCCGGCCGACCTGGCGGAGCCGGTCGTTCTGCTCAAACTCGGACTGCTTGGCCGGATTGTACACGCCGTACGCCCTGCCGCCGTTGCCCTTGACGACGGAAAAACTCGGCACATCGCTCGGTCCGTCGGCTACATAGATCATGTTCTGGAACGGGATCCGGCGGTCCTCGGCGGCGATCTTCGAATTCACGTCGATCGCCGGGTTTTTGTTCGTGCCCTTGTTGATCTCGAAGAGCGCGCGGGTCTTGGTCGTGTTGTCGATGACCGTGCCGATCTGCGCGATCTCGGCCTCCGCGGTCAACTCGAGCTCCTTTTGCTGCAGAAATCCGGGCTGCAGCGGGTTCTCGATGAATTCGCATCCCCATATCCCGTCCACGTGCCGGGCTATCGCGCTCCCGTGGATCATTTTGGCCAGGCCCGTGCTCACGACATAGTGCTCCAGCCGGATATCGTGCCTGCGGTAGTCGGGCTTGTCCGCCACCCAGGCCTTGGATGTGGCGAAGAACTCGGGAACGCCGGGATAGAAGAGGATCTCGGATCCGCACTTGAACAGGATGTCGTTGTTGAGGCCGCTCATGCGGCCGGCGAGGACGTACGTGAGCAGGTGGTTGAGGTAGCTTATCTCGCCCGAGAGGGTGTAACCGCGCCTGCGGTAGTTCTCGACGAGCGCGTTGGTCTCCGTCCAGAACGACGCCTCGTCGACGCCGTAGCGGCGGAAGAGGGGGGACTGCATGTAGTCCGGGATTAAGGTCTTGTCGAAATCCCAGATGCAGGCGATAATGTTCTGTGTGAAGAGCGTCGCGGCCATGCGGTGCGTGAGGCGGCATGCTAGGCCTCCGGTCGCGGCCCGCGCAATTCGCAAATAGGCCGGACATGGACGCCCTTCCAGACATTTCACCCTACCAGAGGCGCCTCGAGGAGCTCGATGCGCAGATGGCGGAGCCCTCGTTCTACGCGAACCTGCGGCGCGCGGCCGAAGTCACGCGTGAGCAGCAGAAGCTGCGCAGCCTCGTGGACGACCACCGTGCGCACGCCCAGGTGGAGCGCGAGCTCCGCGACGCGGCCGCCCTTGCCAAGGAGACCTCCGGGGGCGCGGACCTGCGCGAGCTCGCGGCGGCCGAGATTCCGGCTCTCGAGCGGCGGGCAGCCGAGCTCCGCGAGGCCGTGCTTCTCGCGATGGTGCCGCCCGAGCCCTCCGATTCCCGCAACACGGTCATGGAGATCCGGGCGGGGACGGGAGGCGAGGAGGCGGCGCTCTTCGCGGCCGAGCTCGCGCGCTGCTACCAGAAATTCGCCGATTCGCAGGAATGGAAGGTTGAGCCGATGAGCAGCAGCCCCTCCGAGAGGGGCGGGCTCAAGGAGGTCGTGTTCCTGATCTCCGGAACCGACGTCTACAAGAGGCTCAAGTGGGAGAGCGGCGTCCACCGGGTCCAGCGCGTGCCGGTGACCGAGGCCAGCGGGCGGATCCACACGTCGACCGTGACGGTCGCGGTGTTGCCCGAGGCGGAGGAGGTGGACGTCCAGATCAGGCCGGAGGACCTGGAGATCACCGTGAGCCGGGCGAGCGGCCCGGGCGGCCAGGGGGTCAACACGACCGACTCGGCCGTCCAGATCCTCCACAAGCCGACGGGCCTCATCGTCCAGTGCGCCGACGAGCGGTCGCAGCTCAAGAACAAGGCAAGGGCGATGACGGTGCTCCGCTCCCGGCTCCTGAAACTGAAGGAGGACGCGGAGAAGGCGAAGTATGCCGCGGAGCGCCGCACCCAGATCGGGTCCGGGGACAGGAGCGAGCGGATACGGACGTACAATTTCCCGCAGAACCGGATGACGGACCATCGCATTGGGTTATCGCTCCACGGCCTCTCGCAGATCATGGAGGGCGCGATCGGCCCGCTCATCGACGCCCTCCAGAAGGCGCACCACCAGGAGCGGCTCGCCGCGCTGGAGGGCCGGTCCTACGAGCTCGTGAGGCCGTCCGCCGAGCTCGGCTGAGGCACTTTCCCGGGGATCATTGGCGCGCGCCCATGCTGACCGTGCTCGAGGTCGTCAAGAAGACTTCCGAATTCTTCGCCTCGAAGGGGATCGAGTCGCCCAGGCTGAACGCGGAGCTGATCGTGGGCCATGCGCTCGGGCTTCCCCGCATGAGCCTCTACATCGAGTTCGAGCGGCCCGTAGGCGATGCCGAGCTCGGCGCGGTTCGCGAACTCGTCCGCAGGCGCGGACGGCGCGAGCCCGTGCAGCACATCCTCGGCTTCACCGAGTTTTGCGGGCTCAGGCTGAAGACGGACCGCCGCGCGCTCATCCCGCGGCCGGAGACCGAGCTCCTTGTCGAGACGATCACCGCCCGGTGCGCGGCGCCCCCGGGGAGCATCCTGGACCTGGGCACGGGATGCGGCGCCATTGCCCTCGCGCTGGCGAAGGCGTTTCCCCTGGCCCGGGTTACCGCCGTCGACGCGAGCACGGAGGCCCTCTTGCTCGCCGCGGAGAACGCGGAGGCGACCGGGCTGGCCGGAAGGGTGACCTTTGTCGAGTCGGACTGGTTCAAGGGGCTGCCCGCCGGAGAGCGCTACGACCTCATCGCCTCCAACCCGCCGTACCTGTCGGCCGACGAGACGGCCGCGGCCGCCCCCGAGGTCCGCGAGCACGAGCCGGGGCGGGCGCTGACGGCCGGCGACGGCGGCTTCTCCGAGATCGAAAAGATCGTGGCGGGGGCGCTTGAAGCCCTTGTCCCGGGGGGAATGCTCGCGTTGGAGATCGGAAGCGGCCACCGCGCCCGGCTGGCGGACGCGCTGGGGAAGGCCGGCTATGCCAGGACCGAGCCGCTTGCCGACCTGGCGGGCCGGGACCGGTACTGCCTGGCCTGGCGGTGACCGGCGCTGGGGACGTTCGCCGTCAGATGACATGGGGCAGACAAGCTGGGCGCGAGGCGCCAAGCTGTCGGCGTCAGGAGTACCAATCAATACATACAGACAGGCCCTGGCGCTCGCGCCCGGGTAGTTAAGCTCGGGCTGGATATACATTCCAGTCTCATTGTGGTGGTGCGGCAGGTCGATGAGCAGGCCACCCAGCCGCCGCAACGGTTCAGCGAAGGAGGGTTCATCGGCTTCGTTCACCGTCAGTTGGCGCAGGCCGATAGCGTTCACAGCTGCTACGAGGCCGGCCCTTTCGGGTACGTGCTGCACCGCCGTCTGGTCGCGATGGGAGTGCACAACGTGGTCGTACGGCCGCGCGATTGGAGCACCTACGGCGAGCGGGTCAAGACCGACGGCCGCGATGCCGGGGCGCTCTGCTCCTGCCTGGACCGGTACCTCGCCGGCAATCGTGGTGCGCTGGCCGTGGTGTGGATCCCTTCCGAGGCCGAGGAGGCGGCCCGCAGCGTCGGCCGCCAGCGCCAGAGGCTGGTGAGCGATCGCACCCGCCTCATCCTGCGCGGCAAGGGGCTGGCCCGGCTGCGCGGGCTCTCGCTGTCGGCGGAGTGGTGGCATGAGCGGATCTTCCTCAAGCTCGATCTGCCCGACGACCTGCGCATGCAGTTGGCCAGCTTGCAGCGGATCATCCTGCAGATCGATGCCGAGCAGGCCGCTCTCACCGACCAGCTGCAAGCCGGCGCCCCTGCAGAGCTACCCTGCTACTTGGGCGCCTTGACCTGGGAGCTGTTGCGCCGCGAGGTCGGCGACTGGCGGCGCTTCCATAACCTCCGCCAGGTTGCCAGCTACACCGGGCTTTGTCCCAGTGAGCATTCCTCCGGACGCTCCCGGCTACAGGGCAGCATCACCCGGCACGGCAACCCGCGCATCCGCCACCTGCTCGTCGAGGCCGCTTGGCGACTCCTGCGCTACCAACCCGGCTATCACGCGGTCGCCAAGTGGCGCGAGGCGCTCCTCGCTACGCCCTGCAGCCCCGCACGCAAAAAGAAGATCATAGTCGCCATCGCCCGGCAGCTCGCCATCGACCTGTGGCGCCTGGCCACCGGTCGGGCCAGTGCACAACAACTCGGACTCGCCACCGCATAGATTTGGAGCGGCGGGCCGCCCGGCCAAGGGCTTGGGTGTGCTCAGCCACGCCCGTTGCTAGTCAGATGGGGCGCCCCGTCACTCCTTCGCGCCCACTTGCATTGATCATGATGCGCTGCCGCCCAAGGCATGCGCGGATATTAGCATAAGGCCCGGTCGCTCGACTGCGGCTGTTCGCGCAGGAGCCGCTTCCACCAAAACCCAATGTCCTTCCCACTGTTCAAACCGCCTTAAAAGGGGCTTGACCGAGGTCTCCCCATATTAGCCCTTTGCGGCCACCGTGAGCGGGGCGTGGTCGCTCGCCCAGTACTCGTGATTGCGGCCGAGCTCGATCGCGTCGTCCACGGCCCGCAGGGCCTCGCGCAGGGAGACGTCGACCTTCCCGTAGGCGTCGGCGTTCGCCTCGTCCTCGGCGTCCTCGAGGTCGGAGTCATCATCCTTCGCCGGGCCGGCCTTGGCAGCGTCCGTGGGCTTGGGTGTGACTATTCTCGGGGGCAGGGGGGGGCCCAGCCTGAACTCCTTATACGGATAATCGGCCTTGGCGAGCTGCTCGCGCTCGAGCTTGTTCTCCTTGCGAAATGCGTCGTCCGCATCCTTCTGCTTCCGGCGCTCTTCCAGGTTGAGCGAAACAAGCTTCTGGGCCTGGCGATCCTTGAACCAGTCGACGTATTTGCGGACGTACGCGAATTCCGGGAGATTCGCCTGGCGCTCCGCGCTCAGGAGCCGCAGCCGCGCAAGCACCCTGCGGTCGATGGGGGCCCCGTGAAAGGAGCTCGTCCTGATCTTGTCCCAGACCAGGGCGTGGGGAAGGTCGGATTCCCCGATGGGAAGGTACTGGTCCACGGACGGCAGCACGATGTCGGAGACGACGCCCCTCAGCTGCGTCGAGGATCCGTCCGGCAGGTAGAATTTCTGGATCGTGATCTTGGCGGCTCCGGTCTTGTCCGGCGATTTGGCCAGCTGGGGGGCGAATCTCTTCATCTCGACCACCGTCTGCACGCTGCCCTTTCCATGGGTGGAATTGTCGCCGATCACGACCGCCCTGCCATAATCCTGGAGCGCGCCCGCGACGATCTCGGAGGCCGACGCGCTGAACCGGTCGACCAGGACGGCCATGGGGCCGTCGTAGGACAGGTTCTCGGCCCTGTCGCTGTCGACCTGGACCTCGCCCTCGTAATCCTTCACCTGGACGACCGGCCCCTTGTGTATGAACAGGCCCGCGAGCTCGATTGCCTCGCTCAGGAACCCGCCGCCGTTGTGCCGGAGGTCCAGGACGAGGCCCTGAATGCCGGCCTGCTTCAGCTGCACGATGAGCTTGGCGACGTCCTCGCTCGCGCTCTCCTTGTCGCCGTCGGTGTCGCCCTCGTCGCCGTTCCCATAGAAGGCGGGCAGCGTGATGACGCCTAGGGGCACGGCCTTGCCATCGGCGCCGGGCACCTGGAACACCGCCGCGCGGGCCCGCGCGGAGTCGAGCTTGACGAGGTCGCGCGTGATGACGATTTCCTTGCGGACCGACGAGTCGGTCGCGCTGGCGGGCTGGACGATGAGGCGTACGCGCGTGCCCTTCGAGCCGCGGATCATGTCGACGATCTTGCGCAGCTTCAGACCGATGATCTCGACGGGCTCCGCGTCGTCCTGGGCGACCGCGATGATCTTGTCGTTCGGCTTGAGCTGGCGGTTGAGGTCGGCCGGTCCGCCGGGAACGATTTCCCTCACGACGCACATGTCGTCCTCGGTGCCGAGCATTGCGCCGATGCCGACGAGCTGGAGTTTCATCTGGATCCCGAAGTCCTCGTAGGTGTCAGCGGAGAAATACGTGGAGTGGGGGTCGTAAAGCCCCGCGATCGTGGTCAGAAAGAGCTCCGCGAGCTCGCTTCCCTCCGTCTCGCCGACGGTCTTGAGCATCCGCTCGTAGCGCTTTCGGACCACTTCGCGGGCCTGCTCGAGGGTCTTCTTGTTAAGCAGCTCCGAGAGCACCTCAAATTTGAGGCGCTTGCGCCAGAGCTCGTCGGCCTCGGCGATGTTCGCGGGCCATTGCGAACTGGAGCGGTCGAGGCGGTACGTGTCGTTGGAGGTGAAGTCGAAATCCTTTTTCAGCTCTCCGAAGATCCAGCCGATCCTCGAGGTCACATGCTCGTCGTAGACGTAGAAGATCTCGTATGCCGAGTCGATCTTGCCCAGATAGTCGACATTGTAGTAGACGTTATTGCCGAATCGGCTGGAAAACCCGGTCTTGTCAGACTCGAGAAAGAAAAGGTGCTGGGTGTCGAGCGCCTTCATGAATTCGGGTATGACCTCCTTGTAGTCATCGCTGTGGACGGCGCCGCGGTTGTAGTGGGCGTTTTCCAGGAGCGTGACCAGGGCCTGGGCCTCCGTCGAAAGGGTTGGCGGCGTCGTGAACCTGGGGTCTGCCCCGATGAGCGCGGCGGCCGAAGGCAGAATCAGGAGCCAAGGCGCCAGCCACCTGCGAAAAAAGGAGGGAAAGGGGATCATGCGTTGATTGCCATTGGGTTGGATCTTAGACGATCCAATCCCGCCAATGTTTCATGACGGGGCGCGGAACTCAAGGAGGGAGGGCATTTTGTCGTAGATCAGCCTCGTTTCCCCGAGGCGGCGGAGGTGCTCGGACATGAAAAGACCTGCGTTCTTGAAGCCCAGCCAGCGCGCAAGGGCCTGCAGGCCATCGGAATCCGCCGGCAGGCTGCTCACGGCCCGGTTGGCGTCGAGGCGGAGCACGGTTTCGATCCGGCGCAGGAATTCATAGTTCTCCCTGAGGATCCCTGCAGCTTCCATGGGAAGCACGCCGGCGGCGGCAAGGGCGCGGATAGCGCCGCGTGTTCCCGTCACCCGCAGGCGCTCGTCGGCATGGCCGTGGCGCAGCTGGAGCGCCTGGACGAGGAACTCGATGTCGGCGAGCCCTCCGGCGCCCGCCTTGAACGCCGCGCCAGGCGGGCCGGCCCCAAGTTCCTTTTCGACGCGCGAGCGCATGGCGCGGATCTCCCCGATCTGCGCGTCCGTGACCGGCGCGGCGTAGATCAGGCCGTCCCGCCAGGCGCGAAAAGCGGAGGCAAGCGGCGCCGGCCCGGCCACAGCCCGCGCCCGTATGAGGGATTGCCTCTCCCACATCTGCCCACCCGCCCCGGGCCGGTGGTAGGCGTCCAGCGCCGCGACCGAGGTTGCAGCAGGACCGGCCTGCCCGTGGGGGCGCAGGCGCATGTCCACCGTGAACGCCGCTCCGAGCGGCCCGCCCTGGCCGAGGGCCGCGCGGACAGCTTCGACGGAAGCGGCGGCGTGGGCCTCGCCTCCGTCGCCGGCGACGAACAGGAGGTCCAGATCCGAGCCGAACGCGAGTTCGCCGCCGCCGTATTTGCCGAGGGCGACGATGAGGGCTCTTGAACCCCGGCTCAGCTGGCGCATCACCGCGTCCGCGAGCTCCGTCATCGCTGCCTCGATCCCCTCCGGCTCGAGGTTCCCCAGGATGCCCTGGATCGCATGGCGCACCTGCTCGGCCCGCACGAAGAGCCACAGCCAGTCGGAGAAGCCGGGCGCGCGGGCGGCACTCGAAATCTCCTCGTCCAGGTCGCGCGGGTTCCTCCGCCTGCGCAGGTTCTCCGGGCGAAGAACCTCCTCGATGATCTCCGGGTGGGCGCAGAGCAGCTCGACGACCGCCTCGCTGCGGTCGCACAGGATCGAGAACACGCGGAACAGCTTTGGGTTCTCGGCGCAGAAGCCGAGGAACTGCCTGCGCGTGCCGTAGCGCTCGGCGAAGCGCCCAAGCCTCGCCAGCGTCCCGAGGGGGCGCGCGAGCTCGTGCAGGAATCCGTCGAAGGCGTCGGCGACATGCTGGAACCGGACGACGAGCTCCCGGGTGATCAAGACGTGGCGGCCGCCGCATGCGAACATCCGGAGCTGGTCGGGCGCGTCCGGATCCGCCCCGAACCAGCGGTCGATGCGCGAGGCGATGGCCGCCGGCACGCGCTCGGTTGTGAAGAAGGACCACCATGCCTCGAACTCGACGTCGATGCCCTGGTCCGAAAACAGGTCGGAGTACACGGCGTGCGCATGCCCGCACCGGGTCCTCAGGGTGGCCCTGAAATCCTCCGCCGAGCTGAAGCCAAGAGAGGCGCCGATTCCCGCCAGTTCCGCCGGGTCTTCCGGCAGGAGGTGGGTCTGCTCCTCCTCGCGGATCTGAAGCCGGTGTTCGATCTTGCGAAGGAACCAGTACGTCTCGACCAGCCGGGCGGCGTCAGAGTTGTCCATGAGGCCGTAACGCGCCAGGCGCCCGAGCGCCTGCTCGGTTGAGTGGGTCTGCAGGAACGGATACCTCCCCGCATTGAGCAGCTGGAGCGACTGCGCCACAAACTCGATCTCGCGGATGCCGCCGGTTCCGAGCTTAACGTCGCGGTCGAGCGCGCCCGCGCCGACGATCTCGGCGTCGCTGCGCGCCTTCATTGCCGCAATCTCCTCCAGCAGGCTCGGCGGGGGATGGCGCGGATAGCGGAATCCATGGAGGCTTTCGAGGAGCTCCGCGCCGAGCTCGAGGCTGCCCGCCACGGGCCTTGCCTTGACCATCGCCAGGCGCTCCCACGTCTGGCCCGCCGTCGAGTAATAATGCTCGAGCTCGGAGGCGGAGCGCACAAGGGGGCCGATCGCGCCCTCCGGGCGGAGGCGCACGTCTGCCCGGAAGAGGAAGCCATCCTCGGTCCGGCCGTTGAGGGCGCGCGTGATCGTCTCGGCGACCTTGGTGTAGAACTCCCCGTTGGAGACGGACGCGCCGGCGCCGGCCTTAACGCACGCCCCGTCGCCCTCGTAAAGGTACAGGAGGTCGATGTCGGAGGAGAAGTTGAGCTCCCGCCCTCCGAGCTTCCCGAGGGCCATGATGCAGAACCGGGCCCGTTCGCCTCCCTTGCCGACCCTGGGCTCCCCAAGGCGCTCCTCCCACCGGCGGATCGAAAGGAGCATGCACTCGCGCAGGCAGAACTCGGCAAGGACGGTCAGCTCCTCCACCGTCGTCCGCTCGTCGGCCAGGTCGTTGACGCTGCGGTGGGCGATCCTCATGGACATGAGGCGGCGCCATCTGCGCAGGGCCCCCAGCCGGGCGCCGTCGTCCGTGTCGCCCGCGAGCGGCGCGAACTCGATCCAGGTGTCGAGGAAAGCCTGGAAGCGGAAGGTCTCCCACAGGTTGTGCGGCTTCTCGAGCCACAGCGCGATCGCCGGATCGCGCCGCAGCTCCTGCGCGTACGCCGGGCTCGCGGCAGCCAGGCGTTCAATCCGTCCCGACGATTCGGCGCTCAGCGGGCCCTCGTTCACGATCCGCCGAAGGCGCCTACCGCCGGCTTATCAGATCCCTGGCCTCGTCAAGGACTCGTTTCTCGTCGGCGGACAGGGATCCGAAGCCGTGGCTGTTGATCTTGTCGAGGATCCGGTCGATCTCGGCGCGCAGGTGGCCGCGGTCGCTCATGTCGACGCTGTAGGTCGGCGCGGCCTTCGCCTGTTTCGCCGCGCCCTGCCGCCTCATCCAGCGGGGGAGCTCAATGTCGGCGCGCCCCGAGGCGAAGCTCCAGTCCGAATCATGGAGGTATCGGTAATAGATCCAGCCCACGGCCATGCCGCCAAGATGCGCCGAATGGGCCGCGTCGAAGGGCGAGACCGCCCCGAGCAGCTCGTAGAACGCGAAGCCGAAGAGGTCGAACGCGATCATCGCGTAGGCAAGGTACTTCGGCTTCAAGGTTACGGGCAGGATGAAGAACAGGAGCAGCGTTATCTCCCGGTTCGGATAGAAGCAGGAGTAGAGAATGACGAGGGCCGACACCGCCGCGGAGGCGCCCAGGAGAAGCCCGGGGTGGCGCCAGTGGACCGCCAGCCAGAAGGCGCCTCCCACGGCAAGGGCCGCCGCGTAGAACGCGATGAAGCGGCGGGTGCCCAGCACCGGGAGCACCTCCCTGCCGAAGAAGTAGATGACGAGGAGGTACGCGATCACCTGGAGCAGGTTGCCCGTGCTGTGCAGGAATCCGTAGGTGAGCAGCGTCCAAACGTGGCCTTCCCGTAGGCCGGGGAGCGAGAGCCCGAACCCCCACTCCAGGTCGATGTGGAGCCAGCGCGAAAAGACGTTCTGCAGCACGAAGACCGCCGCGATGGAGGACAGCAGCCACGTGACGACGCTCGTCTGGCGTCTCTCGTAGCCGTCGCGCATGTAGGGGCGGTCCTGGAGCATCGCCGAACGTTAGCCGGGAGGTGACCAAACACAAGTCGCCTAAGCGGCGCGCGGGGTGGCGCCGGGGCCAGCGGGCGGATCCGCAAGGCGCGGAGGCCGGCCCCGGCCCGCGGTGGCGCCGTCCAGTCTCCCGCGGCCGGTTTTCGCCTCCATCCTCACTTGACAGCGCGGCCTCCACGCAGTCCCTTCTCCTGAACTCGTACCTATGGCAAACAAAGCAGACAAATGGGCGCAGAACGCCCTGGGCAGGTTCTACGTCGACCAGCAGTGCATCGACTGCGATCTTTGCCGGGAAACGGCCCCCAACTTCTTCACGCGCAATGACGAGGGCGGCTATTCATACGTCCACAAGCAGCCCGAGACGGAGGATGACGTCGCCCGCTGCATGGAGGCGCTCGAAGGCTGCCCGGTCGAGGCGATAGGCAACGACGGCGACGCGGCATAGGGACCGCCCGCCGGCGCGCAGCGCGGGTCATTGTTAATCGATCTGGGGTCTGGCATTAACGATAGGCTTGTTTTTTTGCGCCCGGCTGTTAGCCGTCGGCCCGTCATGAGGGCTGGCTTCACTGCGTGCGTCCGCGGGATTGCCGCGCTTGCCTGCGCCGGTGCGCTCCTGCGCGCCCAGGAAGGCGCGACAAGCCTTCCCACCGTCACGGTGTATTCGCAAAGCGTCGCCAACCAGTCGCCCGCGGGGACGTTCGCGATGCCGGTGTCGGCGCTGCGCTACGAGCCCCTGGTGGACATCGAGCCCCGGAACATGGCGGAGGCCCAGGCCGACGTCACGATCCGGGGGGACACCTTCGAGAACACGGGGCTGCAGCTCGGCGCTCTGTCGGTCTTCGACCCGCAGACGGGGCACTACCTCATGGAGCTGCCCGTGGCTCCGGCCATGCTCGGGGCCCCGGAGGCCCTCACCGGCGCGGGCCATGCGATCGAGACGATGAACTCGACCGGTGGGGCCGTCGCCTATGGGTGGAGGCCGATCAGCGGCGCGGGATTCTCCACCGGGTCCGTGGGCAACGACGGGCTCGCCCGGGAGGAGGTCTACCAGGGCTGGTCGGGGGCGGGAGACGGCCACCTGGCGGCCGACGCCGATTGGTCCCACGCCGCCGGAAACGGGACCGTGCCCTTCGGGGACTTTCATTTCGACAGGGCCGATGCACGGGCGGAGTGGGTCACGCCCGGGTCAAGGACAGACCTTTTTGCCGGATACCAGGCGAGCTTCTTCGGCTGGCCGGACCTCTATACGCCCTTCAATTCGGACGAGACCGAGAACCTCCAGACGGTGCTCCTGGACTTCAACAACAGGGAGGACCTTGGGGGAGGGGAGTATTTCGAGGGCGGCGCCTTCTACCGCCGGAACAAGGACGACTACGCCTTCGACCGGTTCGCCCCGGTGGGCGCGGTCCATCCCTACCAGCACACGACGTGGGAATACGGCGCAGGGCTCGGCGGTCGGGCCGAGATCGGCGGGGTCGCGCTGAACTACCACGCGGAGGAGACGAGCGACTCGCTCAGGTCCACGTCGCTCGCCTATGGCCCCTACCACAGCCGCACGCTCGGGAAGGTTGTGCTCGTCCCCGAGGAGTCCTGGGCCTCGGTCGGCGGCGCCGTGACCCTAAGGGCGGGTGCGGCATACGACGACTCCGACCGCGCGGGCGGCGTCCTCTCACCCGTCGCTGAGCTCGCGCGGACATGGACCTCGGGGGAGCTGCGGCGGATCTACGCGAGCTATTCGGCGACGACCGAGATGCCGTCCTACACGGCGCTCGATTCCAGCCCCACCTCGGGCCTCTTCCTGGGCAACCCGAACCTCGGCCGGCAGACGAGCCGTGACGCGGAGGTCGGCGTGAGCGGGAGCATCGGGGGATGGACGGGCCAGGGCGCCGCGTTCTACAGGCGCGACGACAACCTAGTCGACTGGACCTACACGACGGGGGTGTTCGGGCGGTCGGCCAGCCCGGTCGACATCGGCACGGAGGGCCTGGAGCTCGTCGCCCGGCGCTCGTGGAGCCAGTGGAGCGTGGTCCTGGGCTACACGGCGCTCGCCAAGAGCGCCGACTACCTGGGCGCCCCGGTCACCGCGAGCTTCTACGCGCTCAACTACGCCCGCCAGCGGCTCACGGCCGCGCTGTTGCTCCGGCTCACGCCGGCGGTCGAGCTGCGCCTCGACAATGTGGCGAGGGCCCAGGAGGCGGACAGCCTTCGCACGGCGGGGGGTAACGACGCGATCACGAGCTCGGTCGGCCTGGATTGGCGTCCGCAGGGCCTGCGTGGGATGGAGTTCTCCGCCCAGGTCGACAACCTCTGGGACAGCGCGTTCCAGTCGGTTCCCGGTGTGCCCGCTTCGCGCCGGCAGTTGTCTTTTGGGGCAACCTACGGTTGGTAGTCGCAATGCCGGGGGACCCCATTCTCGATTCCGCCTTTCACATACGCTGGTCGGAGCTGACGCCGGACCGAGTCGAGCCGTCGATCGACGAGGCGATGGGACGGGCGCAGGCCGCGCTCCGGGCGATCGAGGGCCGCGCGGGAGGGCTGACGTTCGAGAACACCTACCTCGCCCTCGACGAGGCGACCGACGCATTGAACCGCGCATGGAGCAGGGTGGCGCACCTGGAGTCGGTGGCGGATTCGCCGGGCCTGCGCGAGGCCCACAACCGGGTCCTGCCCAGGGTTTCGGCGTTCGTGGCCAGCATCCCCCTCAGGCCGGCCCTGTGGGAGAGGCTCAGGGCTTTCGCGGATTCGCCCCAGGCCGCCGGGCTCACGGCCGTGCGCGCGCGTTTTGTGAGCGAGACCCTGGCCGAGTTCCGCGAGGCCGGCGCCGAGCTGCCTTCCGACCGGCGGGCGGGGCTCGAGGCCCTTCAGGGCGAGCTCGCGCGGCTCACGCAGCAATTCTCGGAAAACGTGCTCGACGGGACCAACGCCTGGCAGCTTGTCCTCGATGACGAGAGCCGGCTCGCGGGACTTCCCTCGCATGCGAAGGACCGCGCGCGCGCGGATGCTTCGGCGAAGGGATTCGGCGTCCCGGGCCGGCCCTGCTGGCGATTCACGCTGCATATGCCCTCGCAGGAGCCGTTCATGGCCTTCGTCCACGACGGCGCGCTCCGCCGTGAAATGTGGCGCGCAGCCGTGTCGGTCGGGTCGGACCCTCCCCGCGACAACGCCGCGCTGGTCTCGAAGATCCTCGCGCTCCGGGCCGAGAGGTCGGGGCTGCTCGGAAAGGATCATTTCGCGGACCTCGTGCTCGGCCGCCGCATGGCCAAGACGGGGGCGAGGGCGCTTGAATTCAACGAGGATTTCCGCCGGCGCTGCTCGGCGGCCTTTGCGCGAGAGTGCAGGGAGCTTGAGGAGTGGAAAGCCCGCGAGACCGGCCGGCCCGCCGCTCCCCTTGCGCCGTGGGAGACCGCCTACTGGGCGGAGCGCCTGCGGAGGGCGCGCTATGATTTTGACGAGGAGGAGCTCAGGCCCTACTTCCCGATGGACCGCGTGGTGGCCGGCCTCTTTGAGATCGTTAGGAGGGTCTTCGGCATCCGCATCGCGGAGCGTTCGCGCGGGGAAGTCGAGACCTGGCACCCGGAGGTCGAGTTTTTCGACGTTTTCGACGCGGGCTCGCGCCACATCGGTTCATTCTACTCGGACTGGCACCCCAGGGAGTCGAAGCGCGGGGGGGCCTGGATGAGCGCCCTGATCACCGGCGGCCCGCAGCCCGATGGGTCGCGCAATCCCCATCTGGGCCTGGTCTGCGGGAACCTGACGCCGCCTGCGCCCGGCCGGCCGGCGCTGCTCTCCCACAGGGAGGTGGAGACGGTCTTCCACGAATTCGGCCACCTGATCCATCACCTGATGGGCGAGGTCGAGATCAAGTCGCTCAGCGGCGGCAACGTAGCCTGGGATTTCATCGAGCTCCCGTCGCAGATCATGGAGAACTGGTGCTGGGAGCGCGAGGGGCTCGATCTTTTCGCCAGGCATTTCAAGACCGGCGCCCCAATACCCGAGCCCCTGTACCGCAAGATGACGGAGGCTAGGAATTTCAGGTCGGCCTGCAAGACGATGCGCCAGGTGGCGTTCGCGAAGATGGACCTTCTCCTGCACATGCGCGCCCCGGAGTTCGCCGGGGAGGCCGACCTTGAGTCGCGCGTGCGCGACTCGATCGCGGACTGCCTCGTGCCGACCGATCCCCCGGCGCCCACGGTCCTCAGGCGGTTCACGCATGTCTTCTCCGAACCCGTGGGGTATGCGGCGGGGTATTATTCATACAAGTGGGCCGAGGTGCTCGACGCGGACGCGTTCACGCGCTTCCGCCGCGAGGGGATCTTTAACCCGCGGGTGGGCGCCGAGTTCGCCGAGAGGATCCTCTGCCGGGGCAACTCGGCGGACCCCGCCCAGCTCTTCCGCGACTTCATGGGCCGCGATCCGGACCTCGGGGCGCTCCTCGCCCGCAGCGGACTCGCCGCTTGAAAATCCGGCACATTCGGCGATCTTAGGGGACTCATCCAACCATGCCCGCACTCCTGGCCTCCTTCTACATTGCCCCGCCGGTCTTCTGGACCCTGTTCATCCTCGTCCTCGTCTTCTCGCTGTACGCGCAGATCCGCGTCTCGAGCGCCTACGCCAAGAATTCAAGGATCCCGTCCCGCGGCGGGATCACGGGACGCGAGGCCGCCGCCGCCGTGATGGCCCGGGCCGGCATCACCGATGTCGAGATCGAGGAGACGGGCGGCCACCTGACGGACCACTACGACCCGATCCACAATACGCTCGTGCTGTCCTCCGAGAACTACCGGGGAACGAGCCTGGCCGCGGTCGGGGTGGCGGCGCACGAGGCGGGCCACGCCCTCCAGCACCGCGAGGGTTATCGGTTGCTCAACTTCCGGATGGCGCTCGTGCCTGCGACGCGGATTGCGGCGGGCATCATTCCCTTCGTCTACCTCGCGAGCATTTTCTTCCTGGGCGGATTCAACGGCCCCGTTCTCGATATCGCGATCCTCTGCTACGCCGTCCTCACGCTCTTCCAGCTGGTGACGCTGCCGGTGGAATACGATGCGAGCCGCAGGGCTAAGGTTCAGCTGGTGTCGCTTGGGATCCTTGACCAGGACGAGATGCCCGGCGTAAACGAGACGCTCGATGCGGCCGCATTGACCTACCTCGCCGCATTTGTGGGCGCCCTGCTCACGCTGATCTCGCTTCTTTCTCGGCGAAACTAGGAGGGCAGCGCGGCTCGCAGCTCCGAGAACAGCGAGCCCAGGGCGAAGGGCTTTTGCAGGAATCCCGCGAGGCCCTGGCCGGCAAACTTCTCGAGGGCCTCCTCGCGGCCGAGCCCGCTCATCAGGATCACGCGGACATCCGGCCTTATCTGCCGCAACCTGGACAGGACTTCGCTCCCGTCCATCCCGGGAAGCTTGAAGTCCAGAAACACGAGAGTGAAGAGCGCCGGACCGGATTCAAACTGCGCGATCGCCTGCTGGCCGTCGGACGCCAGGTCCACCGTGAAACCGAACCTTGCGATCGAGCGGGCAAGCACGGTCCTGATGGAATCGTCGTCTTCGATCACGAGGATGCGGCCTGAGCCGCGCCATCCGTACCACGGGGGCGGGGGGGGGGCATTGGCGGGCTGACCCGCCAGGGCGTCGGGGCATTCGTTCATGGGCGTTCGCAGCTAGCCCGGCCCAGACATGCATGTGTGGCGCATGGATCCGAACATCGGGGATCCTGCCGCCTATTGCCAGTGCGGGGATATACGTATTCGGGCGCATCGCTGCGGCGAACGCCTGCGCGGTTGACCTCCGGGGTCTCCCCAACAGCCTTGCTTGACCATTCGGAGGAGTGGCTGAGCTGGTTTAAGCCACCTGACTTGAAATCAGACGTGGGCACAAGCACAGCGCCGATTCTTCAAGCACCAACGATGGGGAATCGTGAGCGATTCGTCTGCACGTCATTCCGCGAAAGTTGGACGTGACCTCAGTCGAATCCATTCCCGTATTGCATACATCCAAATCAACTCAGCTCGCTTTTCTGGCATCACGTCAATTGATTAAGGCTGCAGCCCCAAATCCTTTGGGTTCAGATATCGGAACCGTCGCCCTTGATGAATCAAAGGACTCTCAAAATAACGGAACGAGAGCATTGCTAGCGTGAGGGTGACGGCCAGTGACAGGAGCATGACGTCAACATCTAACCAGGAGGAGGTGGTTGGATCGCCAGTCCGCGGGTCTTCCCCGTGAGTTAATGCATACAGCAGACCAAAGATCCCCTCATGAAACATATAGACGCCGTACGAAATCGTGCCCATGCGCACCAGCCAGCGGTTGGCCAAGAAGCCGCGCCAAGGCGAAAAGATCGCAAAACCAATGAATAGCAGTGAGAGGATCCCCAGGAAAGTGGGCTGAAGGGCTGAAAACCATCCATTCGAAACCTGAGGCCAAACTATCTGTGCCATGCCACAAAGGAGAAACGCCAACAAGGTCACGTGGAGGAGACGCTGATAAGGAGTGCGCCAAAACGCGGAGGTGTCGCCATGAAAAACGCAGGCCCCAATAACCCCTAGAAACAACGAGTCCCACCTCGCCGGCAGGAGTACGGTTGCTGCGACGACGTTCCCTTTTAGCAGAAGATAGTAACGAACGAAAGGAGCGATGATAACTAAAAAGGCGGACAAGACTATTAACTGCCTTCGGCGCAGTACTAGAACAATCAGGGGAAGGATTAGGTAAAACTGCTCTTCAATCGCCAGACTCCACGTGGGGGACAACCAGTGCGCCCCCCAAATGCGATAATATGCAAAACCGAAGTTCTGGGTAAAAGTGAAATACGACCACATCGGAAGAGGGAAACTGAGCAACCAGGGAGATCGTATTCGATCGGCGATTAGACCGCGAAGAGCGATGAAGGCGATCAACCACGCAAAATAGAGCGGAATTATGCGCAGCAGCCTGCGAACATAGAATATGCGCAGAAGGTTGGGGGCGTCACGATTCTCCACCAAGATGCCTCCGATGAGAAACCCAGAAAGGACAAAAAAAAGATCGACCCCGGCCCAGCTTAACATGCCCGCACGTTCCAAAATCTGGACGATGTTGGGTAAGCCCGTGTGCTTTTGACACGCAAAATAGTGCCAATAGAGCACCGAGAGGATGGCGAACCCTCGTACTCCATCCAATTCAGGAATGCGGGATGCCGACATCGCGGGAGCCTTCATCTTGCGAGCAGCGTGTCTAGCCGATGTAGTGAAAACGAGAGATAAAGAGTATCGCGACCAACAAGACGACTCCCCATCGAACGTCGATTCGGATGGGAAGAAACGGCAGAGCCAATTTGGCATACGTCCAAATCGAGCCGGCGAACCCCCCTCCTTTTTGCCGCCTCCAACTTCTAGGCATTGACGTTGCCGTCCACCGCCTAAGCGATTGACGTTCACGGCGCGTGACACAGCGTTAGGGCACCATTTCGGAGGAGTGGCTGAGCTGGTTTAAGGCACCTGACTTGAAATCAGACGTGGGCGCAAGCTCACCGGGGGTTCGAATCCCTCCTCCTCCGCCAATCTTCGCCGGGGGCCTGGCGCTTCCGGGTCTACACTAAAGGGGTCTAGTTCAAAGTTTGGGGACAGGGGCATGGATTCGGAGCTGGCCGCGGCTCGCGGTTTCCTCAGCCGGGATGGCTCACAATGCGGCCCCATCACTTGGCGGCCCGGTGCTTTCCCCGCACCCGCTTGCATCGGCTGCCGCGCGGCATCCCACACGCCCACTCGGCGGGCCGGGTCGCGGCATGCAGCCGCCGCGGCACCCGCCGACTCATCCCAGGCCCCGTAGGAGGGTAGTGTCCTAATCTCGAACCCCGGCGCGCTGAACGGCTTCGTGATTGGCAATAGCCTGAAATCGCATAATCTTAGGCAATTTCAGGAGTTCAGTCTGATGATCACCAGCATCCACACCCTGATTTATTCCGACGATGCCCCCGCAACGCGCGCATTCCTTCGCGACGTCCTCGGCTGGCCCTACGTCGAGGATGCGCTGGGCGGAGGCGCGGGTTGGCTGATCTTCAAGACCGGGCGGAGCGAGATGGGCGTGCACCCGACCCACGCCGTCTACGATGGCAAGACGTACGAATCGCCGCGGCACCATCTGATCTCCCTGATGTGCGACGACATCTCACACACGGTCGCTGAACTGAAGGGCAAAGGAGCGGAGTTCCGCGGCGAAGTTCAGGATCACGGGTACGGACTCGTGGTCATGATGGCCGTACCTGGCGCGGACGACATCATGCTTTACGAGCCCAAGCATCCGCTGGCGTATAGCCTGTGACCGATTGAAAGGGCAACTAACTCACTCCCACCTATCACCCTTCGCAAGGCATCGTTCAAATTAGGACACTACCCGTAGGGGAGGGGGGCTTGACATTTTTTTGGCGCGCGCGCTATACTAACAGCTCCTTATCACACTCACTTTTAGATGAAAGTGGGCCCTGCGGCCCACTTTTTTTTTCCCACGATTCCAACCTATGAGCAGCGAGATTCTTTCCGTACTTGAGTACATGGAAAAGGAGAAGGGCATTCCGCGCGCGGACATGATCGCGACGATTGCGAATGCGCTCAAGACCGCTGCCCAAAAAGGGGTTAACTCAGGCCAGGAGCTGAAGATCGACATCAATCCCAAGAACGGACAGCTCCACGCGTGGGCGCTGATGAAGGTGGTTGATTCGGTCAGCAACCCGAAGACGGAGATCCACGTCGAGAAGGCGCAGGCCGTCAAGGCCGGCGCCCTCATCGGCGAGTTCGTCGAAAAGGAGATCGAGCCGTCCACCTTGGGCCGCATCGCGGCGCAGACGGCCCGGCAGGCCGTGATGCAGCGGCTCAGGCAGTTCGAGAAGGACCGCATCTATGACGACTTCAAGGACCAGGTCGGAAACATCGTGACGGGGACGGTCCGCCGCAGGGAGCGCAACGACATCTACATCGACATCGGCAAGGCCGAGGCGGTCATGCCCGCGAAGGAGCAGGTTCCCGGCGAGGAGTACCAGCCCGGCGACCGCATCCGTTGCCTGCTTCTCGAGATCGAGAACACGCCCCGCGGCCCCGAGATCATCCTCACACGCGCGAGTCCGAAGTTTGTGAGAAGGCTCTTTGAACTCGAGGTCACCGAGATCGCCGACGGAACCGTCAAGATCGAGGCGTTCGCCCGCGAGCCCAGCTACCGCACAAAGATAGCCGTGTCCTCCAGGGACCCCAAGGTCGATCCCGTCGGCGCATGCGTCGGTGCCCGCGGCGCCCGCGTGAAGACGATCGTTCGCGAGCTGGGCGGCGAGAAGATCGACATCATCAAGTTCTATGCCGATCCGCGCGAGATGGTCATCGAGGCCCTCAAGCCCGCGGTGCCGCGCGAGATCGTGCTCGACGAGCGAAACCGCCGCATCCTCCTCAGGGTCGCGACGGACGACCTGGCGATCGCGATCGGCCGCAAGGGCCAGAATGCGCGGCTCACGTCGCGCCTCATCGGCTGGCGGATCGACATCGAGGAATTCAAGGCGGAGGGCAGCGATCCGCGCGGCGATGCGGTGGCCTCGCTCGTAAAGGCCCTGAGCCTCGATCCCTTGATCGCGGGGCGACTGGTCGACATGGGCATCAATTCCCCCGCGGCCTTCGAGGGCGTTGTCGCTGAGGACCTCGTGAGCGCGGGATTCACGGCCGAGGAGGCCCAAAACGTCATCATGCGCGTCACTACCTGACCACGAACGACGCCCTCCGAATGAGCATCCGCATCCACGAACTCGCGAAGAAGCACAATATGGAGGGCCGGGACATGCTGGCCCTTCTCAAGGAGCGCGGGTACATCGCCGCCGGCACGAAGTCGGTGTCCAGCACGGTCAGCAAGATCTACGTCGAGGAAATAGAGAAGGAATTCGCGGCCAAAGCGCCGGCGCCTGCCCCCGCCCCTGCGCCCGCACCGGCTGCCGAGCCCTCGAAGCCGCGGATGCCCGCCGGCATTTTCGTCAAGACGGCGCAGGACGTGGCCCGCGAGCGGGAGACGGTCGCCAAGACCGCGGCCGCCGTCCGCCCCACAGCGCCCGTCGCCAAGGCGCCCTCTCCCCCTCCTCCGCGCCCGGTGTCGCCCCCGCGCTCCGCGCCGCC
>CALAOT010000039.1 GCA_937889545.1 uncultured Opitutaceae bacterium
GGTGCGCCCGCCCCGTCGCCGGACGTGCTCGGCGAAATCCTTGGCGCCGTACCCGCGCGCAAGGGCGCCGGGGCGGCCGCGCTGGCGCGCAACAAGGATGTCGCCAGGGAGTGGCTCCGGAAGTTCGTGGAGGAGTCGGACCGCCTGCCCATCGCGGCCCCCGAGGGCAGCGCGGCGGGCATAGAGGATCTCTACCGCCGGTTCTTCGCGCCGCTCAAGGGCTGGCTTGCCGACGCGGGCGGCGTGATGGCGGCCGAACTGTCGCTGCGGTACCGCTCGTGGCGTTTCGACCGGGGGATCCAGACGTATGCCGACCAGATTGACACGGCGGCTGCGCTGCTCGACGACGCCCCGATGCTTGAGCGAATCCGCGGCGAGGGCTGGAGGGTGATCCTGGACGAGGCCCAGGACGCGGACCCGAAGCAGTGCGCGGTCCTCGTCGAGATTGCGCGTCCGCCGGGAGCCCCGCGGGGAACGTGGCCGGGCGGGGGCGGAATCGGCCCGAGGCCCGGCCATTTCTGCATGGTGGGCGACGCGCAGCAGGCGATCTACTCGTCCCGCGCGGACATCCGGAATTTCCTCGCCCATGTTGGCGCGTTTGAGAATGGGAACGGCGGCGAGCTGCTGACCTTCGATGTGACCTTCCGGGCGCCGCGCAGGGTGGTGCGCCTGCTCAACGGCACGCTCGCCGGCGCATTCGGGCCCGGCCGCGGCCACAACTTCGGCCTGCCTCCGGCCGACGGCGCGCCCGCGCCCTTCCTCCAGGTGACCTATGAGCCGCTCGCGCCCGGGCCCGCCAACATCGAGGGCGGCGCGTGGATGCTGCCGATCGTCGCCGGCCCGGCCGAGGGCACGCGGCGGGTCGGCGACCAAAGGCTTGGGGAGGAGGCCCGCCAGGTCGCCCGGTTCCTTTCCTCGGGTGGGCCGGGCTCGGTCGGGGCGTCTCACTGGGGCGACATCTGCGTTATGGCGCCGCGGAGGGCGTGGCTGCCCATAATCCGGGGCGAATTCGAGTCGGCGGGGCTCAAGACAGCGCTCCAGATGCGCCGCAACCGCAGCGGGGACAATCCCGTCTACGCGTGGATCTGCGGGCTGCTGGCCGTTGCCTGCGACCCCGAGAACACGTTCGAGTGGGTGGGCGTCCTCCGGGAGATCTTCGCGGTCAGCGACTCCGCGATCGCGGCGGCACTGGGCGACAGGGAAGGCGTTCGGTGGGACGAGCCCGGGAGCCACGCGGAGCCGATCAGGTCCGCCCTGTGCGTTCTTCAGCCCTTCATCGAGCGCGCGGACTTGGAGGGGGAGTGCCTGGGGCGATACGCGGCCGACCTCGCCGCCGCGTGCGGCCTCGCCCAGATGGCCCGCCTCGCGGATCCCGACGGCGCGCTGGACGACGAGCTGGCGCGGCTCCTCGGGCGCGCGGCCGAGCTTGGCGCAGGGGGCGCGGGCCCGCGCGCATTCCTCAAGGACCTCCTGGGATCGATGGAGGGGTTCCGCGCCTCCGGCAGGCTGGCGGCCGACGCCATCAACCTGATCACGTCGCATTCCGCCAAGGGGCTGGAATGGCCGGTGGTAATCCCGGTCGGGCTGTGGCGCGCGATCAGGTTCAGGGAGCCGGAGGGGCTCCGGATCGTACCCGAGCGGGACGGCGCACTGCGGGTCGTCCTTGACAGCGACGGAGTCGGCGGCGACACGCGTGAATCACGGGAGCGCGAGCGGCTTCGGGAGCTGGTCCGGCTACTTTATGTCACGCTGACACGGCCGCGCACCGCGCTTGTCGTCCCATGGGCGGCAAACGCCGCGCCCGACAGGAACAGCTTTGCGGAACTCTGGGATCTGAACCCGGGAGAGCTCGACGCCCTGCCGGCGGCCGCTTCCGGGACGCCGGATGCGAGGGGGAAGGAAGACGTGGAGGCGGTTCCTGCCGCAGCGGCGGCGCCCCGGGCCCCGGCCCCGGCGTTCCCCAAACGGGTGCTCCCCCATGAGTTCGCCCGAGCCCCCGACGCGGCGCGCGCCGCGCGCCATGAGTCCTCGATCGACGAGCCGGCGCCCGTCAACGACGGGCCGGACCCGCTTGACTACGGCATCTGGTGGCACGAGACGCTTGAATCCCTGCCCTGGGCGGGTGACCCTGCGGCCGTGGAGGCGCACGGCGAGGCATCGATGGCGAAGGCCGCGGAATTGGGGTTCGAGGCGCGGGGCAGGGAGGAATGGGGGCGCCTGCTCGCGAGCGAGCCCTGGCGCCTGATGCGCGACCCGCGCTGGAGCCGCCTTGCCGAGGCCGGCATCTTCGCGCCGCTCGGCGCAGGCGCATGGATCGACGGAGTGATCGACCTCGTCCTCCACGATCCTCTCGCCCCTGAGGTTTGGGTTGTGGATTGGAAGACGAACCGCAGGGGCGGCGCGGAGGACAATGCGGCGCTCCTCCGGAGGCTTGCCGCCGACTATGACGCCCAGCTCCGGGCCTATGGGGAATGCGCATCGGGGTTCTTCCCGGGCTGCCCGGTTCGCCTGTGGATATACTCGACGGTTGCGGGGGCGTGGACGCAGGTGCCGAGCCCGAGCTGAATCCGGCCCCCGGGCAGGGAAGATTGCACTCGACAGGCCACGGGGTGAACCGCACCTTCGGCGCACCGACCTCCACATGGGAAATCTCAAGAAGAAGCGCCGCCTCAAGATGAACAAGCACAAGCGCCGAAAGCGCTTGAAATCCAATCGCCACAAGAAGCGCACGTGGCAGAAATGAGCCGAGCCCGCCGCCTTTCGCGGCGGGTTCTTGCTTTAAGGTAAGTGTAAATACTTACGGTCGCGTGATTAATGCTTGTTTGACCTTGTAAGTCTCAGCAGAATATGCTGTGTTTATAACCCTTTCCCCGCAAACCGTTTTCAATAGACCGGGAAAGCACAGCCCTTCTTCTCAAATCCGACTTCTACGCCCTCATGTTTCTTTCAAAGAAAACCAAGGGATTTTTCGTTGAAATGACCGAGAATTCGGTGCTTTTGGCCCGTACCAGTTCGGTTTCGGCTCCCATGGAGATTGAGGAGCTCCGGGAATGCCCCATTGGAGAGCAGTCCGCCGTGACCGAGACGCTCAAGCAGCTCCAGCCGAGGAGGCCGCCGAGCGGCTACCTGCACGCGGTTGTGGGCGTCTATCCGCCGAGGCGGCTCATCCGGAGGCACACGCTCGAGCTGAAGAGGATGAGGGAGCAGGGCTACATGGCCGATGTCTTCGCGCAACAGCTTCGCATCGAGCAGGACAGGTACACGGTCGCGATGATCAACGCCGGGGACGGCGCCGACTACGACCTCACCAAGTCCTCCCAGAAGGACGTGATTTTCTGCGGCGCCCCCAACGACGACATCAATGCGACCCAGGAAAAGCTGCTTGACGCGGGAATCTACCCCGAACGCCTGGAATTGGGCAGCGTCGCCACGCTGGGCGCGCTCGTCGACTGCCTCGCGTTCGAGAAATCAAAGTCCCCCACGCTGGTCCTGGACGTCGGCAACGACACGACCCACAGCTTCATCCTGTCGGGCAACGGCGTCGAGGCGTCGCGGCCGATCCCCCAGGGGCTCGATGCGATGGTTCCGGTCGTCCAGAAGGAGCTCGGGCTCAAGGACGAGGAGTCCGCGAGGAAGCTGTTTCGCTCCAACAGCTTTGACTTCACCGGCATGGGCCCGCTTCTGATAAAGCGGCTGCTGAAGGAGCTGCAGTCCTCCATCGGGTTCTACGAGGTCCAGACGGGCCAGTCGGTCGGGCAGGTGATTTGCATCCAGCTTTCCCCAAAGCTAGCGTGGCTCGAAGGGGCGCTGGCTGCCTCGCTGGGCATAGCGACCCTAAAGTTCGACCCTCTTCCGTGGCTGAGGTCGCGCCGCGTTGTCGTCCCGGACGCGCTTTCGAAGACCGCCGGGGAATTCCGCTGGTTCGGGCTGCTGAGCCTGATGATCCACTACACTCCGCAAGATGCCGCCATCCCTATCGAAAAAAAGTGACGCGTCCGCGGTGCCCGCCTGGCACCCGAATCTCCGGATTGTCGAGAATCTGCCCGACACGAAGGTTGTGCGCACGGCGTTCTTCGTCAACGGAGCGGCTGCGCTGGTCGTGATCATCCTGGCGCTCTACCTCGGCCACGAGGAGTGGAGACTCCACGGGGTGAGGAGGGAGATAGCCGACTGGCAGACCCAGATCGACACCCACAAGAAGGAGAGCCAGGATGCCCTGGCGCTCTACGCGGACTTCAAGACGGAGGAGGCCAAGACGAGCGAGGTGGCGAGCTTCGTGGCTTCCAAGCCCGTCCTGTCGGAGATCATTCTTCGGCTCGGAGCGATGACGCCCAAGAAGATCGCGCTCGACGCCCTCAACTTCCAGGACACGGGGCTGTCCATCAAGGCAACGGTCAAGGGCGCCCCGGACCGCGCAAGCGGCGACGCGTCGGCCTACGAGAAGCAGCTGCGAAGCGACAGCGTGCTCGGGCCCATGTTCACCGAGGTCAACCTGCTCACGATGAGGCGCGCGACAAACGGCCGCCTGGTCATCGAGATCTTCTGCTCGTTCAAGAAGGATAAGGGGCCGCGAAAGACATGACTAGCCCGGAATTCATCGGCTTCCTCCGCAAGAACGTGATCTGCGTCACCTGCCTGGTGGTGAGCGTGGCGATCGGCGTCACCATCTACCTGCGCAACGGCCTCCTCCCCGAGGCCGAGAAGGTCCTGTCCGAGACCTCCAAGCAGGGCGAGCTCATGCTGGCGAACATCGAGGACGCGCACCAGCTCAAGGAGCAGCATGTGGCGCTCGTCTCGGCCAACCAGGCGATCGCGAACCGGATGATACACGTGGGCCAGCTGGCCGAGAACCTGCAGTACTTCTACCGGCTCGAGAGCGAGACGAGCACGAAGCTGACGGACCCGCGGCAGATGGCATGGAACCCTCCCCCGAAGAACATGCCGAAGACGACCTACACTCCCGTGGGCTTCGCCATCACGGCGCAGGGGACCTATCCCCAGCTCGTGGGTCTGCTCCGGAGGCTCGAGAACGGCGAGCACTACTGCCGGGTGATCTCCTGCAACCTTAAACCCGTCGCCGAGCAGCGCGGTTCGCCGCTGACGACCACCCTGGACCTCGAATTGCTGGGAATCCAATGAGCCGCGCGAAACGCATCCTGCCCGCGGCGATCGGAGCCCTCGCCGCCCTCGGGCTCCTCGCCCCCCCGGCCTCCGCCAGGGTGGAGTCCGAGATCGCCCCGCCGGACAAGCGGCACGTTTCCGTGGAGAAGGCGGCGAACCTCGCCAAGCAGACCAAGGCCGCACCGCTGCCCGCCGAGATTGTGCAGCCGTTCGCCCCGCCGGGGTTCGAGCTCACGGACGCGGAGGAGGCGGCCGCGGCAGCGGCCGCGGCGAGGATGGTCGCCGCCGGCACCTTGGGCAATCCGGCCGGGCCCGCTGCCCCGTCGGACCGCGACCTTCTCGAGTCGATCGTCGGAAAGATCAGGCCGTCCGGAACCCTCGTCCTCGGTGGCCAGCCTATCCTCATGATTGGGAAAAGATTCGTTAAAACGGGCGCCCATTTCACCGTTACGTATAAGGGATCCGACTACGATCTTGAGTTGACCGAGATAGAAGGCTCAAATTTCACCCTTCGCTACAAATCCGAAGTAATCACCCGGCCAATACAAACAGGAAAATCACCATGAGAACCCGCCTTTTCCTCCTCACAGCAATGTCGGCTATGCTGGCCGCAGCATCCCCGGCGCTAGCGCAGACCAAGCCGGCCAGCCCGCCGCCGCCGGACACCGCCACCGTCGCCGCGCCGGCCGGCCAGTCCGGGCCGGAGGTGTCGATGAAGGACAACGCGGGCCCGGCGGCCACCAAGGGCAAGGACGAGTCGGGGCACGACACGCTCTCGGTCGACTTTCCCGACGAGGAGATCCGCAACATCCTGCGCAACGTGGCCGAGCTCTTCGACCTGAACATCGTCATTCCCGACACCCTCCAGGGAAAGACCTCGATCAAGCTCCACGACGTGACCTGGCGCCAGATCTTCCAGGTCGTGCTGGCGCCGGTGGGCTACACGTTCGTCGAGGACGGGAACATCATCAAGATCGTGAGCAACGAGAGCCTGCAGCAGGAGCCGGTGTCGACGGAGATCTTCGTCATCAACTACGCCAAGGCCTCCGAGATCCAGCCGACGCTGGCCTCGCTCGTGGACACCACGGCCGGGGGGAAGATCGTCATCGACGCGCGCACCAACAGCCTCGTGATCACCGAGCGGCCCTCGCGGATGAAGCGGATCCGCCCGGTCATCGAGCAGCTCGACCGGCCGACGGACCAGGTGATGATCGAGTCGAAGTTCGTGGAGATCGCGAACAACGACATCAAGAACATCGGCGTGAACTGGAGCTCGCTGAGCGGGTACCAGATCACCGCCACGCCCGGGTCCCAGGGGTTCTACTCCTACTCCAACACCTATGGCTCCTCGCTGAACAACGGCATCTCCGGCAACAGCGGCACAACCGGCAACACGACGAACTCCACGGGCAACACGGGCTCGACCACGCTGAGCAACGGGTCGAACGGCAGCAGCAGCGTCACGTCGACCAACGGCGCGGTCACCAGCACCTCGACCACCGGAACGAACAACAGTATCGCCAACACGCTCGGGAACACCCTCTCCAACGCGGTCTCCACCGGGATCAGCAACTCGACGAACGTGGTGAACCAGGTCGCGGGGTCCGGGACATCCTCGAACATGCTCGCGGCCGTGTTCTCCGCCGACCAGTTCAAGCTCGTCCTAGCCGCGCTCCAGCAGCTCAACGATTCGAAGATCGTCTCGAATCCCACGGTGGTCACGCTCAACAACACCGAGGCGCAGATCAACGTCGGCCAGCAGTACCCGATCCCGAACTACACGTTCAACCAGCAGACGGGCACGTTTGAGGTGGCCGGGTTCACGTACAAGGACATCGGCATCATCCTCAAGGTCACCCCGCAGGTGAATTCGAGGGGCTTCATCAAGCTGACGCTCGCGCCCGAGGTGAGCCAGAACCAGGGCACGACGAGCTTCGGCGGCGCGAGCGGCGCCTCGATCCCGATCATCGGCACGCGCAAGGCGATCACGCAGGTGTCGATCAAGGACGGCTACACGATGGGCATCGGCGGCCTGATCAGCACCAACTTCAACAAGGTCACCGACAAGATCCCCATCCTGGGCTCGATCCCCGTCATCGGCTACCTCTTCAAGCATGAGGCCACGAACGACGTCGTGGACAACCTGGTCATCTTCATCACGGCGAAGACGATCAGCGCCGAGGGGGCGCCCGTCGAGCAGATCTTCAACTCGAAGGACATGCGGCAGTTCCAGATGAAGCGCTCGGACCTGCCCGGCTATCGGGACGGCACCGATCCGTTTGTGGGCGAAGCCGACAAACGGGCCAAGGGCTCCGAGCACGGCGCCCGGAACGACAGCAGCTCCCATTAATGCACGCAGCTTTGGAAACAGTCCGCATGAGGTAACACTATGAAAACACGCCTTACATTTCTGATGGCCCTCCTGCTCGGCGTCTCGGCCCCGGCGGTCTTCGCCCAGGGGAATCAGCCGATCATTTCGGTCAACATGACGCAGATCGACGACCTCAACAACGGCGCGGTGTTCGGGATCAACCCGTATTACTTGACCGGCAGCGGGTCGGCCAACGGCGGCTTCGGCCCCTACACCGATACCGTCGAGATGTGGGCCATGGCCACCGGAACGTTTCCCATCGGGGGCTACACATACACGTTCTACGTCAACGGCCTGGTGATCGGGACCGCTGTGAACGGTGTCGTTCCACCCAATCCGGCCCTCTCACCTTACAATGATATTCCACAGACGATAGGATGGACCCCGCCGCAGCCGGGCGTCTATTACTTCTCGTGCAACGCCTCCGACGGCCTCGGACACGAGGCCACATCCCTCGCCGTCGAGTACTTCGCGTTCGGCATCTCGATCGTCAGCCCCGTGCCGGACTCGATCGTTCCCCTAGGCTCCTCCGTCGTCATCCAGGCGGCGTCAGCGGTTGCCTCTGGGGCAATCTCCAGGGTCGACTTCTGGGTCGACGGCGGGCCGCTCAGCGGCGGCACGTTCCTGGGGTCTGCCGTGAACTACCCCTATTCGGTCATCTACACGCCGGACGGGCCCGTCGGGAGGGTTCATCAACTCAACGCAATTTCCTACGATGCGGCCGGGAACCGGGCCTTCCAGACGCTCAACGCCGCTTATCCCATCACCGTCGTCGCTCCCGTCACGCCGCTCCCGGTCTGCGTGATCAGCTCGCCGACCGGCACGCCGGCGCTGCCGTCGACGATACCAATCCCCGACTACCGCTCGAGCGCGGCCGCCTTCATCCCGATCATCGTCAACGCTAGCGGGGCGCTCAACATCACGCACGTCGAGCTCTACATTAACGGGGTGCTGTTCAACACGATCGCGGCCTTCCCCTACGTCTTCCAGTGGCAGCCCACGGTCACGGGCGTGTACAACCTCACGGCACTCGCGTATGACGGGAAGAACAACGTCATCGCCTCGACGACAAGCTCGTCACCCACGCTCACGCCGGCGCCTACGGCGGTGATCATCGGGTCGCTGCCCACGGTGGCGATCACGTCGCCGGGCATCGGGTCGACGCTCAACGGGGGCGGGACCGCGGTCATGACGGCCACCGCGACGGACACGAACAGGGACGCCCTGGGCAACCCGATCGCCATCACCCAGGTGCAGTTCTTCCAGGACGGGAACTTCGAGGGCGTGGCCACGCAGCCCACCTCGCCTGGCGGGGACTCCTACACGGTCACCTTCACGGCGAAGCAGAACATAGACCCCGTCACGGGACTTCCCCTCCCAAGCATACTGACGGCGATCGCGACGGACGCCCTGGGCTTCACGGGCAACTCGCCCGCCGTCACGGTCAGCGTCACCTCGGGCGGCTCCGGCGGAGGCACCATCATCGGCACTCCCCCCACGGTCAGCATCGTCAACCCCACGCCGCTGGAGAGCGTCGTCGTCAACACGCCGGTCACGCTCTCGGCGACGGGGACCGCGCCCAACGGGAACATTCAGCAGATCGAGTTCCTCGTCGACAACAACGTCCTATCGACCGCCATCAAGTACCCGTATTCGGTGACATGGCTGCCGGGAAACCTCGGCACGTACACCATCACCGCCCAGGTAACCGACAACGTCGGCGACAAGGTGAACAGCACGAAGGTCACGGTGGTCGTGGTCCCCGAGCCACCGCCGACTGTCAGCATCGCGGCGCCATCGTCGGGCGGTATCGTGATAACGGGCTCGGGCACCTCGGTCACCGCGAATGCCTTGTCCCCGTCGGGCACGATCGCCGAGGTACAGTTCTACGCGAACGGGCTGCCCATCGGCACCGCCACGACGCTGCCCTACACCGTCTCGTGGACGCCGCTTTCGACAGGAGTCTACACGCTTACGGCCATTGCAACCGACAATTCTGGCGAGACGTCGGCTTCGACCGCGGCGATTGTCGAGGCTGTCGCCAACACGGGCGGGCTGGGCAACTCGATCTACTTTGGCCAGTACCAGGGGCTGAAGGACGGCGGGAGGTTCGCCTTTGCGATCACGGACGGGAAGTACGGGACGTATATCGGGCGCAGCAACCCGCCGTACAGCGCCTCCGTCACCCTCCATTCCGACCTTTCCGTCGGGTCCGGGGGCAGGTTCGCCGCGGCCTCGATCACGGGCGGCGCCTCGGTGACCGGGGTGAGCGGCACGCTTCAGCCAAGCCAGGACCAGTTCATCGGCACCGTCACCCAGGCGGGGAGCTCCCCGGTCGCGGCCGGCTATTACACAGGCAGCATTTCCGGCCAGGCGGCAAGCCAGGTCGCTGCGATCGTGGGTTACGACGGCGAGATCATGGTCTACGTAAGCCAGGGCTCGTTCGCGGATGCGGGCGACAGCACCGTGGATTCCAGCGGCGCTTTCTCGATCGTCACGCCCTCGAACAACACGATCGCAGGCACGGTCGACCCGTCCACGGGATTCCTGAATGCGACGCTGACGGGCGGGCCGGGGGGCCTGATCCTCGCGGCCAGGGTGTCGGGCGGCACGTTCAGCGACGGCGTCATGAGGAACATCTCCACGCGCGGCACGGTCGGATCGGGCGCGCAGGACCTGATCGCCGGGTTTGTGGTGGGCGGCACGGTACCCAAGAACCTGATGGTCCGCGCGGTGGGCCCGACGCTCACGTCGCTCGGCGTGCCGGGGGCGATCGCGGGCACCCAGCTCGCGGTCTACACGGGCACGACGCTCGTCGCCTCGAACACGGGCTGGAGCACCGACCCGGCGAATGAGGCGCAGGTGGCCGCCGCCGAGGCATCGGCGGGCGCATACCCGCTCGTCCTAGGGAGCGCGGACTCCGCCCTCGTCTCCACGTTCCCCCCGGGCACCTACACCGCCCTCGTCTCGGGTGTCGGATCCGACACGGGCATCGGGCTCGTCGAGGTCTTCGACCTTGATCAGCTTCAGCCGTTCTCCTCGCAGAAGCTGGTCAACGTCTCGACTCGCGGAAACGTGGGCACCGGGGCCAACATCCTGATCGGCGGCATCATCATCAATGGATCCGCCCCCAAGCGGCTGTTGATCCGCGGCGCAGGGCCGGCCCTCACGAGTCTAGGGGTTGCGGGGGCGCTTGCGGCGCCCCGCCTGCAGCTCTTCAACAGCGGGCAGCAGATCATCCGCGAGAACTATTCCTGGCAGACGGGCAACGACGCCGGACTCGTTTCGGCGGCGGAGGTGCAGACCGGCGCGTTCGCCTTCGGAAACGGCAGCGCCGACTCGGTGATCCTCATCGTCCTTCCTCCCGGGAGCTACACCGCTGAGCTGGCCGGCGCGGGAGGGTCCACCGGCGCCGCCCTCGTCGAGGTCTACGAGGTTCCGTAATAGCGACGGGAGCCCCGCCAGAAGCGACAATTGGGTGGTGATTTCGTGATTTCGGGCTAGGATCCTGCCGTCGATGACCAGGACCCCGAGCGCCGTCATTTCGCCCACCGGCACTCCGCACCCGTTCGGGGGAGTGTTTGCGATGCTCGCCCCGCACATGGCGGCGCTCGACCAGTTCCTCCTGGGACAGCTGGCCGCCTTCGAGCCGGAGATCCGGGCCATGGTGAACTACTGCATCGACACGTCGGGCAAGCGGATCAGGCCCGCGCTGGTGTTCCTGAGCGGCTGGAGGGACGCGGATGAGGTCTCCCCCGAGCTGGTCCGGGCGGCGGTCGTGGTCGAGCTCGTCCACCTGGCGACGCTCGTCCACGACGACATCATGGACTCCGCCGAGGTGCGCAGGGGCCGCAGGACGGCGGTTCGCGAGTTCGCTCCGACGGCAGCGGTCCTTCTGGGCGACGCCCTTTTCGCGCATGCGCTCCACCTGGCGACCCAGTTCCCCACGACGGAGGTCTGCGCCGCGGTGTCCGAGTCGACGCGCAGGGTGTGCGCGGGCGAGATCGTGCAGAGCCTCCGGCGCGGGTCGACCGACCTGACGCCGGCCGACTATCGGCGTATCATCGACCTCAAGACAGCCGAGCTCTTCCGCGTTTCCTGCTACCTCGGGGGCCGGCTGGCCGGCTCCGAGGACGGCTACGTGGGCGCCTTGGACCGGTTTGGCCGGCATCTCGGCATAGCCTACCAGATCTATGACGACCTCGCCGACTTTTTCGGGCGGGAGGAAAAGATCGGCAAGACGCTCGGCACCGACCTGGCGAGCGGCAAGTTCACGCTTCCCCTGTTTGCGCTGATGGACCGGCTGGCGCCGTCCGAGCGAGAGGCGCTCTCCGGGGAGATCGGCGGCCTCCGGCCGTCGCAGCCCGCGCTCCGCCGCATGCAGATGCTCGACCTTGGCGTGTTCGACGCCGTCGAAGCGGCCGTCCAGGGCGAGGTATCCGCGGCGCGCGCGGTCCTTTCCGAATGGCCCGGGCACTTGCCCACGCGCCACCTGCTTGCGCTGAGCGATGTCCTGCTGGCACAGGTCGCCGCGCTCCGGCCCGTCGGATGAGCGGCGGCCTTCGCGGGGAGCGCCCCGCCGGACGCAGCGGGTTTCGCAGACCGTTTCGATTTGCCAATAAACGCCGTCTGGGTTTCCCTGTCCCCGCCTGATGAACGCCAGCAAAGCCATTGCGAAGACGCTCGTGGTATCGCCGGAGCGCAAGCTCGAGGCGGATGCCGACCTGGAGGTCGTCCGGCAGGTGCAGGCTGGCGATGTGGCTGCTTTCGACAGCCTGGTTGGGAAGTACCGCGAACGCGTGCTCGGCATCGTCTACAACATGACCTCCAACCGGGAGGACGCCGCGGACCTTGCGCAGGACTCGTTTATCAAGGCCTTCCAGTCGATCCACCGGTTTCAGGAGCAGTCGTCGTTCTTCACGTGGCTGTACCGTATCGCGGTCAATTCGACCCTGAGCCACCTCAGGAAGAACCGGCTGAGGTCGTTTTCCAGCCTCGAGTCCATCCGCGAGGACGACCCGGTTTCCCGCGAAGTGGTTGCGGCCCTGACCGATACGACTGGCGCCGGCCGGGAAGCCTTCGTCCGTGAACTTCAGGAAAAATTGAACGATGCGATGCAAAAACTGTCTATCAAGCATCGCACTGTGGTGACTTTATTCGAAATCGACGGACTCAGCCATCAGGAGATCGCCGAAGTGATGGGCTGCTCGGTCGGAACCGTGCGGTCTAGGCTGCATTATGCAAAACAGTTGCTTCAGGCAGAACTCCAACCCTATTTGCGCGGATGAAGGACTCTGAACGAAAGATCACGGTTCAAGACCTCCTGAGGCTCAAGAGGGCGGAGCGTCCGGCTCCTGAATTCTGGGCGAGGTTCGAGTCCGAAATGCGCGCGAAGCAGCTGGCTGCGATTGTCGTAAAGCGGCCGTGGTGGGATGGGGCTTCGAGGGTTTTAGGGATCCTTTATCGCCACCAGCTTCCATTTGGAGCGGCGGCGGCTCTCGCCCTGGCATGGATGGGAGTGCACTATGCGGGCGGGGTCTCCCCGACCGGGCGCGCGGTTCCCGCCGGCGCCGCGGGACCGGCCGCGTTGGCCCGTGTTCCGGCCCCCGCTGCACGGGTCGCCGCCGTCGCGATCGCGCAGCACGAAAAGGTGGAGATCAGCGCCGTCCAGGCCGCCCAATCTCAGCAGCCCGTGGTGGACTCAAACGCTTCCCACCTGACGATGGCGCCCGTGGCCGCCCAGACCGAATCCTCTTCCAAGACACCGTTTGCGGACGGGATTGGCGCCACGCTTGTTGATTTTCGCGAGACCGGATCCGACCCCATCAAACGCGATGTCTTTGGCTCCGACCGGGAATTTGAGGCATCGGTTTCATCCATGCGCCAGCCGGTGGCCGAGCCCCTGGCCCAGGTGGATCCGTCCGGGGAGCGCCTTGAAAGGCTGCTCGCTCCGGCGCTTCCGGCCTATTCCTCCTCCAGCTCCCGCTCGCTTGCGGGCGACCGGATGAAGCAGAAGGCCTCGTACGACCGGATGTACGAGTCGATGGACCGGTACGGAACGGGCGGGATGTCCCTCGAGTTCAGGTTCTGACCTGTTTGGGCGGGGACGGCGGCAGGCACGCCCGGCATCCGTTCGCAAAGAAGTCGTTGCCCTTGTCGTCGACGAGGATGAAAGCGGGGAAATTCCGGACCTCGATCTTCCACACGGCCTCCATGCCCAGCTCGGGGTACTCGAGTACCTCCACCTTGGAAATGTTCTCCTTTGCGAGGATCGCGGCGGGCCCGCCAACGCTTCCCAGGTAGAATCCCCCGTGCCTCCTGCAGGCGGCCGTGACCTCGGGGCCGCGGTTTCCCTTGGCAAGCATCACCATCGAGCCTCCCAGGGATTGGAACAGGTCGACGTAGCTGTCCATCCGTCCCGCGGTCGTCGGTCCGAACGACCCCGAGACATAGCCCTTCGGGGTCTTGGAGGGGCCCGCGTAATAGACCGGATGCCTCTTGAAATAGTCCGGGAGCCCCTTCCCGGCGTCGACGCGCTCCTTGAGCTTCGCGTGCGCGCCGTCGCGGGCGACCACCAGGGCGCCGCTGAGGGAAACCCGCGTCGTCACGGGGTACTTCGAAAGCTCGGCCCGGATCTCTTCCATCGGCCGGTTTAGGTCGATCGGGACGACCCCAGCGTCCTTAAGGGTGCGCTGCGCGTCGGGTATGAAACGGCCCGGGTTCGAGTCGAGCTTCTCGAGGAAGACCCCGTCGCGGGTGATCTTCGCACGGATGTTGCGGTCGGCCGAGCATGACACGCCCATGCCGACCGGGCAGCTCGCCCCATGGCGGGGCAGCCGGATCACGCGGGCGTCGAGAGCGAAGTATTTTCCCCCGAACTGGGCCCCGATTCCCGTCTGGCGGGCGATCTCGAGGACCTTCGCCTCCCACTGCGCATCGCGGAACCCGCGGCCGAGCTCGTTGCCGGTTGCCGGAAGCGAGTCCAGGTAGCGCGCGGAGGCGAGCTTCAGGGTCTTCATGCAGGCCTCGGCACTCGTGCCGCCGACGACGAACACGAGGTGGTAGGGCGGGCACGCGGCCGTCCCTAGGAGCGGCAGCTTGTCGGCCACGAACTTCGCGAAGCTCTTCGGGTTGAGGAGCGCCTTTGTCTCCTGGAAGAAGAGCATTTTGTTCGCGGAGCCGCCGCCCTTGGCGACAAAGAGCAGCTCGTAGGCCTGGCCGGGCGTCGAAAGGATGTCGATCTGGGCGGGAAGGTTGGTGGCGGTGTTGGCCTCGTTCCACATGTCGAACGGCGCCACCTGCGAATAGCGGAGGTTCTCCTTCGTGAAGCACTCATAGACGCCGCGGCTGAGGAACTCGGCGTCATTGGCCCCGGTCCAGACGCGCTCGCCCTTCTTTGCGAAGATCGCGGCCGTGCCCGTGTCCTGGCACATCGGCAGGATGCCCTCGGCCGCGACTTCCGCGTTCTTCAGGAGCGTAAGCGCCACGTAGCGGTCGTTTGCGGAGGCCTCGGGGTCGTCGAGGATCGCGGCGAGCTGCTTTAGGTGGCCCGTCCGCAGCATGAAGGCGCTGTCGCGGAAGGCCTGCTCGGCCAGGAACGAAAGGACCTCCGGGTCGACCTTAAGGATTTCGCGGCCCTCGAACTGCGCGGCCGACACGCCCTCCCTGGAAAGAAGGCGGTACTCGGTTTCGTCGGCCGAGAGAGGGAGGGGGTCCTGGTAGACGAAGGGCGGCGTGGCCATGGTCAAGACGATGCCCAACTCTGCGCCCAAGTAAAGGTGGCGTCTGATGCGGGGCGGCCCCCTGCCCGCCGGCTATCCCGCCGCGCCGGCGCGGGCCGCCGCCTTGTTTGCGGCGGCCATGGCCCGCACCGTTCCGTGGAACCGGCCCAGGTCGGAGGGGGTTACCACGTCGCCCTTGTCCCTGCGCCAGCCGGCTTCGCCGGGCCAGACGCCGCGGGAGAGGAAGTTGTCCACGGCCTTCGCAAGCCCCGACACGCTCACGTAGTCCTTCTGCTCCTTCTCGTCGCGCTCGTGGGAAACGAGCTGCGCCGGTATCGCGACTATGGTCCCGCTCGAGACATGCGCGAGGTCGTTGAGCACGACGAACGGGCGCGAGTCCTCGAGCGTCGTCGCGGGCCTCGGGATCTCCCCGCGCAGGTACCTGCAGTACTCGATATGGTTCTCCTCGAGGCCGTCGAACGGCCCGCTTGCGGTCCGCTCGGTCCGGCCGTCCTTCCATGCGATCTCGATTTGGCCACCGACCGCGTACCTGAGGACCGCCTTCTCGCAGATCACCGTCTCGGAGCTCGTGCTTGCGCCGGCGCAGGCGTGGGAAAGCGCGAACCTGAGCGTGCAGCCCGTCGCGAGGTCGGCCTCCACGAAGAACGTGTCGGCGCCCTCGATTGCGTGGGCGCGGTAAAGCTCGGCCCTGACGGCGGCCACCTGGGCCCAGCTGTAGAGGCCGGGCGCGCCTGCCCAGAACAGCATATTGTGGACGAAGTGGGAGATCGCGTTGCCGAAGCACGAGTCGAGCACGACCTGGCCGTCGATGACGAGCCTGCCGGACCAGCCGTTCCGGGTGAAGTAGCTGGAAGGGCGCGGCCAGAGGGCGCTCAGGGTCCCGCCGCGGATCGCGCCGAACTCGCCCGAGAGCAGCCTCTCCTTCAGGGCGAGGCGGCTCTTCTCGACGATGTAGTTGAACCCGACGAGCGAGGACCTCCGGGCGCGGGAGTCGGCCGCGATCATCCGGCCCAGCTCCACATAGTCCAGGGTGGGGGGCTTCTCGACATAGGCGGGGATGCCGAGGAAAGTGATCGCGTCGTGCATCTCCGCGTGCAGCTGGATCGGGGTCGGGATGACCACGTAGTCGAGGTCCCCGTGGCAGGCCTCGAGCATCGGGCGGTAGTCATCGAAAACTCCCACGTTGCGCGGGCCGAAGCGCCAGGCCTGCTGTTCCGCCCCGAAGGCGGCGCGCCGGGGATCGCAGGCGCAGACAAGCCGGACGATCCCGCGCTCCTCGAGCCTCGCGACTGTGTTGTGGTGGGAGCCGGCGAACCCTCCCATGCCGACGATGCCGATGCGAATGGGCTGCGTCACACGATCTTGAACTTCGGCAGGTCCTGCCCGTCGATGAGACCCACGGGCCTTCCGGACGCGTCCACGACGATCAGGTCGTCGATCTTATGGAGCTCGAAGAGCCGCAGGGCGTCGACGGCCAGGGCGTCGTCGCGGATCATCTTGGGCGAGCGGGTCATGAACGCCGTCACGGGCCGCCCGAGGAAACCGGGCCCCGAAAGCGCGGACCGGCGGAAGTCCCCGTCCGTGAGGATCCCCGTGAGCTTGCCGCTCCCCGCCTTGACGAGCGCGATGCTCCCGCTCCTCGCCTTGGTCATCGCGAGGATGGCCTCCTGGACGTTGACGGTGTCCTTTGCGACCGGCAGGCGCTCGCCGCTGCGCATGATGTCGCGGGTGCGCAGGAGGAGGACGCGGCCGAGGTTCCCGGCGGGGTGGTACTTCGCAAAGTCGTCCCGCGTCAGCCCGCGGGCCTCGAGAAGCACCATCGCGAGCGCGTCACCCAGGGCCAGGGCGGCGGTCGTGCTCGCCGTCGGCGCGAGCTTGAGCGGGCAGGCCTCCCGCTTGACCCGGTAGAGGAGCCGGTAGTCGGCCCGGCGCGCGAGATCCGACCGTGGGTTGCCCGTGAAGGCGACGATCTTGAGCCCGAAGCGCTTGAGCATCGGCACGAGCCTGAGGACCTCGTCCGACTGGCCGCTGTTGCTCAGAAGGATCGCCAGGTCGCCCTCGTAGCAGAGCCCGAGGTCCCCGTGGAGGGCCTGCGTGGGGTCGAGGAAGCAGGAGGACACGCCGGTGCTGTTGAACGTCGCGGCGATCTTTCCCGCGACATGTGCGGATTTCCCCACGCCGCTAAAGATCAGCTTGCCCCCCGCGGCGATGACCGACTCCACCGCGCGGGCCGTCCCCACGAACTCCGCGCCGAGGCCCCGGGAGGTCTCCTCCAGGGCGTCGCACTCGATGCGGATGCACCGCCGGGCGCGTGTGAGCGCGGATTTCGGTGCGATAGCCATCAACGCGGGTTGTTGTCGGATCCCATTTGTGTTTGAGTCGGGGGGGAGAGAACGAGAAATTTACCGCCCCACTCAGACCGTTCAATCCCTTTCGCTCATATGACGACGCGTTCTATCATTCTGGGGGCGGCCGCGCTCCTCGCTCTTGCCGCCGGGCCGGGCTGCGGGGGCGACGCGCCCTCGCTCTCATCCGAGATGGACGACTCGAGCTACCGCGAGGGCCAGCAGCTGGAGCGGCAGGGCCGCTGGGACGAGGCCCTTGCCGCCTATCTGAAGGTCATCGAGCGCCGGGGCGACAGCGCGCCGGAGTCGAACCTAGACGCAGGCCTGATATACCTGAACCACCTTAGGAATCCGATCTTTGCCATCTACCATTTCACCAAGTACCTCGAGCTGGAGCCCAATTCGAGGCAGGCGGCCCTGGTCCGGGGGATGATAGACTCGGCCAAGCGCGAGTTCGCGCGCTCGCTTCCCGGCCAGCCTCTCGAGAGCCAGATCGAGCACCTGGGAGTCGAGGAGCAGGTCCAGCGCCTCCAGCGTGAGAATGAGGAGCTCAAGGCGGAGAATGCCGCGCTCCGCGCGGGTGTCGCGGTGCCCGCGACGCATTCGAGCTCGATAGACCTCGTGTCGATCCCGGAGCCGAAGATCCCGGCCGAGGAGGCGCCCGCACCCGCCGCTGCCTCGGCCTCGCCGATCGTGCTTGCGCCGATGGGCTCGGGCGAGAGCGGGGCTTCATTCGCCATCTCGGACGCGCCGCAGGAGAGCCCGCCGGCCAAGGCCGAGGCGCCGAAGCCCCCGCCGGCGCCCAGCGTTCGCCACCACATCGTGGCCAGGGGCGACACGCTCTTCAGCCTCGCCCAGAAGTACTACGGGAGTCGCTCGAAGTGGCGCGACATCTATGCCGCCAACCGGGACGTTCTCGCGAGCGAGAACGCGACCCTCAAGATCGGCTTCGAGCTGAAGATCCCCTAGGCGCCTCCCAGGGCCTCGTCGAGAACGGCGAGCATGAAGTCCGCGTCGGTCGCCGAGAAGATCATCGGCGGCTTTATCCGGAGCGTGTTGCCCCAGAGCCCGCCCTTGCCGATCAGCAGGCCCATGTCCTTGCACGCCTCGAACACTGCTGCGCACTCCTCCCTTGCCGGCTCCTTCGTCTTGCGGTCCTTCACAAGCTCGATGCCCAGCATGAGCCCGAGCCCGCGGATGTCGCCGATCAGGGAATGCTTCGCGGACAGCCTAGCGAATCCGGCCTTGAGGTAGTTGCCGATCTTGAGGGAGTTGGCCTGCAGGCCCTCCCGGTCGATCACCTCGAGGACGGCGCGCCCCTGGGCGCAGGCGACGGGGTTGCCTCCGAACGTGTTGAAATGGATCCGGGACGAGAGCGACTGGGCGATCTTCGCCGTAGTCACTACGGCCGCCAGCGCGCAGCCGTTCCCGATGCCCTTCGCCATCGTGACGATGTCCGGTATGACGCCCTGGGTCTCGAATCCCCAGTAGTGCGTGCCCGTGCGCCCGAAACCCGGCTGGACCTCGTCGGCGATGCACAGTCCGCCCGCCGCCCGCACGTGGGCATAGGCGTGCTTGAGGTATCCGTCCGGGAACACGACGGTCCCGCCGACCCCCTGGATGGACTCCGCGATGAAGCCGGCAACCCTCCCGGAGGTGCCAAAGTCGATCAGGCTCCTCACGTCGTCGGCATACTTCCTGCCTGCCTCGGGGTCGTCCTTTCCGTACGGACCCCGGTAGAGGTCGGGAAGCACCGCATGCTGGACCCCGAAGCCGTGCGGCACGTTGAACTTCCAGGTGTGGTGCGAGGTTAGGCCCATCGTGGACTGGCTGCCCCCGTGGTAGCCGTTGCGCAGAGCGATCAGGTCGAAGGATCCCGTGTGGGCCCGCGCCATGAGGAGCGCGAGGTCGTTGGCCTCCGAGCCCGAATTGACAAAATAGACCACCTTGAGGTCGCCGGGCATCCGGGCCGCGAGCTCCTTCGCGTAGAGCGCGATGCCCGGGTGCAGGTAGATCGTCGTCGTGTGCTGGAGCGTCTCGTTCTGGAGGCGGGCGGCCGCGACGACGTGCGGATGGCAGTGCCCGCAGCTCACCGTCACGATTCCGCCGATCCCGTCCAGGTAGCGCCGGCCCTTCTCGTCGAAGAGCCATTGGGCACTTCCCTCGACGATCATGACCGGCTTCTTGTAGTAGTGGAAGATCGCGGGGCTGAGGAACTGCTTCCTCAGGAGGAGCACCTCCTCGGCCGGGGGGCCCGAGTACGGCTTCGGCACGTGGTTGGAGGGGGGTAGGGGGATCGGCTTCATGTTTTAGATATTGGGCGCCAGTTTGCGGAGGATCAGGTAGGCGACAAATGCTATCGCGAACCCGGCGAACCAGGCATATCCGTAGACCCCGGCCAGCAGGGACGGCACGCTCGCCGGGTCGATCCACCCCACCTGCGCGAGAAAGCCGGGAACGCTGGGGACCACGGCGACGGCGAACGCCGCTATCGCGGCGATGCTCCACCCCCCCGAATAGCGGTAGCAGCCGTCCGGATCATAGAGCGCCGGGACGTCGAGCACCCTGCGCCGGAGCACGAAGTAATCCGCAATCATGATCCCGCCCACGGGGCCCAGGAGGGCGCTGTAGCCCACGAGCCACGTGAAGATGTAGCCCGTCGGGTCGGCGACCAGCTTCCACGGCATCATGACGATCCCTATGACTCCCGTGATGAATCCACCGGCCCGGAACGAGATCCTCCTCGGGGAAAGGTGGGAGAAGTCGTTCGCCGGCGAAACGACGTTGGCGGCGATGTTCGTGGCCAGCGTCGCGATGCACAGGGCGAGCATCGCGACGATGAGGACGGCGGGGCTGCGGAACCGGATGAGGACGTCGAGCGGATTCCAGATCGTCTGCCCGAAGATGGTCACCGTCGCCGAGGTCACCGCCACCCCGATGAACGAGTAGAAGGCCATCGCGAGCGGCAGGCCCAGCGCCTGGCCCAGGACCTGGTCCCGCTGGGACGCGGCGTAGCGCGAGAAGTCCGGGATGTTGAGGGATAGCGTGGCCCAAAAGCCGATCATTCCTGTGAGCGCGGGGATGAAGAAGGCCATGAACTGGCCCGCCTTCGGCTGTGCGGGATCGAAGGCAGACGGTTGGGACAGCATCGGCCCGAATCCGCCGGCCCTCCGGTAGGCCCACCAAAGGAACGCCAGCCCGAGCATCATCAGCAGCGGGGCCTTGATGTTCAACAGGATGCGGATCGAGTCGATCCCCTTGTATACGACCCACATGTTGATGCTCCAGAACGCCATGAAGCAGGCGAACTGGGGCACGGTGATGCCGAGCGCGTTGTGCGCGACGCCCGCGAACGACGGGAAGAAGACGCCCAGGATCCTGCAGATCGCGTCCCCCCCGATCCACGACTGGATTCCGAACCAGCCGCAGGCGACGAACGCGCGCAGGAGCGCCGGAATGTTGGCGCCCCGGGTGCCGAACGAAGCGCGGCACAACACCGGGAACGGGATGCCGTAGCGCGTGCCCGCGTGCGCGTTGAGGAGAATCGGGACAAGGACGATCAAGTTGCCAAGAAAGATCGTCAGGATCGCCTCCCACCAGTTCATGCCCCCGCCGATAAGCGAGGAGGCGAGCATGTAGGTCGGCACGCATGCCGACATCGAGATCCAGAGCGCGGCGTAGCTGCCCACACGCCACTTGCGCCATTCCGCGGCCACCGGTGCGAGATCCGGGTTCTCGAGTGCGCTCGAGGTCACGCTAGGACGAGCCGATCAGCATGCCCGCAAAAAAGACAAGCAGCCCGCCCACGATCACCTGGAACGCCGCCGCGAGGAAGCGGGTGTCCATGTAGTGGTGGCGTATCCACGAGATGATGACAAGCTCGACGATGACGACGATGACCGCGACTGTGAACGCCACATGGAAGGCGGAAATCATGAAGGGGAGGGTGTGGCCGAGCCCCCCCGCGGCGGTCATGAGGCCGCACACGGCGCCCCGCACGAGCGGGTGGCCGCGGCCGCTGAGCGCGCCGTCGTCCGACAGCGCCTCCGCGAACCCCATGCTGATCCCGGCGCCGACGGAGGACGCCAGGCCCACCAGGAGCGCGTCCCGGCAGCTGTGCGTCGCGAAGGCCGCCGCGAAAAGTGGTGCTAGCGTCGAGACCGAGCCGTCCATCAGCCCGGCAAGGCCGGGCTGGACGACCTGCAGGACGAACATCCGGCGCTGGCTCTCGTCCTCTACGGCGCGGGCGCCGGATGCGATCTGGTCCGATTCGAACCTCTCGGCCAGGGCCCCGTGCCCCGCCTCGACCAGCGCGAGGTCGCCCAGGAGGCGGCGCGTCGAGGCGTCGGTCGTCCTGGCCGCGGCCGCCTCGTAAAAGCGCCGCGACTCCAGCTCCATCACGGCTACCTGCTTGCGGGCTTGGGCCACCGAAAGGGCCCGCATGAGCCACACGGGCCTGCGGCTCACGAATCCCCGGACGTCCGAGCGGTTGATCAGCGGTATGTGCTCGCCGAAGCGCGTGCGGTAGCCGTCTATCAGCCTCTGGCGGTGGTCGGACTCCTCGTGCTGCAGCGTCAGGAGCATTTCCGTCGTGGACGGGTAGTTCTCCCGCATCCTGTCGGCGAGGTCGCCGTAGATGCGACCGTCCTCCTCCTCGAGGGATATCGCCAGCGCCAGGACCTCGGACTCTGAAAGTTCGGAAAATGCCTTGGGCATTGCGGTTGCGAGTTTCGGGAGGAGGCTAGGCGGCGCCCGCGCCGGGCACCAGCAGCAAATCGCGCCAAGACAAGCGCCTGCGCCCCCGGAATCTCGCATTCCGGCGCCAAATCCTGTAACTTTTCCCGTCCCTCGCGTGTTATGGATTAAAACACCCCCATCCATGCCCTGCCCCACCCGATTCATCGCAACAGGCTGCATTCTTGCCGCCTTCACCGCCTCCGCGTCCGCAAAGATCGAGCGCGTCGTGGAAAAATCGTTCCAGGTCCAGTCCGGCGTCCATCTCACGGTCTCCACCTCGGGGGGCGAGATCCGCGTGGTCCCATCATCCGATTCCGTGGTCAAGGTCGTCGCAAAGGAGCATATCCGCGCCAGCAGCGAGGCCGACGCGGACGCGATCCTCCAGAAGCTCGACCTGGTGATCGAGCAGCGCGGCAACGAGGTCGTTGCGACGGCGTCCTACAAGGACGGCGTCGGATTCCACTTTGGCGGCTGGCCGCCCGTCCAGGTCGACTTTGTCGTGACCGTTCCCAGGCGCGCCTCGGTGGACCTCAAGACTTCCGGCGGCGACATCTTCGTCGGCGATCTGGACGGCGCCGTGCGGGCCCGAACCTCGGGCGGGGAAATCGATCTCGGGAAGATCGGCGCCGACATCGACGCCTCCACCTCGGGCGGAGACGTGAGGCTGGCCGAGGGAGGCGGGGCCGTGAGGCTTTCAACCTCGGGGGGGAACATCTCCGCCGGGCGCGTCGCCGGCCCGGCCGACCTGCGGACCTCGGGCGGCGACGTAAAGATCGACGCGGTGGAGAACACCGTCAGCGCCCACTCGAGCGGCGGCGATGTCAGGGCGGTGTTCGCGGGCCCGCTTAAGGGCGACTGCCTGCTTTCGACATCGGGCGGGGAGGTCCGGGCGACCGTGGGCGAGCGGGTGGGATTCCGGCTCGACGCGGCGACCAGCGGCGGCGACGTGAACGCCGCCGGGATAACGATCACGATCGAGCGCGGCGGGATGGGTAAGAGCACGCTTTCGGGCTCCGTCAACGGCGGCGGCCCTGTTCTGAAGCTCCGCACGAGCGGGGGCGACATCGTGGTCGCGGCGCGCAAGGACGCCTAGCGGGTGCCCCTCGCGCGCTGGCGTGCCCGCCGCGGCACGGCGGGGCCTGGGCGCCGGCCGGTCAGGCGCGGCTCCGGG
>CALAOT010000040.1 GCA_937889545.1 uncultured Opitutaceae bacterium
ATTATGGTCTTCCCGGTGCCGGAAGGACCGGACAGCAGGATGCCGCGTGACGAAATCTTGCCCGAAGCGAAGAGTTCGGGATATTTCAGCGGCCAATCGACGATCGAGAGAAGCGTCTCCTTGATTTGGGCCAGACCGCCGATGTCGACGAGCTTCAAGGTGGACCTTTCGTTGAAGAATTCACGGGTTGCCGTAGGTTCAACCTCCCGAAGGGCCGTCAGAAAATCTTCGCGGGAAATCCGCATGCGTTCTGGCGTGACGGGGAGACGGTCGGAGTTGCCCAAAGCGCCCACCGGCAGATATCGCCGCACGGCGGCCATACCCGCCTCTTTGCAGAGCGCCTCGAGATCGGCCCCGACAAAACCGTGGGTAATCTGCGCAACCTGATCGAGATCGACATCGGTTGCAAGGGGCATACGACGGCTGTGAATCTTCAGGATAGCCCGGCGTCCGTCCGCGTTGGGAGCCGAGATGCCAATCTCCCGATCGAACCGGCCCGGTCTGCGCAGCGCAGGGTCTATCATCTCCGGAACATTGGTCGCGCCGATCACGAGAACATGACCGCGGGGAACCGTGCCATCCATGAGGGCGAGAAGCTGCGCCACCACCCTCTTTTCCACATCCCCCACAACCTCGGCACGCTTCGGGGCAAGGGCGTCAATTTCATCGATGAAAATGACGCTCGGCGCTTTGCGTGTCGCCTCTTCAAAGATCTCACGCAACCTGGCCTCGCTGTCGCCGTAATATTTCTGGATGATTTCCGGTCCGTTGATTTTGATAAAATGGAGCCTCGTCTCCCCCGCAATGGCGCGGGCGATGAGGGTTTTCCCGGTGCCTGGCGGTCCGTAGAGAAGCAGCCCTTTCGGCGCCTCGATGCCCAGCCTGTCGAAAATTTCCCCATAGCGCAGCGGAATCTCCACCATCTCCCGAATGGATCTCAGCTCCGGTTCCAATCCGCCGATATCTTCATAAGAAATGCGGGAGGCCGCTTTTTCGGTATAGTCGGGCTTGTTTACCTTGAATTTGGTGTGCTGGTTGATGATGACCGCGCCGGAGGGCGAAGTGCCGCCCACGGAAAAGAAACGGTCCTTGCCTCCAAAAAGCGGAATATTCACTTTGTCGCCGGCGATGACCGCCAACCCCTGCAGGACCTTGCCGATATACCCGACCTCGTTTTCATCGGGCCACCAGTTTTCGGAGTCCATCGGGCTGAGCACGATCGTGGTTGCGGTTTGGCGGGGTGCCTTTCTAATCTTCACCGTGCCGCCGATCTGAACCCTGGCGTTCTCACGGGTGTAGCCGTCAATCTGGACCATTTTCTTACCAAAATATTCGGGAAAAATCCCGGAAATTCTGGCGACTGTACGTTGTTCGCCAATAATCTCAACAATATCGCCAAGGGTAGCGTCCAAGGCCTTGACGTCGTCAGCGTCAAAGCGCGCCAGCCCCTTGCCAACGTCTTCGATGAAAACCTCTGCCACCTTTAAGTCGACTTCAGAGACCAGAGACGCATCTACCATAAAAGTCCGTGTCTACGTCCGATAGGGATGGACGCACTCAGAGGGACTCTCACCCGCTGGAGACGTGCAGCGCGCTCCGGCACGTTTGAACCCCGATTGTCGTGACTCGGCTTCAGGACGCATCACGGCTGCCGATTCTACCAGCGTTCCGAGTTGACGCCTTGCTGATTGCGATTCGGCTAACGGAACTGGCATCTGCCCACCGGCGCCGCCGCGGTCCCCGTTTCACCCTGATCCGCCTGACTGCCGGGGCCGAGGCCAGCGCCCCGGAGCAGGCGACAGGGCGGAGGCACCTCTCGGCCACGGCCCGGCGCGCAGAGACTCGGCTGACGGTCCTCGCATGACGCCCAGAGACCGCGCTGGGGCGAGCCGTGAGCCTTCGGCCTGGGGGCTGCGCCGTCGCGGCGCAGCCCCCAAGCCGTTCAGGCCCCGTCCCGACCATCAGCCGCACCGCCGCCGAAAAGCAAACGTTCTATCCCTTCAGCTGGGTAGGCACGCTTTTGTGCGAAAGAAGCATCTAACGGAACGCCTTATAAAGCATATATCCCCCCAGAGCAAACAAGCTAAGCGCAAACACTTTTTGCAAGGATTTTACCGGCAAGCTATGTGCAGTTCTAGCGCCAAACGGCGCCGTAAAGACGCTCGCCAATGAAACAACCAGCAGCGCCGGCAAGTAGACAAAGCCGAGCGATCCTGGCGGCAAGTCTGTCGTATTCATGCCGTAATAAATATTCGAGAAAGTGCCGGCCAGTGCGATCGGAAAACCAAGCGCGGCACTGGTCGCGACAGCATTGTGGATCTTGACGTTGCACCACGTCATGAAGGGCACGGAAACGAAACCGCCACCGGCCCCGACCAAACCGGACAAGATGCCGATCACGCCTCCCGCAGCAAACATACCGAGGGCTCTCGGAAGGTCGCGCGATGCGGCGGGTTTTTTGTCCAGCAGCATCTGGGTCGCGGAGATTGCGACAAACACCGCGAAAAACATCGCTAATGCGGCCGAGTTCAGTTGTTTGCCGATCCACGGGCCGATCCATGAACCGATGAGGATGCCGGGCGCCAGCACTTTGACGATATGCCATGACACTGCGCTGCGCTGATGATGTGCGAGCACCGAGGAGATCGAGGTGAACATGATGGTCGCCAGCGAGGTTGCGATCGCCATATGGACGAGGAGATCCCCGGGCACCCCCTTAAGCGTGAAAAGAAACGTGAAAAATGGAACCAGCAACAAGCCACCGCCGACTCCCAGCAGGCCGGCAGCAAATCCGACCGCGGCCCCCAATGCCAGAAATGCGAGGATCAAGCTGATATCCACCCAGGTGGTCTCCGAGAACTAGGACCGCCGATTCTACCAGCCTTCTGGGGAGGTGAAGTCGCGCTCGAGGGCGACGGAGAGTCGACTTACAGGAGTCGTGACATCTCCCGCTCTTTTCCGAATCGAGGAGGCGGAAACGGTGGCGCCGGGTGTTAGGCTGAAGCTGCGGAGCTGCCGCGCAGGGTCGTGTACGCATGAAGACGTTCTCTTTCAAAATCGATGCGCTCACCGGCGAAGAGTTCCTCGAGGTCTACATCCGGGGGCGCCAGCTCCTGAACGACCCGCTCCTGAACAAGGGATCGGGCTTCACCCGGGAGGAACGGCTCGCGTTCGGCCTCGAGGGGTTCCTCCGGTCGGGCTGCTCCTCGATGGAGGTCCAGGTCGAGAGGACGCTCGAGGCTTATCGCCGCAAGCCCGACGCCATGGAGCGCTACATCTTCCTGAGCGGTCTGCTCGACCGGAGCGAGCCGCTCTTCTACCGGCTCCTCCGCGACAACCTGACCGAGATGGTGCCCATCGTCTACACGCCCACCGTCGGGCAGGCATGTCTGGAGCTGAGCCACATCCAGCGCCGTTTCCGAGGCGTCTACGTGAGCCCCGAGAACATCGACCGGATCGACCAGATCTTCCAGTCGCTCAGCCGGCCGCACGTCTCCCTCATTGTGGTGACGGACGGCGAGCGGATTCTCGGCCTCGGCGACCTCGGCTCGGACGGCATGGGAATTCCGGTCGGAAAGGTGAGCCTCTACGTGGCCGCCGGAGGCCTCCACCCGGCCGTCTGCCTCCCCGTCTGCCTCGACATCGGCACGAACAACGAGCGGCTTCTCGCCGACCCGCTCTACCTCGGCTACCGCCACCGCCGCCTCGAGGGCGAGGCGTACGAGGAGATCGTCGAGCGGTTCGTCCTCGGCGTGAAGCGGAACTTTCCCGACGCCCTTCTCCAGTGGGAGGACTTCGCCAAGAACAAGGCCCTCCAGAACCTCGCGCGCTACCGCGAGCGGATCCTCTCCTTCAACGACGACATCCAGGGGACCGGCGCCGCCGCGCTCGCCGCGCTGATGACGGCCATGCGGATCAAGCAGGCCGCGTTCCACGAGCAGCGGTTCGTCGTGGTCGGGATGGGGCAGGCTGGCTCGGGGATCTGCTACATGATCCGGACGATGCTCCGGCAGAACGGGCTCTCCGAGGAGGAGGCGCGCCGCCGGCTCTTCGCGCTCGACGTGCAGGGCCTCCTCCTCGAGGACGACCCCGCTCTCGAGCCCCAACAGAAGATGTACGCCCAGCCCCGCGCCGCGGTGGAGGGCTGGCGGCTCGAATCCCCCTCGGGCGTCGGCCTTCTCGATGTCGTGAGGAACGCGAAGCCGACCGTCCTGATCGGCGTCACGGCGCAGCGGGGCCTCTTCTCCGCTGAGATCCTCGAGGAGGTCGCCCGGAATACCGGCCGTCCGGTGGTGATGGCGCTCTCCAACCCCACGTCGCGGACCGAGTGCACTCCCGAGGAGCTGGCTCGCGCCACCGGCGGGCTGGGGCTTCTGGCGACGGGGAGCCCCTTTCCGCCGCTCGAGTGGAACGGCCGGACGATCAAAACGTCGCAGGGGAACAACCTCTTCATCTTCCCGGGCGTCGGGCTCGGCGCGCTGGTGAGCAAGGCGTCCAAGGTCACGGACGGGATGTTCCTCGCCGCAACGCGCGCCGTCAGCGCGATGGTGACGTCCGGGGAGGAGGAGCAAGGCCTGCTCCTCCCGGACATGGAGGCCATCCGCGAAGTGTCTGCCCGGGTGGCCACGGCTGTCGCGATCGAGGCGCGCGACGCCGGTCTGGGCCGCCTCCTTCCCGACCGCGAGCTCGAGGGGGTCGTCCGCAAGGCCCAGTGGGAGCCACAGTTCAGCCCGTACCGGCCGGGTCCTGCGACCGTACCCGGCTGACAACCCGACGCCCTTCAGCCCGCGGCCGTGTCATGGAGGCCTCCGTCATGAAGGCCTCCAGTGCCGCGTTCGCGGCGATCACCGTCGTTCGGGAGCGGGGTGGGGATTTCTGCGGAACCCGGCGGAAGGGGACGCGCCGGGCGCGCGGGCGTCCCCTTCGGGGTTCGATCAGAAGTAGAAGACCTGCATCTGGACCGTGAACTCGTTCGTCGCGAAGCCGACCTTGGGGGTCACACGAGAGAACCAGACCTTGATGTTGAAGTTGTTCTCGGCCTTCGGGTACGGGTAGAAGTTGAGCCCGCCGACGTAGCGGTTCTCGTTCTTGGGCACGCTGGCCGTCGGGGTGAACGTCTTCTGTTCATAGCGGACGATCGGGGCGATCTTCGCCGCCTTGAGGTAGACGCCCGCCTCGGCCGAGAACGTGTTTTCCTCGGGGAGCGCCGCGATGAACTTGCCGCCGTCGATGTACTGGTACGCGATCGTCGACTCGAACGAGCCGAGGGCGATCGGGAAGTCCAGGAAGAGGTCGGCCGAGGCGAGCTTGTAGTCGCCCTGCGTGTCGTAGGCCCCGCCGAGGGCGAGGA
>CALAOT010000041.1 GCA_937889545.1 uncultured Opitutaceae bacterium
AAGTCGTAACAAGGTAACCGTAGGGGAACCTGCGGTTGGATCACCTCCTTTCTAAGGAGACGGCGAAGCGGAGCAATCCGCCGAACCGATGGTCGAAGGAAGCGAAAGCTTCCGGGTTCCAGTTGATCGCACAAAGTAAATTTTTCAGGACCGTTCTTTACATGTCATTTTCTCGGCCACGAATGGGGTCGTAGCTCAGCTGGCAGAGCACCTGCTTTGCAAGCAGGGGGTCGCCGGTTCGAATCCGGCCGGCTCCACCAATTTCAGCCAGGATCCCATGCCCGCCCAGGAAACCTCTTGGGCTCATAGCTCAGTTGGTTAGAGCACGCGCTTGATAAGCGCGGGGTCGATGGTTCAAGTCCATCTGGGCCCACCATTTTCGCCGGACCGGCGACCTGTGGGTGGGGCGGCGGGTGGCAATGATATAGCAAGATCAACCGATTTTGTTCTTTGAAAGTCTAGGGTAGTAGAATGTGTAAGTGGGTAAAATAAACGCCTAGAATAGTTAGAGTTTGCATGAACCAGTTACAGCAATTGATGGATGCCTTGGCGTCATCAGGCGACGAAGGACGCAGCAAGCTGCGATAAGCTTCGGGGAGCGGCACGCACGCTTTGATCCGAAGATTTCCGAATGGGGAAACCTGGCGCCGTTCATACGGCGTCGCCCCGGTCTGAATACATAGGACCGGGTGCGCGACACGCGGAGAAGTGAAACATCTCAGTATCCGCAGGAAAAGAATGAGAATCGATTCCGTTAGTAGTGGCGAGCGAACGCGGAACAGCCCAAACCGTCGGGATTTATCCTGACGGGGTTGTAGGACCACGACATGGAATGACGAGAGCTATACGAACATTCTGGAAAGAATGGCCATAGCGGGTGATAGCCCCGTAGTTTAAAGCTCGAGTCTACCTAGTGGTATCCTGAGTAGCACCGGACACGTGAAACCCGGTGTGAATCCATGCCGACCACGGCATAAGGCTAAATACTCGATGACGACCGACAGTGAACTAGTACCGCGAGGGAAAGGTGAAAAGCACCCCTATTAGGGGAGTGAAACAGTAACTGAAATCAATTGCTAACAAGTCAGTGGGAGCTCCCTTGTGGAGTGACCGCCTGCCTTTTGTATAATGAGTCTGCGAGTTATTGCACGTAGCAAGCCTAAGCCGGTAACCGGTGGAGGCGCAGCGAAAGCGAGTCCGAATAGGGCGCTCAGTTGCTTGCAATAGACCCGAAACCGAGGTGATCTAACCATGAGCAGGATGAAACTCCGGTAAAACGGAGTGAAGGTCCGAACTCGTCAGTCTTGAGAAACTGTGAGATGACTTGTGGTTAGGAGCGAAAGACTAATCAAACCCGGTGATAGCTGGTTCTTTCCGAAATATATTTGGGTATAGCGTCGGATGCTGACCCGTGGAGGTAGAGCACTAAATAAGCTAGGGCCCCTACCGGGGTACTGAACTTAATTAAACTCCGAATACCGCAGAGTGAAGCCCGGCAGTCAGACTGTGGGGGATAACCTTCATAGTCGAAAGGAGAATAATCCAGACCATCGGTTAAGGTCCCAAAATATGGCTCAGTGAAAAAGGATGTAGTTTTGCTCAGACAATGGGGATGTTGGCTTAGAGGCAGCCATCATTTAAACAGTGCGTAACAGCTGACCCATCGAGCGAAATTGCGCCGAAAATGATCGGGACTTAAGCCATATACCGAAGCCGTGGCTTCCACCGCAAGGTGGAGGGGTAGGAAAGCGTCCCAAGGGCAACGAAGTGGAAGGGTAACCGACCATGGAGCGCTTGGGAGTGAGAATGCAGACATAAGTAACGATAAAGCCGGTTGAATTCCGGCTCGCCTAAATCCCAAGGATTCCTGGGGAAGGTTCGTCCTCCCAGGGTTAGTCGGGTGCTAAGACGAGGCCGTAAGGAATAGTCGATGCCAATCTGGTTTAATATTCCAGAACCACTTCACTTGCGTTCGATCCATGGAGTGACGGAGAAAGCTAAGATAGCAACGTGTTGAATCGTTGTCGAAGCCCGTAGGTTCACCGGGAGTAAAACACCGGGTAAGACTGAAAGGCGACAGGACCCTGAAGCCACGGCTGATGGGGATTATCTGATGCTCTGCTTCCGAGAAAAGCTTCCTGGTTAGCAAGTGGGGTGCCCGTACCGTAAACCGACACAGGTGGGAAAGATGAGTATTCTAAGGCGCGCGAGTTAAATCTCTCTAAGGAACTCGGCAAATTAGCCCCGTATCTTCGGTAGAAGGGGTGCCCCGCAAGGGGCCGCAGTTAATTGCGTCAACCGACTGTTTAGCAAAAACACAGCTCTCTGCTAAGTCGCAAGACGACGTATAGGGAGTGACACGTGACCAATGCGGAAAGGTGAAAGCCTAGGGTGCAAGCTCTGGGTCTAAGCCCCCGTGAATGTCGGCCGTAACTATAACGGTCCTAAGGTAGCGAAATTCCTTGTCGGGTAAGTTCCGACCCGCACGAATCGTGTAACGAGTTGACGACTGTCTCGGAGAGATGCTCGGTGAAATTGTAGTGGCGGTGAAGATGCCGCCTACCCGCAGCAGGACGGAAAGACCCTATGCACCTTTACTGTAAGCTGTTATTGTCGCTTGATTTTCAATACGTAGAATAGGTGGGAGACTCCGAAGCCCGGTTTCAGGATCGGGCCGAGTCACAACGTGAAATACCACTTTTTGTTTGTTAGGCGTCTAACCTCGAACCATCAACTGGTCGTGGGACATTGATAGCGGGTCAGTTTTTCTGGGGCGGAATCCTCCCAAAGAGTAACGGAGGATTACGAAGGTTCCCTCAGCCCGGTCGGTAATCGGGCTATAGAGCGCATGAGTATAAGGGAGCTTTACTGTGAGACCTACAAGTCGAGCAGTTGCGAAAGCAGGTTCAAGTGATCCGGTGGTTGAATGTGGAATCGCCATCGCTCATAGGACAAAAGGTACGCTAGGGATAACAGGCTGATCGCGCCCAAGCGTTCATAGCGACGGCGCGGTTTGGCACCTCGATGTCGGCTCATCACATCCTGGGGCTGGAGAAGGTCCCAAGGGTTCGGCTGTTCGCCGATTAAAGTGGTACGCGAGCTGGGTTCAGAACGTCGTGAGACAGTTCGGTCCTCTATCCGCTGTGGGCGTCTGTGATTTGAGGGGTTCATTCTCTAGTACGAGAGGACCGAGAATGACGAACCTCTGGTGTTCCGGTTGTCGCGTCAGCGGCAGCGCCGGGTAGCTATGTTCGGAAGGGATAAGCGCTGAAAGCATCTAAGCGCCAAGCCCGTCCCAAGATAAGATCACAATCCGTAGCAATACGGTGCAAGGTCCGGGCAGACCACCCGGTTGATAGGCCAGGAATGTAAGCGTGGTAACGCGTTCAGTTTACTGGTACTAATGACCTTGCTTGGTTTATGCAGCCTAGCTGTTCGAAGGCGTTTTTTTTGCCTCCTTGCCGCATGCTGCCCTAGACTTTTGTTCGATTTCTCCCCTCGGGGAGATTCACTTTCTGGTGACCATATGCCGGGGGCCCACCCGTTCCCATCCCGAACACGGCCGTTAAGCCCCGAGCAGCCGATGGTAGTTGGACGATAGGTTCCGCGAGAGTAGGTCGTTGCCAGGATATGGCCCGGTTCCTCGAAAAGAGGGGCCGGGCCTCCTTTTTTCGGGGGCGCAGCCGGTCAGACCGGCGCCAGGGAGTCGGCGGTGTCGGTGACGTGCGCCCGGCTCCGCTTGGCGTACTTGACCCAGCGGCGCTTCTTCCACCGGCGGTACATCAGGAGGCCGCGGAGCCACTCGTCCGTGATCATCGCGATCCAGATGCCGACCAGGCCGAGGCCGAGCTTGAGCCCGAGCAGCCAGGCCATGGGCACCCACACGCACCACATCGAGAGCACGGCCATCTGGATCGGGAAGCCGACGTCGCCCGTGGCGCGGAGCGAGCTGATGACGACCACGTTGAAGACGCGCCCGGGCTCGAGCACGATCGCAAGGCGCAGCAGCACGGCGCCCCCGGCGACGATCGCGGCATTTCGCGTGAAGATTCCCAAGAGGAGGGGCGCAAATGCCGCGACCACGAGCATGACGCAGCTCACGATGATGAGGCCGGTGCGCAGGCTTCCCAGCAGCTTGTGGTAGGCCTCCTCGAACTGGCCGGCGCCGACCAGGTGGCCGATCAGGATCTCCGTGCCGAGGCCGATGGAGAAGCTGAACAGCATCGCGAAGCGCTGGATCTGGAGGGCGTAGGACTGGATCGCCAGGCTGTCGCTCCCGAGCCGGGCGATGAACGTCGTGACCACGAGGAACGCGGTCCAGTAGCACATCTGCTCGCCCGCCGCCGGCAGGCCGATGTGCAGGATGCGCCGGACCCTCTTCCAGGAAATCATGATGAAATCCGCCGCGCGGAGCCGGAGGCGGGTGTGGGTATCGAGCAGGATCCACAGCGCGACGCAGGCCACGCAGCGGCTGAACACGCCCGAGAGCGCGACGCCGAGCACGCCCATCCTCGGGCAGCCGAAGAGCCCGTACAGCGTCACCCAGTTCCCGGCGACGTTGAGCACGTTCTGGCCGAGCGTGACGAGCATCGCGTCGCGGGTGTGGCCGTGGGCGCGCAGCACGGCGACGATCGAGATGTTCATCGACTCCATGAACAGCGTGCCGCCCATCAGCGTGAGGAAGGGCAGGGCGTAGTCCATGAGGGCGCCGGGCAGCTGCATCGCCCTGAGCATGCCGAAGGCGAAGAAGTAGACGGATGCGCTGAAGGCGGCCCCCAGCCAGGTGTTCACGGCGATGGCGTTGGTGGCGATCTTGTCGGCGCCGGCGCGGTCGCGCGCCCCGAGGTGGTGGGTGATGACGACGCTGGTGCCTATCCCGATGAAGTTGAAGGCGACCAGGAAGAAGATGATGACCTGGTTGGCGACGCCCAGGGCGGCCACGGCGCCGTCGGAGACGTGGCTCACCATGAACGTGTCCACCGTGCCGATGAGCATCCGCAGCGTCTGCTCGACAAAGATGGGCCACGCTATTCCCAGGAGGGAGAGTTTGGCGGGGGACGGCTGGGTCATCGGCAAAAAGGGGCAGCATACCCGAACGGTGCGGCGGGAAGTCAACCGGTCTCGGGCCCCTTTTGGGGGATCGCGCCGCCTGACCGGAAACTTGTGCCCGGCGCCGAACGGCGCCATAGTCCGGCGATGAACCCCGCACGCAGGCCCCTCCTCCATCGGCATTGCCTCCGGATGCCGGCCGTCGCCCTCGCCTGCATCCTCGGATCCGGGCTTGCCTGCGCGCAGCAGCCGCCCCCCGTCGTCTCCCCGGAGGTGCTGCCGGACGGACGGGTGACGTTCCGGATCCTCGCCCCCAAGGCCGAATCCGTGGCCGTGCAGGGGCTCCGGCACCTGCCGGCCCAGCCGATGGCGAAGGACGCCGCGGGCCTGTGGAGCGTGACCGTCGGGCCGCTGGCCCCCGACATCTATTCGTACACTCTCTCGATCGACGGGGCGACGGTGACGGACCCGCACGACCGCGACATCAAGAAGTACTTCTCCTCCGAGAGCCTGTTCGAGGTCCCTGGCAATCCGCCCATCCTCGCCTCGGTCCAGCCCGTGCCCCACGGGAGCGTGCACCACCAGTTCTACGCCTCAGCGGCTCGCGGGGGCGACGCCGGCGTGTGGGTCTACACGCCGCCCGGCTACGATCCGCGCGCCCCGGCGCTGTACCCCGTCGTCTACCTCCTGCACGGGTTCGGGGACCGCGAGGAGGCCTGGATCGACTCGGGCCGCGCAAACACGATCGCCGACAACCTGATCGCGCAGGGCCGCATCAAGCCGGTCATCATCGTGATGCCCTACGGGCACCCGGTGCCGGTCGAGACCAGGGACCGCGTGAAGGACTACTCGGAGCGCAACCAGGCGGCGATGGCGCGGGACCTTCTCGGCGAGCTGGTCCCGCTGGTCGAGCGCGACTACCGGGCGGATGCCCGGGCCGAGAAGCGCGCGATCGTCGGGCTCTCCATGGGCGGCGGCCAGTCGCTCGCGATCGGGCTGGGCAATCCCTCGGTCTTCAAATGGGTCGGAGCGTTCAGCGCGGGCGCCCCGGAAAAGGACTTGGGGGCGGCCTTCGCGGAGGTCGTCCGGGACCCGACTGTGCGCCCGCACCTGATCTGGATCGCGGTCGGGAAGGACGATTTCCTCCTTAAGCGCAACGAGGCCTTCCACGCCTGGCTTGGAGGGCAGGGCATCGCGCACACCTGGACCGTGAGCGACGGGGGCCATGAATGGCCCGTCTGGCGCTCGTACCTTCCGCAATTCCTCGAGCTGGCCTTCCGCTGACGGGGAATCGAGGCGGGGCTCCCGGCGGTCACGGAGCTTGCGTCGCGGCGGACGCTGCGCTTGTGGTTCTCGCGCGCGGCTGCGCACCAATCATGCACAAGGGAAGACTCGAGGCCTTCAGCGACGGCGTGCTCGCGATCATCATCACCATCATGGTCCTGGAACTGAAGGCGCCCCATGCCGCGGATGCTGCGGCGCTCAAGCCGCTCCTCCCGGTCCTCCTGAGCTACGTCCTCAGCTTCGTCTACCTCGGCATCTACTGGAACAACCACCACCACATGTTCCAGGCCGCGGACCGGGTGGGCGGGGCGGTCCTGTGGGCGAACCTGCACCTGCTTTTCTGGCTGTCGCTGTTTCCGTTCGTGACCGACTGGATGGGCGAGAACCATTTCGCGACGCTTCCGACGGCACTGTACGGCGGGGTCCTACTGATGGCTGCAATGGCCTACTGGGTCCTCCAGACCGTGATCATAGCCCAGCAGGGCGGCGGTTCGCTCCTGGCAAGGGCGGTCGGGCGCGATTTCAAGGGGAAGCTGTCGCCGGTCCTCTATGCGGTCGCCATCGCCTGCGCCTTCCTCAGCGTGGACCTCGCTCTGCTGATCTACGTGGGCGTGGCCCTGATATGGCTCGTGCCGGACAGGCGGATAGAGCGGACGATCGCCCAGAGGCAGGCGCCCAACGGGTAGGGGCCGCTCCGGGCGGACGGAAAAGGTTGTTGCCCACAAATGAGAAGAGTCCCTACACTTCGTCCCCATGTTATCCGTTTGCCTGACAAACGCTTTAGCAGCATGACAGGCGCCGACCCCACCGATCGCCCATGGGGCGGGAGGGATGTCCCCCGCGAGCCCCGCCGTGAAAAATGGGCCCTGGGCGGCCCGATCGGGCGGATGCGCGCACCGGGACGGTCCGAGGGCGCGCCGTCCTCCGGCCCGTCCCATGACTGACCCCCGGGCAATATGAGAAGGATCGGCTTCGCCCTCGTGCTCCCCCTCCTGCTCGCAGGCTGCGGGACGCACCAGAAGCTGCCGGCGCAGCAACCCGCGGACCGCGTCAGGATCACGACGCTGGCCGGGTTCCCGAATCTGCCGCTCAGGGAGATAAGGGAGAAGGAGCGGGTCGCGGCCCTCGTGGCATTTGTGAACTCGCTCCCGAACAAGTGGAGCATCCCGTGGTATGGGCCGCCCGTGGGACGGGTCTATTTCGAGTTCGTCAGCGCGAGGAGGACCGCCGGGAATTTCTACGTGGGCCCGGAATTCTTCGGCCGCGACACGGACAGGCACTACTCGCAGGACGCCTCGCGGGAGAAGATAGTGGAGCTGGGAAAGATCGCGGGCGTGGATCTCTGGGGATACGTGAACGGGAGGAGTCCCGGGCAACCGCCGGCGCCGGCGGCCGCGCCCGTGACGCCGACCGCGCCCGTGGCTCCGGCCGCGCAGCAGCCGACGAGTCATCCCTAGCCGCGGCCGGTACCGGCGCCGGAGACCGGCTGCGCGCTAGCACCTGCGGCAGTTGCCGACAAACTGCCAGTCCGAACCGTCGCCCAAGCTTGCCACGCTCGGGCAGCCGCTGGCGAACGGGAAGGCTATCTGCGACGCGGTTCCCACGACGTACAGGGCGCCTGCCGACACGCACACGTAGTCGCCGCATCTCCAGCTGCCCAGCTTGATCCCGCCGACCTTGCGCAGCGCGGCCCTCATCCTCCTGCCTTCGGCCGCCGGGAACGCCCGTCCGCGCATCGCGAACTCAAAGGCCAGCTCCAGGCCCCTCCTGAGCTCCCGCTCCCGCCCCTCCAGCCTTGCGATCTTGCGGTCGGCGCCTGTCGCCATGGTCGGTCCCCCGTTCCCGAGGCCCGGGCCTATTTGAGGAGCATCTCCTTCACGCTCTTGCCCGCCGGGATCATCGGGAGAACGTGCTCGGTGTAGGGAACGACCACGTCCAGGACGTACGGGCCGTCGCAGTCGAGCATCTCCTGGATCGCCCCCCGAAGCTCGCTCTTCTTGATCACCCGGCGGCCGCGAACGCCAAACCCCTCGGCAATCTTCACAAAGTCAGGGTAGAGCGCGTCCGGATTGTCCGGGCTGCCCACATTGCTCTCGTCGCCGAGGATCGTGTTGCCCCGGACGCTGCCGTAGAAGCGGTCCTCCCATTGGACGACCATGCCGAGGTGCTGGTTGTTCAGGATCATCGCCTTCGCGGCGATCTTCTCGATGTGCGCGGTCGCAAGCTCCTGGATGTTCATCGCGAACGAGCCGTCGCCGTCGATGTCGATGACCTGCTTGTCGGGCCGCGCAACCTTGGCGCCCAGCGCGGCCGGGTATCCGAATCCCATCGCGCCCAGGCCCAGCGAGCTGATGTAGCGGCGAGGCTCGTCGAAGCGGTAGAACTGCGCCGCCCACATCTGGTGCTGGCCGACGCCGGTCGTGATGATCGCGTCACCCTTGGTGAGCTCGTAGAGCGCCTTCACCGCCTCCTGGGGCTGGATGTGCCTGCTCGGCGCATAGCTGAAGGGGCATTCCTTCTTCCATTTTGCGATCTGCGCGTGCCACGCGGAGGTGTCGGGCGGCGTGAACCTCTCCACGGCAACCAGCTCGTTCAGGCGCCCGAGGGCGTACTTGACGTCGCTCACGACCGCGAGACCGACGCGCTTGTTCTTGTTGTGCTCGGACGCGTCCACGTCGATGTGGACGATGGTGGCGTGCGGCGCGAACTTGTGGGTGTCGCCCGTGATCCGGTCGTCGAACCGGGCGCCGAAGACCAGCAGCAGGTCCGACTGGTCCACGGCCCAGTTGGCGTAGGCGGCGCCATGCATCCCGAACCACTGCATCGAGAGCGGGCTCGACTCGGGGAATATGCCCAGGCCCATGAGCGTCGTCGCGACGGCGATGTGGGTGCCTTCGGCGAATGTCCGGAGCTCCTTGTGGGCGTCGGCAGACACGATGCCGCCGCCGGCGTAGATCACGGGCCTCTCGGCCCCGGCAACGAGCGCGAGGACCTTCCTCAGCGTCTCGTCGTCGGCCCGGTGCTCGCCCGACACGTATGGGTTCCTGAAGTCGGTCGCCGCGGGGAACACCGGCTTGAACCTCGCCTGCTGGACGTCCTTGGGTATGTCGACGACGATCGGCCCCGGCCGGCCGCTCCGGGCCAGGTAGAACGCCTCCCTCATGATCCGCGGGAGCTCGTGGACGTCCATCACGAGGTAGGAGTGCTTCACCACGGGCAGCGTCATCCCGAAGAAATCGGTCTCCTGGAACGCCATCTTGCCGATGAACCTCGACATGACCTGGCCCGTGATCGCCACGAGGGGGATCGAGTCCATGTACGCGTCGGCGATCGCCGAGACGAGGTTGGTCGCCCCCGGGCCACTGGTCGCCATGCAGACCCCCACCTTGCCCGTCGCGCGCGCGTAGCCCTCGGCTGCGAACGAGCCCCCCTGCTCATGCCGCGGCAGGATCACCCGGATCTTGTCGGTTCGCGCCAGCGACTGGTGCAGCTCCTGCGAGGCGCCGCCGGGATAGGCGAAGACCACCTCGACACCCTCGCGGATGAGGCACTCGACGACGGCGTCGGAGCCCTTCATCTCTGGGCCGGTGTCGGCCTTTGGGACGGCGGCTAGGGTGGCGGCGGATTTCATGGCTGGATTCGGTTCAAAAAAGCCCGCCATTTAAGGATGCCGGGGACTGGCGAGGCAAGCCTCGTGAACGCCCTGTCCCCGGCCCGCCTCCTCGCCTCGGGGGCCCGGGCCCCCGCGGCCCCGGGGCCCGCCGCGGCGAAAAAAGTTGGCTGGCCGCCGCGTTGGGCCCACCGTTGCGCCATGCTCAAGCTTCTTTTCATCGGCGACATCGTGGGGCGCCCCGGGCGCGGGATCGTCGAGGAGCAGGTGCCGCGGATCAGGCGCGAGCTCGGGCTCGATTTCGTGATAGCCAACGGCGAGAACGCGGCCGCCGGCGCAGGCATCACCGGGCTGATCGCCCGCTCGCTCCTCGAATCCGGCGTGGATGCGGTCACGCTCGGCGATCACGTGTGGGACCAGCGGGGCTGGGAGTCCGAGATCGCCCAGATTGACCGCGTCTGCCGGCCCGCCAACCTCCCGGCCGCCTGCCCGGGCTGGGACCACGTGGTCGTCGCGTCTCGGGGGTTCAGGGTGGCGGTCTTCACGGTGCTTGGCCGCCAGTTCATGAACATGAAGGCCGAGTGCCCGTTCGCCTGCGCCGACCGGATGGTCGAGCGGCTGCGGGGACAGGCCGACGCGATCGTCGTCGAAATCCACGCCGAGGCCACGTCGGAAAAGCAGGCGCTCGGCTGGCACCTGGACGGGCGTGTGACGGCGGTCCTCGGAACCCACACCCACGTGCCTACGGCCGACGCGTGCGTGCTTCCCAAGGGAACGGCCTTCATGTGCGACGTGGGGATGACGGGCCCGTATGAGAGCGTCCTCGGGCGCGAGATTGGCCCCGTCATAGCCAGGTTCACCGACGGCATGCCCCGGCGCTTCGAGGTCGCCTCCGGGGACGTCCGGATGTCGGCTGCCCTGGTGGAGATCGATCCTTCGATGGCCCGGGCGGCGAAGATCGAGCTGCTGACGTTCAGGCGCTAGACTCTGCCGACGCGCGCGCGCTCGACCGGATGACTCCGGCCTCCTCGTAGGTGCCGAGGTGGCGGAAGCGCTCGTAGCGCAGCTCGAGGAGCTTGTCCGTGTCGAGGGCGCGCAAGTCGCTCAGGTGCCTTTGGATGGAATATTTCAGGGCCGCCGCGGCCTGCGCGGGGTCGTTGTGGGCGCCTCCCAGGGGCTCCGGGATCACCTCGTCGATGGCCCCGAGCTTTTGCAGGTCGTCCGCGTCGACCTTTAGGGCGGCGGCAGCCTTGGGGGCCGCGGAGCCGTCCTTCCAGAGTATCGCGGCGCAGCCCTCCGGCGTGATCACGGAGTAATAGCTGTTCTCGAACATGAGCATGCGGTCGGTGACGCCGATCCCGAGCGCCCCCCCGGAACCGCCTTCGCCGACCACCACCGAGATCGTGGGGGTCCTCAGCATCGCCATCTCGCGCAGGTTGACGGCGATCGCCTCGGAGACGTGGCGCTCCTCCGACCCGACCCCCGGGAACGCACCCGGCGTGTCGATGAACGAGAGCACGGGAAGCCCGAATTTCTCAGCCATCTTCATGATCCGCAGGGCCTTCCGGTATCCCTCGGGCTGCGGCATCCCGAAATTGCGCGCGATCCTTTCCTTCGGATCCCGCCCCTTCTGCTGCGCGACGATCATGATCGCCTGGCCGTCAAGAAACGCGATCCCTCCCACGAGGGCCCGGTCGTCGTTGTACTGCCGGTCGCCGTGCAGTTCCTGGAACCCGCTGCAGATCACGGCGACGTAATCGAGCGCATAGGGCCGCTTGGGGTGCCGGGCGAGGAGCACCTTCTCCCAGGGCGTCAGGTTGGAGTAGATTTCGCGCTGTGTCCTCTCGATCTTCTTCTCAATCAGGCGGATTTCCTTGACCAGGTCCGCGTTGGTCTCGAGCGACTGCTGGCGAAGTTCGTCGAGCTGGCGTGCAAGGTCGCGCAACGGCTTCTCGAACTCCAATGTGTAGGAGGGGGTTTCCATTCTTTGGCCGACCGGTCAAGAGTACCCTCGGCGCGTTCGTCGTGTCAACGGGCGGCGGGAAAGCGTCAACGCAACCCACCTGCATCGGGCGGGGAAGGGGCCTTCAGCTCGTCCTTCCAGCCCTGCATCCTCGCCAGAGCCCCGTAGTGCTCCGCGCGCGCCTTGTCGCCCCGCTCCATCCACGTCCGCGAGAGCGTGGCGATGACAAGGGGGTCGGACCCCCGCAGGGCGTGCGCCCGCTCGCCCGCCGCAAGCGCTTCGTCGAGCCGGCGCAGGCTGAGGTTGATCTCCGCGGCGGCGTGCCAGGCCTCGAACGAGTCGGGACACTCCGACGTCGCGCGGCCGAGCTTTGCGAGCGCGGCCGCCGAGTCGCCACTGACGTAATCGTATGTCGCCTCCTCGATCAGGGCCTGGAGCTCGTCCGGGCTCACTGCTTCAGATCGGCCTCGATCGAAATCGAGACGGCGACCTCGGAGCCCAGCGCCTTCCCGAGCATGGCGGGGCCGGTCACGCCGAAGTCGGCCTTCAGGATCGTGGTCGAGGCCTCCCAGCCCGAGAGCTGCGCGCCCCTCATCCCGGGGCCGAACCCGAGCAGCGTCACCTTGAGCACGACCTCCTTGGAGATTCCCTTGATCGTCAGGTTCCCGGTCACGTCAAACGTGGCGTCGCCGGTCTTCTTCCACGACGTGCTCTTGAAGGTGATGCTTCCGAACTTCATCGCGTCAAAGTAGATGGGCGCCTTGAGGTCCGCATCGCGATGCTCATTGAATGTGTTGAGGCTGCCGACGTCGATGGTCGCCTCGACCGAGCTGTTCTCGAGGTTGTCGCGGTCCACGGTGATCGTGCCGCTGAACTGGGTGAACCTGCCCGGCACCTTGCTCACAAAGTGACGGATGCTGAACCCGACGGCCGAATGGACGGGGTCGATCGTGTAGGTCTCAACGGCAGCGGGGGCTGCGGTGGCTAGGCCCGAGGCGACTGCGGCGATGGCGAGGATCTTCGAAGGGAGTTTCATGGTATGGTTGTTCGGGGGAGCCGGTACAAATGCCTGGGATCCCGAAAAATACAACCCAACGAGCCAGTTTTACAGGATCAGCATCGCGTCCCCGTAACTGAGGAACCGGTACCGGGCTGCGATCGCCTCCGCGTAGATGTCCATCAGCCATTCGATGCCGTCCGTGGATCCGGGCGCAAGGAATGCGGCGACGAGGCAGAGAAGGGTGGAGCGGGGCTGGTGGAAGTTCGTTAGGAGCGCGTCGACGCCCTTGAACGCGCGGGGCGGACGGATGAAGAGGCCCGACTCGGCCAGGTGCGCGCGCCCCAGGGGCTCCTCATGGTCCGAGAGGAAATCCTCGATCGAGCGCACCGTCGTCGTCCCGACGGCGACCCGCCGCCCGCCGAGCGGGGGGAAGAGCGCTCGCTGGGTGTCGGCCGGGATCTCGTAGGGTTCGGTGTGGATTCGGTGCTCCTCGATCGTCTCGGTTGCGATCGGCCTGAAGGTCCCCAGCCCCACGTGGAGCGTGAGGTCGGCCGTGCGCACGCCCCGGGCGCGGATCTCCCCGAGGAGCTCGTGCGTGAAATGGAGGCCCGCGGTCGGCGCGGCCACGGCCACCTGGCGCCCGCGGTCGGCGTAGACCGTCTGGTAGCGCTCGCGGTCCTGCTCGCGGCGCGAATCGTCGCTCCTCTCGATGTAGGGCGGCAGGGGAACCTCCCCGGCCCTGTTTGCCGCCTGCTCGACCGATTCCCCGCGGCGGGTGGCGAACCGCACCAGCGCCGAGCCGTCCTCAAGGACGGCCGCGACCACGGCGGCGAGCGCGCCGTCGGCCGCCTCGAAGGCCGCCCCGGCGGGAAGCCTGCGTCCCGGGCGGACCAGGCACTGCCAGGTCTCCCCTCCTCCCGGCGCCGCGCCCGCATTCCTCAGGAGGAGGCACTCGACCCTCCCGCCGGTGGGCCTGCGGCCGCGCAGCCTCGCCGGCAGGACCGACGCGTTGTTGCGCAGGAGCGTGTCCCCCGGGCGCAGGAATCCGGGAAGCTCGCCGAACATCCGGTGCGAGATCGCGTGGGCCTGGCGGTCGACGACGAGGAGGCGCGAGCGGTCCCGGCGCTCCGTCGGATTCTGCGCGATCAGCTCGGCTGGGAGCCGGTAGTCGAATCGGTTGGCGGAGATCACGGGCCTCGGGTATCGCGGGCCGGTCGCGCCCGCGCCGCGCTGGGGCGGCTCATGACCGTGGCCGATTCCGCAATGGCGCCCGGGGCCTCTGCCGCGGAGGCCGTGAGAAACTTGAAAATCCTGGATATTTTCATGGGACCGTGCCTTCGTGGCCGAGCGGGAAACCGGGGCTCTCGGGCGTCCTGCTTTCCCGCAGGCAGTCTGGTCGCCAACGAGGATTGTGAAAGCGAATATCGAGGCCCGCATGAGCTCCGGGGGGCCTCATTCCGGGCAAGGCCTGCATCGTGCGGGCCGCCCCGGAGCCGGCCCCTTGATCGCCTTCAGGGCGCATCGGCGCAGGGGGCCGGGCACACTTGACAGGCCACGGGGCGGATGGTGGAGTGCCCGTTCTGACGCCGGCTTAGCTCAGTGGTAGAGCATCGGTATCGTAAACCGAGGGTCGTCGGTTCAACCCCGACAGCCGGCTCCATTTCTAACTATTTCAAGAGAAGCAGTTACACCAATTGTTCCGGAATCAGAACATGCCGTTTGCTAAAGCTTTCTAGCAAATAGAACCACAATCGCCGGGCTAGTCCGCGTCGTAGACTTCGACAAGCGCCACGCCCGTGTCGCCGGGCGCGCTGCTCACCTGGGCGGTGTACGCGCCGGGCGAGAGGGTAACGAGGATCGCGGAATCGGCGCTACCGCTCGTCCAGGCGAAGGCGCCCACATGCGCCGCAGCCGCCTGGATGGCCGATGCGTTCGCCGAGCCGCCCCAACCCGTGTTTTGCGCCAGGACGGAGCCCGACGAATCGAAGAGCTTGAGCGTGGGATCTGGGAGTGTGCCGGATACGCCAAAGAGCGCGAGGGCCGGCCCGCTGGCACGGATGAGGATGCTCTTCGGCTGGGTGCCACCCACGTCAAAGCCCGCGACCTGAATGCTTTGACCCGTGCCGACCAAAGACCGCGTGGAGATGTTGATCATACGCACGGACGCCGCCGGCGCGTCGCAGTCGTAGACCTCTGCCAGGGCGACTCCCGTGTCGCCCGAAGCCCCGCTTATGAGGGCCGTATATGCGCCCGGCTGGAGGGTCAACAGGATCGCCGAGTCCTTGCTGCCAATGGGCCACGAGAAAGCCCCGACCAGGGACGCCGCGCCCTGGATGTCGGAGACGTTCGGGGCGGTACACCACCCCGTGTTCTGCGCCACCACCGTTTGGTTCGCGTCTACAAGCGTAAGCGACGGATCCGCCAAGACCCCGGTAAGGTTAAAGGAGGCCAGCGACGGCCCATTCGCGCGGATAAGCACGGTCTTGGGCTGGGTGCCCGTGACCACGAACCCGGCGATCTCGACGCCTGAGCCTGTCCCTACGAGGGACCGCGTCGAGATGTTCATGAGGCGGTTGGCTTGGCTCGGAGCGGCGCCCGGCGGGATGACAAGGAGCGTGATGCTCTGCGACGGCACCGTGAGGGAGACCGTGCCGGCCGACACCGGGACGTCGGCCAGCTGGGCGATCGACGTCTGCGAGGCTGAGTTGATCTGCCATGCCTGGGCAGTGCGTCCGGCGGAGAAATTGGCAATCGAGAGCGTCACCGGGGTCGAACCCGCCTGTTTGTTGATCACCATGACGGTGAGCGCCCCGTCGGAGGATCGCACCGCAGCGAAGGCCGAGAGGTTGTCCGGGCTTGCCACCGTGGCCGACATGCTGACGTCGCCGAAAGTCGAGTTCTTGCCGTCGTAGTTGCGGTAAATCTGGCTCGCCAGATACGTGACGTAAATCACCGCCGGTGTGGTCGAGGTGTTCTTGGCCACCGTCCAGCGGGTGGCCAGGTCGATCCCCTCCCTCCCGTAGATCCCCAGGACGTCCGCCTGCGTCGTGGCGCCGTTCAGGTTCGCCTCGTCGCCCCAGTTGTACTCCGTGATTCCGATTTGGAGGCCGGGGTAGTCCTGGTTCACCATCGCCTTGAGCGAGGGAATCCAGTCGATGACCCGCCCGTTGATACCGATGTCCCCGTACCACTCGGGGTCCTGATAGTTCGGATCCCAGAGGATGCGCGTCTGGCGGTTGCGAAGCTGCTGTCCCGACGCGCTGTCGTCGCTCCCGTCGGGGAGGTCGCTGTACCCGTGCACCGTGAATATGTCGATGAGCTGCGTGCCCGTCTGCTGCTTGTAGGCCTGGAGCTGTTGAAGGAGCCAGGGGTAGTAGTACGTCTTGCCATGGATGTTGTAATCGGATGTGGCCGCAGAGAAGCCGTTAGCCTGGTCGAGGCCGCTGGCGTACATCGCCCACCAGCCCCACTCCTCGGGCCCGACGATCTTCGCCTTGGGATCCGCTGCGCGGATCGCTGTCGCGTAGGAGCTGATCTTGGTGAAGAGCTCCTCGTCGGTTGTGGGGATCGGATGAACATCGCGCTGCGTCGAGTCCCAAAGCGACGGCTCGTTGTCGAGGATGTAGTATTTTATGCCTCCCGAGGTCGATGCGTTGCCCAGCGTGCTGACGAAGTGCGTGACCCACCCCTGCTGGATGGTGGTGCTGTTCGCCACGCCCGTATCGTGGGGATCGTTGCCGGTGAAGTTCTTGCCGGTCGCAGCGCTCACTCCGTTGCCTGCGTCCGGGTTCCAGGGGTCGGTCGCCGTCTGCGCCCCGTACTTCTTCACGGAAAAGCCTTCCAGCGTGGTCCGTCCGGGACCGAGGTTCGCCAGGTTGTCGAGCATGGGAATGGTGATCAGGGGCTCCGCTCCGTTGTTTGCCGAGCGTGTCGTGGCAACAAACGCATCGGCCGAGCCGCTCGGCGTCCCGGGGCCGTCCGGATACGTCTCAAAGTACCAGTCGCTGTCCGCTGAATGCGCATCGATCTGCCAGTTGTAGCGGGAGGTGGCGTTTCCTCCCCACCGGTTAAGCGGCGCGTTGAGCGCGGCCATGTCATTGGCGTCGCCGTAGCAGATCCCGTAGATGTTCGGGTTTATGGGGTGCCGGTTCGCATTCGCATCCACGGCGACCGTGGTCGGCGGATTCTGGCCGAGGGCCGTTGCCGCGAGGAAGAGCAAGGCCAACGAGTGACCGACGATGCGCCGCCTCACCAAGTTAGGCACCATAAGCGAGACATGCAGGCGGCTCAGCGATGAGCGTATTCCAAAACCCTCCGTGCCTTTCGACGCTCTCGGTGGGCAGAGCGCCGCGCTCCTGTTCGCACGAAGCAGGATGAACCTGCCCAAAGTGCTCTCATCAAGCGGCGGCGGGATCATAAGGTGCTTAGGTTTTATACCATCTTGTCCGCGATGATTAAACGCGTTCCTTCAAAGCAGGCTGATGAATATTGGTCCCTCACTCCGGATACTATGAATCAGATCTGTCCCGCAGCTTCGGAGGTACAAGCAAATAGATCCATCCCAACAATCTACGAAAAAAACGTGAAAAAAGGCGTCAATACTATCTATGGAGGGATCAAACGGAGGCCAATCTAGAAACGGCACATGTCGCTATAGCAAACGCAGCTGGACGCTGCATCCCCAGCGAACGGGCTTGCGGAAATCATTCTCCGCGTGCTTAGGGTTCTTGGGAAGGGCCCAGGCTCTGCAGGGCGCCGGCGTCGCGTTTGCCCGGTGGCACGCGGCCGGTAAAATCCCCAAATTGCGGCCCCGCAAATTCCCAGGCACGCAATTCGTCGATGGTAGTGCGCGCGTCGGCGAAAGTGCCGAGACAGAGACGAAGGAAGGCGAACTCCCCTTTGAAGAAGGGCTTGCCGGGCCCTCCGCCCACGAGCACGCCACTGGGATTGTCGAGATCGGCTGCGATGACTTTACCTATGAGCGCTCCCCCATGCTGGCCGTCGATTTGGTAATGCTCCCAGAACACCTGGGCCTTACAGTGCGCGAGTGCACCATTCAATGAATTCTTGCCAAAAATTGACAGAAAAACGTCCTATCTTGGAGGTTTTGGAGCTTTTGAAGCGGGAACTTCCCTCGTAGCCAGTGAGGGAATGCGGTATCGTAAACCGAGGGTCGTCGGTTCAACCCCGACAGCCGGCTCCATCCAGATCAGCCCTCGGCCACGAGCGCCCGGAGATCGGAGAGCCCGACGGGCTTGTAGAGGATCCTATTGACCCCGAGCTGCCGGTACTCCTCGGCCACCTCGCGGTTCAACTCAGAACTCACGATCGCGATCCTGCCGGGATACCCGATCTCGCGAAGCTTGATCACCAGCCCGATGCCGTTCAGCCCCGCCATATGGTGGTCGGTAATGACGATGTCGTAGGCGCCGGTGTCGGCGGCGATGCGGTCGAACGCCTCGGCCCCGTCCGCCACGCAGTCGACGCGGTGGCCCGAGCTTGAAAGCGCCAGCTGGGCGACCTCGCGCAGTTCGCGCATGTCGTCCACGTACAGGACGCGCCTGGTCATCGTCGACGCGCCGATCTTATCTATGGTTGACGACGGCATGGCTTTCAACGGCAGTGCATATAAGTGAATCTATCGGTGCCGAAAGCCGAACTATTTTTCAACGAATATCGCTAAAATTTGGCGAATCGGGGCGGGGATGGCCCCGCTAATTCCTCGTGATCCGGTCGTTAGCCAGCCCGCCCTGCAGCTTCGACTGCAGCACGATCGCGTCGATCTCGGACCTCAGGACCTGCAGCAGCAGCACGAGCCGGCGGTTGACGTCGAGGGTTTCGAGGAGCCTCTGCTTCACGGGCACGCTGCCGCAGAGGTTGAAGGCGGCGATGTCCGCGAAAACCTCGGGGTCCTCGACCGACCTGAGCAGGTCGGTCACGCGGTCCTGGCCGCCCGGCGATAGCTTGAGCTTCAGCGTGATCAGCCTGGAGAGCTCCGACAAAAGTCTCGCGTTCTCGACCGGCGCGGCCCCGGGTTCGCTCGCGAGCGCCCGGACGCGGGCGCGGCGGTAGGGCTCGTCGCCCACGATCGACTCGATCGCGACGCGGCAGAGCCCCTGAAGGACCAGGTTGGACGTCCCATTGTCGTTCTTCTGGCAGGCGCGCACGAGGCCCATGCAGGCCACCCGGTGCGGAGGCTCGAAGCGCGCGTCCGCGTCGGCCGCCCCGGAATCGAGGCACGCCACGGCGAAGATCCTGTTGGACGCAAGGACGTCGCGCAGCATCTGGCGGTAGCGGGGCTCGAAGATATGCAGCGGGAGCAGCGCCTGCGGGAAGAGCGCGACCTCGGGCAGGGTCATCACCGGCACCTCGTCGGGCACCCGGATCTCCAGTTCCATGGAGAATCATTAGGGCGTGCCGGTCGGATTATCAAGAACACGGGCCGAATCCATGCGACGCCCCGGTTGTGATCCTTGTGCCAGAGGTTGTGTCAGGCGCCGTCAAGGTGGGACACAATGGCCTGAACCGGAGGGTTTTGGAAGGGGGATGGCCGGGAGCGTTTTATTTTAAATCATTGATGTTAATCCAGTAGCACATGTTTCGAAATGGAGGCACGGGCATTGCTTGGGATAGATGCATGAGCCGCGTACTAGGCATAGATCTTGGGACCACGAACTCGTGCATGGCCGTCATGGAAGCCGGGGAACCCGTGGTGATTCCGAATGCGGAGGGGGGGCGAACCACTCCGTCGGTTGTCGCGTTCACCAAGGCCGGCGAGCGGGTTGTCGGGCAGGCCGCGAAGCGGCAGGCCGTCACCAACCCGCGCAATACGATCTACTCCGCGAAGCGCCTGATCGGCCGCAAATTCAGCGAGATCAAGGAAGAGGCGAAGCACATGCCCTTCAAGGTCGTCGAGGGCAAGAACGGAGACGTGTACGTGGAGGTGCAGATTGGCGACAAGGCGGAGCAGTTCGCCCCGCAGCAGATCTCCGCGTTCGTGCTCGGCAAGATGAAGGCGGACGCCGAGGCCTACCTGGGCGAGAAGATCACCCAGGCCGTGATCACGGTGCCCGCGTACTTCAACGACTCGCAGCGCCAGGCCACCAAGGACGCCGGGAAGATCGCCGGCCTGGAGGTCCTGCGGATCATCAACGAGCCGACAGCCGCGTCGCTGGCCTACGGCCTCGACAAGAAGAAGGACGAGAAGATCGCGGTGTTCGACCTGGGCGGCGGGACGTTTGACGTGTCCGTGCTCGAGATCGGCGACGGCGTCTTCGAGGTCAAGGCGACCAACGGCGACACGCACCTCGGGGGCGACAACTGGGACGACGCCCTGATCACGTGGCTCGTGGAGAATTTCAAGAAGGAGAACGGAATCGACCTGAGGAAGGATCCGATGGCCCTCCAGCGCCTCAAGGAGGAGGCCGAAAAGGCCAAGATCGCGCTCTCCTCGACCCAGTCGGTCGACATCAACCTGCCGTTCATCACGGCGGACGCGTCCGGCCCGAAGCACCTGAACGTGCAGCTGACCCGGGCCAGGATGGAGCAGATCTGCGACGGCCTCTTCGAGCGCTGCATCCAGCCTTTCAAGAGCTGCCTCAAGGACGCCGACCTCACGTCGGCCCAGATCGACGAGCTCGTGCTCGTCGGCGGAATGACCCGCATGCCGAAGGTGGTCGACATCGCGAAGGGCCTCGGCGGCAAGCAGCCGCACCAGGGCGTCAACCCCGACGAGGTGGTGGCGGTCGGGGCCGCGATCCAGGGCGGCGTCCTCAAGGGCGAGGTGCGCGACGTCCTCCTGCTGGACGTCACGCCGCTGACCCTCGGCATCATGACGGCGGGCGACGTGGCCACCGCGATGATCCCGCGCAACACGACGATCCCCTCCAAGAAGACCCAGGTGTTCTCGACCTTCAGCGACAACCAGCCCTCGGTCGAGATCGTCGTCCTCCAGGGCGAGCGCCCGATGGCCCGCGACAACAAGACGCTCGGCACCTTCCGGCTCGACGGCATCCCGCCGGCGCCCCGCGGCACGCCGCAGATCGAGGTCACGTTCGACATCGACGCAAACGGCATCCTCCACGTCTCGGCCAAGGACCTCGGGACGGGCAAGGACCAGAAGATCACGATCCAGGGCTCCTCCGGGCTTTCGAAGGAGGAAGTCGAGAAGATGACGAAGGAGGCGGAGCTGAACGCGGCCGAGGACAAGAAGCGGCGCGACACCGTCGAGGCCCGGAACCAGCTCGACACCGCCGTGTACCAGCTTGAGAAGACGCTCAAGGATGCCGGCGACAAGCTGCCCGCCGACAGGAAATCGAAGGTGGAGGGAGTGATCGCCGACGCGAAGAAGGCCCTCGACAGCAACGACGCCGAGCGGATCAAGGCCGCCCTCGAGAGCCTCAGCAAGGCGGGAGCCGAGTTCTACGCCGAGGCCCAGGCGGCTGCGCAGGCGGCCCAGGCCGCGGGCGGGCCAGGCGCCAAGGGCGGGGCCGAGGACGCGGGCGCCCAGCCCAAGCCCGAGAAGAAGGCCGACGTGGTCGACGCCGACTTCGAGGTCGTCGACGACGAAAAGGGCAAGAAGTAGCCGATTCCCGGACGCGGGGCGCCCAAGGGCCCCGATCCCATCTTCAACCCAAACCAAAACCAATATGGCTAAAGTCAAAATCAGACCCATCGGTGATCGCGTCCTCGTGAGGCATCTCGAGGACAAAGAGCAGGTCCGCGGAGGCATCATCATCCCGGACAGCGCCAAAGAAAAACCGCAGGAGGCCGAGGTCATCGCGCTCGGCACCGGCAAGAAGGACGAGGACGGCAAGATCCAGCCCTTCGAGGTGAAGGTCGGCGACCGCGTCCTCGTCAGCAAGTACGGCGGGACCGAGGTCAAGCTCGATGAACAGAAGTACACCCTCGTCCGCGAGGACGACATCCTCGGCGTCATCACCTGAGGCGCGGAACGAACAGACCAGAATCCAACCAGACAATCTCCATTACTATGCCTGCCAAACAACTCATATTCGACGAGGCCGCTCGTCAGAAAATCCTTCACGGCGTCGAGCTCCTCTCGCGCGCGGTCAAGGTCACCCTTGGCCCCAAGGGGCGCAACGTCATCATCGACAAGAAATTCGGCTCGCCGACCGTCACCAAGGACGGCGTGACGGTCGCCAAGGAAATCGAGCTGCCCGATCCCTATGAGAACATGGGCGCCCAGATGGTGAAGGAGGTCGCATCGAAGACCTCCGACGCCGCGGGCGACGGCACCACGACCGCCACGCTCCTCGCCGAGGGCATCTACCGCGAGGGCCTGAAGAACGTCACCGCCGGGTCCAACCCGATCTTCCTGAAGCGCGGTATCGACAAGGCCGTCGAGGCCGCCGTCGCCGAGCTAGCCAGGGTTTCCAAGAAGGTCTCGGACCGCGAGGAGATCCGCCAGGTCGCAACCGTCTCCGCCAACTGGGACGACACGATCGGCAACATCATCGCCGACGCCATGGACAAAGTGGGCAAGGACGGCACGATCACGGTCGAGGAGGCCAAGACGATCGAGACCACGCTCGAGGTCGTCGAGGGCATGCAGTTCGACAAGGGCTATCTCTCGCCCTATTTCGTCACCAACGCGGAGGCCATGGAGGCCGTCATCGAGGACGCCTACGTCCTGATCCACGAGAAGAAGATCAGCGCGCTCAACGATCTGCTCCCGCTGCTCCAGACCGTCGCCAAGAGCGGCAAGCCGCTCTTGGTCATCGCCGAGGAGGTCGAGGGCGAGGCCCTCGCCGCCCTCGTCGTCAACAAGATCCGCGGAACGCTCAACGTCGTGGCCGTCAAGGCCCCCGGCTTCGGCGACCGCCGCAAGGCCATGCTTGAGGACATCGCGATCCTCACGGGCGGCCGCTGCTTCACGGAGGATCTCGGCGTCAAGCTGGAGAACGTCCAGGTCAGCGACCTCGGGCGCGCAAAGCGGATCGTCGTCGACAAGGAGAACACCACGATCATCGAGGGCGGCGGCAAGGGCTCCGACATCCAGGGCCGCGTCAAGCAGATCCGCCGCCAGATCGAGGAGACCACGTCCGACTACGACCGCGAGAAGCTCCAGGAGCGCCTCGCAAAGCTCGCCGGCGGCGTCGCCGTCATCAATGTCGGCGCCTCGACCGAGGTCGAGATGAAGGAGAAGAAGGGCCGCGTCGAGGACGCCCTGCACGCGACCCGTGCGGCCGTCGAGGAAGGCATCGTTGCCGGCGGAGGCGTGGCACTGCTGCGCACCGCGAAGGTCATCGACGCCCTCGCCCTCGAGGGAGACGAGAAGATCGGCTCGCAGATCGTCCGCCGCGCCATCGAGCACCCGATACGGATGCTCTGCGCGAACGCGGGCGTCGAGGGGGCGATCGTCGCCGGAGAGGTGGCCGCCGGAAAGGGCAACTACGGCTACAACGTCGCGACCGACAAGTACGAGGACCTCGTGAAGGCTGGCGTCGTCGACCCGACCAAGGTCACGCGCACCGCCCTCCAGAACGCGGCCTCGATCGCCGGGCTCCTGCTCACGACCGAGTGCATGGTCACCGAGATCCCCGAGAAGAAGGACTCGTCGCCGGCGCATCCCCCGGGCGGCGGCATGGACTACTGATCCGGCCCGGCCAGCAGCCAGAAAAACATTCGCAAGCGCCCCGCCCGAAAGGCCGGGGCGCTTTTTTTGGTGCCTTACGGGCGCGCCGGCCCAATCTTTGGCCTTCCGAACATGGAAGTCATCGTCCTAGGAAGCGGCACCTCGCAGGGCGTGCCCATGATAGGGTGCAGCTGCCCGGTGTGCACGTCGGCGGACCCGCGCAACAAGCGGACGCGGGCGTCCATCCATGTCGTCATGGACGGGCTTCACGTGCAGGTGGACGCCGCGCCGGAATTCCGCCTGCAGTGCCTGAATGAGGGCGTGGACCGGCTGGATCTTTTCATCCTCACTCACGGCCATGCGGACCATGTCGCCGGGATGGACGACCTGCGCCGGTTCTGCGACCTCCGGGGCGGGCAGGCCCTCACGATCTATTCGACGGACGAGGGCATGGCCCGGGTCCTCGCGATCTATCCGTACGCGATCATGGAGCGGCCGATCGTGCGCGGGTATCCCGCGTTCCAGCTCGCCGAGATGCCCGAGGCGCTGGAGCTTCCTCAGGGAACCATCCGGTCGACGCTCCTTCCCCACGGGGGCACCCAGACGCTCGGGCTGGTCTTTGCCGAGAGGAGCAGCGGCAGCAGGTTCACCTACTACACTGACTGCAAGCGGCTGCCGGGCGAGGCGGTCGAATTGGCGCGCGGATCCGGTGCGGCCATCCTGGACGGGCTCCGGCCGCAGCCCCATCCCTCGCACATGAGCATCGACGAGGCGGTCGAGGCGGGGAAGGCAATCGGCGCAAAGGGCATCTGGCTCACCCATCTGACGCACCTGACGGAACACGCGGAGCTCGAGGCCACGTTGCCGGAACCCTTCAGGCTGGCGTACGACGGGCTCAGGATCCGACTATAGGGGCTTCTCCAAGCGGATTTCATCACGCCCGCGGGCGCCGCCGGATCCGGCCTGGAGGAATCATTGGAATATTCCGTCCATTAATGAGTTAGCAAATTTCTGGACGAGCGAGGCGCCGAAGATTTATGACGCTCGGGAGGCAAAAGGGCTTGCTTTAATTCATACGCAAACAATGTAGATTGAAGCCGTCCCTAATGAAGCTCTCGAAGAAAGGAGAATATGCTCTGCGCTCCCTCATCAACCTGGGGATTGCCGCGGAGATGAAGCGCAAGCTGGTGCAGGTGTCGGAACTTGCTGAAAGCGAGCAGCTTCCGGTCAAGTTCCTGGAGCAGATCCTCCATGCCCTCAAGGAGGCGGGGATCGTGGCGAGCGAGCGCGGAAAGTTCGGGGGCTACCGCCTCGCCAGGCCGGCGAAAAGGATCTTCATCGGCGAGGTCGTGCGGCTGATCGACGGCCCGCTTGCCCCGATAGGCTGCGTCTCGCAGACGGCCTACGAGCCCTGCACGTGCCCCGATGAGGCCCATTGCGGCTTGCGAATGCTCATGGTGGACGTGCGCAACGCGATCGCGGACATCCTAGACCGGTACACGCTCGCCGACGTGGTCGAGATCACGCTGCGCAAGATGCGCCGCGACAGCATGGTGCTGCCCTTTTCGGCCGAAGGCGCGAGCAGCGCTCCGCCGGCGCGCGTCCCCGCCCGGATGGCCCGGCAGCAGCTCGCGCGCAAGGGTCGGCCTGCGCGCCCACCGCGCTCCTCCCAGTCCGAGGGGGTGCTGCACCACATACTCGGCGACTACGCCATATGACGGCCCCCGCGACGTTCGCCCAACCCGCCGCCGGCCCGGCGACGAGAAGCTGACGGCCAGACGCAGGCCAGCCCCCAGCGCCCATGAATCCCATCCCAATGCCGCGCGCCGCGCGCGCGCTTCTCGCCGGCCTATCCCTCGCCGTGCTTTCGCACCCGGGGGCCGTTTTGGCGAAGGCCATCGAGCTGCTCAACGTGTCCTACGACCCGACGCGCGAGCTCTATTCGGAATTCAACGCCGCCTTTGCGAGGCACTGGAAGGCGAAGACGGGGGACGACGTCGTCGTGAGGCAGTCGCACGGCGGGTCCGGCGCGCAGGCCCGGTCGGTGATCGACGGGCTGCAGGCCGACGTGGTGACGCTGGCGCTGGCCGCCGACATCGACAACCTGCACGCGCACGGCGACCTGCTCCCCGCCGACTGGCAGTCCCGGCTCCCGCAGAACTCGGCGCCCTACACGACTACCATCGTCCTGCTCGTGCGCAGGGGCAACCCGAAGAACATCAAGGACTGGGACGATGTCGTCCGTCCGGACGTCTCCGTGATCGCGCCCAACCCCAAGACCTCCGGGGGCGGGCGATGGGCCTATCTCGCGGCGTGGGGCTACGCTGAGCGCAGGTACGGAAGCAAGGACAAGGCCCGCGAGTTCATCGCCGCCCTGTACAGGAATGTGCCGGTGCTCGATTCCGGCGCCCGCGGATCGACGATCACGTTCGCGCAGAAGGGAATAGGCGACGTGCTCCTCGCCTGGGAGAACGAGGCCTTTCTGGCGCGCAGGGAGTTCGGCGCCGGAAGCTTCGAGACGGTGGTCCCCTCGGCCAGCATTCTCGCCGAGCCGCCGGTGGCCGTGGTCGACAGGGTCGTCGAGCGCAAGGGGACCGCCGCGGTCGCGAGGGCCTACCTCGAGTACCTCTACTCCGACGAGGGCCAGGACATCGCGGGGCGAAACTACTACCGCCCCCGCAACCAGGCGATCGCGGCAAAATACGCCGGCGTTTTTCCCAAGCTGGAACTTTTCACCATCGACGAGGTGTTCGGGGGCTGGGCGACGGCGCAGATGACCCACTTCGCCGACGGGGGCGTGTTTGACAAGGTCTGCCAGAAATGACCCCTGCGCGCACGTCCCGCTCGATCCTGCCAGGCTTCGGCCTGTCGATGGGATTCACGCTGGCCTACCTTGGGCTCATCGTCCTCGTGCCGCTGTCGGCGGCCTTCCTGCGGGCGGCCGGGATGAGCACGCACGACTTTGTTGCGGCTGTGGCCTCTCCGCGGGTCATCGCCGCGTACCGGCTGAGCTTCGGGGCGTCGCTCGCGGCGGGAGGGGTGAACATGGTCTTCGGCCTGGTCGTCGCCTGGGTGCTTGTGAGGTATCCGTTTCCCGGGAGGCGCATCATCGACGCGCTCGTGGACCTTCCCTTTGCGCTGCCCACCGCCGTCGCGGGAATCGCGCTCACCTCGCTCTATTCGGCGCACGGATGGGTCGGCCGCTGGCTGGCCCCCCTCGGCCTTCAGGTTGCGTTCACCTGGACGGGCGTGTTCGTGGCGCTGACGTTCATAGGGCTGCCTTTCGTGGTCCGGACGGTGCAGCCCGTGCTCCAGGAGCTGGAGCCCGAGATCGAGGAGGCCGCGTCGACCCTGGGCGCGAACCGCTGGCAGGCGGTCACCCGGATCCTGCTGCCCGAGCTCGCGCCGTCGCTCCTGACCGGCTTTGCGCTGGCTTTCGCGCGGGCGCTGGGGGAGTACGGCTCGGTCGTATTCATATCGGGCAACATGCCCATGAGGACCGAGATCGTCCCGCTGCTCATCATCACCAAGCTGGAGCAATACGACTACCGCGGCGCGACGGCGATCGCGGTCGTCATGCTGGTGTCGTCCTTTATCCTGCTGCTGCTCATCAACCTGCTCCAGAAATGGAGCAGGCGCTACCATGCAATATGACGTGAATCCGCATTGGGAACACGGCCGGGCCGGCCAAGCCTCGGACACCTGACACGGAACAGGCCGCACCTTCAACCGCCCCCCACATTGGCCTCAGCCATCGCAAGCACGCTTCCCTCCCGTTCGGCCCGCCCGGTGCAGCCGCGCGCGACCCGCGATCCCGCATGGGCGCGCTGGCTGCTCACCGCCGTCGCGCTCATGTTCCTATTGTTCTTCCTCGTGCTGCCGCTTGCGGTCGTGTTCTCCCAGGCGCTTGAGAAGGGCGTCGGCCACTATCTGGCCACGATCCGCGAGCCCAACGCTCTCGAGGCGATAAAGCTGACGTTGCTCACCGTCGCAATCGTGGTCCCGGCCAACGTCGCGTTCGGCGTCGCCGCGGCCTGGGCAATCGCGAAATTCAAGTTTCCCGGCAAGAGCGTCCTGACGACCCTGATCGACCTTCCCTTCGCGGTGTCGCCCGTCATCGCGGGCCTCATCTACGTCCTTGTCTTCGGCGCCCATGGCTGGTTCGGCCCCTGGCTGATCGCTCACGACCTCAAGGTCATATTCGCCGTGCCCGGCATCGTGCTCGCCACGGCATTCGTCACGTGCCCCTTCGTCGCCCGCGAGCTGATCCCGCTCATGCAAGCGCAGGGCACCGACGAGGAAAGCTCCGCCGTGACGCTCGGGGCGAACGGATGGCAGACCTTCTTGCGGGTGACCCTGCCCAACATCAAGTGGGGCCTGTTTTACGGGGTGATCCTGTGCAACGCCCGCGCAATGGGTGAGTTCGGCGCGGTCTCGGTCGTGAGCGGGCACATCCGCGGCGTGACCAACACCATGCCGCTTCACGTGGAGATCCTCTACAACGAATACAACATCGCCGGGGCGTTCGCGGTCGCCTCGCTCCTTGCCCTCCTCGCCCTCGCCACCCTCGTCCTGAAGTCGGTCGTCGAATGGAGGCAGGCCGGAGTCCCATGAGCATCGAGGCGCACGGGATCCGCAAGAAATTCGGGGCCTTCACGGCGCTCGACGGCGTCGACCTGCACGTCCCGCAGGGCAAGCTGGTGGCCGTTCTCGGCCCCTCCGGCTCCGGCAAGACGACGCTCTTAAGGATCATCGCCGGCCTCGAATTCCCCGACCCGGGCAGCGGGAGGATCCTCTTCCACGGCGACGACGTGACCGATATCCCCGCAGGCAGGAGGAGGGTGGGGTTCGTGTTCCAGCATTACGCCCTGTTCCGGCACATGTCGGTCCTCGAGAACGTCGCGTTCGGGCTCAGGGTGCGCCGGCGCCGCGACCGTCCGGCGCCGCCGGCGATCCTCGAGCGGGCGCACCGGCTCCTCGAGCTGGTGCAACTGGACGGGCTTGCCGGCCGCTTCCCCTCCCAGCTTTCGGGGGGCCAGCGCCAGCGGGTGGCGCTCGCCCGTGCGCTCGCCGTCGAGCCGAAGGTGCTCCTTCTCGACGAGCCCTTCGGCGCCCTGGACGCGCGCGTGCGCAAGGAGCTGCGCCGCTGGCTCCGCCGCTTCCACGACGACATCCAGCTCACGACGATATTCGTGACCCACGACCAGGAGGAGGCCCTGGAGATCGCCGACGAGGTCGTGATCATGAACCAGGGCCGGGTCGAGCAGGTGGGGACTCCGCAGCAGGTCTACGACAATCCCTCCACGCCGTTTGTCTACCAGTTCCTGGGAAACGTGAACGTGCTGCGCGCGCCCGCGCTGGCCACGGCGCTGCGCCCGGGCGGGGTCGCGGCGGCCACCCAGGAGGGCCTGATCTACGTGCGCCCCCACGACATCGAGCTGGCGCCGCACGACGCGGGCGGGCCGGGGCTGTCGGCCATTGTCCGCCATCTCCACGCGGCGGGCCCGCATGCGAGGCTCCTGCTGGAGCAGGTGCAGACGCGCGAGCAGGTCGAGGTCGAGGTCTCGCGGTCCGAGCTTTCCGGCCTGAACCTCAAGGTGAACGACCTCGTCCGCATGCGGGTGAGGCAGGTCCGCTCGTTCGCCGAGGACTTTGCAATCTAGGCCGGAGCCGGCGACTTTTCCCCGAACATCAGATCAACCCACAACCCAAATGGCCAAGATATATAACGACATCACCGAGACGATCGGCAACACGCCGCTCGTCCGCCTCAACCGGACCGCGGCCGCCCACGGGGCGCAGGCGGAGATCCTCATGAAGCTGGAGTTCTTCAACCCCCTCTCCAGCGTCAAGGACCGGATCGGGTCCGCGATGATAGACGACGCGCTCAAGAGCGGGCGTATCAACAAGGACACGGTCCTCATCGAGCCGACGAGCGGCAACACGGGAATCGCCCTCGCGTTCGTCGCGGCGGCCCGCGGGCTCAAGCTCGTTCTCACGATGCCCGAGACGATGACGACGGAGCGCAGGAAGATCCTCAAGGTCCTGGGGGCGCGCCTGGTACTCACCGAGGGCGCCAAGGGGATGAAGGGGGCGATCGCCAAGGCCGAGGAGCTCGCCACGAGGATCCCGAACAGCGTCATCCTGCAGCAGTTCTCCAACCCGTCCAACCCCGCGGTCCACCGCCGCACCACCGCGGAGGAGATATGGAAGGACACCGACGGCAAGGTCGACATCGTCGTGTCCGGAATCGGGACCGGGGGCACCATAACCGGCATCGGCGAGGTCATCAAGCCGCGCAAGGCGTCGTTCAGGCTGATCGCGGTCGAGCCGGCCGGCTCGCCGATCCTTTCGGGCGGGCAGCCCGGCCCGCACAAGCTCCAGGGGCTCGGCGCCGGCTTCGTGCCGGCCATCCTCAACACCAAGGTCTACGACGAGGTGATCACGGTGAAGGAGGAGGACGCCGCGCCGGTAGCCAAGCAGATCGCGAAGCTCGACGGGGTCCCGGTCGGGATCTCCTCGGGCGCGGCGGTCTGGGCCGCCATCCAGGTCGCCAAGAGGCCCGATAACAAGGGCAAGCAGATCGTCGTGATCATCCCCTCGTCGGCCGAGCGCTACCTCTCGTCGTGGCTCTTCGCCGACCTGAGCGTCGAAAGCGACCCGATCGACGACCTCCTGGCCCCGGCCAAGGCCTGATCGGAACGGGCCCCGCCCAGCCCCGGCCTGGGCTGCGGCGGGCCCCGCTCATTTCCTGCGGGCGGGAAGGGGCATCACCCAGCCCGGCGGGTTGACCGGCACGACCACGCGCTCGCCCGCCCGGATCCTGGGGGCGTAACGGTCCCAGTGCATGTCCACATAGGCCGGCTCGCGCAGTCGCGGGACGTTGAGGAGCAGCGCCATGACGGCGAGGGCCGCGGCCGCCCTGCCGGGCCGGCCCTCCCCGCCCGCGGTGAGGAGGAGCAGCCAGATCGCGACCAGCTGCGGGATGAAGACGTACCGCGCGTGGGCAAGCGGCTCGAAATACTCGCCCAGCGTGTATCGCGTCCTGAAGAAGGCCCCCAGGAGCATCGCCGCGAACGCGAGCCCAAGCAGGCCCCGCTCCGCGCGGAGCCTCCCGGGCCTGAAGGCCATGTATCCCACGCCCGCGAGGGTCGCGATCCCCATGGCCGTCCCGACGTACTGGTCCGTGTCGGGGGCCAGGAGCGAACCGAGGAGGACCGACCCGCCGATCCGGCGGGCGACCGCGGGGAGGAAGAGCTGGGCCGCGATCCGCTGATCCTTCGGCGCGGCCCCGGGCAGCGGCGGCTCCGTGCAGAAGCAATACACTTGGACGGCGGCGCAGGCGAAGATGATCGCGGCCAGCACCGCGCTCGCGCGCGTGCGCCGGCTCCATGCGCGCCAGGCGAACAGCGGGGCGAGGATGACGGAGAACGGGCCCGTGAGGCCGAGGAGCGCCGCCGCCGCCAGGTCGTGGGCCCACTGCCGCCCGCGCGCCGGGTCGCGCGAGACGAGCAGCAGGATCAGGCCGGCTGCCAGCACCCACTGGAGGTTCACGACATTGAGGAACACCTCGTACGTGTCGGGGACCAGGACGACGGCGAGGGCGCAGGCGCCGGCGAAGCGGGGAAGGGGGCAGCGCTCCGACAGGGTCCGGCCCGCGACGTACAGGGTGACGGCGCCCGAGCACGCGACGAAGATCGCCGGCGCGCGGCTGGGGTCCAGGTTTGCCGCGACCTGCGCGATGATCCGGAGGATCGTGTGGAGGTACCCGGCGAAGGGCTCGAAGAAGGAGTTCCAGCCGAACACGTAGGCCCGCTGGAAGAAGTAGGCGTCCTCGGCCCAGAACTGGGGGTTCGTCAGCGCCTCGGCGCGGCGTAGCCCGAGGATGACCGCGCACAGGGCGAGGACGGCGACCCTTGGGGGGTCGGCGAGGAGGCGCTGGATCCGGCCGCGCGCCGTCAGCTCCCGGGCCCGGTTTGCGGGGACCTCGACCATTTGAAGAAGCAGATGCCGAGCACGGTGAGCGTTACGGCCATTCCCACGAATTTCATGATGATGCCGGCGAGCAGCTGGTCGTCGGCGGGCGTGAACCCGGAGATCAGCCGCGGCGCATACTCGTAGGTGGGATAGAGAATGTCGCGTGAAAACACAACGTAGGCCGAGACGGGGATCATCCCGATCTCGGTGCCGACCGCGTAGAGCATGCGGGCGCCGTAGCCCAGGGCGGGGAAGGCCCTCGAGGGGCTCGCGAGCGGCCACCAGTAGAGAAGGGACGCCGCCAGGAACATGAGGTGCTCGCCGGCGTGGGCCAGCTTGTCCTCGAGGGTCCACTCGTAGAGGAACGGCGCGTGCCAGACGCTGATGACGCCGACCGAGACGACGGCGCAGATTATCGGGTGGAAGAGCATCCGGAGCGGCGCGCGCAGCCCGGGGAGCGTGAGGACGGGGTCCACCATCCACGGCGGGGTCCCCAGGAGGATAAGGAGCGGCACCGGGTACATGATGAGCAGGTGCTGCACCATGTGCGCCGAGAGCAGGAAGCGCTCGCCGACCTGGTCGAGCGGCGAGCCCACGGCCACGTAGAAGATGGCGAGCGCGGCGTAGAAGAGGGCCGCCGCGGCGCGGGGGAAGGGCAGCCCCGGGGCCAGCCTCGCCCGCAGGGGCCCGGCCAGGATCGCGTAGAGCCAGCCCGCGAGGATCAGGCCGCCGGTCAGGAAAGGCTCGTTGTGCCAGTGCCGCCAGTCGATCATCGGGATGCCCGGACGGCCCGCCGGGCGGCAGGTTCAGGCGATCCCTGGCGCGATCGCCGGCGGGTGCGCCAGGGTCACCGGGAGCGGCCTGCTTGCGTCGGCCCCGAAGAGCTTCAGGAGCGCCCACATGGTCCCCGCGGCGAGGACGAGCCCGATGAAGAACACGATCGTGCAGAACGCCCTGTCCCAGCGCAGGTGCATGAAATAGAAAATGACGAACATGAACTTCACGGTCGACAGGACGACCAGCACCGAGACGAGGATCCACTTCATGAAGGGCAGGTAGACCGTGACAAGCTCAAGGCCGGTGATCACGGCGAGGAGCATCGCGATCTGGACGAAGATCCAGAACATGCTCTGCTCGAGCTCGTGGCCTTGGGCGGGGGCGGGGGTGGCGGAGGCACTCATTTCGTTTTGATGCGTGGGGCGGTCAGATGTATTCGAGCAGGTACACGGCGGTGAAGATCACGATCCAGACGATGTCGACGAAGTGCCAGTACAGGCCCATCGACTCCACGTCTATCGCCTGCCTCTCGGTCAGCCGGCCGGTGAACGAATAGAGCAGCATGCCGGTGAGCCAGATGACGCCCACAAGGACGTGGAGGCCGTGCGTCCCCGTCAGGGTGAAGAACGTCGACCCGAGGATGCTGTTGGTGATCGTCAGGTGCTTCTCGAACACGAAGTTCCTGAACTCGTAGACCTGGCATCCCAGGAAGATGCAGCCGAAGAAGATCGTCGTCAGGAGCGACCAGCGCATGCTCTTCAGGTTCCCCTTCTGGATCGCGTTTACGGCGAGCGCCATCATGAGCGACGACATCAGCAGGATAAAGGTCGAGAAGGACGTGAGTTCGATGCTGAACACCTGCCTCGGCGCCAGGGTGCCCGGGGGGGGGTGCAGCCGGTAGATCAGGTGCGTCGAGATGAGGCAGCCGAAGAACATGCAGTCCGACGCCAGGAACGCCCACATGAGGATCTTCTTGTTCGGGATCCCGGTCGAGGTGGTCGGGTCGAAGTGGTGGTCGATGGTGGCTGCTGGCGCGTCGCTGCTCATGGAGATTGGGGTGGTTTGCGTTCCCGCGGCTCAGTGCCCTGCCGCGTACCCGCCGCGCGCGTCGTCGCCCTTCACGCTGCCGTCGTCATTGAGGTGGATGTGGTAGCCCTCGCAGCCCTCGAGCGACCAGAGGACTACCGAGACGAACATGATCGCCCCGCCGGCCAGCGTGACGGCGATCTTCGGGCCCCAGAAGCCCGGGTACAGCGCGGGGTCGGCCCTGTCGACGACCGCCGTGCCGATCGCGCCGACGAGGATGCCCACGCTCGCGAGGAACGGATAGATGGACTGGAACGGCATGTGTATGCCGCCGTGCGCGTCCTCGGCCTTCGCGTGCTCGCCGGCCTCCCTCTCGATTTCCGCGCTGTGGCGCTTCTCATACCACCAGCCATCGCGCGCGTGGACGGTCGGGATGGCCCTGAAGTTGTACTCGGGCACGGGATTCTGGAGGCTCCACTCGAGCGTCCGGGCGTCCCACGGGTCCCTGGTCGTCCGCGCGCCCCTGAAGTACGTGTAGACTATGGTCACGAGGTAGACCCCGACCCCGGCGGCTAGGATGAAGGCGCCCACGGACGAGATCAGGTTCCCCAGGTTCCAGCCCATGTTGCCGTCGTAGGTGTACGTGCGGCGGGGCATGCCCTCCAGGCCCAGGAAGTGCATCGGGAAGAAGGTCGCGTTGAAGCCGATGAAGACCAGCCAGAAGGACATCTTGCCCCAGAACTCGCTTACCCTGCGGCCGAACATGAGCGGGAACCAGTACTGGATGCCCGCCAGGAGCGCGAAGAGCGATCCGCCGATGAGCACGTAGTGGAAGTGGGCGACGATGAAGTAGCTGCCGTGCTGCTGCAGGTCGGCCGGGGCGGCGGCGTGCATGACCCCCGAGAACCCGCCGATCATAAACATCCACAGGAACCCCAGCGCGAACATCATCGGGGTCCGCATGCTCAGGTGGCCCCCCCAGAGCGTGCCGATCCAGTTGAATATCTTCACGCCCGTCGGCACGGCGATCGCCATCGTCATCAGCGCAAAGGCCGCGGTGGCAACCGTGCCCAGGCCCGACGTGAACATGTGGTGGCTCCAGACGCCGAATCCAAGCAGGCCGATGCTGGCGCCCGAGAAGACGACGATCGGGTAGCCGAAGAGGGGCTTCCGGGAGAAGGTGGGCAGAATCTCGGAGATGATCCCCATCGCGGGAAGGATGAGGATGTAGACCTCCGGATGGCCGAAGATCCAGAAGAGGTGCTGCCAGAGGATCGGCAGGCCGCCGTTCGACACCTCGAAGAAGTTCGTTCCGAAGAGCCGGTCCATCATGAGCTCGATGAGGGCTATCGTGATCGCCGGGAACGAGAGGATGATCAGGAACGAGGTGAAGAGCGTCATCCAGGTGAACACCGGCAGCCGCATCATCGTCATCCCCGGGGCGCGCAGGTTGATGATCGTCACGATGAAATTGAGCGCGGCCGCGATGGAGGCCACGCCGAGCAGCTGCAGCCCCATGACCCACATGTCGATCGCATGGGTCGGCGTGAAGGTCCTGGTCGTGAGCGGGGTGTAGCCGACCCAGCCGGCGTCGGGCGCGCCGGCCTTCATGAACCAGCCGAGGTTCACGATGATCGCGCCGACGAGGAACGTCCAGAACGAGAACGCATTGAGTCTCGGGAACGCCACGTCGCGGGCACCGATCTGGAGAGGCATCACGAAGTTGAAGAACGCCGCGCCGATCGGCATGACGACGAGGAAGATCATCGTCGTCCCGTGCATGGTGAACATCTCGCTGTACTGGGCCGACGTGAGGAACGTGTTGTTGGGGACCGCGAGCTGGACCCGGATCAGGAGGGCCTCGACCCCCCCCACGAGGAGGAAGAACAACCCGGAGATGCCGTACAGGAACCCGATCCGCTTGTGGTCGACCGTGGTCAGCCAGCTCAGGACGCCGGCCTTCGCCATCGGGCGCCAGAGCACGAGGGGCTTCGCTGCCTGCTCGCCCTTCGGGACGAAATCGGACTTGGCGATGGCTTCCATGGCGCGGGTCACTTGAGGCTCTCGAGGAAGGCGATCAACGCGTCCTCGTCGGCGGGGGTCAGCCTGATGTTGTTCAGGAGGTATCCGTTGACCCACATCTTGTTGCCGGGCTTCACCTCGTTCGGGGCGTGGATCCAGCGGTGGAGCTCGTCGCGGTTGTTCTCGAGGAGCCCCCCGGCGATCGTCGTGCGCGCGCCGACGTGGGTGAGCTCGGGCCCCTGCACCCCGACGGCGCCGTCCACCCCGCGGATGGTGTGGCAGCTGGAGCAGGTCTTCGCCCCGAACAGTTCGCGCCCCTTCGCGATCAGGGCGGGGTCCTCGCCGCTGTTGGGAACCTGCTGCCTGCGCCATGCTTCGAGCGGCGAGACGTCGAACCTGTCCGTGTAGCCCGCCTCGTTCCTGCGGAACTCGCGGTAGGCGACGAACTGCGCCTTCGGGATGGCGGCCCCGGTGGAGGCCGCCGCCGGGACGCTCCGGGCGGGCGCCATCTGCGAATTGAGCCAGTCGTTGAACTCCCTCGGGCCGAGCGCGATCACGCGGAAGCGCATGACCGCGTGGGATTCGCCGCAGTATTCGGCGCACTGCCCCCAGAAATACCCGGGATTGTCGGCCTTGATCCAGAGGGAATTCCCGCGGTTGGGCACCATGTCCACCTTGCCGGCGAGCTTCGGCACCCAGAAGCTGTGGATGACGTCCACGGTGCGCAGGCTGACGTGGACGGCCCTGCCCGCCGGGATCACGAGCTCGTTGCCGGTCGTCAGATGGGCGCTGGCGGGCTTTCCCGTGGCCGCGTCGGTCGTCTGGGCCGCCTCGTTCGGATAATCGAACTTGAACCACCACTGGTAGCCGGTCGCCGTGACCTCGTAGGCGCCGGCCCTCTCGGCCTCGGGGACGTCGTAGCTGAACCAGACCCCCTTGAGGGTGGGGATCGCGATGATGACCAGCGAGAACACGGAGGCGGCGATCAGGCTCACCTCGACGAGAGGGTTGCCGTGGTGCTGCTCGGGCGGCTCGGCGTGCGTGTCGGCGTCGCTGCGGGCCCTGAACCTAATCATCGCATAGGCGAGCGTGCTGCCGACGAGGACGAAGATAGCGAGCGTGACCCAGCACGTGACATAAAACAGGTCCAGCTGCGCGCGCGCGACAGGGCCGTTGGGGTCGAAGGTCGACTGCGGTCCGTCCAGCCAGAAGCACCCGGAAAGCAGGCACGAGCCGGCCAGGGCCGCGGCCGCAAGGGCCCATCGGCCGGGTCGGGTGGGGGGATTGGGAAAACGCATGTGTGCCGTCGGAAATGAACGGCGCTCGATAGCGGGCGCCAGTCTGCGGAGTAGAGTCAGAGAACATCCGGGCATTTCAAGCCATATTCCAACTGATTCTGGCGCGCCCCGCCCGGCGGGGGCGGGCAGCCCGGCCCGGGCACACCCTGGCGACGCGCCGGCGGGCCCCATTGGACATTCATAGCCACGTGTTTCGAATTGCGCTTCCGGCCGGTTTGGGGGATCGTACGGCCCATGAAGACACGCCTTCTTTTCGTCACCGCCATGGCCGCCCTTGTCACCTCGGGCTGCGGCCAGAAGGACACATCCACATCGGTCGCGGCAGCCAGCCCGGCCGGCCCCCGCGAGATAGAGATCACGGCGAGCGACACGATGAAGTACAGCATCACGGCGATCGAGGCCAAGCCGGGCGAGGACATCAAGGTGGTCCTGACCAACATCGGCACGCAGCCGAGGGAGGTCATGGGGCACAATTGGGTCCTTCTGAGGGCCGGCTCCGACGTCGCCGCGTTCGACGCGGCCGCGCTCAGCTCGAAGGACACCGGCTACATCCCGGCCGCGCTCAGCGGCGAGATCATCGCCCACATCGACCTGCTCGGGCCGCGCAAGTCGGGCGAGGTCGAGTTCAAGGCGCCCATGGAGCCGGGCGACTATCCCTTCCTCTGCACCTTCCCGGCGCACTACCAGGCGGGGATGAGGGGCGTGCTGACGGTCAAGTGAGCCCCGCCC
>CALAOT010000042.1 GCA_937889545.1 uncultured Opitutaceae bacterium
AATGAACAAACCACCTTAAAAGGGGCTTGACCGAGTTCTCCCCATATTAGCGGTTCGCCAGGTACGGTCCATGAGATTGTCCAGACAGCTCATTGCGCGCGAGGTGCAACCTCCGCAGCCAACGAGCAACCCACTGAAACCTGCCGCAACGTGTTACTACTCTTGATACTATTCGGGTCGCCTGCATCGGGGCGTGCGGTCGCGGCGGTCAACCGTATGCGCTGCGCCTGCTTCAGCAGGTAGTCCGGGCGCACGTCGCCGTAGGTCTGCGCGATGATGGCCGCGCCGATCTTGCCGCCAATCAATGGTTTCTGACTTTTAAAAGGCTCCCAAAAGCGTGAGAGGGCATCATGGGATGATTGCGGAAATCCGGACATGGGGTGCCGCCGAGCGGGCACTCGACGTATTCCGGGAAAAGAGACTCCTTACGTCGATTAATGTATTTTCCGGCCTTCTATAAGAGGAAAGCAAAACTAATTCTAAGCGGCATGTCCAAATCATCTCTAGGTTTCCTCCTGTTCCTGATCTGCCTGATCTCTGCGACGCCGCGGGCGGGCGCGCAGCTTTCCGGCAATGTGAATTTCGTCGTGCTAAAGGTTACGTTTAGCGACTTCGGCACAGCGACGCACTTCACCCAGGCGCAGACGCAGACCGATTTCGGCAATGTTGCCACGCTTTGGGGGAACGACACGTCATACGGCAATATCACGGTGCAATTTCAGTTCGCCGGGCCATATCAGGTGACGTCACCCAGCACCACCTATCTGGACGCGGGAGGCGGGAACTCGTCCACAACAAGCGCGATTGTGCAGCTCATAGATGACGCAGTCAGCGCCTCGCCAAACACGGTCAACTGGAACAACGTATATGGGGTGGTCGTGCTTTTTGCGGACACTCGCGCGTCGGGTTTCTACCGTGGAATCACGCTTCCGAGTACGGTGTCGATCAGTCCCCCAGCCGGAGGCACGTTCGAAGTTCACGGGTCCATTGTTGGGGAAAACCCTTCGCAAGACGAACCGGCCGCATGGGGTCGCTGGGGCCATGAGATGGGGCATCAAATGCAGGCGAACCCGGGCAAACCATGGCACCCGAGCAACTACAACAGCGATTTCGAGGAGATGGACGCCGAATACCCCGCTCAGTCGGGGATGTTCAACAAGCAGGCCAACATGGCCTATCCCGGCTGGATGCCGCCGGCCAAATACAAGGCTGTGTCGCCGCCTCTGGGCGGGGAGGTTGGTCTCCTCGCCGAGGAGCGGGCGCCAGGCACTCAGCCCGATTTTCAGGCGATCAAGGCGTCCCTGACTTTTGGCGGCCCGCAACTCTACTACCTGATCAGCGTGCGGCACCACATTCTCGGCGACGACCTGGCCACGACGCACGGGCCCTCCGGAATCCCTGACGAGGGCGTGCTCATCGAGCGCGTCGTGGAGGGCGGCGACCCGAGCGTCCTGGATTCCGGGCTGGCGCGCTGGGTGGTGGTGGAGGGCAACGGGGGCTCGGACAACCTTTGGCACCTGGGCGACACTTACAAGAGCACAGCCGATGGCATCTTTATCACCGTTCGCGCCAATCCGGACAGCGACCATTACGTCGTCGACGTGTCTTACGCAGATAAGTCAGGCCAGCCCGATGTGGGCATGAACAGCTGGCTCCAGCCACCGGGCAACACCTATGAAACGACCGACATATGGATTGACAGTCCGGTGAACGGATTCGGCACGTTCCGCTATCCGTTGTGGTCGGACCTCATGGGCGGGACCGTGCCTTCGGGAAATGGCGACGATCCAGCCGTTAATCAGGTGAACCGGATCTATGCGCGCGTCCGCAACTTTGGCAGTCTGCCCGCAACGAACATAGTCGTGCATTTTGACGTCACGAATCCACTGGGCGTGGGCATCAACGGTTCGAATGGTTTCGTGCAACTTGGCACGGTGGACAAGAGTCTGTTTCCCGCGCTTGCGTTGCTCCAGCCCGGGAAATCAACGGACGTCTACCTGGAGTGGACGCCGAACGTCACGCTGACGCCGCAGGAGATCCAGGAGGGACAGTTCTTCTTCCACAGCTGCGTCAGGGTCCGGATCGACCACGTCCCTGGGGAGACGTTCTTTGCCAACCAGGATGGGGACGGCCAACAGGAGAACATCCTTTACTTTGACGCCGGCTCGCCCGCGTCGCCCGGGGCGCCTGGAGCGCCGAGCAAGACTGTCATCCACCTGCGGAACGACAGTCCGGCGATGCCAAAGGAATTTTTCCTGAGTGTGGAGCGCGAGCACCTTCCAAGCACTTGGAAGGTGGACCTGAATAACGGCAAGCCGGTGGTGAAGCTGGGTCCGGGCCAAATGAAAGATGTGCCCGTTATCATCACTCAGACTGCGCACGAACCCGTGGGGTCCCGCCACACGATTCAGGTCTTTGCGTCGAGTCGTGCGACGCTGAAGAACGAAAGCCGCCCCAACGACTTTCATGACGAGTTCGCAACACTCGGAGGTGTGCAATTCCAGGTCGCCGTGCTTAGGCATCCGAAGATCAAGTGCGAGTGTCCGGACGGGATTGTCACCGGGACGATCACCGGCCTTGATCCCAGAGATTCGGAATTGGAGAAAAAGCAGGAACTGAGCGTGTTTGTCAGTGCGATCAATTCGGAAGGCCAGTTCATCCCTGAAAAAGGCGTCCTCGCACGCGTCGTCGACGGAAGGTTCCGAGTCAGGGCGCCCGAGGGAGCGAAGCGAGTGATTGGCCTCTTTTCCGGAACGGCGTTTTCAAGCTCGGCCGCCAGCCCGATCTGCCTTGTCAAGTAAGCCTTTAGAACATGAAGCCCTGTCACTATTCTTGATCTCACCCGCGGCATTGGCGCATCGGCCAAGTAACGTAACCCATTGGAAAGTGGCGCACCCGAAGGGAGTCGAACCCCTAACCTTCTGATCCGTAGTCAGAAGCTCTATCCAATTGAGCTACGGGTGCGTGAGAGAAGGCAAGAAAGAGCAGCCAAGAAGGCCCTAGTGCAAGCGAGAAGTACGCGCATGGAAGACGGGCTCATCAGCTCCAGCTTGGCCAGCGGCTTGGTGGATGACCGGGAAGCGCGCGCGGGATTCCTTGCATTCGGAGTCGACCATGCATCCAGCCCGGCAACGAGCATCCGCATGGCAATCGGACGTCGCCCGACGTCCTTCGCCGCGCCACCTCGAATCCGTCCTGGCCGGCCAAAGAATGGCAACAATGCCGCATTTCCACGCTGGTCCCCGCGGGGGTCGCTCGCCTACTCCTTGACTTAATGGATCCGGCCGCGAAGAACGAGCGGCCCGCAGTAGCTTAAATATTATGTCTTCGCGCGTCCTCCGTCTCCCCGTCCTCCAGCTTTGCCTGGCTCAGGTCGTCCTCGTTATGGCGGGATGCCACTCGTCCGCGCCGGCCGGCGCCCCAAATCCAAAGGTCCCGGCGGGAGCCCGAAGCTCCGGGGGCCTGCATGCCGATCTCGAGACGGACAAGGGGACGATCGGGATCGAGTTCTTCGCGGCGGACAGCCCCAGGGCCGTCGAGAATTTCCGCCTGCTCGCCGAGCACGGGTACTACGACGGGCTGGTCTTCCACCGGATCATCAAGGGCTTCATGATCCAGGGCGGGGACCCCTCGGGCGACGGCACGGGCGGCGAGAGCGCGTGGGGCGGCAAGTTCGCCGACGAGATCCGGAGGGATTCGCCCCTCTACCAGGCCGGCTACCGCAGGGGCGTCGTCGCGATGGCAAACGCGGGTCCCAACACGAACGGCAGCCAGTTCTTCATCATGCACCAGGACTATCCCCTGCCCCCGAGCTATGTGATCTTCGCGAAGGTGACGCGCGGCATGGAGGTCGTCGACGCGCTGGCCGACACGCCGACGGCGACGGGATCGGACGGGGAGGCCAGCAGGCCGGTCACCCCCCCGGTGCTGCGCAAGGTCACGATCCTCCCGTAGGGGAAGCCGCCTCGGGTGCGCCTCTTTGCCTTTGCGGGTGCGGCCGCATGGCTTCGCCGCTATCGGCGCGTCGCGCTCCAAGGAATCCTCGCCGGCAATGCCGTCGAACCCCATTGGATAGGGGAAAAGCGCGGGCACGTTGTTGCGCCTTGACCGCAGGGCTATTTCGACCAGTCCAACGACTAGTCGAAACGATCCCGTACCGTGATCCCTGCAGCCACCGAACCCTCGACGACAGTCGGGGCCTATGAAGCCAAGTCAAAGCCCTCCGAGCTGCTCGATCTCGTCGAGCGCGGACGGACCATCACGATCACACGCCATGGGCGCAACATCGCCAGGCTGGTGCCTGCCTACGCGCCCGCCATGGATCGCTCTGTCTTCACACGGATCCGGGCGCTCCACTCACGGCTTTCGCTGGTCGCGGGCGAGTCCGCCCGCGACCTCATCACTGCCAGCCGTCGCTTCTGACGCGTGAAGGCGCTTGCCATCGATGGCTCGACGAGCCTCGGATTCCTGCGGAAGGACGAGCAGGCCTTATCCTCCCTCAAGGCGCTCGACGCCATCGAAAGCGGAGTGCCGGCGTTCGTTCCCGCGCATTGGTGCGTCGAGGTGGCAAACGGCCTCATCATGGCCGAACGACGCCAGCGCGCTTCGCAGGCCGACATCACCGAAGCGCTCGGCCTCGTGGCGGCACTCCCCGCCCTCGCCGACGAGGAGACCGCACAAAAGGCCGGCAACAGCACGGCTGCGCTTGCCCGCCAATACCGTCTAACGATCCATGATGCCGCCTATCCTGAACTGGCGATGCGACGCGGGGCCTCGCTCGCCACCACCGATCAGGCTCTCGCCAAAGCCGCCAAAGCTGCAGGCGTAGCCATCCTTCAGTAGACCGCCAGCGGAACGAGCAGGAGGCAGCGCGCTGGCTTCCACCCGCGCCCCCGGCGCAAGCGGGCGGCACGCGCTCATGAGGCCCTGCGCCAGTCGATCAGCTCGAGCTGCAGGAGCTTCCGGTCGTTGAAGTAGTTCCAGTTGAGCTCCACCGCCAGGTCGAGGGGCGCGCCGACGGGCGGCACGCGGTCGGCCATCTTCCACGCCACTCCGCTGAGCGCGCGCCCGCGCGAATCCTCGATCCAGAACCGGAAGTGCCGGGCCTTGAAGATCTCGGGGCGCCTGAGGAACGGGACGCCGCGGAGCCCGAAGACAGGCTCCGGGTTTCCCTGGCCATAGGGACGGAGCGCATCGAGCTCGTCCATCAGCCCATCCGTGATCTGGTCCGGCATGAGCCACGCCGAAATGTTGAGCCGCGCCTCCGCGATGCCCTCGCCCGCGCGGCTGCGCACGGCCGCCGCGAACCTCGCGCGAAAACCCTCGACCTCGGACTTCGGGAGCGAGACCCCCACCGCCATGGGATGCCCCCCCCAGCTGGTGAGGCCCTCGGGGCACGTGCCGAGGATATCCACCAGGTCCATGCCGTCCACGCTGCGCCCGGAGCCCTTCGCCATGTCGCCCTCGTTGCCGAGCACGATGCACGGCCGGTTGTAGCGCCGGGTGACCCGGCCCGCCACGATCCCCACGACCCCGGGGTGCCACGCCTCGCTGAACAGGACGATCCCGGAGTCGCTGATGTACCGCTCCTCGATCATCCTCTCGGCCTCCTCGGTGATCTTGCGCTCGATGTCCTGGCGCTCGCGGTTGAAGGTGTCCAGCTGCTGCGCCGTCTCCCGGGCGAAGTCGGCGTCGTCGCTCAGGAGAAGGTCGACCGAGAGCGCGGCATCCGCGAGCCGGCCCGAGGCGTTGATCCTGGGCCCCAGCCGGAACGAGATGTCCACGGGCTGGATCACCTGCGCGCCAGAGATCCCGGAGACGTCCATCAGCGCGCGCAGGCCGGGGCGCGCCGTCTCCTGGAGGATACGCAGCCCGGTCTTGGCGAGGATTCGGTTCTCGCCGAGGAGGGGGACCAGGTCCGCGATCGTGCCCATGGCGACCAGGTCCAGGTAGTCCCTCAGCCTGACGCGCGCCGCGACGGGGTGGCTCTCGGCGCGCAGCTGCTTCAGGAGCCCGTGCATGAGCTTGAACACGAGGCCCACCGTGCACAGGTGCTGCCACGCCGGCTGCGCCGCCTCGCCCCCGAGGCCCACGACGTGGGGGTTGACCAGCAGGCCCCGCTCGAGCGTGCGGTCCTTGGACCTGTGGTGGTCCACCACAAGGACGTCGATCCCCTGCCCCATCAGGTAGTCCACCTCGTCGTGCGAGTTGGTGCCGCAGTCTAGCGCGATGAAGAGCCCGGGCCTGCCCGCCTCCAGCGCGCGGTCGATGGCGCTCCGGGAAAGGCCGTACCCGTCCTCGGACCGCCGGGGGACAACGAAGCTCGGATCCAGCCCGAACCGCCTCAAGATCGAGACGAGAAGCGCCGTGCTGCTGACGCCGTCGACGTCGTAGTCGCCGAGGACCGCGATCCGCTCCCGGGCCGCTATGGCGGCCCTGAGCCGGTCCGCCGCCCGGACGACGTTGCCCACCAGGAAGGGATCCTCCAGCCGAGACAGGTCGGGATGCAGGAACTCCGCGGCGTGGGACGGATCCCCGTGCCCCCCGCGCACGAGGAGCTCGGCGAGCACGGGACCCACGCCCGCGCGCTTGCTCAGCTCCCCGACCTCGCCAGGCGGGATTGGCGTGTGGATCCAGCGCATCTGCCCGGATCCACCGCTACCGCGACGCTTTGCTCGATCCCGTCCACTCGTACTTCGGCGCGACGTCGGCGTGCGCCTCGACGTGCTTGCGGTCGCCCTTGTGCCACCAGTAGAACACCTGGGCGGCGATGAAGATCGCCGAGAAGGTGCTCGTGACGATGCCGACGAGGAAGGTGAACGAGATGTCGCGCAGGACGCCGCTGCCGAACAGGTACAGCGACATGGCGGCCAGGAACGTGGTCGACGAGGTCATGATCGTGCGCGCGAAGACCTTGTTGATGGCCGAATTCACGACGTCGCGCAGGGACCCGGTCGGGTTGATCTTGAGCTCCTCGCGGATCCGGTCGAACACGACGACGGTCTCATTGATGGAATAGCCGGCGATGCACAGGATCGCCGCCACCATCGGCGCCGAGAACTTGTGGGCGGTCAGCACGAAGATGCCTATCGTCATCAGGATGTCGTGCGCCGTGGAGACCATCGCGCCGATGCCGAAGCCGAATTCGAAGCGGAACGCGATGTAGAGGAGGATGGTCAGCATCGAGACGCCCACCGCCAGGAGCGCGTTGGACATGATTTCCCGGCCGATCGAGGCGCCGAGGTGGTTCTCGCCGATCTTCACCAGGCCCGCGGCCGGACGGGCGGCCTGCAGGGCGTCCAGGAGGGCGCCGGACTTGCCCTCCGGCGTCTCGATCTTGAGCTGCTGCGCTCCGCCCCCCAGCGCGTTCTCATAGGCGACGTTGATGTCGTCGATCCTGGCCCGCTCGGCCACCTTGCGGATCTCGGCCACGTCGAGCCGCTCCTTGAACTGGAGCGTGACCTGGTCGCCGCCCGAGAAGTCGATGCCGAATATCCGGTGGCCCTGGTAGACGATCGTGCCGAGCCCCAGGAGGACGACCATCCAGGAGCCGACGAATGCCCGCAGCCCGTAACGGATGAAGTCCACGTGGATGGGCCCGATCAGGCGCCGCATCGTGATCTTCCGGAGGGTGCCGGAGTCGATCAGGAGCTCCATGACCAGGTGGACCGTGATCAGCACCGAGAACATCGTCGAGAGGACGCCGATCGCGAGCGTCACCCCGAAGCCGCGGATGGGCCCCATGCCGAGCCAGATCATGATCCCGCAGATGATCAGCTGGACGACGTGGGCGTCGATGATCGTCATCAGCGCCTTGGAGTATCCCATCTGGTTCGAGTTGGAGAGCGACTTGCCGGCGGCGAGCTCCTCGCGCATGCGCTCGAAGATCAGGATGTTCGCGTCCACCGCCATGCCGATCGTCAGCACGATGCCGGCCAGGCCCGGCAGCGTCATCGTGGCGCCCAGGTTCGACATCACCCCGACGATGATGACCAGGTTGACGGCCAGGCCCACGAGCACGGCGACCACGCCGCCGGTGGCGTAGAAGGTGACCATGAACGCCGCGACGGCGGTCAGGGCGATGATCGAGGCCCGGAGGCCGCTCGACACGGCGTCCTCGGCGAGCGACGGGCCGACCTCGTACTGCTCCTTGACGACCAGGGGGAGGTCGAGCGGGTTGTTGAGGACGTTCGCCAAGTCGATGGCCTCGCGGTCGGTGAAGCTGCCCGTGATGACGGCGGAATTAGAGTCGATCTCCTCCTTGACGGTGGGGGCCGAGTAGAGCGTGCCGTCGAGCACGATCGCCAGCCTTCCCGTCCTGCCCCTACGCTGGCCCTCCTCGGCGATCGCGCGCGTTACGTCGGCGAACCGCTTCTTGCCCTCGCTCGTGAAATGCATCGCGATCTCCGGTTTCCCGTAGAGGTCGTGCTCCATGAACGAGTTCGAGATCATCTCGCCGGTCATCTCCGGGATCCGCTTGATGAACAGCTCCTCGGGCGCCGCCTGGCCGACCGAGCCCTCGCGGTCGAGCGTCTTGATCTCGTAGCCGGGCGGCATGTCGCCCGGGGCCGCGGTGGCGGGCGTCGAGCCCGGGTAGACCAGCCGGAAGTCGAGCCTCGCCGGCTTCTTCACGTTCTCGAGGACCTCGGGGTTGTCCTTCGTGTTGATCCCGGGGAGCTGGACCTCGATCCGGTTGGTGCCGACCGCGCGGATCAGGGGCTCGGCCACCCCGAATGAGTTGATGCGCGCGCTGATGATCTCGATCGCCTTCGAGAGCTTCTGCTGGCGGGCGCTCTCGGCGTCGAGGCCCGCCGTCCGGTCGCCGAGGTCGGCCTCGAGCGTGAAGCCGACGCCGCCCTGCAGGTCGAGCCCCAGCTGCATCTTGCGCTTCGAGCGCCTGAGCAGCTCGTTGAGCAGGATCGTGTTGCGCTTGTCGACGTTCTTGAGCGATTCCTCGAGGCGGATGTCCGGGAAGAACTGGGAGAGGTCGACCTTCTGGTCGTGGCCGATCTGCTTCAGGGCCATGAACTCGCTGGGCGCCGCGCCCGACTTCTTGAGCTCGGCCGCCTTGGCCAGCAGCGCGCCGAATTCGGCGGGCCTGGCGGTGGCGTTCGTCCTGGCGTACGCCGGGAACGGGATGTCCCTCAGGGGCAGTATTTCGGAGACAGCCCAGCCCGTGAGCACGAGGCTTACGACTATCTTCCAAAGGTTGCGTTTGAACATGTCGGATGTGGGTTAAAGGGAGGCGGGGCCGCGCCCCGACGCGGTCCCTGAGCCATCGGGGCGGCTTCGCCCAAACCAGGGGGCCGGGGCTGGGCTCCTAGGAGGATTTCTTTCCCTCGGCCGGCTTCTTCGCGACCGACTGGATGAATGCCTTGCCGACCTCGATCTTGGTGTTGTCGGCCACGCGAACGACGAAGCGGTCGTCCTTGACGTTGGTGATCGTGCCGTAGATGCCGCCCGTCGTGATGACCTCGTCGCCGGTCTGCAGCGCGATGATCATCCTCTCGTGCTCCTTCTGTTTCTTCTTTTGCGGCGCGATGAAGAGGAAGTAGAATCCGCCGATGAACAGCGCGTACATGAGCAGAATCAACGGCGAGAACCCCGGGCTGGAGGCCGGGGCGGCTGCTTGGGCGATCATTTTAGTCATTTAGAATTGCGTTCTTATAAAGAGAAAACACGCATCTAACTGAATCATCGCTTGTGAAGGCAAGCCCTCAGTGGCCACCCCACTCCAAAAACTTGAAAAGCAAATCCGCATCCGCATGGTCGGCAGCCAAATCTGAGGAGCATTACGGGTTCAAGCGCTGGGGCTCGGGCCACCTCTCCGTCGACTCCGAGGGTTTCGTGAACGTCCAGCCCCTCACGGACGGCCGCTGCATCCGCGTCCTAGACGTCATAGCCGAGGCCCTGGGGATGGGGCTAAAGGCGCCCATGGTGATCCGCTTCCAGGACCTTCTCCGGCACCGGGTTGTCCAGCTGAACGAGGTGTTCCGGAAGGCGATAAAGGAGGAGGGGTACCGGGGCGAGTACCGGGGGGTGTTCCCGATCAAGGTGAACCAGCTGCGCGAGGTCGTGGACGAGATCGTGGGGGCCGGCAGGGACTACAACTACGGGCTCGAGGTGGGGTCGAAGTCCGAGCTGATGATCGCGCTCGCGATGCTCGAGGGCCCCAACCGGCTGATCATCTGCAACGGCTACAAGGACCACGACTACATACGGCTCGCCCTCATGGGCCGCAAGCTCGGCAAGCGCGCGGTCATCGTCGTCGAGCAGCTCTCGGAGATCGACGACATCATACGGATCTCGGAGGAGACCGGCGTGAAGCCGATGATCGGCCTGCGCGCGAAGCTCCAGACCCGGGGCGAGGGCAAGTGGGCGCTTTCCACGGGCGACAACGCCAAGTTCGGGCTCAACACCGCCGAGATCCTGATCGCCTGCGAGAAGCTCAAGGCGGCCAAGCTCAAGGCGTGCCTGCGCCTCTTCCACTTCCACATCGGCTCGCAGGTCCCCAACATCATCACGATCAAGAACGCGGTGATCGAGGCGACCCGCTTCTACTGCCAGCTCACCAAGCTGGGGTTCCCGATGGGCTACATCGACGTCGGCGGGGGCCTCGGCATCGACTACGACGGCTCGCGGACGAACTTCGAGAGCTCGATGAACTACTCAATGGAGGAGTACGCCCGCGACGTCGTGTTCAACGTGCGCGAGATCTGCCGCTCGGCTGGCGTCGCCGAGCCGGACATCGTGAGCGAGTCGGGACGCGCCGTCGTCGCGCCCCACTCGATGCTGGTCGTCGAGGTCTTCGAGCGGATCAACAAGCGCGAGTCGCTCGGCAAGCAGCACCAGCCGAACGAGAAGCACAAGGTCGTGACCGACCTGGAGGTGCTGCTCAAGAACAAGGCCAAGCTGGGGCGCCTGGAGCGCTTCCACGACGCGCTGCAGAAGAAGGACGAGGCGTTCTCTCTCTTCAACCTCGGCTACCTCGACCTCGAGAACCGGGCGGCCGCGGAGCAGATATTCTGGCAGATCTGCGAGCAGATCGCGAAGGAGAACGAGAAGGCCGGGTACCAGCCCGAGGAGCTGCGCGACCTGACGAAGCACCTCGCCGACCAGTACGTGTGCAACTTCTCGGTCTTCCAGTCGCTCCTCGACCACTGGGCCTTGAAGCAGCTCTTCCCGATCGCGCCCCTGCACCGCCTGAACGAGCGGCCGACCGTGAACGCGATCCTCGTGGACATCACGTGCGACTCCGACGGCAAGATCAGCAGCTTCATCGACCTGCAGGACGTGAAGGACTACATCACGCTGCATCCGCTCAACCACAAGCCGTACTACCTGGGCGTCTTCCTGACCGGGGCCTACCAGGACATCATGGGCGACCTCCACAACCTCTTCGGCAGGGTCAACGAGGTCCACGTGTTCCTCGAGGACGACGAGCCGAACGGGTTCTACATCGAGGAGGCGCTGAGCGGCAGCCGCATTGCGGACGTCATCGAGGGGGTCCAGTACCAGCAGGAGGACCTCTGCAGGAAGATGAAGGCCCAGATCGACGCCGCCACCCGCAAGGACATGGTGAAGCCGAGGGAGGGCGTGCGGCTTCTCGAGATCTATGAGAGCCAGATGCTCAACAAGACCTACCTGAACATCGAGCGCACGAACCCGCGAAAGACGCCAAAGGAATGACCCAGACCCCAGTCCGCCGAGCCCTAGCCTCCGCACTCTGCCTCGCCGGCGCCCTGGCCGCGAGGGCCGACCCCCCCGCCCTCTACAGGGACAAGTCGGCCGCGCCGGAGGCGCGCGTCGACGACCTGCTGCCGCGGCTGACTCTCGACGAGAAGCTGTCGATCATCGGCGGCGACCGGGATTTCTACATCAGGCCCATCCCGCGTCTGGGCATCCCGGAGATCAAGATGGCCGACGGTCCGCTCGGCGTGCGCAACTACGGGCCGTCGACGGCCTACCCGGCGACCATCGGCCTGGCGGCCTCGTGGGACTGGGACCTGGCAAGGCAGTACGGCGCCTCGGTTGGAAGCGACGCCCGGGCGCGAGGCGTCAACGTCATGCTCGGGCCCGCGGTGAACATCAACCGGGTGCCCCAGAACGGGCGCAACTTCGAGTACCTGTCGGAGGACCCGTTCCTCGCGGGCGTGTTCGCCAGCCAGATCGCGACGGGCATCCAGAGCCAGGGCGTCGTCGCGACGGTGAAGCATTTTGCGGCGAACAACCAGGAGACCGAGCGCGGCACCATCGACGAGCACATCAGCGAGCGGGCCCTGCGCGAGATCTACCTCCCCGCGTTCCGCGCGGCCGTGGAGCAGGGCCATGCGTGGGCCGTCATGTGCGCGTACAACCGTGTCAACGGCACCTACTGCAGCGCCAACGACTGGCTCAACAACAAGGTCCTCAAGGGCGACTGGGCCTTCAAGGGAGTGCTCATGTCGGACTGGGGCGCTGCCCATGAAACCCTAGGCGACGCGAACGGCGGGCTGGACCTCGAGATGCCCTCGGGCAAGTACATGAACCCGGCGGACCTGAAGCCGCTGCTCGACTCCGGCCAGGTCACCATGGCGACAATCGACGACAAGGTCCGCAGGATCCTGAGGCTCGAGGTCGCCAACGGTTTCCTCGACCGGACGCAGGCGGTCGAGTCGACGCCCAAGGACGACCCCCGGAGCGCAGCGGTGGCCCTGAAGATCGCGCGCGAGGCGGTGGTGCTCCTCAAGAACGAGCACAATACGCTTCCCCTGAACGCGAAGCGGGTGAAGCGGATAGCGCTGGTCGGCCCTAACGCCGCCGGCTACGTCTCGGGAGGGGGAAGCTCGCACGTCATGCCGTTCCACTTCGTCAGTGTGGCCGAGGGCTTTCGGCGGGTGGCATCGAAGGTCCGCATTGACGTGATCTCCGGACCGGGCCCGGAGCTTCTGAGCAAGCTGGTGGCGAGCGCGAGCTATGTCGGGCCCCTCAAGCTCGAGTTTCTCACCCCGCGCTGGTGGGAAAAAGGCGTGATTGCGTCGACTACCGACACGAGAATCGACCATAACTGGACGGCGCCTCCGGCCCCGGGCGTGGACCTTGCCGCCTACCGGGCGCAGTGGACGGGCTCGATCCGCACGCACGCCTCGGGATCCTACATCTTCATGGCCGAGAACACGGGCAACTTGTTCATCAAGCTCGACGGGAAGCCGATCATCTCGAGCTGGGGCAATTCGGGCGAGACGCTTTCGGCGCGGGCCGACCTGCAGGCCGACAGGACCTATGCGATCGACGTCGTTGCCCACCACGACGTTCCCGGCTCGACCGCCGTCCGCTTCGCCTGGGGGCTGGCCCCCGCGCTGATGACAGACGCCGAGGCCGAGCGCGTGCGCTCCGCCGACGCCGCGGTGGTGTGCGCCGGATACAACCTGATGCTCGAGAGCGAAGGGGCCGACCGGACCTTCGAGCTTCCCGACATCCAGCCGGAGTTGATCCGCAGGGTTGCCGGGCTCAATCCGAGGACGATCGTCGTCCTGAACTCGGGCGGCGCCGTGAGGACGGCCGACTGGATCGGCCAGGTCCCCGCGCTCCTGCAGGCGTGGTACCCGGGGCAGGAGGGCGGCCGGGCGGTCGCCGAGGTGATCATGGGCTCCGTGAACCCGAGCGGGAAGCTCCCCATCTCATTTGGAAAGCGCGTGGAGGACTCCGCCTCGTACGGCAACTTTCCCGGCTCCGGCGGGAAGGTCGATTACGCCGAGGGCATCTACGTGGGCTACCGCTGGTTCGACGTCAAGGGCGTGGCGCCCCTCTTTCCCTTCGGGTTCGGGTTGAGCTACACGAGCTTCCATTACGACAGGCTTCATGTCGAACCGACCACCGACGGGCGCTGGACGGTCACGTTTGAGGTCACGAACAACGGGACGCGCGCAGGCGACGAGATCTCGGAGGTCTATGTGAGCCCCCCGGCCCCGTCCCGGGTGGCGCGGGCGGTGCGCGAGCTCAAGGGCTTCAACAGGATGAGCCTCGCCACCGACGAGACAAAGTTGGTCTCCATCGTCCTGGATCGGAAGGCGTTCGAGTACTTCGACGAGGCGAAGGGCGACTGGGAGGTGGAGCCGGGCTCGTACACGATCGCCGTCGGGACCTCGTCGCGGAACCTCGTGCTCACAAGCGCCGTCAGCGTTCCGTGATCAGCGCCACTCGTGCCGCGGATACCTGCGCGAGAGCTCGGGCTTGATCCTCGGATAGACCTCCCGCCAGAAGCTCGTGAGGTCCTCGGTGACCTGGATGGGCCGCTGGTTGGGGGCAAGCACCTCGATCCTCACCGGCACCCGGCCCCGGCCGAGCGAGAACCGGCCCTCGATGCCGTACAGCTCCTGAATCCGGGCGCTCAGCACGGGCGGGCCCTCCTTGGGATAGGTGAGGCGCGAGCGGCGGCCGTTCGCCATGGTCAGGCGCTCGGGCACGATCTCGTCCATCGCCGCGAGTTGCTCCGCGGTCAGCCAGCCCCTTAAGACGGGCATGACCTCCCTGCCCTTGGCTCCGCGCGCGGACGTCTCTCCGTAGCAGACCTGCTCGATGAGCGCCGCCCGGTCCGGCGGGCCGATCGGGTGCACCTCCATCTCGGGAAACCATTCGGCGAGGCGGTTGACCCGGGTAATCCACTGCTCGGCGGACTCGTCCCAGGCATCGATCGTGACCCGCCCCGCGATCACCTCGCGCGCAAGCAGCGCCGCCGCCTCGCCGGCCGGGACGTCGTCCGAGCTTGATTTTGACTCGAGCACGAGGTCCCGGAACCGCTTCTCGCGCCGGGCGACCACGCGCTTGGCGGACGGGTCGTAGGCGACCTCGCGCGCGTCGCTGAGTTCGCCCGGGAAAAGCTCCCCGAGCCAGGCCTCCTCCACCGCCGTGGCCATGCTCAGCAGGACGCTCACCTCCCCGCCGCGGCCCCCCACTTCCGTGATCTCGGCGGCGACGAGGAGCGGCGCCTTGCCGATCGAGCTCTCGCGCGCGAGCACCCCGCGGCGCCCATGGACCAGGTCGCAACGCAGCGTCCCCGCGTCCAGCCTGCGTGCGAGGTGGTCCGGGAAGCCGGCGAGGACGCACTTGCGGACCTCGCTCCCGTCGACCCGCCTTTCGGACGCGTCGAGGCCCTCTGCGCCCGCGATTGCGACAAACTGCTCGAAGAGCGGCCCCACCTGGCGCGCCGACTGCGCGTGGATACCCAGCCGGCTGCACGCCTCGAGCGCGTACCCGCTGCGGTCGGCGAAGCGCCACGCGCGCATGAGGAGGAAGAAGTCGCTCTCGTGCTCCTCCCCGAGGACCTCCTCGCGCGCCTCGTCCACCTGCCGCGTCGCGCCCCGCAGCAGAAAGCTCCTTCCCTGGGTAAGCGCGGCGATCATCGCCACCGACCGCACGCAGCCCCGCTCCTGGGCCACGAGGAACATCCGCGCGTAGCGGGGATGCACCGGGAAGCGCAGCATGCGCCGGCCGGTCTCCGTGATGGCCCCCCCCACCCCGTCCAGGGCCCCCAGGTCGGCGAGCAGCGCCTCCGCGCGCGCGAGGCTTCGCGCGTCGGGCCGCTCCAGCCAGGCGAACCCGGAGAGGTCGACGATGCCCGACGCCTTCAGCGTAAGGACGACCTCGGAAAGGTCCAGGCGCCTCACCTCGGGAAGCTCCTGGGCGGGGCGCTGGCCGTGCTCGCGCTCCGTCCAGAGCCTGACGCACACGCCTGGGGCGGTGCGCCCGGCGCGGCCCGCCCGCTGGTCGGCGCTCGCCGCGGAGATCTTCTCGACCAGCAGCGTGTTGATCCCGCGGACCGGATCGAAGCGCGCGACCCGGGCGAGCCCGCTGTCGATCACCGCGGTAACTCCCTCGATCGTGAGCGAGGTCTCCGCCACGTTGGTGGAGACGATGATCTTGCGCCCGTCGCAAGGCGCCACCGCGCGGTCCTGGGCGGCGGCAGGGAGCTCCCCGTGAAGCGGGAGCGCCGCAAAGCCTCTGAGGCTCCGGATGCCCTGGACCGCCTGGATCGTGCGCGCGATCTCGAAGGCCCCGGGCATGAAGACGAGCATGTCTCCGCCCGTGTCGGCCGCCACGCGCTCGCACTCCCGGGCGGCGACCTCCCACACCGGATCGGAGTCGAAGTTCACCGGCCTGGCCAGGTACTCGATCTGGACCGGAAAGGTCCGGCCCTGGGATTCGAGGACGTCGCAGGGCTTCAGGTAGTCCCTGAGGGCGCCGGAATCCAGGGTGGCGGACATCACGGCGATCTTGAGGTCGGGCCGGACGGTCCGCTGGATCCCGACCGCCTGCGCGAGCGAGATGTCGCCGTAGAGGTGCCGTTCGTGGAACTCGTCAAAGATGACCGCGCTGACGCCGCGCAGCCGCGGGTCGAAGGTCATCTGCCTGAGGAGGATCCCCTCCGTCACGAAGCGGATCCTCGTCCGGTCGCTCACGCGCGACTCCAGCCGGATCTGGTAGCCGACGGCATCCCCCAATTCGGTCCCCACCTCCTCGGCCACGCGGCGGGCGAGCATCCGCGCCGCGAGCCGGCGGGGCTGGAGCACAACGACCTGGCCGGCGTTCAGAAACCCGTGCCGGAGAAGAATCTGCGGTATCTGGGTCGACTTTCCGGAGCCGGTCGGCGCCCGCACGATCACCCGGCCGCTGCCGCGCAGCGAGGCGACGAGGGCGGATTCGAGCTCGTAGACGGGAAGGTCGCGGGGCGACATTTCAATCGGTGAATAACCTGCGAGCAACGTAGCTCACCGATTATTCACATGGTTTTGGTGTGAAGGGAATGTGGATAAGAAAACCTTCACCAATTCGTAACGCGCCTACAAGCTCGCCGCGTTCCTTGATAGAACAGCCGCAGCGCGAAGGCCTGAAAACCCCTTCGAAAGCACGGCTGGGATAATCCCGGGCGACCGGGGAAAGGAAGGCGGCAGCTGGTGCCGCCATCCCCTCAGCGCAGTGATGCGCTCGCAGGCAATATCACCAGCTCCTCTGGACGGTGTCATGACCGCTCCAGTTGCATGAACTCAGGAGCTGAGCGGCGAGGCGCGATTAGAAACCGCGATCCGAGCCGAGTCAGGTGCGCGGGGAGTTTCGATCCGCGTGCCGACGCAGTTACCCAGAGGGTACGGCTGCTACTGCGCAGACCAGAACGCAGTCGCGTTTCCCGGCGGGACGACCCCGCCAAAAGGCCCGGATCGGTAAAAACGAACCGGGCGCGCAAGGGAGACGGGACGGCGGGGAGCGAGCGGGCCAGGCAAATCCCGTGAAACCTCCTCAATTGGGCGGTGTGTAAACCCACGTCACCCAACTGCAAAGCGAAGGCAGCCTGAGAGTTAAGAGGTCAGACCCGTAACGCGGGGCAAACGATCGGCCAAAAGCCGATGCTGTCCCCGTGGCAACGGTGCCGACGCGAAAGATTCGCACTTGTAGGCGTGTCTGCACCACGTCCGGCGTGCCGCCCCTGGCAGGGGGCGACCGAACTGGGCGAAGAGGCCTCACTCGATAGACTTCAACCGGCAACGGTAGGAGCGATCCCGCCATGAGATCGAGATCTTCGCATGCCGCGAAGAGTGGCGTCGGGGAGCATACGGCCCGCGAAAGCGAGTGCGCCCAACGTATGCGATGGGAAAGAGCGCGTGGCGAGCGCCCACCCCCAAATTTGGCCCCGGAACCGAAAGGTTCCGGGGCCTTATTTTTTTGCCCGCCCGGCGGCCCCCAACTGCCCCGGGGCGGCAGCAGGGGCTTGCGGGCGTCCCCGCAACCTCTTGCGGCAATCGCACCGCCGCCGGCAGGCGCCGGCCATGTCCGTCCCGTTCACCCTTGCGTTCGGGTTTTGCGAACGGCACGATCGTGCTCTTTTTCAAAATCACAGACCGGCCCGCGCAATGAACCAGAACATACGAAATATCGCCATCATAGCCCACGTCGACCATGGAAAGACGACCCTGGTCGACAAGCTCCTCAAGGAGGGCGGCGTCTTCCGCGCCAACCAGCAGGTCGAGGAGCGAGCGATGGACTCGATGGACCTGGAGAAGGAGAAGGGCATCACCATCAAGGCGAAGAACACTTCCGTCCACTGGCAGGACAAGACGATCAACATCGTCGACACCCCCGGGCACGCGGACTTCGGAGGCGAGGTCGAGAGGGCGCTCCGGATGGTCGACGGCGTGCTGCTCCTCGTGGACGCCTACGACGGCCCCCAGGCCCAGACGCGCTTCGTCCTGCGCAAGGCCCTGGCCCACGGGCTCAAGGTCGTGATCGTGATCAACAAGATCGACCGCGAGAACTCCGAGCCCAAGAAGATGTACGACAAGGTCCAGGAGCTCCTCCTGGAGCTCAACGCGACGGAGGAGCAGTTTGACGCGCCGGTCGTCTTTGGATCCGCCCGCGACGGCTACATGATGTACAACCTGGGCGACGAGAGGAAGGACATGTCCCCCCTCTTCCAGACGATCCTCGACCACATCCCCCCCCCGTTCGCAAAGCCGAACGCGCCCTTCTACATGCTCGTGTCCAACATCGACTGGAGCGACTATGTGGGCCGGATCGCCGTCGGCAAGATCCTGGGGGGCACGGCGAGGCTTGGCGACGCGGTGTTCGTCATCCGCACCTCCGACGGCTCCAGGACGCGCGCGAAGATCACCAAGGTGATCGAGTTCACGGGCCTCGGCACCGCCGAGGCGGAGAGCGGAATCGCCGGGAACATCGTGGGGCTCTCGGGCTTCGACGACATCGACATCGGCGACACCATCGCCGCCAGCGAGGACCAGCACGCCCTGCCCTTCACCCAGATCGACCCCCCCACCCTCGAGATGCAGTTCTGCGTGAACGACGGCCCCATGGTCGGGCGCGAGGGCAAGCTCGTCACCTCCCGGCAGCTTCGCGACCGCCTTTTCCGCGAGCTGAAGACCAACGTCTCGATCAAGGTCGAGGAGACCGAGGCGGCGGGCGTCTACACCGTGAAGGCCCGCGGGGCGATGCAGATCGCGGTCCTCGTCGAGACGATGCGGCGCGAGGGATTCGAGCTCCTGGTCTCCCGGCCGACGGTGATCGAGAGGAACGAGAACGGAAAGCGCCTCGAGCCCTACGAGACGGTCTGGATCGAGGTCCCCGAGGAGTGCGTCGGCGCAATCGTCCAGAACCTGGCCAACCGCAAGGGCGTGATGACCAACATGGAGAAGCTCTCCCACTCCACGATGATCGAGGCCACCATCACGACGCGCGGGCTGATCGGCTTCGAGATCGACGTCGTCAACGCGACCAACGGGCGGGGCGTCATGAGCCATCTCTTCAAGGAGTACGGGCCCTACGCGGGCGAGGTGCTCACGCGGCTCACCGGCACCATCCTCGCGACCGAGGCCGGCGTGACGACCGCCTACGCGCTCGACGGCGTCCAGGAGCGCGGCAAGCTCTTCGTCGGCCCCGGCGAGGAGGTCTACGAGGGGATGATCGTGGGCGAGAACCCCAGGAACGAGGACATCCCCGTCAACGCCGTGCGGGCAAAGCAGCTCACGAACTTCCGCTCCCAGGGCGAGGGCAAGGGCATCCAGCTGACGCCACCGACCAAGCTCTCGCTCGAGCGCTCGATCGAGTACATCGCGGCGGACGAGTTCGTCGAGGTGACCCCCAAGAGCCTCCGCCTGCGCAAGCGTATCCTGAGCGCGACCAGCCGCCGCAAGCAGGAACGGAAGGGCTGAAGCGCCCGGCCGCCGGCTGACCTAGGCCGTGAGCTGCGAGTAGGCCGCCGCCTCGAGCAGGGAGCCGGCCTCCGCGGGGTCCGAGGGCCTGAGCCTGAGCATCCAGCCCCCGCCGTAGGGGTCCTTGTTGAGCGTCTCGGGCGCGCCGTCGAGGGCCGTGTTTACGGCCACGACCGTGCCGCCCACGGGAGCGTAGACGTCGGAGGCCGCCTTGACCGACTCGACCACCCCGAAGGGAGCCCCCTTTTTAAGCACCGAGCCGACCTTCGGGAGCTGCACATACGTGATGTCCCCGAGCGAGCCCTGCGCGTAGTCGGTTATGCCCACCGTGGCCGTGCCGTCTGCCTCGGTCTTAAGCCATTCGTGGGACTTTGCGTAGCGGAGGGCGCCGGGCACGTTGCTCATGCGCCCTTTCTTAGCTCGACGAACGGGGGTTTGACGAGACGCAAGTCGATCGGGCTTCCCCTGACGTCGACCCGGAGCGGCCCCGCGGCGCAGGGGCTCTCGACGAGCGCCGACCCGATGGCCTCGGAGAGCATCGGCGACAGCGTCCCCGAGAGGACGCGGCCCGCGGCCGCCCCGTCCGGCCCCGCCACCGGGGTCTCCGGGCGGACGATGCGCCGGTCCCCGGTCCTGAAGAACACCACCTTGCGCGCCGATCCGTCCCTCTTTTCCGCGGCGAGCGCGGCGCGGCCGCAGAAGTCGCCCTCCTTCTCGAGCTTGACCGTCCAGCCGAGCCCGGCGGCAAGGGGCGATATCTCGCGCGTCAGCTCGTGGCCGTAGAGCGGGAACCCCGCCTCGAGCCTCAGGCTGTCGCGCGCGCCGAGCCCGCAGAGCTCGAGGCCGAGGGGCCGCCCCGCGGCGAGGAGGGCCCCGGCGAGCGCGGGCGCCTCGCCCGCAGCGTGGTAGAACTCAAACCCGTCCTCCCCCGTGTACCCCGTCCGGCTGATGGTGCACCGGACTCCCGCGACGGTGCCCTCCGCGAAATGATAGTACTTGAGGAGCCCGAGGTTCGCCTGCGTGAGCGGCTGCACGATGGCGGCCGCGCAAGGCCCCTGGACCGCGATCAGCGCGCATTCCTCCGAGCGGTCCGTGACGGCCACGTCGCGCCCGGCCGCCCCCGCCCGGATCCACTCGAGGTCCGTCGGGGTGTTGCCGGCATTGATGCAGAGGAAGTAGTCCCCCGGGCCCCGCATGTAGATCAGCAGGTCGTCGATCACGCCGCCGTCCGGGTGGCACATCGGCGAATACAGGACCCGGCCGGGGAACATCCTGCGGACGTCGTTTGTCACGAGGCTGTTCAGGAACGCCGCGGCGCCCGGCCCCGCGACGTCGACCTCGCCCATGTGGCTCACGTCGAAGAGGCCCGCGGCGCGCCTCACCGCCCTGTGCTCCTCGAGGATGCTCCGGTACTGCACGGGCATCTCCCACCCGGCAAAGTCGACGAGCTTGGCGCCGTGTGCCGCGTGGAAGTCCCGGAGGGGGGTGCGCTTGAGGTCGCCCATGATGCCTCCATACGTAGCCTCCTAAAGCCGCCCCGCTGCAAGGTTCTTTTGTGGTAGGAAAAAAAGGGCGCGCCGCGTAGTCTGCGGAGATGGCCAGGCTCTTCCTCCCCCTTGTCATCGTCCTCACGGTCGGAACCTCGTTCCTCTGCTCCCTCTTCGAGTCGATCGCCCTGTCCACGACCATCGCCGAGATCGAGGGCCTGAAGAGGACCCACCCGAGGCGGGGCGCGCTCCTTGAGACCATCAAGTGCGAGATCGACGCGACGATCTCGGCGATCCTGACCCTCAACACGGTCGCGAACAGTCTGGGATCGGTGATCGTCGGCGCGCTCGCCGCGCACTACTACGGGGGCGGCGCGCTCGCCGCGATCCTGATCGGGTTCGGCGCCGTCCTCCTCGTGTTTTCCGAGGTGCTGCCGAAGAACATCGGCGTTGCGCACCGCCGCGATCTCCTGCCGTACGTTGTGTATCCCATCGGCTGGCTGCGGGGGTTCCTTTCCCCCGTCACGTGGCTGTGCGCGCTCGCGGTGAGGCCCTTCGTCGGGCCCCCGGCCAAGCTCCACGGCTCGGGCGAGGAGATCAAGCTCCTCGCCGAGCGCGGCGCGCAGGAGGGCACGCTGTCGACGAGCGAGTCGAGCATCATCGCCAACGCCCTGTCCCTGGACAACGTGCGGGTGAGCGACATCATGACGCCGCGCACCGTGGTCACGGCGCTCAGCCGCTCCTCCTCGGTGGCCGAGGTCTTCAGCGAATACCCCACCCTGCCCTTCGGCAGGCTGCCGGTCTTCGGCAAGAACATGGACGACATCGTGGGGGTCGTGCGCAGGCGCGACCTCCTCAAGGCCAAGGCGCAGGACCAGGATGCCGGGCTCGTGGAGCACTTCATGCAGGAGGCGCAGTTCATCCCCGAGACGGCCACCGTCGGGAACGCTCTCCAGGTGTTCCTCAAGACGCACAACAAGCTGCTGGTCTCCGTCGACGAGTTCGGGGCGACCGCGGGCGTCGTGACGATGGAGGATGTCATCGAGCACCTGCTCGGCCGCGAGATCTTCGAGAAGGACGACGTCGCCGTGGACATGCGCGAACTCGCGCGCGCGAAGCTCCAGAAGCAGGACCGGAGGCGCACGTGACCCCGGCGTTCGCGTACTGGGTCGACCGCCTGGACCCCTTCCTCGTCCGCTTCTCGGGCAACTTCGGCATACGCTACTATGGGTTCGCCTACGCGCTCGGGTTCCTGGCCGCGGCCTGGCTCCTCCAGCGCTACCACCGGGCCGGCCTGTCGCTGCTTCCCTCGGACCGGATCGCCGACTTCATGGTGGCCGCGGTGCTCGGCGTCGTAGTGGGCGGCAGGATCGGCTCCTACTTCCTTTACGACGGCTGGAGGAGCTTCGGGACCGATCCCCTCGCGATCCTGCGCGTGTGGGAGGGCGGGATGGCGAGCCACGGCGGGATGATCGGCGTCATCCTCGCGGTCGCCTGGTTCGCCCGCTCCGCCGGGATCCCCTTCCTGCACCTGGCGGACCTGGTGGCGTCGGCGGCGCCCGCGGGGCTCTTTTTCGGCAGGGTCGCGAACTTCATCAACGGCGAGCTCTGGGGAAGGCCCACCCGCGTGCCCTGGGCGGTCATCTTCCCGCGCAGCGCGCCTGCCGACGAGCCGGGCCTGCTGGTCCCCCGCCACCCCTCCCAGCTCTACGAGGCCGCGCTCGAGGGCGCCCTGCTCCTCGCCTACATGCAATGGCGCCTCTGGAGGAGCGACGCCGTCCGCGCCCGGCCCGGGAGGCTGGCGGGCGAGTTTCTGGTGCTCTACGCCAGCGTCCGCATCGCGTGCGAGGCGTTCCGCGAGCCCGACGCCCCGCTCATCCTCGGGTTGAGCCGGGGCACGTTCTACTCGGTCTTCATGGTCGCCTTCGGCCTGTTCCTCTGGCGGCGCAGGGGCGAGCCGCTGCGCGGCCCGGGGCCGTAGGGCCGCTACACCACCGTGCCCGGGGGGATCGTGGCCCCCTTCGGCACGACGAGGACCCCGTCGCGGATCACCACGGCGCCGCCCACATAGGCCCCGTCCGGGTTGGACCCGGCGCAGAGTCTGGTGCCGTCGCCGATCCGCGCGTTCTTGTCGATGATCGCCCTGCGGATGTAGCAATTGCGGCCGATGCCGATGTTCGGCTTGCCGCGCGCCAGGTTCGAGGCGACCTGCTCCGGCGTTTCGTAGTAGTCGGCGCCCATCACGATCACGTCCTCGAGGTCCGAGTCCTCGCCCACGTACGCGCGTATGCCGAACAGGCAGTGCTTGACCGACGAGTCGGTCAGGATGGCGCCGTCGGCGACCACGACGTTGTCGACCCTGCACTTGTTCAGCTTCGAGGCGGGCAGGTACTCGTAGTGGGTGTAGACCGGCATGGACCCATCGAAGAAGTTGAACGGCGGGAGCGGCTGCGCCAGGGCCAGGTTCGCCTCGAAGAACGCCTTAACCGTCCCGATGTCCTCCCAGTATCCCTCGAAGACATGCGCATACAGCTTCTTCCTGCCGAGGAGGGCCGGGATCACCTCCCGGCCGAAGTCGACCATGGAATTCTCAAGGGCCTCGGCCAGGACGGCCCTGTTGAAGACGTAGATGCCCATCGAGGCGAGGCAGTGCTTCTCCTCCGAGCGCTCCTTGAGCTTCTGCTCGATTGCGGGGCTCAGGGTCAGGCCCGCGATCACCGCCGGGTCCTTCGGCTTCTCGACAAACTGCTGGATCGACAGGTCGTCCGCGACCTTCATCAGGCCCAGGCCCTCGAGCTTCGAGAGCGGGAAGGGCTTCGCCGAGATCGTGACGTCGGCCCCCATCGCGATGTGCTGATCGATGATCTCCCTGAAGTCCATCCGGTACAGCTGGTCGCCGGAGAGGATCAGGATCAGGTCGTGGGGGTACTTGCGGAAATGGATGATGTTTCGGCGCACGGCGTCGGCCGTCCCCTGGTACCAGTCCAGGCTCTTCTCCGTCTGCTCCGCCGAGAGGATGTCGATGAACCCGCCGCCGAACGGGTCGAACTGGTACGCGTTCTGGATGTGGCGGTGGAGCGACGCCGTGTTGAACTGCGTCAGGAGGAAGATCCGGTTGACGTCCGAGTTGAGGCAATTGCTGATCGGAATGTCCACAAGCCGGTACTTCCCCGCGAGCGGCACCGCGGGTTTGCAGCGCTCGAGAGTCAGCGGGGAAAGGCGCGTCCCCCGGCCCCCCCCCATGATGACTGCCAGCACGCGTTTTTGGGTGGTCATAGCAATTCCCTATTCTATCGTGGACGCCCACTTCGCGAGACAAAATCGCCGCCACCACACACCCAACCACCACCACCCATGTGCGGCATCGTAGGCTACGTCGGGAAACGCAAGGCATCGACCATCCTCCTGGAGGCCCTCAAGCGCCTTGAGTACCGCGGCTACGACTCCGCCGGGATCGCGATCGCCCAGGGCGGCGGCCTGACGGTCGTCAAGAAGGCGGGCCGGGTCGAGCGGCTGGTGGAGGAGACCTCCAAGCTGCGCCTGGGCGGGACGACGGGGATCGGGCACACCCGGTGGGCCACCCACGGCGCGGTGACCGACGCGAACGCCCATCCGCACGTGAGCAGCGACGGCAAGTTCGCCCTGATCCACAACGGCGTCATCGAGAACTACAGCCAGATCAAGACGTTCCTGCTCTCGAAGGACTACACCTTCAGGTCCGAGACCGACACCGAGGTCCTGTGCAACCTGATCGCCTACCACTACGCCAAGGAGAAGGCCGAGCGCAGCGGGCAGGGCGCCTTCCTCGAGAGCGTGCGCAAAGCGCTGCGCCACGTCCAGGGCACGTACGGGATCGCCGCCCTGTGCACCGACCTCCCCGGGGAGATCGTGGCTGCGCGCAAGGCCTCGCCGCTCATCCTCGGCGTCGGCGACGCAGAGTACCTCCTCGCGAGCGACGCGTCCGCCCTCGTGAGCCAGACCCGCAACGTCGTCTACCTGAAGGACGGCGAGCTCGTCCACATCACGGCGAGGGACTTCGCGATCAGCACGCTCGACCAGGAGGACGTGTCGCCGGTCGTCGACCGGATCGACTGGTCGGTCGAGGACGCGACCATGGACGGCTACGCCCATTTTATGGAGAAGGAGATCTTCGAGCAGCCCGAGGCCCTCGAGAACACCATGCGCGGCCGCTTCTCCGAGGACGGGAGCACCGCCGTGTTCGGCGGCCTGAACCTCACCCCGGCGGAATTCCGGCAGGTCGACCGGTTCATGTTCTGCGCCTGCGGCACGGCGTGGCACGCCTGCCTCGTCGCCGAGCACCTGATCGAGCGCTACGCCCGCGTGCCCGTCGAGGTCGACTATGCCTCCGAATTCCGCTACAGGAACGCTCCGCTCGACCCCGACACGCTCTTCTTCGTCGTCAGCCAGTCCGGCGAGACGATCGACACGCTCGCCGCGCTGCGGGAGGCGAAGCGCAAGGGGTTCCGCGTCCTCGCCATCAACAACGTGGTGGGCTCGTCGATCGCGAGGGAGGCCGACGGCGGGATCTACCAGCACGCCGGCCCGGAGATCGGCGTCGCCTCGACCAAGGCGTTCACGTCCCAGCTGCTGCTCGGCGCGATGGTCGCCCTCTACGTCTCGCGGATGCGCGACATGAGCTTCAATGACGGGGTGGACTACGTGAACGCCCTGCGCGGCGCGCCCGCGCTCGTCCGCGCGGCCCTCGCGCAGGCGCCGCACATCAAGGAGATCGCCAGGCGCTACGCCCACTGCTCGGACTTCCTCTTCCTCGGGCGGCTGTCCCTGTTCCCGATCGCCCTCGAGGGGGCGCTCAAGCTCAAGGAGATCTCCTACATCCATTCCGAGGGCTACCCGGCCGCCGAGATGAAGCACGGGCCGATCGCGCTCATCAGCGAGAAGTGCCCGAGCGTGTTCTTCGCGCCGAGGGGCGAGATCTTCAACAAGATCGTCTCCAGCATGCAGGAGATCAAGGCGCGCAAGGGCCCCGTCATCGCGATCGCGACCGAGGGATGCGAGCTTCCCCCGGGACTCGCCGACGAGGTGATTGGGATTCCGGACTGCCACGAGGCGGTGCTCCCGATCGTCGCCGCGATCCCGGTGCAGCTCCTGAGCTACTACATCGCCGTCGAGCGCGGCTGCGACGTCGACAAGCCCCGCAACCTGGCCAAGTCGGTGACGGTGGAGTGACCATGGACATCCACCCCACCAAGGCCGAATTCCTCCGGCTTGCCCGGAAGGGCAACGTCATCCCGGTGTACGCGGACCTGATGGCGGACTTCGAGACGCCGGTCTCTGCCTACGCGAAACTGCGCGGCCACGGCCCGGCGTACCTGCTCGAGTCCGTCGAGGGAGGGGAGCGCCTGTCGCGCTACAGCTTCATCGGCTGCCGCCCGCGCAAGGTCATCGCCTGCGGGCCCAAGGAGTCAGAGATCCGCGAGCGGGGCCGGCCCGTCGTAAAGGTGCCCACGCCGCCCGACCCGCTCTCGCTGGTCGAGGCCGAGCTCAAGCGGTTCCACCCGGTCCGGCTGCCGGACCTTCCCAGGTTCACCGGCGGCGCCGTCGGATACATCGGCTACGAGTACGTGACGCGGATCGAGCCCACGGTGCCCGCGGCGCCCCGCGACGAGCTCGGGATCCCGCTCATCTACTTCATGCTGTCGGACACGCTGCTGATATTCGACCGCGTGAAGCAGACCCTTCGCCTCTGCGTCAACGCCCACGTCTCGGGCGGCGGCGGCGCCGCCGCCGCAAGGGCACGTTCCGCGGCCGAGGCCGAGCTCCGTGAGATCTTCGCGATCCTGAAGCGACCCCGCGCGCTCGCCCCCGCCCCGCTCGCCGGGCCGGCGCAGCCCAGGGCGCCCGTGGGCAACTTCACCCGCCCGGCCTACGAGAGGCTTGTCGAGGGCGCAAAGGAGTACATCCGGGCGGGCGACATCATCCAGGTCGTCCCCTCCCAGCGGTTCACGCGCCCGTTCCGGAAGACGCCCCTCGACCTCTACCGGGCCCTGAGGACGGTTAACCCCTCGCCCTACACGTTCATCCTGGACGCGGGCGACTTTGCCCTCGTGGGCGCCTCCCCGGAGGTCCACGTGCGGCTCACGGACGGCCTTGTCGAGATCCGCCCCATCGCGGGCACCAGCAGGCGCGGGGCCACACACGAGGAGGACCTGGCCCTTGGGGAGGCGCTCCTCGCCGACGAGAAGGAGCGGGCCGAGCACCTGATGCTCGTCGACCTCGCGCGCAACGACATCGGGCGCGTCTGCAAGTTCGGGTCCATCCACGTGCCCGACTTCATGTTTGTCGAACGCTATTCCCACGTCATGCACATCGTGTCGCAGGTCGAGGGGCAGATCGCCGGCGGCAGGAACGCCTTCGACCTGATGCGGGCGACTTTCCCAGCGGGCACCGTCAGCGGGGCGCCCAAGGTGCGCGCGATGCAGATCATCGCCGAGAAGGAGCCGGTCCAGAGGGGCTTCTACGCCGGCGCGCTCGGCTATTTCGGGTATGACGGCAACCTGGACTCGTGCATCACCCTTCGGACCGCGCTCCTGAAGGGCGGGAAGATCTACATCCAGGCCGGCGGCGGGGTCGTCGCCGACTCCGACCCCGCCACGGAGTACCAGGAAACCGTCAACAAGGCCGGAGCCCTTCTCAAGGCGGTCGAGATCGCCTTGAGGTTCTAGGCCGGCGGGCAGCGCCATATTGCGCACCGTTCCCGGCCGGGTGTGACATTATTACCCGCGACCGGGGTGACAGTTCTGCAGCTTTCCTAGGGGACCGCTCGTCCTCTGTTTGGAACGAATTAGGCTGAACGAGGGGAACAATCAGACGTTTTAATCCTCCAACTTACAGAGACATGCCAATGCGCACGAAAACCAGGACCGATCACCCAGCGGAGGATGCAGACGGCGGCGACCGGGCTGTCTTGGCTCCCGAGCGCCCGGCGCACTTCGACAGCCCGCCCTCGTTCCTGGAAAAGCCTGAACCCGCCGAGGCGCTTTCGGCCCCGCTCGACCGGACCAACCTGCAGATCTATCTCCAGGAGATCGGCAAGACCGCCCTCCTGACGATCGACGAGGAGATCGCCCTCGCGAAGCGGATCCGCCGTGGAGACAAGTCCGCGCGCGACCACATGATCAAGGCGAACCTGCGCCTGGTCGTGAAGATCGCGATGGACTACAAGGATTTCGGCCTGCCCCTCCTCGACCTGATCAGCGAGGGCAACATCGGTCTCGTCAAGGCGGTCGAGCGCTTCGACCCCCGCAAGGGCGGGAAGCTTTCGACCTACGCCGCCTGGTGGATAAAGCAGTCGATCAAGCGCGCGCTGGCGAACCAGTCCAAGACGATCCGCCTCCCCGTCCACCTGGTCGACAAGATCTCGAAGATGCGCAGGACGGCGATGCAGATTTCCGAGCGGCTGGGCAGGGAGCCCACGGACGAGGAGCTCGCGATGGAGCTCCAGATCCCCACGTCAAAGGTCGCCCACCTCAAGTCCGTGAGCGTGCGCCCGGCCTCGCTCGACGCGCCGGTCGGCGAGGACGGCGACTCTGCGACCTTCGGGGAAATCGTGGGCGACGAGAACGCGACGAGCCCCTATGACCAGCTGCGCGACAAGAACCTCAATCTGGACCTGCATTCGATGGTCGGGTCCCTCGAAAAGCGCGAGGCCGAGATCATCCGGATGCGGTTCGGCCTGGACGGGCACGACGAGTTGACCCTCGAGGAGGTGGGCCGCCGCTTCAACGTCACCCGCGAGCGCATCCGCCAGCTCGAGTACATCGCCCTCGGCAAGATGCGCCGGGCCATGGCGAAGCACGAGGCCGTCCGGAACGCCGACGACGTCGAGCAGGAGGACCGCCAGCGCCAGCGCATGACGGTCATCCGCGAGTTTATCACGGGACGGCGCGAAAAACCGGCCGTTTAGGGCCGTGAGGATGTCAACGAGTCGAAGGCGCCGAAGAACGGGCGCAGCGCGGCGGCGCTGAGGATTCCGCCGGGCCTATTCCTCGCCCTTCTTGGACGCCTCGTCGAGTATGTCGCCGAGGTTCATCATGTCGTTGGTCGCGCTGCGGTTGAGGGCTTCGTAGGAGGCGGTCTCCGCCGCGAGCTGGTCGGCGCTGTAGTTGGCGGCCTTGATCGACAGCCCGAGCCTGCGCTCCTCGCGGTCGATCTTGATAACGCGGGCCGTGACCTTCTGCTCGGGCTTGAGGACGTCCTTCACCTTCTCGATCCTCTCCTCGCTGATCTGCGAGATGTGGACCAGGCCGTCGATGCCGTCCTTGAGCTCCACGAAGGCGCCGAACGAGGTGACCTTGGTGATGGTGCCCTCGACGACGTCGCCGATCTTGAAGAAGCTGTCGATGTCCGACCACGGGTCGATCGCCAGCTGCTTCATGCCGAGGCTGATCCGCTGCTGCTGGGGATCGATGTCGAGCACGATGGCGTCCACGTCGTCGCCCTTCTTCAGGACCTCCGACGGGTGGTTGACCTTGCGCGTCCAGCTCATGTCCGAGACGTGGACCATGCCGTCGATGCCCTCCTCGAGCTCGATGAAGGCCCCGTAGGTCGTCATGTTGCGGACCCTGCCGCGGACGCGGGCCCCGATCGGGTAGTTGTGGCGGACCATGTCCCACGGATTGGGTTCAAGCTGGCGCAGGCCGAGCGAGATCTTCTGCTCCTCCTTCTGGATGCCGAGGACCACCGCATCGAGCTCCTGGCCGACCTTGAGCAGCTCGGAGGGCTTGGTGATGCGCTTCGTCCAGGACATCTCGGTGATGTGGACCAGCCCCTCGACGCCCGGCTCGATCTCGACGAACGCGCCGTAGGGGACGAGGTTGACCACCTTGCCGCGGACCTTGGCGCCGACCGGGAACTTCCGGTCGATCTCGTCCCACGGGTTCTTGGTGGTCTGCTTGAGGCCGAGGGAGACGCGTTCCTTCTCGCGGTTCACCTCGATGATCATGACCTCGATCTCCTCGCCCTGCTTGAGCATCTCGCTCGGGTGGGAAATCCTGCCCCAGCTCATGTCGGTGATGTGGAGCAGGCCGTCCATGCCGTCGAGGTCGATGAAGGCCCCGAAGTCGGTGATGTTCTTGACGATGCCCTTCCGGAACTGGCCGGGCTGGATCGAGTCGAGGAGCGCGCGGCGCTTTTCGGCGCGCTGCTGCTCGATGAGCTCGCGCCGGGATAGGACGATGTTCTTCCGTTCGAGGTTGATCTTGAGGACCTTGAAGTCGTACGTCTGGCCGACGTACTGGTCCAGGTTCTTGGGCGGCTGCACGTCGATGTGCGAGGCGGGCATGAACGCGTCGACGCCGATCGAGATGATGAGCCCGCCCTTGACCTTGGCCTTCACGCGGCCGGTGGCCACGGAGCCTTCGGGAAATTTCGTGAGGATGTTGTCCCAATTCTTCTTCTGCTCGGCCTTGTCGAAAGACAGGATCGGGCTTCCGTTCCGGTCCTCGAGCTTCTCTACGAGCACCTCGATCGTGGAGCCGATCTGCAGGTCGCCTATGTCGATGAACTCGTTCGCGGGGATGACGCCTTCGGACTTGCCGCCTATGTCTACAACGACCTCGTTTTGGCGGACTTCGGTGATGGTGCCCGGGACGATTGCGCCTTCCTTGAGCTTGTCGAAGGACGACTGCGCGAGCAGATCTTGCATTAATGAACTCATTTTCGGAAACGGGTGAACGGCACGCCTGCTCCGGAGCGTTCCGGCCACCGCGGCAGGCCTTTCGGCCACGGGTTGACGGTTGTACTGAATTCAGGACCGGCGGGAGCATCGCGGCTGCGCCGGTCTGACCGATAGAAACTGCCGCGAACGGTCAGATTCCCATCGGGCACGCCGATCCGGCAAGCACAAATTGGCCCGGCCCATGCGCCGGGCGGTCAAAAATCATGCAAGTGATTAATGCAAAAACACTAACGTGACGCTACTGCTTTGGAGGCGCCTGAAGCGCCTGCTGCAGATTGCGGAAGAAGACCTCGTAGAGGGCCGAGTCTCGCATGGGCGTCTCCGTCGCCACCCCGGGAAGGTTCTTCGAATCCGACTCAATGATCTCGTTGAACGCCACCGATACGGCCGTGCCGGCCTCCTCGTCCGGGCTCAGCCTCACCCTCATGGAAATCTGGCGGGAGCTGCCGGTGTCGTCGCCGCTGGATATCCCGCTCAGCTCCTCGAGCCTGCCCTCCGCGAGCCCTCCCCGGACAAACCGGTAGCCCATCTGGTCGGCCGCCGCGAGCGCCGCGGCGTACGCCGCCTTCTGGTCGGCCTGGAAGACCCGCGATCGGGGCGCCTCGCGCGGGGCGATGGCGGAGCGGACCGTGTCCTCGATCCCGGACTCGCATCCGGCGAGGAGCGCCGCTGCGCAGCACACTGTGATTGCCGGGAGAATCTTCATGCTGTGGGCGCGGGCTGTTGTTGCGAGATACAGTGTAGAGTGCCGAGGCCCACCACGAGTTCCAAGCAATCTATTGGGACGACCTCGCGGCCGGGGAAGCAGGATGCGAGCACCTCGGCCGCCTCGCGGTCGCGGCGGGGCTGGCGGAACGAGGGCATGAGGACGGCCCCGTTTATGACGAGGAAGTTCGCGTAGGTCGCGGGCAGCCTCTGCCCGCGGTATTGCCGGGGCGCGGGCATCGCCAGCTCCATGATCCTGAACCGGCCCCCGGACGGCGTGCGCAGGTCGCGCAGGCGCTCGAGGTTCCGCTCGAGCGCGCCGTGGTTCGGGTCGCGGCGGTCGCGCTCGACTGAGGTCACGATTCCGCTCTCGCTGAAGAACCGGGTCAGGTCGTCGACGTGCCCGTCCGTGTCGTCCCCGAGGATCCCGTCGCCCAGCCACAGGATGGTGCGCGCCCCCAGGCCGTCCCCGAGGTTGCGCTCGATCTGCGCCCGGGTGAGCCCGGGATTCCGATTCCTGTTGAGGAGGCACGACTCGGTGGCGAGGAGCAGCCCCCTGCCGTTCACCTCGATCGACCCGCCCTCGAGCACCATCTTCCGCTCGAACCGGCGAAGGCCGAGCGAGCGGGCGATCCTGCCCGGGATGCGGTTGTCGAGATCGAAGGGGGCATACTTCCCGCCCCACGCGTTGAAAGCCCAGTCCGTGAGCGCCACCTCCCCCGTCCTGTCGTTCCTCACGAAGATGGGCCCGTGGTCCCGGCACCATGCGTCGTCTGTGGGGTGGTCAAAGAACTCCACGCTGTCCATGTCGGCCCCCGCCCTGGCGATCAGGGAACGGGCCCGCCCGTGATGCCGGGCGGCGATGTTGAGCCGCACCTTCTCGCGCAGGCTGATGTGCGCGGCGATCTCGGCGAACTTGGCCGGGATCGGGCGGAATCCCCCCGGCCACGTCGCGCGCCTGTGCGGCCAGGAGAGCCAGACGGCCTCCTGCCTCTCCCACTCGGCGGGCATCCGGAAGCCGAGCTCGGCCGGCGTCTGGTTCGCGACGGGCATGGTCCCCCCGGGTCTAGTCGTGGAAGCGCTTCGTCAGGTCGCCGTAGGCGTCGATCCGGCGATCGCGCAGGAAGGGCCAGTGCGTGCGCGTCGTGTCGACCTCGGCGAGGTCGATCGTCGCCAGGAGGACCTCCTCCCTCGACGCGGCGGCCCTCGCGAGGATCTGGCCGCTCGTGCCCGCCACGAAGCTCTGGCCCCAGAACTCGATCCCGGCCCCCCCGGCCAGCTTTTCGTGCCCGACCCGGTTGCACACGGCCACGAAGCAGCCGTTTGCCACGCCGTGCGCGCGCTGGATCGTCTCCCACGCACCGTGCTGCGTCGCCCCGTGCTCCTTCTTCTCCCCGGGATGCCAGCCGATCGCGGTCGGATAGAAGAGGATCTCGGCGCCGTGGAGCGCGGTCAGGCGGGCCGCCTCGGGGAACCACTGGTCCCAGCAGATGAGGACGCCGATCCTGCCAAACCTGGTCTTCCAGGACCTGAACCCCGTGTCGCCGGGCGTGAAATAGAACTTCTCGTAGTAGAGCGGATCGTCGGGGACGTGCATCTTGCGGTAGATGCCGAGCATCTTCCCGTCCGCGTCGATGACGGCGGCCGTGTTGTGGTACAGGCCGCTCGCCCGCCTTTCGAAGAGCGAGGCGATCACCACGACGCCGCGCTTCTTCGCCAGCTTTCCAAGGGCCTCCGTGCTTGGGCCCGGGATCGTCTCCGCCAGCCTGAAGTTCTCGTGGTCCTCGCTCTGGCAGAAATACCGCGAGCGGAACAGCTCCTGCGTGCAGATGATGTTGGCGCCGAGCCGCGAGGCCTTCTCGGCTAGGGCTAGGGTCTTCCCAAGGTTGGCCGCCGGATCGCCCGAACAGGCGTGCTGGAGAAGCCCGAGAGTGACCTTGCCCATTTCAGTAGACGACCTTATTGAGCGGGTACTCTACGATGCCCTCCGCCCCGAGCGACTTGAGCTGCGGCAGGATCTCCCGCACGACGCGCTCGTCGATGATCGTCTCCAGGGCGACCCATTCCGGGTTGCTCAGCGGGGAAATCGTCGGGTTTCGCAGGGAGGGGACCGCCGCGACGATGGCGTCGAGCGACCTCTTCGGCGCGTTCATCTTGAGGCCCACCTTCGACTCGGCCTCTAGGGCTCCGCGGACGAGGAGCGCGATCGTCTCGATCTTCCTGCGCTTCACCGGATCCGCCCAGGCCTTCCTGTTGGCGATCAGCTTCGTGTTGGTCTCAAGAAGCGTGTCCACGATCCGCAGCTTATTGGCGCGCAGCGACGAACCCGTCTCCGTGATGTCCACGATGGCGTCGACCAGGTCGGGCACCTTGACCTCGGTCGCGCCCCACGAGAACTCGACGTCGACCGGGATACTCCTGGACGCGAAATAGCGCCTGACCGTCTGGACGAGCTCGGTCGCCACCCGCTTGCCCGCGAGGTCCTCGGGCAACCGCACCGGCGAGGTCTCGGCCACGCAAAGCACCCAGCGCGACTTGTTTACGGAAGCACGGCTGTAGATCAGGTCGCAAACCTCAACGACATCGGACCCGTTCTCCTGGATCCAGTCCAGGCCGGTGAGCCCGCAGTCGAAGAACCCGTGCTCCACGTAGCGGCTGACCTCCTGGGCGCGGACGAACCGGCCGTCGAGCTCGGGATCGTCGATCGACGGCCTGTAGGAGCGGGAATCGGTGGTGATCCTCCACCCCGCCTTGGCGAACAGGCTGCGGGTGGACTCTTCAAGGCTGCCCTTGGGCAGGCCCAGCATCAGGATTGGATTCTTGTCCGGCATACGGCCCCAAGCTGTTGCCTGTCGACGGGACCGTTCAAGCAAAATGCTCGGGTTCACGCTGATTGACATCGAGCCGAATCATTGTAAAAACTCCGTCACACCGGATATGGCAGTCACATCGCCGACGAGGCCCAACCCCAAGCCACTCATCGTTGTCGTCGAGGATGAGGCGGACCTCGCGTCCCTCATCGCCCAATACCTCGAGCGCGCGGGCATGCGCACGCAGGTCTGCAACCGCGCGGCGCACGCCCTGAAGTTCCTGCAGCGCAATTTTGCGAACATGATCCTGCTGGACCTCGTCCTGCCTGACCAGTCCGGCTTTGAGCTCTACGAGGAGCTGAAGTCCTCGAACATCAACGTGCCCGTCATCTTCCTGACCGGCAATCTTGAGGAGGCCAGCAAGATCCACGGCCTCGACCTGGGCGGGGACGACTACGTCACCAAGCCCTTCAGCTACGCCGAGCTCGTCGCCCGCATCAGGGCCGTGCTCCGCAGGGCCGATTACAAGGAGGACCTCAACCTGACGAAGAACGTCAAGGTGAACGACGAGCCCTTCGACTTCTGCGGGGCCAAGATCACCCCGGTCCGGCTCGAGATCGCGTTCCCCGACGGGGAGATCACAACGATCGGCCGCAAGGAGATCGGCATCCTCTCCTACCTGAACGAGCACCCCGGTGAGGTGATCACGCGAAAGGCCCTGATCCACTCGGTCTGGGGCCAGCACGCGGACGTCAGGAGCCGCTCGCTCGACCAGTACGTCGTCAAGGTGCGCGAGCTCTTCAAGAAGAAGGGCCTCGACCTGGCGGATTTCCAGACGGTCCACGGGATCGGCTACATCTTCGACCCGAAGCAGACCCACAAGAAGGGGGCCTAGGGGGACCCGCGCGGCGGGCCCCGGGCGTTCAGAATAGCTCCGGCTGGCCGTAGCGCTGGCGCGCCTCCGCGAGCGCTGACCTCATCTCCATGCTCTCAAGGATGGCGTAGAGCTCGGCGGGCTGGACGCTTCCCCTCTCCGCTGCCGGGGGCGGCAGCGACAGGTTGAGCGTCGTTATCCTCCGGTTCCTGCGGAGCATGTCGGCCGACGACGCGACGGCCGCGCGGAACCGCTCGGGCGCAATCCGGTCCGCCGCCGCGATCACCCCCTCCAGGCTCCCGAACTCGGCGAGCCATTTCGCGGCGGTCTTCGGCCCCACCCCGGCCAGGCCGGGGATGTTGTCCGAGGCGTCCCCCACAAGAGCCAAGAAGTCGGCGATCTTCGAGGGGGGAACCCCGAACTTCTCGACGACTCCCGCCGCGTCCATCAGGCGCCAGCCCAGCTTCGGGTTCGCGGACGGGGGCGGCAGCATGATGCGGATCCGGTCCCCCACGATCTGCGCAAAATCCTTGTCCGAGCTCACGATCAGGACCTCGTCCCCCCGCCGGGAAAGCGCCTCGGCCTCGGAGGCGAGCAGGTCGTCACTCTCGACGCCCTCCTGCTCCACCCCGCCCAGGCCCATCGCGCGCGTGAGCGCCTTGATGACCGGGACCTGCCTTGCCAGGGACTCCGGCATCTCCTCGCGCTGCGCCTTGTACTCGGGAAGCAGCGCGAGCTTGTCCTGCGCGCCCCCGAGGTCGAAGAAGACAAGCACCCCGTCCGGCTTCTCCTGGTCAGAAAGCCGCCAGAGCGACTTCACCCACCCGTGGAGCGCGTTCGTCGGGAACCCGTCGCCCCGGTTCAGCTCCGGGATCGCGAAGAAGCAGCGGTAGGCGAGGTTGAACCCGTCGACGAGAAGCCATTTCGCCATGGCGGGGGCGCCTGCCCTAGGCGGGGCTCGCGACCGGCGCCGCCGGAAGGGTCACGGCGCTCCGCACCGAGTCGGCGACCGTCGCGGGATGGTGCGCCTCCGCCTCGCCGCGCTCGTGGTTGAACCTCATCGAGACGGTCTTCGAGACGCCCCTCTCCTCCATCGTCACGCCGTAGATCGCGTTCGCCGCGGCCACGGTGCGCTTGTTGTGGGTGATGATGATGAATTGCGAGTCCTTGACGAACTTCCGGAGCAGGTCGGTGAACCGGCCGATGTTCGACTCGTCGAGCGGCGCGTCGAGCTCGTCCAGCAGGCAGAA
>CALAOT010000043.1 GCA_937889545.1 uncultured Opitutaceae bacterium
GCGCGGCGGCCTCGGCCGCGCGGTCGCCGGCATGCCGGGCGCCGAGCCAGGCCTGGAGCTGCAGGCGCTCCTCGGAGTGCGCCTTGGCGAACTCGGCCTCAAGGGCGCGCAGCCGGCCGCCCCCGCCATGCTCCGCCTGATAGTTCCAGGCCGCCCGGTTGAAGTACACCGGCGGACGCTCGAATTGGTAGAAGACGAAGATGAGCACGCCCAGCAGCAGGATGGAGAACTGCATGGGAATCTTGAAGACGGCGTTAAACATCAGGCCAAGCCGGCTCTCGCGCAGCGAGCCGCCGCTCAGGTAGCGCTGCACCTGCGACTGGTCGGTGCCGAAATACGACAGCGCCAGGAAAAGGCCCCCGAGGAGGCCGGACCAGATCGTGTAGCGCCGGTCGACGTTCAGGGAGAAGTCCACGGCCTCGAGCTTGTGGAAGCCGCCCGCCAGCGTGAGGGTGTCCGTCAGCGTGAGCCCGGCGGGCAGCTTCGCGACCAGGACGATGAACGCCGCCGCCATGCCGGCGAAGATCACCCCGATCTGGTATTTCTGCGTGAGGGTCACGGCCGCGCTTCCGCCAGTCACCGTGTAGAGCACCACGACCAGGCCGCTGCAAACGATGGTGGCGTCCAGCCGCCAGCCCATGACCGTGGAGAGCACGATGGCCGGAGCATAGATCGTGATGCCCGCGCCGAGGCCCCGCTGCACGAGAAAGAGCCCGGCGCCGAGGAGGCGTGTCTTGGGGTCGAAGCGGTGCCCGAGGTATTCGTAGGCGGTGTAGACGTTGAGCCGCCGGTAGATGGGAAGGAACACAACCGCGATGATGATCAGCGCGAACGGCGCGCCGAAGTAGTTCTGCACGAAGCCGAGCCCGCTCTCGTAGCCCTGACCGGGCGTGGAAAGGAAGGTGATCGCGCTGGCCTGCGTGGCCATGACCGAGAGGCCGATCGCGAGCCAGTGCGTCCCGCTGGCCCCCTTCAGGTACGTGTGGAGGTCGCACCGCCCCCGGGTCCGCCACATGCCGTAGGCGGCGATCCCGAGCAACGCGCCGACCAGGACGATGTAATCGGCTGCGTTCACGAGAACATCCGCGTCAACGCGATCAGAAGCCCGACCCACACGATGAAGATCGCGGCGACGACCAGGTAGACCCGGCGCCAGGTTCGCAGGCCCGGCAGACCGGGGCCCTCGTCCTCCTCAGGCGGCTTCATCTCCCCAGTGAGACGAGGTTGGCGAACAGCCGGTACGCCCCGGGCACGCCCGCGGGAAGCTGCCGGAAAAACGAGAGCCCGGTATAGACAAAATAGCCGCTCCCGTAGCGCGCCACCAATAGCCCCCCCTTCAGGGGCGCCTCCCCCGCATCGCTGCAGGCGAGAAGCGGCGTGAAGTGGCCGGTGTCCCATTCGCTGGCAAAGTCCAGCCCGCGCTCCTGCACCCAGCCGCCGAAGTCGGCGGCGGCGATCACGTTGGGCGTCGTGAACGCGGAATGCGCGGGAACAAGGATCTCGACCGGAGCATTCTCATTGGTCACGCGGTAGTGCGCCAGGTCGCGGGAAAGCTTGAGCTCGTACGGGGCCATCTGCGGCGTCTGGAGCCCGCTCGGCGTCGTGTACTGCTCGACGACGGTGCCGCCCGCCTCGACATAGGCGAAGAGCGCGGGCAGCCGCGGGGCGACGTCCGTCCTCGTGTTGAGCGCGCGCACGCCGATGACCACGGAGTCGAAGCCCTTGAGCCTCTCCGCGGTGAGATCGGCTCCCGTGAGCTCGGTGACCTCATATCCCATCTGCTCCAGGCATCCGGCGACGCTGTCGCTCGCGCCGCCGGCGCCAGGCAGATAGCCGACGCGGCGGCCGCGGATCCCCAGCTCGAGGCACACCGCCTTCAGGCGCGCCGGCGCCTGCAGCAGCTGGGGCGGGATGTGGCTGTAGCTGATCTGCATGCGCTGGCTTCCAAAGCTCGTGCCATCGAACCTCGCGCGGGCGGAGATCATCCCGGTCGCGCTGGACTTTGGGCCCGTGACGGTGAAGGTGAGCCGGGCGCTGTCCCCGACGGCGGCCAGGCGAAAGGCCTGCTTCGCCGGGGAAGCCCGCCATCCGGCCGGCACATCCAGCCCGACCGTGCCGGCGACTCGGGCACGCGATGAAACGACCTCGACCGCCACTATGCGGCTGGCGCCCGGGGCAAAGAGCTCGACGGGCGTGGAGAAGCCCAGGGAAACCGGCGGGATCACATCGAGCCGGCGGCGGATCGCGCCCTTCGCCGGATCCGCCGTCACCTGCACGGCCTCGTCGCGGACCACCAGGGTCTGGCCTCCCACCATGAACATGTCTTCGATCGGGACCGCGGGCGGGCTCTCCGGCATGCCGATCAGCGCGGGATCATCCACGCGGAACATGCCGGGCGTGCCCTCCTCGCGAAGCCAGTACGGCTGGCTCAGCGGCGTGCCTGCGGGCAGCGTCCGGGTGACTTCGCGCGCCGCCTCCTCGTTGGGGCGCAGATCGATCGCGCGGTCGGCCTCGCGCCCAATACCGGGGTATCGCACGGCGAGCCACCGCACCGGCACTGTCGAGCGCACCAGGGCGGTGTGCCGGAACCTCAACTCCTCGCCCGGCACGGCCTCGCAGCTCGGGAGCGTGGTTTCCACGGAAAGGCCGAGGCAGGCCTGGAGGATCCCGTCCAGCTGGCGGCGCTTCTCGTCCACGACAGGATCCGGGGCAAGGGGCGCCAGCCGTCCCCGAAGGGCGAGCAGGGCCGGGACGCTCGCGGCGGGGTCCGCCGGGTTGAACTGCTCGATCGCCTGGCCGGCCAGCCGATCCACCTCCGAGCCCCCAGGAACGCGGCCCCACGTGGTGTCGACGCCGTCCATGATGTCCTGCGCCGCGGGCTCCCCGGCAAGCAGCTTGAAGGATTCGGACCGTGGGCCTCCGCCGGCCGCCGCCGCCGAGAAATTCGCGAAACCCTGCGTCCTGTGCATGGAGCGGCTGCGCGCGGCTAGGGTGGCGAAGGAGGCGCCGGTCACCGGATCGGTGCCGTCGATCCCGATGCGGAGGATGCCCGGGCCGGTCAGGGCGCTTCCGAAATTGGGGCCCCAGCCGTTCCAGAGGATGCGCCGGGGCTGCCACGGGGTCAGCGAGGCGAGCTGCTCCGGGAATGCCTTGGGGTCGCCGGCAAGCCTGAACGCCTCCAATGCGAGGATCGCGGAAGCCGTGTGGTGGCCGTGGGTGTTCCCGGGCTCGGGGGGGAAGCGGGTGACGACGACGTCGGGCCGGAACACGCGGATCACGCGCACGATGTCGGACAGCACCTGCTGGCGGTCCCATTTCGTGAGCGTGTCGCGGTAATCCTTCGAGTAGCCGAAATCCCTTGCTCGGCTGAAGAACTGCCGGCCGCCGTCGACGCGGCGGGCGGCGAGCAGTTCCTGGGTGCGGATCACGCCCAGCAGGTCGCCGAACTCGGGGCCGAGCACGTTCTGTCCCCCGTCGCCGCGAGTGAGCGACAGGTAGGCGGTCCGATAGCAGCGGCCGCGGGCGAAGTAGGTGATGAGCTGTGTGTTCTCGTCGTCCGGATGCGCCGCGATGTAGAGGACGCTGCCCATCTCGCGGAAGCTGCGCAGGTCCTGCAGGATGGCCTGCGCGGGAGCGGGCTCGGCGGCGGCAAGGGATGCGAGCAAGGCGGCCCCCGCCGCGGCCGCGAATGCGCGGATTGACGCCGTCCGCGGATTGCGGCGGGCGACGGAAGGGGCAGCCCTGATCACTTCAGGCTGGCGATTAGCGCCTCGTTCAAGCGGACGTACTCGTCCTTCTCCGGTCCCGTGTCCTTGGAGGCGAGATCCTCCGACTGAGTGGCTGTCGCTATCGCCCCATCCTTATCTCCCATCTTTCCCTGAATCAATGCCTTGCGGTAGATTATTGGATAGAACTTGGGCTGCTCGGCGATTGCCGCGTCCATCCAGGCGAGGGCCTTCTTCAGGTCCAGGTTGTGGTCGAGGTAGAACATGGCGGCCATCGCGTACGGCTTCTTGCCAGGTGCTGCCATCGCGGCATCGACCTGCGGGAGGAGCGTGCCAACAACGTCCACTTCGAGCTTCACGGGCACGCGGGTCTTCTCCCAATTGAGGCTGAGTGTCGCCGACTCGTCGCGGATGTCACCGATGCCGATAGTGAATGTCTCGTACGGAGTCTCGAGCGCGATGGGCTTGGCGGTCACGCGCGCGACGTCGTTTTTCGGGTCGTAGGCGTAGGCGCCCCATTGCTTGGACGCCTTCTGAAGGATGACGGTCCACTCATCAACGCCAGGGATCGTGAAGAGTTCATAGGTCCCGGCTCCGATCTGCGTTCCCTGTAGCTTCACGGGCGTGCTGAGCGTGATCCGCGTCGCGTTGTTTGCGCCGGTCCGCCACACCTCGCCGTAAGGCACAAGGCCGCCGAACACTTTGCGCCCCTTCATGCCGGGGCGTGAATAGACCACCTCGACGTCAGTCAGGCCAACGCGCTGCTTGTAGGTGGCGGTTGGGCTGGCCGCGGGGAAGTCTATGTGCGGCGCGGTCGCCTTGAACGGAACGCTGAACTGGGTGTTTTCCCACAGGATCCTCAGCACGCCGCCGCCGGCCGGGTCCTTCTCGATGGCCATCGTGAGCTGATCGACCTGCTTTTCCAGGGCGTCCCTCTTGAGGTCCACCCGCGCGAGGTCGTTGGTCTCGTCAACCGGTACTCCCCAACCTCCCACGTCCGTGCTGATGGCGAGCTTCGAGGTCCCGGTCTCCGAGGGAACCATGTAGAGGGTGTGCGCGCCGGCCGGAATCGTGGTACCCTGCATCACGATGGCCTTTTCGTTGATGAGGATGGAGGCCTCGTCGGCGCCAAGGCGGTAGGCCTCGCCCCAGGGCACCAGCCCTCCCCAGATCTTGCGGGTCGCGCCCGTCCCTGGATCCTTCGTGTAGGGGCGCCCGTAGACGACGGTGACACGGTATCCGGTCGGACGGTCGCCGATTACCGTGCTGATGGTCTCGTGCGGACTTCTCCGGTTCTGCTGGGCTGAAAGCGGCAGCGCCGCGGCCGCGGTGGCAATCAATGCTAGGGCTAGTCTGAGGTGTGTCATGGTATGTCTCCTGGCTCCTGTTTATCGGGTTGTCCCGTCTAATGAATGTGAGGCCAGATGCTAGGCTAATCGAACGCTTCGAGCAAGCCGGACGAGGGGTTTCCGGCTCCCGTGCCGCCGCGCCGTCCTATTGCGGGGGCTCGCCGCCGAGATCGATCCGCCTTCCCGTCCGGGCCGACTCCCGGGCCGCGTCGAGGATCTCGGTCACGACCATGTTCACCTCGAGCGACGAGGGGCCCAAGGGCCGCATCCCTCCGCGCACGACCGCGACCAGGTACGACAGCGGATCCGCGTTGGGACCCGACGGCGCGGGCGTGGCGAGCCGGGTCTCCGGGCCGTCGCCCGTCCGCATTAACAGCGAGTCCCGGTCCGGCAGCCGCAGGGAGCCCTTCTCGCCGAAGATGTCCATGTCCTTCCGGCCGTGGGGCCAGTTCCACGAGGCCTGGATGATGGCCTGGGCTCGCGGGTAGGTGAGCACGATCGTCGCCTCGTCGTCCACCTTCGGATAGGCGCCGGGCTGGAAATGCTGCGTCACGGCGAAGACCGAGACCGGGCGCCGCCCCCCCATCAGCCACGTGGCCAGGTCGGCTCCGTAACACCCAAAGTCCGTGAGGGCGCCCCCGCCGTTCAGGACGGGATCCAGCAGCCAGCTGGCGAAAAAGGGCGAAACCCCGATCGCCACCGGTCCCTGATGGCCGTCGCAGACCACGATCTTGCGCACGTCTCCGATCGAATGCTGCACGCGGACAACGTCGTAGGCGCCCTGGTTGCTCGGATACCACGTGGTCTCGTAGTTGACGATGACCTGGATGCCGCCCTTGGCGGCGGCCGCGGAGATGGCCCGCGCGTCCTCCAGGCTCACGGCGAGCGGCTTCTCCATCATGACGTCGATGCCGAGGGGCGCGCAGGCCTCCACGACGCGGCGGTGGTCAAACGTGGAGGTGAAGGTCGCGACGGCCTCCACCTTCTCCTTGGCGACGAGCGCCTCGATGCTCGGGAAGAAGAGGGCCCGGTCGAGGTGGAAGCGCTCCGCGTAATGGGCCACCGCCTCCTGGTTGGGCTCCACGATGCCGACCAGCCGGACGTCCTGGCGCTTGGCAAGTTGGGGAAGCATCCCCCAGACGTGGTCGTGGACAAGGCCGACGATCGCCAGGCGGACCGGCGGGGTGCTCTCCTGCGACCGGGCGCAGGCGATGGCCATCAAGAGGAACGCGGTGACGAGGGTCTTTTTCATGGTTCTTCGGCCAGGCGGCCACGGTTCATCGGCGGATACGCGCCCACCGCAAAGGGGGTTCACTTTTGGCCCAGAAGACCCCGGCTCCGCATCCAGTCGGCCGCGCGCTGCGGCCACGTGGTCACGTAATCCCTCGCGGGCCGCAGCCCGTACCCATGGCCGCCGGTCGGGTACACATGCAGTTCCATAGGAACCTTTATCTGCTGGAGCGCCAGTGCGTAGCTGAGGACGTTCTCGACGCGCACCGGGTCGTCCTGCGCCATAACAAGAAACGTCGGCGGCGGGTCGTGGGCCACGGCGACCTCGGGGGCGAGCCCGAAACCGCCACCCTCCTTCACAAGCCCGCCGGGATAGATGAGCAGCTGGAAGTCGGGGTAACAGCTCAGGTCATCCGCGTCGTCCACGCGGGGGTAGGTCCGCCCGCCGGCGGCGGCGCTGAGCGTTGCGCAAAGGTGGCCTCCCGCGGAGAAGCCAAGCGTGCCGATCCGCTGCGGGTCGATCGCCCATTCCTTGGCACGCGACCGCACGAGGCCGACGGCGCGCTGCACGTCCTGCAGGGCAGCGGCGTACGGCGCCTGCCCCTCGCGCTTCGGGACGCGGTATTTCAGCAGCACGCCCGTGACGCCGATTGAATTCAGCCACTCGCACACCTCCGTGCCCTCGAGGTCCAGCGCGAGGATGTAGTAGCCGCCGCCGGGACACACCACGACCGCGGTGCCCGTATTCCTGTCGGCCGGGGGACGATACACGGTGATCGAGGGCTCCGAGACATTGCCGATCCTGATGACCGGCCTTCCGGCGATCTTGTTGTCCGACGGCTTGGTCGTGTCCTTCTCCTCGCCGAGGCCGCCCCTTTCCCCGGGCGCGGAGCCGGGCCAGAGCCGGATGGCGGGCGGTTCGGCCCTGAGGCAGAGCCCGAAGCTTGCCAGTGCGATCGCGTACCTGACGACACCGGGGTTCACAGGCCGGAAGATGCCAGACATCGGGAGGGAGTCGATTCCTTTTGCCCTTTGGCCGGGTCTTCGGGCTTGGCGTCCTCAACGGGCGCTGAAAGAACAGGGCATGGCCTCCCCCAGTCCGGCCGCCCCTGGATCCCCGCTGGGATCGTGGCCCCGCCTCACGCTCACCCGGCAGATCCTGCTCGGCCTCGTCCTGGGCTGCTTTCTCGGGTGGTGGCTGAACCGCCTGCCCGAGGCCGGCCAGGCGGCCTGGAACCGGTGGCTCGAGCTGATCCGCGACGTCTTCCTTCACCTCATCAAGCTGATGATCGCGCCCCTTGTCCTCGGCAGCGTCGTGCAGGGCATAGCCGGCACCGGCGACATGAGGAAGGTCGGCCGGATCGGCGTGAAGACGATCCTTTACTTCGAGGTCGTCACCACGGCCGCGCTCGTGGTCGGCCTGGCCGTGGTCAATTTCATCGGGCCGGGCGCCGGCGTGAGGCTCGCGGGGAGCGCCGCGGCCCTGGGGGCCGCCGCCCAGGCGAAGCCTCTCACGCTGGTCGAGACGCTCCTGCACATCTTCCCGACGAGCCTGATGGACGCGATGGCGCGCAACGACGTGCTGCAGGTCGTGGCGTTCTCCGTGGTCTTCGCAATGGCCGTCATGGCGGCGGGAGAGGCGGGGAAGCCCGTGCTCGCGTTCTGCGGGAGCCTCACGCAGGTGATGCTCAAGTTCGCCGGCATCATCATGAGGCTCGCGCCATTCGGCGTCGGCGCCGCCATCGCCGTCACCGTCGGCCATCAGGGGATCGGCGCGCTGCTGGGCCTGGGAAAGCTCGTGCTCACGCTCTATCTCGCGCTCGCGGTCTTCGTGGTCCTCGTCCTCGGCGCGGTCGTCCGGATTGCGAGGGTTCCGCTCAAGCCGTTTTACCGCGCCGTGCGCGAGCCGTTCACGATCGCCTTCGCCACTTCCAACAGCGAGGCCGCGCTGCCGAAGGCGTTCGACCTGATGGAGCATTTCGGCGTGCCGCGCGGCATCGTGGGATTCGTGCTGCCGGCGGGCTACACGTTCAACCTCGACGGCTCGACGCTGTACCTCGCGGTGGCGTCGGTCTTTGTCGCGCAGGCGGCCGAGACGACGACGGGCATCCACTTCGGCATCGCCCAGCAGATCACCCTGATGATCACGCTCATGCTCACATCGAAGGGGGTCGCGGCGGTGCCCCGCGCGTCGCTGGTCGTCCTCATCGCGGCGCTGCAGTCGTTCGGCCTCCCGCTGGAGGGCGCGGCGATGATCCTCGGGGTCGACGCCCTGCTCGACATGGCGCGAACCTCCGTGAACGTGCTCGGCAACTGCCTGGCGAGCGTGGTCGTGGCGCGCTGGGAGGGCGAGTTCGACGACGAAAAGGCGCGGGCGAACTTCGGGACCTACGACTGAAGGGGCGCCGCTGCGGGGGAGCCCGGCGGCGCCCGCATCGCGGATCCGGCCCCGCTGGCATGATGCGGCCTCATCGGGCGCCTCTCGGCTTGCGCTGGGCGGCATCGAGCCCGAGGAGCCGCCGAAGCAGCACATCCTGTCCGAATGCGCCCGACTTTGAGGTGACCTGGACGCCGTCCCAGCGCCCCCCGCACATGACGGAGACCGGCACGCCGGGAATGACCTGGCCGATGACATCGAGGTGTTCCGTGCCCAGGGACTGGCACAGCGCCCGGAAGGTCTCCCCGCCGGCAATGAGCAGGCTGCGCGGCGGCGGGACGCGGTGGGACAGCTGGGCGACTTCGCGCGTGATGAGCTCGGAGGCGGCAAACCGGGCCATGCCGGTCGGGAGGTCGAAGGCCACAAGGCAGACGCCGGCCCCCTCGAGGCGCGCCGACACGAGGGCTGCGCTGGCGCCGCCGCCATCCTTGAGCCTGAGGACATGCTCGCCGCATGCGCCCAGCTGGGCCGCAGTCGCGGGGTGGTCGGAGCCGAACAGGCCGAGTATCGGCCGTTCAGGCCTGCCCGCGGCGGGAACCTCGCCCCCCGCGAGCGCGGCGGCCAGGCCGCCGCTGCCGCACCAGAGCACCGTCGCCGAAAGTTTCCGGCCGGCGTCCGCGATGCGGCGCAGGTCCTCATCCGTCTCGGCGTCCCATAGCGTGATGCCATCGAGCACCGGCTCCCCGGCCCGCGCCGCCCGCACGACCATCCCATGGGATTCGAGCGTTGCGCGCAGGTCCTCCCCCACCCTGTGCCACGAGCTGGCGCGGAATGCGTATTGCAGTCCGCCGCGGGTCACCCGCCCGTGGAACGGGAATGCCGGCGCAATCACGCAATGGGCCGCCGGCACCGCGCGCAGGGTGGCGACCAGCTCGAGGCCGCAGTGGCCGCGGAGAAGGCTGTCCAGCTTCTTGAAGGCGATCGCGCCGGGCCTTGGCGCCAGGAGCGATGCGTCGCGAGTGGCGACGGCGGCCGCGCCGGCGCTGTCCTTCTCCCTCGTGTCGGCGTCGATCGCGAAGGCCCTTGGCAGGTGCGACGGCAGCCGTCCGTTCAGGAACACCGGAATCGCCTGCTTTGCAGCCGCGAACTGCGCAGCCGTGTCAAGCGCGCCCGTCAGATCGTCCGCGATGATTCGCACCTGTGTCATGCCGTCTGCCTTCTGCCTATCTCTATAGGACCCGTCTCCCCGGGCCAACACAATCGGTCCGCACCGGCCCTGTTGGGCGCCCGGGCCGCGGTTCCGGCTCAGGCGCGTCCGGCGGGCGGGAAGCGGGTGCCGTCGAGCTGGCCCGAGAGGAGGGAACGGAATGCGCTCATGCCGGGGACCTCGCCCAGCGCGACCAACTGGGCCGCGAGGTTTCCCACCGCGGACCCCTCGAGCGAGAACGATTCCACAGGCAGGCCGGCGGCGTCCGCCGTGGCCTGGCAGAGAAGGCGGTTCTGGGAGCCGCCGCCGACGATCAGGATCCGCTTGAAGGCCCGGCCGGCAAGGCGCTCGAACGCGCGCACCGCCCCGGCGTGGCCCCGGCCCAGCGAATCGCAGATGAGCCTGACATATCCCGTGAGGTCCCGCGGCGCCCGGGCGCCGCGCCCCTTCAACTGGGATTCGATGGCCGCGCGCATGGACGCCGGATTGAAAAGCGAGGGATCGGCGACGTCGAGAAGCTCCGCAGGCGCGGGCGCGCGGGCCGCGGCATCGATCAGCCGCCGCCATTCGCCCGCCGTCCTGGGCCGCGACCTGAAGGCCGGCAGCGTCCGATCCAGGAGCCAGAGCCCAAGGCAGCTCTTGAGCGGCCGGTACCGGCCGTCTCCCATGCGCTCGTTGGAGACCCGCGTCGCAAGCGCCTCGGCGCCCAGCAGCGGCACTTCGCTCTCGAAGCCGAGGAGCGACCAGGTGCCCGAGCTCAGGTACAGATCCGAGCCATCCGCGGCGGCCGGCATGGCCGCGAACGCACAGGCCGTGTCGTGGCCGGGGACGAGCACTGAGACGACGCCCCTGAGCTCGGGGAACCCGGCGACCGGCCCGAGCCGCTGCGGCGAGAGCGCCGGCCTGCCGAACAGCCCCGGCGGGATGCCGAAGAAATCAAGCGCGGCGCGCGACCACCCCCGGCGGCGCACATCGATCAGCTGGGAATGGCTGGCGATGGACAACTCGTTCACCATCCGGCCGGAGAGCAGGAAATTGAAGTAGTCCGATATGAAGAGGCAGCGCGCGGCGACCTTCGCCACCCCGGGATGCGCGCTCAGCGTCTCCTGCAGCTGGAGGCTCGTGTTGTAGGGATAGTTGGGGATGCCGGTGAGCGAATAGACCCGGTCGATGCCGCTGCGCCCCAGCCTTTCCGAGGCGGCGGCGGTGCGGCCGTCGCGGTAGGCGTGGACCGGGAACACCAGCCTGCCGCCGCGCCCGACCAGCACGTGGTCGACCGCCCAGGAGTCGACGCCGACCGACGCCAGCCGGGGAAACTGCTTCCTCGCCTTGATCAATCCGGCGCGGACCTCGCCCCAAAGGTAAGGCAGGTCCCAATACTCGTGGCCGGCAAGCGGGCGGAACTGGTTGGGGAAGCGGTGCGCCTCCGTGAGGGCCAGGCGCCGCCCGGACCATGTTCCCACGATGATGCGCCCGCTGGTCGCTCCCAGATCGACGGCGGCGCAGTGGACCGGCTTCATCAGCGCAGGAACGCCTCGGTCAGGCCCCCGTCCACGGCGATGACCTGGCCCGTCGTCTTGCCGAGGCGCTGGCCCACGAGGAGAAAATACGCCTCGGCCTGGTCGGCGGGGGTGATCGGCGCCTTGGTGAGCGTCCGTTCCGCATAGAACCGCGCGAGCTTGCCCACCAGTGAATCGGTGGGCTCGTCGTCGGCGTAGGGAATCTTGTATTTCGCAAGCGAGCCGATGACGCGTTCGCGCGGGAACATCGCGCTGCCCTGCACGACCGTGGCCGGCGCGACGCCGTTCACGCGCACCAGGGGCGCAAGCTCGACGGCCAGTTCGCGCACCAGGTGGCTTACCGCGGCCTTGGAGGCGTCATAGGCGAGCGAGCCCTTCTTGGCGACGACGGCGTTCGCGGAGGTCGTCAGGACGAGACTTGCGCGCAGGCCCTGCTCCCTCCAGGTCTTTGCGGCCTCGTCGGCCACCAGGTAGCCGCCCGTGACATTGATCCCGAAGGTGAGCGCCCACTTGTCGTCCGGGATGTGGCCCGTCTTGTCGCTCGGCGCAAAGACGCCCGCGGTGACGCAGATTGAGTCGAAGCCGCCGTAGGCGTAGGCGACCTGGTCGAGCATCCGCCGGATGCTGGCGCGGTCGGTGATGTCGGCCCCGATGCCGACGGCGGGCCCGCACGCCGAGAGGCCTGTCCCCGCCACGCCGATCCCGGCCCCGAGCATGCCGGTGATCTCGCCCGCGGTCGCCTGCGCCGCGCCCTCGTTGAGGTCGACGCACGCGACATGCGCGCCCTCCCTGGCCAGGCGGTGGGCGGTCTCGCGGCCGATTCCGGAGCCCGCGCCGACCACGATGACGACCTGCCTCGCAAGCTCCCTTTCCGGAGGCATGCGCCTGAGCTTGGCCTCCTCGAGGCGCCAGTACTCGATGTCGAAGGCCTCCTGCTGCGGCAGGGCGACGTAGCGGTCGATCGCCTCGGCCCCCCGCATGACCTCGACGGCGCACGTGTAGAATTCGGCGGTGACGCGCGATTCGGACTTGTCCTTGCCCCAGGTGATCATGCCGAGGCCGGGAATGAGCACGACGGTCGGGTTCGGGTCGCGCATCGCGGGCGAGTCGGAATGCCGGCATCTCTCGTAATACGCCGCATAGCCCTTCCGGTAACGTTCGAGGCCCGCCGCGAGCTTGGCCTTGAGGCTGGCGGCGTCCCCGGATTGGGGGTTCCAGTCCACGTAGAGCGGCTTGATCTTCGTGCGGAGAAAATGATCGGGACATGACGTGCCGAGCTCGGCAAGGCGCCGCGCGTTCCTCGAATTCACGAAAAGCAGGATCCTCCTGTTATCCTGCACGGTGCCGATGAGGCGCCTTTCCGCGGACACCTGGCCGCGCAGCCACGGAAGGATCGCCGCGAAGGCCTTCCGGCGCCCCTCGGGGGGGAGAGCGGCGTATTTGGCCCCGCCAAAGGCCGCGCGGTCCCCGCCCTTTGCGGCGTACCTCGCCTGGATGTGGACGGAGGCCTTCTCTATCAGGTCGAGCGTCAGCGCGTAGCAGGCCTTGTCGTCGTCGGCCCATGAGATGAAACCGTGCTGGCCCATCATTATGGCGCGGATCGCGGGGTTCACGCGCGCGATCTCCTGCATGGCCACGCCGAGCTCAAAGCCCGGACGCATCCACGGCACCCAGGCCATCTCCCCGGCAAAGATCTCCCGGGTCAGCCTCTCGCAGTTGGCCGACGCCGCGATGGCGATAACGGCATTCGGGTGCATGTGGTCCACATGCTTGCCGGGCAGGAAGGCGTGGAGGGGCGTGTCGATCGACGGGGCGCGCGGGTTGAGGTTGAAGGTGGCGTGGGAATACATCCCGGCCATGTCGTCCTCGGCGGGGGATTTCAGGCCCCTGTCGGAGCGCGCGCCGTAGAGCTTCTGCAGGGCGAGGAGTTTCTCCAGGTAGAGCGACGCGAAGTTCCCGCGCGTGCTCGTGCGCAGGTCCCCGCCGGAGCCCTTGACCCACAGGACCTCGGCGGGCGCGCCGGTGAGCGGGTCCCTTTCCGCGATCTTGGAGGACGTGTTGCCTCCGCCGGTGTTCGTGATGCGCTGGTCGCTCCCGAGCAGGTTCGAGCGGTAGGCCAGCCGGCCGACCGGATCGAGCGCCGACGCCTGTGCGTCGTCCCAGGAGAATTTGACGTGGCGGTAGCGTTTCATGGGGGGTTCAGACGGAAATCAGCCTGCGGTGGGGGATGTTGATCCCCGATGCCGCAAGCTGGGACTCCTTGGCGTCGGTGATGAGCGAAAACGGGCCTCTCCAGGTCACCACGGCATGCGGCGTCGCGTGCCCGAGCTTTGTCGCGTCGAGGCAGAAATATGACTTCGCGGCCCTCCGGAGCACCGTCCGCTGGAACGACGCCAGTTCGGCGTGCGAGTTCGTAATGCCGGCCGGGCCCATCCCCTCACCGCCGAGGAAGGCCGCCGAAAACCTCCAGGCGCCGAGCGCCTGAACGGCGCCGCGGCCCAGGAGGACGGCCTGCCGGTCGAGGAACGTGCCTCCGAGCATGTGCAATTCCAGCCCGGGGGCGCCCCCGAGCATCGTCGCGACAGGCAGGCTATTGGTCACGACGGCCAATCCGCCGAGGCGCCGGCGGCGCAGGAGCCGCCGCGCCAGCGCCTGCACGGTGGTTCCGGCGTCAAGGAACACGACGCCCCTGCGCGGAAGCAGCGCGGCGGCGGAGCGGGCAATCCGGTCCTTCGCCGTGCGGGCCCGGCCCGCGCGCTCGCCGTGCGAGGCAAACGACGCATTGTAGTCCGCAAGCGCGCCGCCCCGGGTGCGGGTTATGTGCCCCCTGGCCGCCACAACCGCCAGGTCGCGTCGCGCCGTGGCCTCGGACACGCCCAGCCGGCCGCAGATGTCCGCGACCGGCAGGAAGCCGCCGGCCCGGATCAGGCCGCGCAGCCTCTCTCTGCGCTGCTGGACGATATGCAGAGGGACGCGCATCAGGTCGGCGGCAGTCTGCCTTTTATATGATTGGATTCAATCATATAATAGGCATCGCTCGCATCCGGCCAGGAGGGGCCTCCGCCTCAGGGAACGGGAGCGACCGAGTACTGGCGCTGCTTCGGAATCGCCGACCGGGAACGGGCGGGCTGCTCGGACTCCTCGCGGGCGGCCAGGGCATCCGTAGCCGCGACAAGACCGGGAGCGTCGGCGGACCCGACAAGTAACTCCCGCCGCACGCGCTGCGCCTGGTGCCCGCTATCGGCGCCCCACCGGACCCGGTAGGCCTGCCACCGCATCGGCGTGTTGTACCGCGCCAGGTTCACACCGCTAGCCAGGTCGTCGTCCGAGAAGGTGCCGACGTTTTGCCCATCGATTCGAAGCTCATACCGGCCATGCCCCAGCCCCCTGATGACCAGGGGCTCCGCGTCGAGGGACTCCAGGTCTGCCAGCGCCTTCTCGGCCAGCTCGGTGTCCGCGTCACCGAATTCCAATGGCAGCGGCAGCGAGCGGTCGAGCTCGCTCCAAGTGACCTTGCCGCCCTCGACGGCGAGCGCGCTGACCGTGGCGTTCTCGGCCGAAAGCACCGTCCCGGCCCTTGCATCTATTTCGACGCGGGCCACAAGTTCCGGCGCCCGCCAGGCCCGAAGCAACGCGGCCCCCATGATGATGTGGCCGGCCGCGCCCGGGTGCACCCTGTCGGTCAGAACCTGCCGGGCGAGCTCGCGGTTTTCCCGCCAGACGGCCCTGATCCCGTCGTCGACGATGCCGCCGAAATCCACCACCGCGGCATTCTGCTCCCTGCCGATCGAGGAGACGGACTCGCCAAGCCGCCGGAGCACGTCGTCGTACCCCGGCTCGAAACCCGGCGGGCGGGAAATGTCGTCGAAGGGCGACGAGCGGATTAGGTAGAGCCGCACTCCCGGCAGGGCGCCCTTCAGCCTCGCGACCAGGGCGCGATAGCCCTTTTCGAACCTGGCCAGAGTGGCCGGATCAAGCTTGCGGTAGCCGCCGTCGTTCATCCCGAGCATGACGGTCACCACCGTGGGCTTGAGGCTGATCACGTCGCGCTCGATCCGGACGCTGATGTCGCCGCCCATGCCGCCATTGACCGTGTCGCCGCCCACCCCGGCGTTGTAGAAGCGAAGATCCCACTGGGGGAAACGGCTGCGGGCGTACTGCTCGACAAAGCGGGCATAGCCGCCGTCTTGCGTGATGCTGTCGCCATAGAAGACGACGCGGTCGCCGTCATGCAGGGCGAAGGCCGGATCGTGTCCGCCCGCGAGCGCGGACAGGCTTCCACAGAACGCCAGCAGGCAGAGCATTCTCATTTTTCTTCCTCCTCTTGAACGGGTTCGTCGCGCCTCGGTCATTGAGGCGCCGGTTTTGCAAGGATCGACCTGAAATGATACGTGCCGGACAGCACCGACACCGCGGTGCGATCCCCGCTCGCGCCAACCGACTCGACCCCGGCCGCCCGGGACAGGGGCCGTCCGCCCTCCGTTAGCGAGGAGGCCGGTCCGGCCGGAAGGAAGACCAGGGCCGACGTGTTTGGGGGAACCGTGGCGTCGAGTTCGAACTCCCGGCCGACCCGCCGCCAGGCCACCTCTATGCGCCCCTGCAGCGAGTCGTAATGGCCGCGGGCCCAGGCGAGGGCCGGACGGTCCACGGGGCCCGGCCAGATCGTGAACCGCTGGAATCCGCGGCCCCCCTCCGCCGGCTGGATCCCAAGGACCCCCTTAATGAACCATGCGCCGACATAGAGGTAGGAGCTGTGGAGAAGCGAGTCGTGGAGGTCCCAGGATTCGCCGAAGGTGGTCTCGCCGTGCTTCAGGAGGTCGCCCCAGCCCGGGTAGTCGGGCTGGCTCACCATCGTGTAGACCAGGTCGTCGCGATGCGCCTCGATCAGGGTCTTGAACAGCATCGCCCCTCCGGTGATCCCGGCGTCGATGTGGCCTCTGCGGGCCACCAGGATCTCGTCTTCCAGCCTCTTCCAGACGCCCGCGCGGGATTCCGGAGGGGGCACCCCCGCCAGGAGCGCGATCGCGAGATACGCCTGTGAGCCGTTCACGTAGCTGCCCTGGGCCGCGTTGAAGAACTCGGCGTGCACCGCCCTGCGGACCTCGGCCGACCGCGCGGACCAGGCCGCCGCCTGGCCGTCCTTTCCCAGGGCCCGCGCGATCTCGGCCGCGGCGGAGAGGTTGTAGATCCAGTAGCAGTTGTTGAAGAAGAGGGTCTCCCGCGAGTCGTTGTTCATGCCGTGGGCGCCGGGCCAAAGCCAGTCCCCCAGGAAATCCCATTCCCCTCCCCAGCGCCGCAGGAGGTCGCCGGAGGCCTTGGTCTCCAGGAAGCCGAGCCACCGCTGGATCGTCCCGAAGCTCTGCTCGAGGATCTGCCGGTCGCCCGTGTGGCGGTAGAGCTCCCACGGCAGGTGGACGCAGTAGCCGCTCCACACCGGCCCGCCCCCGCCCCAGTAGGTGGGGGCGGTGTAGGGCAGGTTGCCCGGATCGAGCTTCACGGGTCCGGCCCCGCCGGTCAGCACCTTGCCGCCCCCGGCGTCGCCGCGGGCCTGCACGTCGCGCCAGTCCTCGGCCCACTTGGTGAAGAACGCATCGGTCCGGAAGTTCATGAGCGCCGTCACGGTCGTCGCGTGGGCGTCCCCTCCATAGCCCATCCTTTCGCGGTGGGGGCAATCGACTACGTATCCGCCCAGGCTGAGGTTCTCGAGGGTCCACAGCGTGGTCGCGTAGATCTGGTTCAGCAGCGGATCGGAGCACTCGAAGGCCGAGGCCCCGGCGTAGTCCGAACGTACCAGCCATCCCCGCATGTCGCCCAGGGCCGGAGGGGCCCTGAGGCCGCGCACGGTGATCCAGCGCCCCACCCCGTAGTTGAAGCGGTTTCGGAAGACGCCCTTTCCGGCGGGGCCGATCACATAGGCGCTTCGGATGCGGTGGGTCATGGGCGCCTCGGCCCGCTCCGAGAATTCAAGACCGATCCTATCGCCGGGCCGCCCCTCGAGCTGGTACTCGATCCAGCCGGAAAAATTCCGGCCCATGTCGAACCGGTAGACCCCCGCCTCCGGCTCGGTCACCGCCGCGGCCGGGATCGCCGTGAGCAGGCGGTTCGGCTCCGCCCGCTCCGCCGACACTTCCAGGGCCGGCGCAAAGACGACGGCGGGCTCCCAGGCGGTGTCATCGAGGCCCGGCGAGGCCCAGGCCGGGATCTCCCGGCCGGAATCGTATAGCTCGCCGCCGTAGTTCATGAACGTCCAGGCGCCCAGCAGCATGCTTGGGCTCGGGTGGGTCCTCCAGCTGGCGTCCGTCCCGACCCGCTGCGCCGACCCGTCCGGCATCGCAAGGTCGAATTGGGCCATCACGATCGGCGCCCTGGGCTTGTCGGTCGTGACAAAGGATCCATGGATGGACCATCCGGTTCCCAGCCAGAGGCCGAGCGCATTCCTTCCCGGGTGAAGCAGCCCGGCGATCTCGTAGGCCACATAGCGGGCGCGCCGGCTGTTGTCCGTCACGCTTGGCATCAGGACCCCGTCGCCAACCTTCTGCCCGTTCACGTACAGCTCATGGTAGCCGACCGAGGCCACATAGGCGACGGCCCGCGCCGGCTGCGCGGCAAGCGTAACCTCCCGCCGAAACCACGGATCGGGCAACCGGTTCTCCGAACCGTCAGCCGGGTCGTTTTCACCCGTTCCGATCCACCGCGCGGACCAGTCCCTTGGATCCAGCAAGCCCATGCTCCACGAGGCGGGCGCGCTCCATCCGGACCAGACATTGTCCTGATCTCGCACCCGCAGCGACCAGAGGCATGCCTGGCCCGAGGCAAGCGGCCCGCCGCCGTAGGCGACCTGGCTGGTCTCATCGGAAACGATTTCGCCGGAATCCCACAGGGCGGCTCCCGGGCCGCCTGGCGCCCCCGCCGCGAAGACTCTGATCTGATAGGCCGTCTGCCGCAGTCCGCGCAGGCGGGGATCCGCCGCTTGCAGCGTCCAGCTGAACCTCGGCCGCGGGACGCCGAGCCCCGACGGGTTGACCAGATACTCCGTCCGCAAGTCCGCGGGGGTGAACCCCGCCGCGGCGCACGCCAAGGGCAGGAGGAGCAGAAGCGGGATTGGTAGCCGCATCCGCCTGGGGCTCCTGGCCGCAAATGCCAGGCATCGCAGCACGCCAACGGACCCGCGGGTCCTGAGGGCCCGGCTGCTTGCCTCAGACGCCGAAGCCAGGCCGATAGGTCGTCGTGACATACTGGTTGGCCTCGGGAAGATTCGTGACCTTCATCGCGGCCGTGTCCCATTCGATCCGCCGGCGAGCCCGGATCGCAACATTGCCAAGCAGCACGGTCTCGGTGAGCCGGGAGGCGTACTCGAAGTTGGAACCGGCCTGCGCCCCTCCCTTGCATGCGCGCAGCCATTCGGCAAAATGGCCCCCCTTCACCCTCGGGATGGTCTTCGCGGGCAGCGTCGGCGCCAGGTCCTTCATCTTCGCCTCGGGGACGATCCGGACGCTCCCATAATAGGTCTCCGCAAAGACCGTCGCCTTGCTGCCGACAATCAGCGTGCCGTTGCGGTCGAGCCGCCGGCCGGCCTCCCAATCGGCCGGCAGGGCCGGCATGAGTCCGCCGTCGTACCACGTCCACCGCACGGGCGCGAGGTTCCCGCGCGCCGGAAACTCGTAGGCCACGACTGACGCGGTCGAAGGGCTGACATCGGTCTGGTGGGCGCTGACCGCCTCGACGCTCGCCGGTTGCCCGAGGTCGAGGGCCCAGTAGGCCCCGTCCATGATGTGGCAGCCCATGTCGCCCAGCGCGCCGGTGCCGAAGTCCCAGAAGCCGCGCCATGCGAAGGGGAGGAAGGCGGGATCATATTCGCGCTCGGCGGCCACCCCGAGCCATAGGTTCCAGTCGAGGCTCGCGGGGACGACCGGCATGAACTTGCTGTGGTCCGGCCGATCGACCCCCTGAGGCCATATTGGCCTGTTGGTCCAGCTGTGAACCTCCCGGACCTCGCCCAGCACGCCGGCCTGGAACCATTCCTTGATGAGCCGCAGCCCCTCGTTCGCGTGCCCCTGGTTGCCCATCAGGGTGGCGACCTTCTTTTCTCGGGCCAGAGCCGCCAGTTGGCGGGCCTCGGCTATGGTGTGCGTCAGGGGCTTCTCGACAAAGACGTGCTTCCCCAGTGAAAGCGCGGCCAGCGCGATGGGAAAGTGCATGTGGTCGGGCGTCGAGACCGTCACCGCGTCGATCTGGTTGCCCATTTTGTCCAGCATGACGCGGAAGTCGCGAAACCGAGGCACGCCCGGGAATTCCTCGAAGGTCTTGGCGGCGCGCTCGTCGTCCACGTCACAGAATGCCACGAAGTTCTCTCCCTTCAGGCTCTCCACGGCGGAGCGCCCCTGGCCACCGACGCCGCAAAGGGCGATGTTGAGCCGGTTGCTGGGCGGCAGCCCCTCCTGGCTGCTCAGGATGGACGGCATGCCGAGCGCGGCGGAGGCCAGCGCGGTTGTCTTCAGGAACGAGCGGCGCGTGAGTTCGGTGGATTTCATGCTAGGTGTGACGGCCCGGAGACCCGGTGGGCTTTCTTGCGGTGGTGGGTGGCTGGCCAAGTGGATTCCGTTGCAGGGGCGTTTCCCAGGAGATCGCTGTCATGCCCCGCCGCTCCGGGACGGGGAAAGCGGCCAAGGGCGCACGAATTGGCGAATGACGCAACGCTGATCCGCATGGGGCCCCTGCCGGGGCATCCCAGCGGTCCGCGCCGCAAGCCCTTTGCGCACGCAGCATCGCCTGGCGCAGTCACTCGCATGCCGAATGGGCCGCCTAACGGCGCGCGCGCAGCACGTCGCGCTCGTAATGCTGGACCGCGGGCATCCAGGCTCGGTCGGCCGGGGCGTTTTGCCGCCGGCAGTGCTCCTCCCACACCGCCCCGAGCGGCAGCGTCTTGCTCTCCTCGGCCTGGGCGAGGCGCGCCGTGAAGTCCCCGGCGTCCTCGGACTGCCGCAGCTGGGCCGAGGGCTCAAGCAGCGCGGCGAGGAGGCATTTCAGGGCATTGCGCGCCCCGATCACCCAAGCCGCGACTCGGTTGATGCTGCCGTCGAAATAGTCGAGCCCGATGTGGGTGCGCGCGAGGTAGCCGCCGCGCACCACCTCCTCGAGGATGGCGCGGGTGGGATCGTCGAAGAGCACGACATGGTCGCTGTCCCAGCGCACTCCGCGGCTCAGGTGCAGGAGCAGGCCGGGCGCGAACTGCAGCACCGAGCTGATCTTGTCCGCCACGGACTCGGTGGGGTGGAAATGCCCCATGTCGAGGCAGATGATCTTCTGCCGGCTGACGGCGTAGCCCAGGTAGAACTCGTGCGAGCCGACGACATAGCTCTCGGAGCCGATCCCGAACAGCTTGCTCTCGACGGCGTCGAGCTGGTGCTTCGGATCGAGCGGCTCCTTGAACACGGCGTCGAGGGCCGCCACGAGGCGCTCGCGCGGGGCCCTGCGGTCAGCCGGGAGGTCCTTGTGGCCGTCGGGAATCCACACGTTGGTCACGGCCGGCGTGCCGAGCGCGCGGCCCATCGCGGCCCCGATCCGGCGGCACGCGACGGCGTGCTCGATCCAGAACTGGCGCACCGAGGCGTCGCGGTGCGACAGCGTGAAGCCGTCGGCCGCCAGCGGGTGGGAGAAGAAGGTCGGGTTGAAGTCGAGCCCGGCGCGCCTCGCCTTCGCCCATTCGATCCAGCCCGCGAAGTGCTCGGGGCCAATTGCGTTGCGCTCGACCGTCCTGCCGCCGAAATCGCCATAGATGGCGTGCAGGTTGACGCGCTGCCGCCCCGGGATGAGCCCGAACGCGAATTCGAGGTCGCGGCGGAGCTCGTCGTTCGTCCGTGCCCTGCCGGGATGGCTGCCGGTGACCTGGATGCCGCCGCCCTCGAGCGTGGCCCCCGGCCGCTCGAACCCGCCGACATCGTCGCCCTGCCAGCAATGGATCGAAACGGGGGTGGCGGCCAGGGTGGCCAGGGCGGCCTCGGTGTCGACGCCCGAAGCGTCGTACGCTTCCCGCGCAGCCGGGTATGCGGATGGGTTCATGCCGTAAGACTGGACGCCCCGGGAACGAACCTCAATGCCGTATGGCCGGGCCCGCTCCTGCCGTTCTTGGCCTCCTCCCGGCCCATCAGGGCCGGTCCGCCCCGCCATTTTCGCAGGCCGCGCCTCCGCGAGGTTGAGGGCTCTTCTTGGGGTGACCATTCCTGGAGCCCAGGCGCCTTTGTCTGCTCGACGGGCGGCGCCTCCTTGCACAGGGTATCCAAGACCCTTGTCGGCGCTTCATCCCGGCCCTGAACGGCCGGGTTCTCGCGCCGCCGTTTGATAACCCCAGTTCCGGCTCGACCCCTGCCCCCGAGGGAGCCAAGCCCCCCTACCGACCCCGGACCAATGAACCCAAACCCCTTCCTCGGAGTCTGCTTCCACTGGCTCGGCGGCCTGGCCGCCGGGAGCTTCTACGTGCCCTATCGGCGCGTGAGGAACTGGGCGTGGGAGACCTACTGGCTCGTGGGCGGATTCTTCAGCTGGATCATAGCGCCCTGGGTCCTCGGGCTGCTGCTGACGAACGACCTGGTCGGGGTGATCGGCCGAACCTCCGGACGCACGCTCTTCTTCGCGTGGCTGTTCGGCGCGATGTGGGGCGTTGGCGGGCTGACCTTCGGATTGACGATGCGCTACCTGGGGATGTCGCTCGGGATGGGGGTCGCGCTGGGCTTCTGCGCCGCCTTCGGCACGCTGGTCCCGCCGATATTCAGGGGCCAGCTGGCGGCGATCGCGGCCAGCGGATCCGGAAAGGTCACCCTCCTCGGCATCGGCGTGTGCCTCACCGGCATCGCGATCGCCGCCCTGGCGGGATTCTCCAAGGAGCACGAGATGCCCGAGGAGATGAAGACGTCCGTGGTGAAGGAGTTCAATTTCTCGAAGGGAATGCTCGTGGCCACCTTCTCCGGCATCATGAGCTCCTTCTTCGCGTACGGCCTGGATGCGGGAAGCCCCATGGCCCGGCTTTCGGCGGACGCCGGGACCGGCCCCCTCTGGACCGGACTGCCCAAGCTGGTCGTGGTTCTTTTCGGGGGGTTCACGACGAACCTGATCTGGTGCGTAGCGCTCAACCTGCGAAACAGGACGGGATACCAGTACGTGAGCCGCACGCTCCGCCCGGTCTCCAACCCGGCGGCCGTGGCGCCGGCCGACCTTCGGATCCCCGTGGCGCTCAATCTCTTCTTCTGCGTCCTGGCCGGCACGACCTGGTATATGCAGTTCTTCTTCTACACCATGGGCGAGACGCAGATGGGCAAGTTCCGCTTCTCCTCATGGACGCTGCACATGGCCAGCATCATCATATTCAGCACGATGTGGGGATGGATCCTGCACGAGTGGAAGGGCGCGAGCCGCCGCACCCACGTGCTGATCGGCGCCGGCATCGCGATCCTCATTCTTTCCACGCTGACCGTGGGCTACGGCAACTACCTGGGCGTCAATGCCAGGTGACTTGGGCCGGATGCGGGCGCCCTCCGCGCCCACTTGAACGCCCGACTGCGCCGCGCCCAGGCGACAGCGGGAGGATTGGCCGGTCATCGAAGGGCCCCAAAGGCCGCGAATCCGCCGAATTGTGGTTTCGCGGCCAGGGAAAACCGGTATATTAAGTCAGACCGGCAATTCTGCCGGTTGCTGGAACCGGCTCCCGAATACTCTGACTCATAACTACCCGGGCCATGAGACCACAACTCCAGGCCATGAATCCTGCGGACGCGCCCCGATCGCCGCGTCGGCCCGGCGGATGAAGCCTGCGGCGTTCGTCCTTCTGCTCGTGTCAGCCGTTGCGGTCGCGGCCGGCGAGGACCGCGATCCCGGCGCGGTCGTTCCGCAGACGGACATTCGCAAGGAGGCCGTTTCGTTCTACAAATACGACCCGCGCGCCAGGGTTCCATCCCCGCTGCCGCCGTTCCTGGCGCGGGAAGCACCCCCGCCCCCCGGCCAGAGTCTCGTCAATTCCGCCCCGTCCGACCTCCGAAAGCCGCACGTGTTGAACCGCCTCCACGCAGCCGTCCTTCGGGAACAGGCGGACGCCCGCACCGCACTGGTGGCGTCGAGGCTAGGCATAGGCGTCAGCTCCGTGCGCGTGGGCGGGCCTCTCGTCGCGGGGGTGGCAACCGCCTTCTATATTCCGGTTGCCGTCGGCATCGGCTTCAGTTGGTGAGGCCGAATCCACCGGCGCCTGAGGACGGCGCGGGCTTTCCGTTCACGCGGACGGCTTGGGCAGTAGTTTTGCCACGACCACGAGCAGCGCGACGACCACCAACGCGAGCGCACCCCAGAAGACATAGCCGCCGTTGATCCCGGCAAACGGATTCCTGGCGCCGGTGCCCGGTTCGCCGGCGCCCAGGTGCGCTACGTTGCGGCTGGACGTGAGCAGCCTCACGGCCACGAGGCTCAGGTCGTAGCGCGGGGCGTTGGCCGACTTGTTGGCATAGGCAAGCGTGAAGCCGTCGGGTTCCGCGACCTTGAAGACGAGGCGCACCACGGGATAGATCACCCGCACGGCCCCGAGCGCTATTGCGGGGTTGTCCCCGTTGTCGGCCTCGATCCAGAGGGTGTCCGTGTGCATCCGATCCTGGAGGCCAAACACCCGGTTCTCCGGAACGCCGGGATCGGGCGTCCGGCTCCATTGGCCTGAGGCGAGCGTGTATTCGTAGGGACTTCCGTCCTCAGTCGTCAGCCTCTCAAAGATGCGGAACTGGCGCTGGAAAAGCGAAGTCGGCGACGCAAGCACAACGCTGCGCAGGGGCAGGCCCGCCTTGGGCAGGCGGACCCTCCACGCGCTCACCGTGGGTCGCTTCGGGTCCGCCGAGGCCTCCGGCTCCAGATCCAGCGACCGGGCCAGCGCGGGCTGCTCAAGCACGTAGGGAATCTGGTTGCCGTCGCGCAGCAGACGCAGGTCGGCGAAGTCCGGACGCGACTTCGCTAGCGCCTCGGGATCGAGCTCAAGCTCCTGCACGCCCGCGTCGGCGATCAGGATGGTCCTGCGGAACATCCAGTCCCGGGCGTCGAGCGGCGCACCCGTCAGCGGTACGTCGGGCATCGCCGGCGCTCCGAGCGCCTCGCGCGGATGGTAGTCGGGCACGTCCCCGATGTCCCCCGGAACGACAACGGCGACCCTGGCCCCGCGCAATTCTCCGGCAAAGGCGGCGAGATCGTAATGCGGGGCCGGCGCCTGAGGATTGCCCAGGAGCAGCGTGTAGCTCCCGGCGGCGGGCGCCATAAACAGCAGGTTGACGGGCCGGCGCTTCAGGCTGACGGCGTCGACGGCAAGCGGGGGCGAATCGCCGTTGTAGATGTGGACGAGCAGCTCGCGCGTGGACGGGGTGAAGGCCACGGGCAGCTCCAGCTGCGCGCGGGCGGGTGCCCCGTCGAGCGCGATCCGAAAGAGCGTGCCCGATCCGATCGTGCGCTCAGCGGGGATGCCATCGCGCACCTCGCGGACGCAGACCGTGACACGGCGCATGAAGAGCGGCTCCCTGGTGTCGAGCGCAAGGGCCGCGAGCGGCAGGTGGCTGGCGTCAAGGGAGAGGGTCAGCACCGTCTCGCCGGCGAACTCATCGCGGCCGGAAATGCGCGTGCCCACGGGGACCGGCTCGGGCGCGGGAGCGGGCTCCGAAAGGAGCCTCGCGCCCGTGAACGGCAGCGGGCCGCCTCGATTGTCGGGGACCGTGACACGCACATAGGCCGCCGTGCGGCCGCCGATGGGCAGCTCGAGCCTCTCCGCCCCCCACTGGCGGAATATCGGGATTCCCTGGTCTAGGGCGGTCCAATCCGAGTTGTTCTCGGAGACCTCGATGCTCGCGGCCCGGAGGAAAAACGGGCTTGGCGTCTCCAGGAACAGCGCGGAGAGCCTGTCCGTCGTCCCGGTTGCTATCGTGACCTGGGTCGAGCCGGCCGCCAGCCTCACATCGAACGAGGACGGCCGGACCATGTGCGCCACCGGGGCGGGCGGCCGGTCGAGCAGGAGGGCAATCTCGAGTCCCGCCGGGTCGATGACGCGAAGGTCCTCCTGCTGCGGCCCTGCGGCGTCGAACGACGCCGGGGACAGGTCCACGCGCACGAGCCCGGGAGCGGCGACGTTGAGGGCCTGCCGGTGCTGCCACTCCGTTGGCGTGAGGGCCGGGCAGCTGACGGCGGCGCAGAGCGCCAGCAGCAGCGCCGGGCGGTTAAGGCTGCGGTGGAAGGGTCTTTTCATTGCTCGGCAGGAAGCGCTGGTAGGCAAACGACGCCAGGATCGCGATCACCGCGACGGCGAAGAGGGCGCCGACGCGGTAGAGCGCCTCGAGGCGCGCAAGGTCGTGGAGGAAGAGCTTGAGCAGGGCGACGCTCAGGAGCGCGATGGCGGCATAACGCACGCTCCGCTGCCGCTTCCATATGCCGGCGGACAGCAGGCCGAGCGCGAAGAGGGCCCACCCGATGGTGTAGGACATGTCGCGCGCGAAATTGCCGGAGAACTGGAAGGTGAGCGTGAACGCCCCGGGCAGCGTGAAGTAGTCGGCGATCTCGATGTTCAGGAGAATGAACGAGAGGATGACGCCAAGGGCATAGATCAGCGGCTGCGCGTTGACGCCGAGCACGTTCTGCCGGGGCGGGGCCAGCAGCCGTGCGCCCGCGAAGAGGGAGGCTATCGCCACGCCGTAGGCATAGAGGTACCAGTTGAACACGGCCGTGCCGCCGCGAACGTGGTATTCGAGGACCGCGGGGTTGAGCGCCAGCCGGACGAAGACGACGGCCAGCAGCACGGCGCCGGTGGCGCGCAGGCCCGGATGCGGGACGCGGTGGAAGAGCCACAGGAGCGCGGCGCCCTCGAGCGCCCATGCCACAGTGATCCACTGCCGGTCGAACTGGATCGGGAACACGAGCGTGATGAAGAACAGCGCCACGCCGCCGAACCACGCGAGCTGGCCGAGGCGCCTCGGGTTGTCCTCCGCCGCCGTGCGCAGGATGGCGGCAAGGCTGCAGAGCGGCGCCACCGCGAAGACCGCGGGCACCACGCCCAGAAAGCTGTTGGGCCATCCGGTCTTGATTGCCTGGTAGACCATCCAGAAGTGCGCCGGCCCGCTCAGCGCCGCCACGGCCCATGGCCCAGTCAGCCGGGCGCAGCCGCGCCGGAAGAGGAACGGGTAGGCGGCGAACACGGCGTAGAAGCCGGCATACCACGCCAGCGGCAGGCCCGGCGCCGCGGAGCTGAAATGGCGCACGTGCCAGACGTATTCCAGCGAGGCCGCGCCAGCCAGCGCGCAGGCCGGGAGCCATTCCACGGCGAGCAGCCGCGCCAGCCCGAGCGTGAGGATGACCAGGAGGAGCCCGAGGCCGAAGACGGCCGACGGGTCGGGCACGCCCAGCCGGGCGCACACCATGATCAAGAGCAAGAACGGAAGCAGCGAGGAGAACGCCGGAATCTGGCTCCTGGCATTTCCGAGGACGCCCGCCAGGCGCGGATCCGCTGCCGGCAGCCGGCTTCCGAGCCTGCGCGCGAGCCACAGGCCCGCGAAGAAGAAGAAGATCGAGAACCCGCCGATGACGAGCAGCAGCCCGGGCTCAAAGACGACGTCCGCGGACACCCGGAATATGCACATGCCGGTGGCCAGCAGCGTGAGCACGAGCACGGACGCCACGGCGGCGAGCGACGCGCTCAACACCGCCACGCCGACGGCGATCGCGTCGACCAGCAGGATGGCGGGCCAGATGAGCAGGGACACCGCCTCGAACCTGTAGATCGGAAACAGCAGCAGCAGCAGCGCGAGCGGGGCGAACAGCTGGTTCCACCACGACGGCGCCGCGGAGGCGCGGCGGCGCTCGAGCATCAGGGGAAACGCCGTGTGCAGCGCCGCAAAGAGCAGGCTGACCGCGAGCGCCCACGGCAGCAGGGCGTCGGTGAGGTTCCTGGCGGTCCAGACCGCAAGCAGCGCGAACACCGCCAGGCCCGCGGCCAGGTGGAGCCTCGACATGCGCTCATCCAGCCATGCCAGTCCAAGCAGGAGGGCATCGCTCGCGAAGATCAGGGTGAACAGCAGCCCGGGGCGGGCGCCCGCCGACGGATGCCCCATCAGGAAATAGGCGAATGCCAGGCCGAGGGCCGGCATTCCCACCGCCGCCCACAGGACGGGCGGCGTCGCCCGACCGAGCCGGCGGGCGGCGATGTAGACCAAGAAGTAGACCGCGCTGAAGACGAGGCACACGGCCACGACCACCGGCGCATGCTCCACGGCGAACGTGTTGGCCGCCCAGCGCGCGATGATGAAGGCGGAGATTCCCGCGGCCCCGGTGATCAGCTCGCCCAGGTTCTCCCTCCACGCCAGGATGAAGACGCACAGGCTCGTCAGGAGGACGAAGGTGAAGAACAGCCCAGGGCCCGCGGCACCGGGATGCTCGAGGAAGAAGAGCGCGAAGCAGAATGCGACCGCCGGCAGGGCGATCGCCGTGCGGCTGACCACGGGCGAATCCCGGCCCAGGCGGCGCGCCGCCTCCGCCGCGCCGAGAAACAGCGCGCAGAACCCAAGGCACACGACCATCGCCGTGCCTGTCTTGCCGGGCACGTAGAATCTCTCGGCCCACGCGAACAGCATCAGCACCGTGCCGGCGGCGCCCAGGGGGACGAGATAGAGCCAGCCGCGGTGCAGCGCCACGGCGACGAGTCCCAACACGAGGATTGCGACGTAGCCGAACAGCCCGGCCGGGTTGTCGTGCCCCGTGTTGATCAGGATGGGCGTGAGAAAGCCGCCGAGGATGCCCAGGATCGCGACCACCTGCGCGTCCAGCCGAACGGCAATCACAAAGGCCGCCGCCGTGACCAGGGTCATCAGCAGGAACGTCGGCACGGGGCCAAAGAAGGAGAAGTGATAGATCGAGTTGCATGCGAACGTCACCGCGTAGAGCGACACGACGCCCGTGGCCGCCAGCGTCTGCCCCGTGATGCGGTATCTCTCGATCGGGACCCTCAGTCCCCCGACGATCAGGCTGATTCCCAGGAGGAAGCCGAGCGCCACGCGCACCTCAGGCGGAATGAGGTCGTGCTCGAAGGAGTACTTGACGAAGAACGCGACGCCGAGAAACAGCGCGAGGCCGCCGAGCCAGGCGAAGAGCTTCGCGCCCATGAACTGCTCCCAGTTGATCGCGGGCCGGACAGGGGCCGGAGTGCCGCCGGCCGGGATGGGCGGGACTTCGAAGGACGCGGGGAGAAGCGGGGGTGGTTCGAAGACCCCGGGTTGCCCGACAGGGAGCGCCGGCGGGGCGGCGGCGGCGGGCATGGCGGCACGGGCCGGCTGCCGACGCACCTCGATGGCCGCCGGCTTCGCCGCGGGCTCCTTCTCCGGTGCGACAGGCCCGTCGGCCCTAGCCGACGCGGCGGCTTGCGTCCCCAGCTTCGACAGAACGACAGCCGAAAGGTCCCGCACCGTCACGTGCAGCGCCCTGATCTCATCCTCCTGGGAGCGGAGCCGGCTTTGGAGGACATCGAGATCGCCGTCATGCCTCAGGATCTTGATGATCACCCAGATCGGCAGGACCACCAGGACGGCGATCAGGTAGACAGCGAGCAGGACGAGAAGTGCGTTCATAGCGCGTGGTCCGCCGGCTGTCGGACCGCTTCAGGCGATCCTGCAATCCGGCCTGCGCCGGCTGCCCCGCGCATGTGAGCCCCTGCTTTCATCAGAGCGTGGCCACCGCGCTCGTGAGCTGCAGCAGAACCTTCTCGGCAGCCTCGCGGTTGGCTGCGCTCAGGACCGCATCCAGCGCCGCCAGCTTCCTCTCGTAGTCGATGCGGGCGGCCCCCCAGGCCGCCCGTCCCTTCGCACTCAACGCGACAACGTGCTGCCGGCGATCGCGGGGATTCGCGAGCTCCTTGAGCAGGCCCACCAGCTTCATCCTCTTCAGGAGACCCGTGACATTGGAGGGATCGACGATCAGGGCGCGGGCGAGGTCCGAGGCGCGCATGCCGGCCGGCTGGCCGGACAGAAGGTGGAGCACGTTGAACTGCGCGGCCGTCAGCGCGTGCGGCTTGAAGGTGCGCTGGGCCTCCTTTTGCAGGGCCTGGGCAGTCGCGAGGATCTGGAGGACGAGATGCACGAAGGGGAGCGTGGCGCCATTAGTTGATATGTCAACTATTTAATTGATGCTTCAACTAAACCGCTCTCTTCATGATGCGATTCAACTCCAGAATATTACCAATCTCCAGCCAAAGGCCCGGTTTGCCGCGCTGGAGGGCGGCGCAAGGGCAAGGGGCTGAGCCAATGATGCTAACAGGTTAGGATCGCCTTAGCTGGCACAGACATCTAATCCTTGATGCCCCCCCGGAAGGTCGAGAGTGCTTCAACTTTCCAGAGCCCCATACCCCGATGCGCCTATGAAGCCCCAAGCCCTTGGCGCTTCCTTCGCCCCTAGCGTGAACAGCCCGATAGCCGGAGCCGGGAATGGCATCCGCGCTCCGAATGGCACGCTCGCCACGCCCAAGGCCAGCGCCAGCGGCAACGCGATGAACCCCACGGTCACGGCCGCCCGAATGTCTCCCGCGAGCTTCTCGCGGCTGTAACTGCTCAGCAACTCAAGGCTCCGCGGCGTGAATCGGCTCTGGAGAGGCGATTTCATCGCAATGTAGTCCAAAGGCCGAAGCGCCGACCTCCAGAAAAATCTCCCGGTTGATCAAGGGTTTTTGGCTTGGCTTCCGTGCTCCACGATGGGGCTTTTGTCCGATGGACCGCACTACTCGAGCCAAATGCGCTCGATCAGGGCCCCGTGTACACCCCCCAGCTCGCTGGCTGCGATTCCAGGCCCAATCGAGACCAGGATGCTTTCTGCGCGATTCATGTCCATGGGGATGTCGGCGCCAATCGATGACCAATAATGGACAAACACGGGATACCCGTGAGGGATGTTTGGGGAGCGGACCTTTCGCAGTGCGCTGACGGGAACCGAATAGGCGCCGAATCCGGGCTGGACCGCCACGATTCCACCGTAGGCGATGCCGTCGGCGGTGATCAGCGCCAGCTGCAGCGGGCAGGCGTTGCCCGTCGCGGACTTGCCGTACACCACAATCGTGCGGGCGGCGCCAAGCCAGCGTCCCCTTCCGCCGATCTTGTCCTTGAAATAGAACCGGAACGAATGGTCGTGCTCCCCCTCGTCGAGACCCTGCACGTCAACCGCCATGGCGCTCGTTCCCGGCCTGTCCGAGGGCACGATGTCGTACATCATGTCGCGATGGTCGGCTGTGATCTTTGCAGAGTCCGCGCCGGCATCGAACAGCACGATCGGGGCGTCCTTGGGGACGACCCGAGCGGTCCAGGGTGAACCATAGAAATCCCAGTCTGTGGGATGTCCGGCGATCATTGAAGGGAAGGTTTCGGCAGCCCCCCGGGTTGTGACGGTGATGTGGTAGCGCAGGATGCCCTCACGAAGGGCTTCTCCCGGGATTGTCGCGGAATACTGGAAACCCGAGTCCCTTCTCATGACGAGAGTCATGACGCCCCGGTCGCCACGTGGCCCCCCTCCCGGCTGAACGCGCTTGTTGGAAGGGCTCCGCTGATCGACAACATACGGGGGTTGCGGCAGAAAAGCCACGAGCTCGACCTTGTCCACCGAGCCTGGGGACGCGACCTTGGCCGCGATGCGCAGGTCCTCGCCGCCGGTCACCTCGACAATCGGGTCGTGGATGACGTATGTCCGGTCGATGGTCGGGCCAGGCGCGACGAATTCCTTCAGCGTTATTCGCCCCCACTTGTCGTTCGGGCCCCATTTTGAGACGGCACCGCCCCGGGTGAGGAGGTAGGCGCCGGGCCGGACCCTGAGCGTGCCATCGTCGGCCTGCGCTTCGAACGGGTTTCCGTCGTTAAGACCCACGGCCTTGAAGCTCCCGCCCAGGTCGGGAAGGTCGATCCGCATCGGCCATTCATTCCAAGCGATGACCGAGACCTGCTTCGCTGGATTCGGCCTCTCGAACGGGTCCCGCACCCAGATCGCATCGGGCATCACCTCGAGCCTCCACACGCCGGAATCGAGGCGGTCCAGAAAATATGCGCCCTGGCCCGGATAGGAGACCACCGGCGAGCTTCCATAGCCCGCGACATGGGCCAAGTGGTCCGGAACGGGCGGCTTGGTCGAGGTCCGGTTGGAGTAGTAGAACTCGCCGTCCGTCGCCAGTTCGGAAAGGTCCTCCTCGTAGCTTACCCGGACGCCCTCAAACGACGTGTTGCCCGGGTATTCGCCGTAATCCTTGTAAAGGGGCACGCGCCGGAAAGCCTCGCCGGCCACCTTCATGCTCAGCGCCTTTTGCGGGGCGTAGGCCAGGTTGAGGTAGTGCGTCTGGTACTCCGTGTTGGCGCCCGCGATGTACATGGGGTCGTAGGCGAACTGGGTCGCGAACTGCGCCCCGGCCTTCCGGAACGTACGCGCCATCGCTGGATAGATGTACGACCTGCCAATGTCGGCGGAGTCGAACTCGTAGAAGATCCTGGCTTTGGTGCGGAATTTCGCATCGCCCGCAAACGGGATCGGGTAGTCGTCGACGTACGGGAGAAAATTGCCCCACTGCTCGTGGCCGGCGACGAGGTTGGAGGGATACCACTGGAAGGTGCCGCCCTGGACTCCCGCATCCAGGTACGCCTGGTAGACCGGGATCCCATGGCTCATGTTGTAGAATATGGGCTTCCGGCAGCCCGCGTCCCGGATCGCCTTGGCCATCGTATTGATATACTCAAGCGTCGGCGCGTACTCAAGGTGGCCCGGCTCGTTGCAGATCTCGAACGCGATGATGTCCGGATCGTCCTTGTACGCCAAACCCGTGATCGGGTTCACATGGTCCATGAACTGCGTCAGGTAGCGCTCCTGGAGCGGCCAGGACTCCTTGTTCTCGAGGCAGCCCCGCTTTCCGTACTTCCTCGAGAACCCGTTCATCGGGTCGCCGCCCTCCGGGTACCCGTTGTCCCCGAACTGCATCGTGGTCAGGATGATCTTGATCCCGCGCTCCTTCAGCTTCGCCAGGAGATAGTCGAACGCGCGCACATGCTCGTTCACCACGAGGTTGCCATCCGGGTCGCTGATTTCCCGGTCCCAGACGTGCACGCGGTACGCATCGAATCCAAGGCGCGCGAAGTGGTAGGTGTCGGCGTCGATCGCCTTCTCGATGGGAATCCCGAGGCGCCGGTGCGCCCGGAAGGAGTAGGCGAACGGTGCGGTGTAATTGACGCCGAACAGCGCGATCTCCTTCTGGGTGGTCGTCCAGCGCATGATGCCGTTGCCATCGACGAAGGTGCTGGGGGCATCCTCCGCCTGCAGGGACACGCCGAATCCAAGAACAAGGGCCAGGGTGCTGAAGGGGATCTTCATGGGGGAGAGTAAAATCCTGCCGGGTCTCGCGAAAGTGCTACATTGCATCTATGAATTTCTCAATTGATCAAACTGTCTCGCAAGTTTCATCGAAGGCTCCGAACGTGCAGGGGGTACCTGTCTGCAGAAGTGTGATTCGGCCGACAAATCGTCACGACCATCATGAGCCGTTCTAAATCATCAACCTGACCCTTTTCGCTGAGTCTTTCCGGCCGGGTCTCGGTTGATTACCCCGCAAGAAATTAGCTCTTCATTTGTTACAGAATTCACAGCCCCTTTTCGGTGAAATGTTCGGAGTAACTGATGGATTTGCCTAAGCACACATTCCTCGCGGTCGCTTTCCTCTTGGTGGGCGCCGGGCTCCCGACGACCGGCGCCCAAGGGCCAGATTCCGGGCTTGTGGAGGCAAAGCCCCTTTATCGCGACCCCGTTTTCGACGGCGCCGCCGACCCGGTCGTGCTCTGGAACCCGCACGTCCGCAAGTGGTGGATGTTCTACACCAACCGCCGCGCCAACATGGCGGGACTCTCCGGGGTCGCCTGGGCGCATGGCACCCGCATCGGCATCGCCGAATCGGCCGACGGCGGGGCGCACTGGGCGTATGTCGGCACCGCGGAAATCGACCTGCCGCAGGATTTGGGCGGCCAGGAGCCGACCGAATGGGCACCCGAAGTCGTCACCGGACCCGATGGCGTGCATCACCTGTACATCGCCGTGGTTCCGGGGATCTTTGAGGACTGGCAGCATCCTAGGACGATCGTGCACCTCACGAGCCCGGATTTGCGCACCTAGCGCCACGCCCAGGCGCTCAAGCTGGCGTCCGACAGGGTGATCGACCCGTGCGTGCATCGGCTGGGCGACGGCACGTGGCGCATGTGGTACAACAACGAGCGCGACACCAAGTCCATGCACTTTGCCGACAGCCCCGACCTTGCCGTGTGGGTGGATCGCGGCAAGGCGTCCGATGTAAGCGGACGTCCAGGCGAAGGCCCATACGTCTTCGAGTGGAAGGGCCACGGCTGGATGCTCGTGGATTTGTGGAAGGGCCTGGGGGTCTACCGCACCGATGATTTCCTGCACTGGCAGGCGCAGCCAAGCGACCTTCTGGGCGTGCCCGGCCACGGCCCGGACGACGCGGTGAACGGCGGGCACCCGGGCGTGGTCGTCAGCAGCGACAGGGTCTATTGCTTTTACTTCACCCACCCTGGGCGGGCGGGGACGATCAGCCCCGGGGACAAGAACCTCTTGTCGCTCCGGCGCAGCTCGATCCAGGTTGTGGAGCTAAAGGCGCAAGACGGCTGGCTCGCCTGCAACCGCGACGAACCGACCCACATTCGGCTGCTGCCGCCCGACGCGCGGGACGGCGCGGCGAAGTCTGACCATCATGCGACCGGTCTTTGAATGCCTGCTCGTCACCCCTAAGGCCTAGGACCTTGAGCCAAGCGATGCCCCTCGCGAGAATCCGGCAGCTATGCCCCCTCCCCTTGGCAGGCCCGCCAACCGAGTGGGCCGCATGTTCCGAGTCATGCCCCCGATCATGGCGCTGCTGCTCTCGGGCTGCCTTGGCGCCTGGCGCAGCGGCACGAATGACGCCGCAGGCGGCGGCATAGACACACGGCCTCAGGGCCCGGCGTTCCAGAATGTCCGGGTCTCCGGTGACGGCGCCACGCTGGGCCCCTCCCGGGGCGACGGCCGTTTTGAAATAGGGTTTCCGACGGGGGATGGAAAGCCTTCGGCGGTATTCACCTTCGCGCAGACGGACATCAACGACCGCCTCGGGGTTGCCGTCGACATTGCCAACAGCGGGCGCCAGCCAGTCCGGGTCTTTGCCGACCTTAACCTGGACACCTGGGTGCGCGGTTATGTCACGGTCCCTCCCGGAAGGACCCGCACGATCTATGTTTTTGCGCGCCGGATGAAGCTCGCGGCCGCCGACGCGGCTGAGTTTCCCGGGATGCACGGCATTCCGGGAGGAAAGATGTCGCTATGGGCGGGGATCGAGGAGCCGATCACGGCAAGCAGCCTGAAGGTGTTCATGGTGATGCCCCGCAGCGCCGCGACGATTCAGGTGGGAAACATCCGCCCGTTCGGTACTTCGAAGGCACCCGACATTGCAGGGTTCTTTCCATTCATCGACCGCTACGGCCAACACAACCGCAAGGACTGGCCGGGAAAGACCCATTCGGATGCCGATCTTTCCGCCAGCATCCAGCTGGAGAACAGGGATTTGGCCGTCCATCCGGGACCGGCCGGCCTCGATCAGTACGGCGGCTGGGCGGCGGGCCCCCAGATGGGGGCGACAGGCCACTTCCGCGTGCAAAAGTTCCAGGGAAAATGGTGGCTTGTGGACCCCGAGGGGAGGCTCTTTTGGTCGGACGGGATCGACTGCGTGGAGTTCAGCGAGACCTTCACGCTAACCGCGGGGCGGGAGCGTTTTTACGCGGATCCCGCTCCGGGCGGCGACTTTCTGGGACGAAACCTGCAGGAGAAGTACGGCGCAGATTGGCGGGCCCGCGTCAGCGACCGCATTCTCGTGCGGCTGAAAAGCTGGGGAATCAACACCCTGGGCAGCTGGACCGACCCGTCGTTCATCCAGATGCGCAAGATGCCCTATACGCTCTATGTTTCGAGCGGGGAGCGGCGATCCCCCATTGATCCCGATAGCCCGGCTTGGGCCGAGGGGATGCGCCGCCGGCTGACCGCAGCAGCCGCCAAGGCGAAGGATGATCCGTGGTGCATCGGCTATTTCGTGGACAACGAGATCCACGCGAGCCTGGAACCCGACTGGTTCGAGCGGTGCTACCGGCAGGTAAGCGCCGTGGGCAAGGAGGTGATGCCAAACAAGCTCTACCTTGGCAGCCGCCTGGACTACCATGACTGGCCCGACGTGCCGGAGTCCCGAAAGGATATCGTTCGCATCGCCGCCAAGTACTGCGACGTGGTGAGCTTCAACTTCTACAAATTCACCCTGGACGACGTCGCGCTGCCGGACGGCGTCGACAAGCCGGCCATCGTTGGGGAATTCCACATGGGAGCCCTGGACCGGGGCAAGTTCCACACGGGTCTCCGCAGCGTGTTCAACCAGAACCAGCGCGCCGAGGCGTACCGCTATTATGTGACCAGCGCGCTGTGCAATCCGGCCATCGTGGGCGCGCATTGGTTCCAGTTGTACGACGAGTCCACGACCGGACGCCTTGACGGCGAGAACTACCAGATTGGGTTTCTGGACATCTGTGACACGCCCTATGTTGAGACCACCGCCGCGGCCCGCGACATGGGCTACAAGATTTACGCCATCCGCAACGGCTCAAACTGACCGCGCGCCAACCGACCTCCGTTTCTCTATCCGGTGGCTCGGAGTTGGCGTGGCCCTGCTTGCACCGGCCCTTGTTTCCTGGCAAAGCAAAGTGTACGTGGGCTCCCTCTGAGCCGTTTCGGCTTTCTGACAAAGCAACACGCTGCATCTGCTCCGGCAATTGAAGTGTCGGCTTACAATGAGAAGCGTCCATGGGCCCGATGAGCTGCGAGCTCGATTCCCAGCTAGCGCTTGGGAGATGACGTTGCGCCGACAAGATCGTGGGTCGGGCCATCCGCGCCTCCGGCGTAGCATGTGCGTGGCCGACCCGGAGCTTCATCGCGAAGTTCGCCGAGGAGTTCAAAGCCTGTCCCCCAGACGAAGTGGGCCGCCGCAAAGGCTCCGATCTGTCTCGCCGCCTCGGCAACCGTTGGGCGTGTCTTTGCGCTTAACAGCCTTGCCGAGATGGCAAATCCGTGCTTCTGGAGAGAAGTGGTTACCCGATCGCAAACCCGGATGCACTGATTGCCGAGCTCATAAAGCTGCGGGAGCATAACGAAGCGATGTCTGCGGGTAAACCATCCAGGGCCCTTAGGCCCGGACTCTTGAGGATGAAGCTCAGGAGTTCACTTCTAAGGGGGTTGGCCGGAGCCTTTCTGCTGCCCGGCATCCTTTTCGCCTCGGATCCCGGCGCGACCCCGGGCCCGGGCGACCGGGTCACGATCTCCGAGTCGATCATCGAAATCTCGGCAATCCCGCAGCCCGGCCGGCCGCATGTCGTGAGGGACACCCTGACGTCCGTGGAAATGGCGTCGCCCTTGCACGTGGTGGTGAGCCTGCAGATGCGCCTCTCCTTCGAGCTGCACAGCAGGCTGGGCAGCCTGGAAACGATCCCCGGCGACGAGATGGAGGCTAGATACCTTCCCCTTAAATCCGATTACGACCGGGTGGTGGCCTGGCTCCTGGGCGAGGGCTTCGTCATGGACGAGACCCACGACCCCATGAGGCTGAATATCTTCGTCCACCATTCCGTATCGGAAGTGGCCAGGGTGTTTCAGCTGAAGTTTTCACGGGTGGCGACGAACGAGGGCGAATTCACATCGGCTGTCACCCCTCCTTCGGTGCCAGGCGCCTACAGCTCAGTCATCCTGGGAGTCATGGGCCTACAGCCCCACCTGCGCTTTCACAGGGGCGCCCTTACCAAGCCCTTCGGCTCCTCGTTCCTGGCGCCCCCCGACGTCCGGACCGCGTACAACGTACCCGCGAGCCTCACGGGCTCGGGACAGGCGATCGGGATCATCATGCAGGGTCCCCCGCCCCAGAGCGCGGACGTTTCGCTGTTCTGGACGGACTGCAACGTCCCGCAGACGCTGAGCAATTACAGCATCGTCACGGTGGACGGGGGCTCGGCGCCCAACGACGGGGTGGAGGGCTGCATTGACGTGGAATGGTCGTCCGGAATGGCCCCAGGGGCCGCGGTCCGCTTCTACGACATACCCCAGCTCAGCGAGGTGGAAATCGTCGCAGGTCTGACACAGCTCTCCTCGGACCGCGCCACCGTCCAGAACCTGAACATCGTATCCATGAGTTTCGGTGGCTCCGAAGACCAGACCACCGCGACTGACCTGCTGGCATTCCACAACATATTCGGCGTGCTCGAAAATGCGGGCGTGACGCTGTTTGCATCCTCCGGAGACGGAGGCTCGAACCCGGACCCGACCGGGGCGACCAACGGCTATTCAAGCTCATATCCGCTCGACGCGGAATTTCCCGCCAGCGACCCCTATGTCACGGCGGTCGGAGGCACCGATCTCGAGCTGAACTCGGACGCCTCCATCAACACGGAAACCGCCTGGTTCCTGGATCCGACAAACGACACCGGCGGCAACGCTACGGGGGGCGGGATAAGCTCGATCTACGGACGACCGTCATGGCAGGTGGGTTCCGGGGTCCTCACCGGCGTCGGCTCCAACCGGCAGGTTCCCGACGTGGCCGGCGTTGCCTGGAATGTGAAGGGATCCGCTCAGAACACAGCCATAGTCTACAGGTCGGGCGGCGTGCAAGCCGAGGGCGCCGCAGGCGGCACCAGCTTCGCCTCGCCCATTTGGGCGGGGATGTGCGCCTGCATTAACCAGGCAAGGGCGAGCGCGGGCCAATCCTCCCTGGGCCTGCTCGGGCCCAGCATCTACCCCTTGCTCGGGACATCAGCGTTTCACGACATCACCCAGTCAGGCACCCTGGGCAACGGTGCCTATTCCGCCGGTGTGGACTACGACCTTTTGACAGGCCTCGGTTCGCCCAATGTCTCGAATTTGGTGACCGCGCTTGTCGCGCCGACTCCAAGCCCGACGCCCACGCCTACGCCAACTCCGACCCATACACCAACACCGACCCATACGCCCACACCGTCCCCCAGTCCCACACCGACGCCAACGCCGAGCCCGACTCCATCGCCCACACCATCGCCGACTCCAACGCCAAGTCCCACTCCTTCAAGCGGAATTGGAACCGGGCTGCCCACGCCTACGCCAACTCCGACCCATACGCCAACTCCGACCCATACGCCAACTCCGACCCATACACCAACACCGACCCATACGCCGACTCCGACCCATACACCAACGCCGAGCCATACGCCAACGCCGACCCCGACCCATACGCCCACACCATCGCCGACTCCAACGCCAAGTCCCACACCGAGCCCGACTCCTACGCCATCGCCGACACCGTCACCGACTCCGACACCAAGTCCAACACCGAGCCCGACTCCTACGCCATCGCCTACGCCGTCACCGACTCCGACGCCAAGTCCAACACCGAGCCCGACTCCTACGCCCTCGCCTACGCCGTCACCGACTCCGACACCAAGTCCAACACCGAGCCCGACTCCTACGCCCTCGCCTACGCCGACGCCGACTCCGACGGTGACGCGCCTACCTGGCACCTAAGCTAACATCGACCCCTACACACTCGTGAGTGGGTTGTCTGCCGGGCAAAGAGCGGCTAGAACAAACTTTTCGCGCTCGCGGCGATAATCCTCCGCCAGGAGATACACTAAGAGTGTGAGGAGGTTATTAGCTCCGGGGAGCTGCCCAATAATTCTTCGGACACTCCGACGCAAGACTCACTGTGAGGGTCTAAGCCGAAGGTGGCTTCACACCAACTCCACGATGAAATCGCCGAGTTACCGTGGATTTCCCTTTCCGGAATAGTGGCAGAGCACGGAGCGCAAGAATCGCGCATTTTGGGTCCGAAAACGTCACTCGCTTTCATATTGGGTCAACTCATCCAAATGATGAGTGTCACTGGTTGGGAGCGAGTAGGCCACGTTTTGGCATCCGCTGCCACTCCGCTGCATTTCTCGGAAGTGGCCGCCCGAGATGAGATCGAATCAGCGGCCAAGTGATAAATGGTCGTCCTCTGCCGATCGTATGGGACACGTCTCGCTCTGGGAGTATCTAGCGATGAGCGCCTCGGTAGAAACGAAAGAAACGAGTTGGAAAGTCGGGTGACACCCCTCGTCTTACACTTCGTATGTCAGCACTTACACTTACAGTGTCACTCCCAGCACTTTGCATTGTCAGGAAACAGCCCTCTGTTTGCTGACAATCCAAAGTGTAAACGCACCTCCTCTGAAGGATTCTGGCCGCTCGACAATGCAACAAGGCCTATTTCGCCCGACAATCAAAGTGTAGGTCGACAATGAGAAGTGTAAGTGAAATCCAGTCTGAGTCCTACGGAACTCCGTTAGCCACTGAAACGGCAGCAACCCAAGAACTGAGCGTACTTGCCAACCCTTTGGGCCCGCATCTTTATTCAAAGTGGTGTTGGCACGGCATTTTCCGCGCTATTGGTTGCCGCTGTCCCGATCGACCGAGATTAGGAAGCGTTCGATCTCTTTTTCGAATTCCTCGGGCTGATCCAGCATTACGAAATGACGCGAAGGGGCGATGGCGACGACCGAGACTCTGGAGGCTCCGGCCACGAGCGAGCGATAGAAGGCGAGCGTTTGCTCCTGCGAATAGTTCATGGGCGGCTTTGCATCGGCCGGATTGTAGGGCATAATCTCGAGGAACGGGATCACGATCCGCTCCAACTGCGGGCGCAGGTCGCTTGAAAGATCCTCTTTCGTCCACGCAGCCACGGCCTTCATGTCGCTTCGGGCTTCGAGCTGCGCTGTGGGTTCGACCAACTCCGGCCGAATCGTCCCGATGGTGCTCATGTAATAGCGTTCGCTGGCAAGCGCCGCGGTGGAATCGAGCGCCGAGTACATTCCAGAATACTGCGAAGCCATGGCGGCGCGCTGCTCAGGCGTCGCATTTGCCAGCATCGGGAAAACCGGCAGGCCATCGACCGCTACCAGGCCCGCCAATAGCTCGGGGTGTTCTTCCGCAAGGGAAATGGCAAGCGTTCCCCCCAGGCTGTGACCGATGACAACAGGCCTAGTGATGCTCTTCTCGGCCAGCATCGCCCAGAAGTCTCTGGAGAAGCTCGCGAAGAGGCTCTTCCTGTCCGAGGCCGAGCGCCCGTCAAAACCCGGCAGGGCGACCGCAAAGATTGTGAAATGGGGCGCAAGCCTGGCGATTGTCTCGTTCCATATCCAAGGTCCGCTTGCGAGGCCCGGAATCAGCACGAGCGTTTGCTTCCCGGAACCGTATTTGTCGACGTGGAACATTCCCGCCTCAAACGAGGCGGTCGGGACCGGCGCTGGCAGAAAGAGGGCGGCTGCGCACCGGGCCACACCGGCTGCGCCCAGGGTGAAACCGAGCAGGGCGACTCGAAGAGTGCGCAAAGAATAAGGGAATAGTGCGTTCATGAGATGGGATCAGTCGAGTGGCTCAGGAATGAACACTTCCTCGACCGGTTTCTTGAAGACTTGGCTGAGTTTGAATGCCAGGGGCAGGCTCGGAGCGTACTTTCCGGCTTCGAGCGAGATGATTGTTTGTCGCGCGACTCCTATGCGATCTGCCAGTTCCTGCTGCGACCAGTCGAGCTCGGCTCGAAGAACCCTGAGGCGGTTTTTCATTGGTGGCGACGCCGGACAAAATACGAGGATATGATCCAGGAGACCATGAAGACACCGTAGGTCCACCAGGCGGAGGGCCTCGGCAAACCATCGCCCTCAAGCAGGCCGTAAGTGACGGCGATCAGCGCGGTCGCACCGCCGGCCAGTGCAAGGGAGACGACGGCTATTCGCCGCAGCAGCTCATCGGTGGCCAATAGATAGCGCACGATTGAAGCAAAGACGAAAACGGCTGGAATCATCGGAAACAGCGCAACGACGGTTTGCCAGCGGCCATTCGCATTGTGCCACATCCAGCGGCTTAGTAAGATAACGATCACGTAGGCGGCCATCGATAAGCCGAACTGCCAATAATACCGCTGAACTGCCCTGCTTGTGGGATTGGAGTAAGTTTCCATGAATCGAAATGTCGTCTAATGGTTACATAATGTCAAGTATAACGTACTAAAAGTACGTTAAGCGCGACATCTTTGGGTGTGAATGTTATGCGGAACGAGTTGCGCTACTATGCGTTACGGTCGGCCAAGAATTTCTTCATGTTCTGTGCCGAGACCGAGGAGAATAGCCCGGATTTCGGGGTTCTGCCTTGCGATTTGGCCTTGTGCTCGAACGGCACCTCTCAGGTTCGATACGATTAGACACGCCCGCAATCACCGAGCCGACGATACCTATTTCGGTCTAGACCCAGTACATGCGTCCCCCACGGATTGGCGGTTTAAACCGTTTTTACGGGCTTTCCGGGCCAAGGGGCTACCAGGAGATGGGCAAATGCAAGAAAGCCCGGGAAGGCTATTAGATTATCCGCCACTTACATTTGGTTTATTCGCACTTACATTTTAATTCGCACACTTACATTTGTCATTATTCGCGTACACCCTCCCCCACACTCAAACGGCCAGCTGCGGCCTCTTCGGATCGGGCCAGTCCAGATGGAAGAACCTCCCGCGCGGCTGGTCTACGCGCTCATAGGTGTGCGCCCCGAAGAAGTCCCGCTGGGCCTGGAGCAGGTTGGCCGGAAGCCGGGCCGAGCGGTAGCCATCGTAATAGGCGAGCGACGCGCTAAACGTCGGCGCAGGTACGCCGCACTCCGCCGCGAGCGCGACGACCCTGCGCCAGTTTGCCTGCGCGCTCTTGAACGTCCTGTTGAAATAGGGGTCGAGCAGCAGGTTCGCCAAGTCGGGCTTCCTAGCGTAGGCCTCCGTGATCTTCTGAAGGAAGGCCGCGCGGATTATGCACCCTCCGCGCCAGATCTGCGCGATTTTGCCGAAGTTCAGCTTCCACCCAAAATCCTGCGCGGCGGTGCGCATTAGCTGGAAACCCTGCGCGTAGCTGCATATCTTCGAGCAGTAGAGGGCGTCGTGGATGGCCGCGACAAGCGCCTTCCGGGAGCCCCTGTACTTCTTGGACGGGCCCCTGAGTATCCTCGATGCGGCGACGCGCTCGTCCTTGATCGCCGAGATGCAGCGCGCAAAAACCGCCTCGGCGATCGTCGGCGCGGGAACGCCCATGTCGAGGGCGTTGGTGGACGTCCATTTGCCCGTGCCCTTCTGGCCGGCCGCGTCGAGAACCACGTCGACAAAGGGCCTCTTTGTGACTGGGTCTCTCTGTTTGAGAATCTCGGCCGTAATCTCGATCAGAAAGCTGTCCAAGGTTCCCTTCTTCCACTCGGCAAAGATCGCGCTCATCTCCGCGGGCCTGATGCCTAGCAGCCCCTTCATCAGGGCATAGGCTTCGGAGATCATCTGCATGTCGCCATACTCGATCCCGTTGTGGACCATCTTCACGTAGTGGCCCGCCCCGTTCGCGCCAATGTAGGCGGTGCAGGGGACCCCTCCCACGACGGGCTTGCCGGGCGTGGCGCCCTCGATCGGCCTTCCGGTCGCCGCGTCGACCTTGGCCGCGATGGCCTCCCAGATCGGCTTCAGCTCCAGCCAAGCCCCGAAATCTCCGCCGGGCATGAGCGAGGGGCCGAACCGCGCGCCCTCCTCGCCGCCCGAAACGCCGCTCCCGATGAAGCGCAGGCCTTTCCCGCCGCAGGCCTTCTCGCGGCGGATCGTGTCGGTCCAGAGGGAGTTGCCGCCGTCAATCACGATGTCTCCCGGCGCAAGCAGGGGTGTGAGCCCATCGATAACCGCATCCGTCCCCTTTCCGGCCTGGACGAGGATGACGATCTTCCTCGGCTTCGCGATCGAGCCGACGAATTCCTTGAGCGTCCTCGTCCCGACGACGACGCCCCGGGTACCGGGGTTTTCAGCGACGAACTTCTCGGTCTTCTCGGTCGTTCGGTTGTAGACCGAAATTTGAAATCCGTGGTCGGCGATGTTCAGGGCGAGGTTCTGGCCCATCACTGCCAGGCCGACGAGCCCGATGTCAGAAGAGGTCTTGGCCATAGGGTGGCCAATGTCCCATCCCCGCCCGCGGAATCCAAGCTGTTTTTCCGCCGGCTACCTCTTCGGCTTCGGCTTCGGCGTGGGGGCAATGTCCGGCGTGCCCGCCTGCTTGGTCTGGTAGGCCCCGGCCGCCGGGAAGAATGGCGCAATCCTGTTCATCACGGGCGTGAGGAACTTGGGCTCGTTGCGGTGGTAGATCCAGTTGAACCATATCAGCCCGGCCCCGATGAAAGCCGCGCCCCCGAGAACGAACTTGTTGATCTTCAGCACGGCCCGCAGGGCGATATAGATCACAATCACCGCCAGCACCGCGGCGCCGATCCTCAGCCAAAAGGCCATGGGGATCTTCTCGATTCTGTCCAGAGTTGTCGCCGCGGCCGCGAGGAGAGGGTAAGGGAAGCCCATCTTGGTGCCCTACGTCGTAAACGGGGACGGCCCGCCGTGTCGAGCCGAAGCGGAGCCCGGCCGCGCCTTCACGCGGTCCGTCATCATGGCTTTGCCCCCCCAGATCGGAA
>CALAOT010000044.1 GCA_937889545.1 uncultured Opitutaceae bacterium
GTCGTGGCCGCCGCGCTGGCGTTCGCCCTGATCCTGCCGAGGCATCCCCCGCCGGGGCAGGCCGCCTCCCAGGCGGAGGCCCAGGTGCAGGCCGTCGACCCCAAGTCGATCGCGGTCCTTCCGTTCGAGAACATGAGCGAGGACAGGCAGAACGCGTTCTTCACCGACGGCGTCCACGAGGATGTGCTGACGAACCTGGCGTTCATCCGCGACCTGAGCCTGGTCTCCCGCACGTCGGTCATGCAGTACCGCGGGACCACCAAGCCCATCAAGCAGATCGGGCGGGAGCTGGGCGTGGCCTACGTGCTCCAGGGCAGCGTGCGCCGCGAGGGCAACAGGGTCCGCGTCACCGGCCAGTTGGTCGATGCGCGCACGGACAAGCACGTCTGGGCCAAGTCGTACGACCGCGACCTGACCGACATTTTCGCGATCCAGGGCGAGCTGGCCCAGGCGATCGCGGCGGCCCTCCAGTCCGTCCTGTCCCCGGAAACGAAGGCGCTCCTGGCCCGGCGCCCGACGGAGAACTCCTCGGCCTACGACGATTACCTGAAGGCCCGGCAGATGCGCAATTCCTCCGGCTTCGGCGACGCTGCGTCGTCCATCTCCCTCCTCGAGGAGGCGGTGCGGCTTGATCCCGGCTTCGCCCCGGCCTGGGCCGAGCTCGGGTCGAGGCGCGCGTACGCTCACTTCAAGGTTGAGGAGGCCGGGCAGCTCAGCGAGGCGAAGAATGCGATCGAGACCGCCGTGCGCCTGGCGCCCGACGATCCCGCCGTCATCGAGGGGCTCGGAGACTACTACTACTACGGCCACCGCGACTACACCCGCGCCACCGAGCAGTACCTGCGCCTGGCGCAGATGCGCCCGAATGATCCTGCGATGTTCTATTCCCTCGGGCTCATCCAGCGGCGGCAGGGCCGCATGGCGGATGCGATCCTGAACCTGCGCCGGGCCGTGAAGCTCGACCCGACCAACTACGGCTATGTCGTCGATTTCGCCTATTCCCTGGCCTATGTCCGTCACTACGACGAGGCCGAGGAGGTGGCCCGCAGGTACCTTGGGGGGCATCCGAACAACTCGGGCATGGAATATGCGCTCTGCTCGGTGGCCTTCCAGGCGCGCGGCTCAACGGCCGAGATGGACGCCGCCGCGCGCCGCACGGTGGACCCGTCGGAGCATGGCCTGCACCTTTACCTCGAGGGCGTCTACGCGCAGACCCGCGGCGACTGGGCCGAATACGCGAGGATCGACCGCGAGCAGCGCTACTACGACGGCAACCCCGACGAGCCGCGCTGGAACCAGGATGTGCGGGCGGCGGAGGCCTTTGCGGAGTCGGGCGACATGGCCGCCGCGCGAACCCGGGCGTCGGAGGCGTTGGCGCTGATGAAGTCGGAGCTCGGGCAGCAGCCGGAAAACTCGACGCTGTGGGCCGGCCTGAGCGTGGCGAACGCGCTCCTCGGGGAGAGGGACGAGACGCTTCGCTGCGAGAAGATGGCGGCCGAGCTCATGCCCGAGTCCCGAGACGCGATCATCGGGACCAGGAACTCGGTTGCGCGCGCCCTTGCGCTTGCCTGGATCGGGGAGAAGGACCGGGCGATCGCGGAATATGATCGCCTGCTCCACGTGCCGTTCGGGACGAACATCTATGAAGGCCGAGTCGCGTGGCGGCCGCTGCGCGACGACCCGCGGTTCAAGGCGCTCGTTTCGGACCCGAGGAACAACGACCCTCTTCTATAATGGCTTGCGGACGGGAGGATTCAGGGAGCGGCGCTCGGACCGCCCGGCCGGCCGCCGCGGCGCGCATTTTTTTATTGGCTGGCTTGGCCTGAGCCTCGCCCTATCCTTCGCCGGTCAATGCCCGGCCCGAATCCGATTTCCGACGACGGACTGACCCATCGCGCGGTCTTTCTCAGCTACGCGAGGGATGACACTACTGCGGCCCAACGAATTGCGGAGGCCTTGCGCAGCTACGGGGTCGAGGTGTGGTTTGACCAGAGCGAGCTCCGCGGCGGGGACGTCTGGGACCAGAAGATCCGCAGGCAGATCAAGGAGTGCGCGCTTTTCATGCCGATCGTTTCCGAGCGCACGCAGGCGCGCGGCGAGGGGTATTTCCGGCTGGAATGGAAGCTGGCGGTCGAGCGCACGCACCTGATGGCCGAGGGCGTCCCCTTCCTGGCCCCTGTCGTCGTGGACGCCACGCAGGAGAGCGCCGCCGTCGCGCCGGCGGAGTTCCTGCGCGTGCAGTGGATCCGGCTTCCCGGCTCGCTGCCGACGCCGCAGTTCGTCGAGCAGGTCAAGCGGATGCTGGAGTCGCCGCGCAAGGCCGGGGCCCCCGCGCCGCCGGCTCCCGCTGCCGACAAGCCCCAGGCGTCGCGCAGGCACGTCTGGGCGGCCGTCGCGGTTGGCGCGGCCGCCGTCGCGGTGGCCGGCTTCCTGGCGGTGTCAAGGCGCTCCCCGGCGGTGGCAGCCGCCGCCCAGGCCGAGGCCCCGGCGCAGGCCGTCGACCCGAAGTCGATCGCGGTCCTCCCGTTCGAGAACATGAGCGAGGACAAGGGAAACGCGTTCTTTGCCGACGGGGTCCACGAGGACGTGCTGACGAACCTGTCGTTCATCCGCGACCTCCACCTGGTCTCTCGCACCTCGGTCATGCGCTACCGCGGCACCACGAAGTCCATCAAGCAGATCGGGCAGGAGCTCGGCGTGGCCTATGTCCTCGAGGGCAGCGTGCGCCGCGACGGCAACAAGGTCAGGGTCACCGGGCAGCTCATCAACGCGCGCAACGACGAGCACGTGTGGGCCAAGGCGTACGACCGCGACGTGACCGACATCTTCGCGATCCAGGGCGAGCTCGCCCAGGCGATCGCGGACGCCCTGCAGGCGGTGCTCTCCCCGGAGACGAAGGTCCTCCTCGCGCGGCGCCCGACCGAGAATGCCGCGGCCTACGACGATTACCTCAAGGCCCGGCAGGCCCGCTATTACTCGCTCCAGCTGGAGGCGCACAAGTCGGCCATCCCCCTCCTGGAGGACGCCGTGCGGCTCGACCCGAACTTCGCCCCGGCCTGGGCCGACCTCGCGTCCCTGCGGGGGCTCGTCTACTTCAACTACGAGCACACGGACCGCCAGCTTGGCGCGGCGAAGGAGGCGATCGACACGGCCGTGCGCATCGCCCCGGATGATCCCGCCGTCATAGAGGGCCTCGGCGACTATTACTACTACGGCTACCGCGACTATGCCCGGGCGACGGAGGAGTACATGCGGCTGGCCATGATGCGGCCAAATGACCCCGTGATGTTCTATTCCCTGGGGCTCATCCAGCGGCGCCAGGGGCGGGTGGCCGATGCGCTGCCCAATTTCCGCAAGGCGCTGAAGCTAGACCCGACCAACAGCAGCTACATCGCGACGGTTTCCGAGTCCCTCGCCAGCACCCATCTCTACGACGAGGCCCAGGCGATTCTCCAAAGGTTCATGGATGCGCATCCGCAGAACCTGGAGGTGGCATGGATCTACAGCCAGGGCGCCTTTTTCTCACGGGGGTCCACGGCCGAGCTGCAGGCATTCGCGCACCGCTCGGCCGACCCTTCGGACCACGGCAAGCTCCTCTACATGCAAGGCCTGAACGCCGCGTTGCGCGGCGACTGGGCGGAGTTCGCCCGGATCTACCGCGAGCAACCCTATTTCGACGGCAACCCCGACGACCCGCGCTGGAGCCAGGAGGTGAACGCGGCGGAGAACTTCGCCGAGGCCGGAGACATGGAGATGGCGCGGACCCTCGCTACCGAGGCCATAGGCCTGATGAAGGCCGAGCTTGTTCGGCAGCCGGAGAGCTCACAGCTGTGGGCGTCGCTGAGCCTGGCGCACGCGCTCCTGGGCGACAAGGACGAGGCGCTGCGCTGCGCGCAGAAGTCGTCCGAGATCCTGCCCGAATCCCGCGATGCGATCGTAGGGCCGTCAAACTCGGCGACGTGCGCCGTTGCACTAGCCTGGATGGGGGAGAAGGACCGGGCCCTGGCGGAGATCGAGCGCCTGCTCCGCGTGCCGTGGGGGCTGAACGTGTATGCGACCCGGGTCTCGTTCCGGCCGCTGCGCGACGAGCCGCGCTTCAAGGCGCTGGCCGCGGACACAACGGTCAACGGCCCGCTCCTCTGACCGGGCCGGATGATTGCGGCCTCACGGGGCCCGAGATCAGCGGCATTGGCCTCCCGGGAAATCACCCCCGGGCCGGCTGGAGGCCTCGCCATTCGCGCCCATCTGCGCGCGTCGCCCCAGCCACTCGATCTCCTCGGGGAAGACCGTGTGGGCTCCGCCGGGGAAGATCCGGCTGGTCACGTCCGCACCCAGCCGCGAAAGCGCCACAGCGCTCCGCTCGACGAATTCGAGGGGAATGTGGGGGTCGTGCTCGGCGCAGCCCAGGAGCACGGGCGTGCCGCGCAGATCCCCGGCCGGCCGCGGCGTGCCGAGCGGCCCGATGAGCGCACCGCTGAGGCCTGCGACGAGACCGTAGCGAACGGGATGGCGCGCCGCGAACTCAAGCGCGAGGCAGCCGCCCTGGGAAAAGCCGACGATGCCAATCCTCTCCGGGGCGACGCCGGCGGCCTGCGCCTCGGCCGCGAGCCGGGCGATCACATCAAGGGCGCTCGAAAGCCACGGCTCGTTGGCCTCGAGCGGGGCGAAGAAACGCTGCGGGTACCACGTGCCTCCCTGCGCGGCGGGAGCCAGGAAGGCGAGGCCCGAGCCCGGCAATGCGTCCGCGAGCCCGGCGATGTCCTGCGGCGACGAGCCGCGGCCGTGGACAAGGATCACGGCTGCGCGGGCCTTCGGGAGCTCCTGCCCGAACCGGAGCGCGCCCTGGGTGTCATGCAGCCTCATCTTGTCATCGGCGAGGCTGCGGGGGAGAGGGGTCTAGGGCCCGGGGAGGGGAGGGCTGCGACCCTTGGGCCGGGAGGATCGGCGCCTAGCGCAGGCGGCGGAACGAGGCTTGGAGCAGATCGAGGTCGGACGCCGACTTGGTCTTCTCCCGGGTCTTCGCGATGAGGTCGGCCTCGAGGCGGTTCTTTGTCGGCCGGTCCGACTCGAAGAAGACGCCGAATACTCCGGGCCAGGGCTGCGCCGCCAGGCGGAACGCCGCGAGCTCGTCCGAGGGGTCGTGGCGCAGCGCGTCCTCGGGCGTGCCGTCGTTCTTCCTCTCCTCGACTGTCCGGAACTGCCCGCCCTTGCGGGGGTTCGCAGCGTCGAAGGCCCCCTCGTAGAACTCCACGCACTCGGAGAGGATCTCGACCACGGAGAAGCCGTCGTGGCGCGCGGCGCGCTCGATCATCTCGGTCATGTGGTTCACCTGGCTCGCGTGGCTGCGGGCGACGAAGCTGGCGCCGCTGTTCACGAGCGTGCGCATCGGGTTGATGGGCTGGTCGATCACGCCGGCCGGGTCGGTCTTCGACTTGAAGCCGATGGGCGACGTGGGCGACGTCTGCTTCTTCGTCAGCCCGTACACGAAATTGTCCATGATGACGTAGGTCAGGCGCACGTTCTTTCGCCCTGTGTGGACCAGGTGGTTGCCCCCGATGGAGTACCCGTCGCCGTCGCCGCCGAAGACGAACACGTGCAGGTCGTCCCGGCCGAGGCTCACCCCCGCGGCGAACGGGAGCGAGCGGCCGTGGATGTAGTGCACGCCGTGAGTGTTGACGAAATACGGGAAGCGCGACGAGCAGCCTATGCCCGCCAGGGTCACGATGCTCTCGTGGGGATACTGGAGCTTCTCCAGGACGCGGTAGAAGGCGGCGAGGACGGCGAAGTCGCCGCACCCGGGGCACCACGTCGGGTGGTCGGCCGTGAGGACCTTCTTGGTCAGCGGGGACCGCTGGGAAGGCGCGGAAGGGGAGAGGGCGGTGGCGGGGGAAGGCATGGCGGTCAAAGTTGGGGTCGGATCACGCGTGGCCGCCGTTGGAGCCGTTGGGCCCGATCTTGCTGGTCACGCTGTCGGTGAGCTCGCTGATCCTGAAGGTGAGCCCGTCGGTCTTGGTGATGCTGCGGATGGAGGGAAGGGCGTAGCGGGCGCGCAGCATGGTCGCCAGCTGGCCGAACCCGTAGAGGCCCTCGTCGTTCATCTCGACGACCAGCACGTTCTCGTAGCGGCGGAAGATCCCCTCGAGGCCCGGCGGCAGGGGGTGCAGGTGGCGCAGGTGGAGCTGCCCCACCTTCGCGCCGCCGCCCCTCAGGCGGTTCACGGCCTCGCGGACGGGCCCCCAGGTCGAGCCCCAGCCGACGACAAGGGCCTCCCCCTCGGCGTCGCCGTACACTTCCGGCACGGAAAGCGACGAGGCGAGCGCCTTGATCTTCTCGCGGCGCTTGGCCGTCATTTTCATGTGCATGCCGGGATTGGCCGACGGATGCCCCAGTTCGTCGTGCTCCAGGCCGCTGACGCTCGGATACTTGCCGGTGGCGATCGGGGCCCCGGGCGGCGCGTGGCGGGTCAGGCGGTCAAGGGGGTAGGGCTCGAAGTCCGCCCCGCGAGGGGAAAGGTCCGGCTTCGGGTCGACCATGAGGGCGGCAAGGTCGGGCTCGTCGAACGCCTCGATCCGGGTCGCCAGGGCCTGGTCGGTGAGGATGATGACGGGCGTGCTGTACTTGCGCGCGATCCGGCCGGCCTCGAGGCAGATGTAGAAGCAGTCCTCGACATCCTTCGGGGCTAGCACGACGCGGGGGGCGTCGCCGTGGCTGCCGTATATGGCCTGCATCAGATCGCTCTGCTCGACGTTGGTGGGCATGCCGGTGCTCGGCCCGCCTCGCTGGACATTGATCACGATGAGCGGCATCTCGGCCATCACGGCCCATCCCAGGGCCTCCATCTTGAGCGAGAGCCCGGGGCCCGAGCTGCCGGTCACCGCCAGGTGGCCCGAATAGGCGAAGCCGAGCGCATAGCCGATGGCGCCCAGCTCGTCCTCGGCCTGAACGAAGATGCCCCCGTACTTGGACAGCTCGCTGCGCAATGTCTCCATGACCGTCGACCAGGGCGTGATCGGGTAGCCCGCGCCGTGCCGGACGCCGGCGGCGATCAGCCCGTAGGTGAGCGCCGTGTTTCCGTCCACGGTCACCTGCGGGCGCCCGGATGCGCCGGAAGGGGCCGCCTCGATGTTGAAAAGGCAGTCGCGGAGGTTGTCCGACGGGGTCGCGTAGCCCGCGTCGAACGCGAGCATCGCGTTGCGCACGATGTCCTCCGACCGTCCCCCGAACCGCTCGGAGATGAGCGCCGCGACCTTGGCGACGTCGAGGTTGAAGATCCGGGCGATCAGCCCGAGCACGAAGAGGTTCTTGCCCTTCTCCTTGGACGAGCCTCCCACCGCCTCGACCGTCGCCCCGGTGATCGGTATTCCCACGGCCGTGAAGCGCCGGTCCTCCGGGTTCGGCTTGACGTGGTCGCTGTCGTAGATGAGCACGCCCCCGGACCTCAGCGACTCGATGTGGTTGTCATAGCTGTGCTGGTAGAAGGCCACGAGGACGTCGGCCTGGTCTCCGGACGAAAGGATGTCGCCGGAGCCCATGTGCACCTGAAAGATGGACGGACCTCCCGAAATCGTTGACGGGATGGTCATATACGTCATCACGTCCTGGTCGGAGCGGCCGGCAAGGCGCGCCAGGAATCCGCCGATCGTCTGTATCCCGTCCTGCGAATTGCCGGCAAGGCGGATGACCACGTCGCGGACGGTGCGTCGGTCAATGGGAACTATTGGATCGGAGCCCGAGGGCTGGGGGGTTGCAGGCAGGACCATTTTTGGGGAGCACAAAGTTGCCGGCGGCCCCGGCTTTGTCAATGAGATGGAGCCGGTAGCGCAGGCCGTTGGCCGGGCGCCTGCGGGCTTGCGGCTTTCCCCGTGCGCAGGGCGGGCCGGCGCGTCCCCATGGCAGCCGCGCCGACCGCGGCCGGCCCCCGCCTCGGCTTGCATGACGGCGGCCGCGGGTGCAGCCTCCCCCCAGAGATGCCCGATCCCTCCCCACCGACCGAACCCCACGGCGAGATCGTGATCCGCGCCATCGCGATGCCAGCCGACACCAACTCCAACGGGGACATCTTTGGCGGCTGGCTGGTTTCCCAGATGGACCTCGGGGGCGCCGTGCTGGCCCGCAACGTCGCGGGCAGCAGGGTGGCGACGGTCGCCATCGACGCGATGAGCTTCGTCGCGCCGGTCAACGTTGGCGACACGGTCACCTGCTACGCCCGGCTCAACGGCATCGGCCGCACCTCGATGAAGATAGCGGTCGAGGCCTGGTCGCAGCACTACGCCGGGGGCCCGCAGTGCGTGACCCATGGTGTCTTCACGTACGTTGCGATCGACGGGAGCGGCAGGCCGCATCCGGTCAAGCGCGCGCGGTGAACCGGGCCGGCCGGCCGGAGCCCGGGCCCATTGAAAGGGGGCCGATCATGGGGCGGGGGGGGCGTGCGGCCAGGGGTGGTCTCCGGATCGGGGCGTCAGCGGGCGTCGGGGCGCTTCAGCGAGAAGGTGTCCCGCGTGGTGGCGTAGTCCTCGCCTCCGAGGCGGCCGACTAGGTCGAGCTTCCGGGCATCGGGCAGGCCCCCGGGGCCGAGCACGTCGTCGCGGACGTGCGCCGCGAGGATGCGCCCGAAGATCACGTTGGCCCCGAGCGGACCCGTGCCCACGTGGACAATCTGGAGCAGCGTGCACTCAAATGCCACAGGGGCCTGCGCGACGCGCGGCGGCCGGACCCTCACGGACGGCGCGGCGGCGATGCCGAACGCCTCGAACTCGCTCTCGCCGTAGGGAAGGAGGGACGCGGTCCTGTTCATCGGCTCGGCAAGGGCGTGCGGCACTAGGTTCACGACGAACTCGGGAACGAGCTCGATGTTGCGCACGGTGTCCTTCTTCGCGCCCTCGCGGTTGTTGGCCGGGATGAACAGGAGCGTCGGCGGGTTCGCCGTGACGCCCTGGAAGAAGCTGAACGGCGCCAGGTTGGTCCTGCCGTCCGGCGCGACCGTCGAGACCCAGGCGATGGGCCGCGGGAGGATTGTCCCCACCATCCACCGGTAGGCGTCGCGGGGCGAAAGCGCGGAGAAGTCGAGGAGCATGGCGGCCTTCTAAAGCAAAGGACCGCGGCGGACGAGGGATTTTCCGCGTCCCGAGGAGGGGCCGCCCGGCTGCGCCCCCGCCGGGCGCTCAGACCGTGCAGATGGCCACCGCCTCCGCGAGCGAGGTGAACGGGTCGCGCGCCGGGATGAACTCCTGGGCGACGAAGCCCCGGTGCCCGGTCTCCTTGATCGCGCGGGCGATCGCGGCGTAATTGAGCTCCTGGGTCCCGTCGATCTCGTGGCGCCCGGGGACCCCGCCCGTGTGGTAGTGGGCGATGACGGCGTGGTTCTCCCTGATCGTGCGGATGACGTCGCCCTCCATGATCTGCATGTGGTAGATGTCGTACAGGAGCTTGAACCGCTCGGATCCGACCCGCTTCACAAGCTCAATCCCCCAGGCGGTGTGGTCGCACATGTAGTCCTTGTGGTCCACCTTGCTGTTGAGCAGCTCCATGCAGACCGTGACACGGCGCCTCTCCGCCTCCCCGACGATCTGCCTGAGCGCGACCGCGCAGTTGGCCAGGCCAAGCTCGTCGTCCATCCCGCCGCGGCTTCCGGAGAAGCAGATGACGTTGGGAAGGCCCGCTTCGGCGCAGGCCCCGATGCGGTCGATCATCCCGGGGACCATGGCGGCATGGTGCTCCAGGCGGTTCAGGCCCTCGGGGATCCGGGTGACGCCGTTGGCCATCGCGCACGTCAGCCCGTGCCGCTGGACGACCGGCCAGTCGCCCGGATCGAGCAACTCGACGGACTCGAGCCCGATGCGCCTGGCCTCGCGGGCAAGGTCCTCCAGCGGGAACTTCTGGTAGCACCAGCGGCAGACGGAATGGCGGAACGATCCGGTGGGGGCGGGTGCGGCTGCGGTGGCCTCGGCCTCCGCGGACCTCCCGCGCGGCAGGGCGGCCAGCACGGCCGTGCCGGCCAGCGCTTTCAGTGCGGCGCGACGGGTTATTTTCATCTTCTTGGGGCCGCCATGCTGCGGATTCCCGCCGCGGCCCTAAAGACTAATCGGCAAGGCCGCGCGTTCGGCCGCATTCATTCACCTGCAAGACTCTGCCGATCAATGGCGCCCGGCAGCGTCTTCAGCCGCCCTGTGCCGTGGCCAGGTGCCACATCCCGCAGTGGGGGCAGAGATAGGCCTTTCGCTGGCGCTCGACGCCGGCGACCAGGGCCGCGTCGAGGGCGTCGCCCTGGCTGCGGTACCTGCGCTTGCGGAAGCACCTCAGCTGTCTCGCTTCTCGCGTTGGCTCCTTCAAGGGACCAAAGGGTTGGCCGGCGGAATCCGGGGGTCAAACATTTCGACTGGAGTCCGCCCCGGACCCATGCCCCCGGGCTGGAACGCGACCAGTCCCGGCGCGACCGCATTGGGTGATAACCCCATTTTCTTAGACCGCCTGGAGGGCTAAGATTCCAGCCAGATATGGATGGCCCAATGAAAACGCTCCGCTTTACCACGTTGGTGACCGCCGCCATCGGCCTCGCCGCGTTCCTCGCCTCAGGCTGCTCGAACAAGGATAGGGCCGCTTCGGCCCAACCGGCCGTGGCGGTCCAGGCACCGCCTGTGCCGGTGGTCCGGAGGGACATGGCCCCGGCCCCTGCCGTCGCGGCCTCGGCCTCCGCCTCGTGGGACGCCATCAATGGATTCACCTACGAGCAACGTGCCGACTTCGCTGCTGGGGTTGTCCGGTTGGAAAGCCAGCTCGACGGCCAGATCAACGAGCTGAATGCCAAGCGCGCGGCCATGACGGCGGGCACCAAGGACTGGGATTTCGCGATGGGGGAAATGACCCACGCAAGATCCTACCTGCAGTCCATGGCCGCCGAGGTGAGCGGTGCGACACCCGACACCTGGAGTCAGGAAAAGGAGAAGGTCAACCAGGCTTGGCTAAAGGCGCAGGAAGCGTACGAGAAGGTCAGGACCAGCACGACCAACTGACCTTCGGGAAGACTTCGCGAGGGCTGCGCGGGCGGGATGCGCGTCGCCACCCGGGGTGGCGGCGGTCACAGCATCGGCGACAGGGGCCTGAGCGCAGCCTCCAGGAACTTCGTCCGGAAAGGCCGGCGCGCGAAGGCCGCCTGGTCGATTTCCCGGCAAAGGCCAAAATCGTGTTCGAGGATCCGTGCGAGTTCGCCGTTCCGCTCTGCGGAGTGGAAGAGCAAGTTGAGCTCGAAGTTCAGCCGCATGGACCGGTAGTCGAGATTGGCCGAGCCGACCATCGCCCACTGGTCGTCTGCCAGCATGATCTTGGCGTGGTTGATGCCGACCGAGTATTCAAAGATGCGCACGCCGGCGGCGAGCAGCTGGCCGTAATAGGAGCGTCCGACGGTCACCAGCCACGGGTGATCGTTCTTTTCGGAAATGAGCAGCCGCACGTCGACGCCGCGGCTGGCGGCGAGCTCGAGGGCGGCGAGGATGACGTCGTCCGGCACGAAGTAGCCGGTGGCAATCCAGACGCGGTCGCTGGCCTCGTTCAGGAGGCTGACGATCGACTTGCTGATGGGTTCGTTCCGGCGGTCCGGGCCGCCCAGCACAACATGCACGAGATGCCGCGCGCGCCCCGTGGCCACCGGGAAATAGGCGGTTGCGGAGATCTTCTCTCCGGTGGCGAAAAACCAGTCGTCGGCAAACACATCCTGCAGCTCGCTGACCACCTGCCCGTCGGCCTCCACCTGCACGTCGCGCCAGTGGCCGAGATCGGCGTCGAGGCCTTCGTATTCCCTCCCGATGTTCATGCCGCCGACGAACGCGATGGCGCCGTCGACAATCTGGAGCTTGCGATGGTTCCTGAGATTGAGGAAGAAGCGGTTGCGGTTCGGGTCCAGGCTCTGAAACCATGAAAAATGGCCGCCGGCCGCCTTGAAATCCTCCAGCAGGCCCTCGGTGAGGCCGTGGGAGCCGACGCCGTCCAGCAGCAGGCGGACGATGACGCCGCGGCGGGCGGCATCGTTTAGCAGCCGCAGGAACCTCAGGCCCGTCTCGTCCCCGTTCCAGATGTAGAACTCGAGGTGCACATGGTGCTTTGCCTCCCGGATCCTCGCTTCAAGAGAGGAATAGAAGTCACTTGAGTCGCGAAGGATTCGGAGGTTTTCCGCTGAACTGACGGGAAGGTGATTGATGCGGGAAAGCAGCTGCAGGAACTGGCGGTCCCGGCGAGGCAGCCTCTGCAAAAGCCCGGTGGTGGCGTCATCCGTGGAGCCAGAGGTGACGCGCTGGCGGATGGACCGCGCGGAAAACAGGCCGCGCCGTTTGAGCCGCCGGCGCCTCAACCGGTCGGTGCCGATTGCGAAATAGGCCAGGGCGCCGATGAATGGGATAAAGACAATGGCCCAGAGCCACGCGAGCGTCGCCGACGGGCGCTTCTTGAGCAGCAGGAGATGCGGGATGAACGCCCAGGTCGCGAAGTAACAGACGAGCAAGGCTGTCTTCATGCTAGGCACGGCTCCATGGCCGTGGATCAGCCCCGGCGAGGCAAACTCCGGACTTCAGCCATGCCGCGCACCGCGCCAAGAACGAGCGGCCCCCATCGCATCAGCGCGCCAAGCACCCGTGCGCTGCGGCTGGGCCGGCGTTTCAGCAGGAAGCCCAGCGGCACGGCCGCGATCTTGACGAAGGGTGACAGCTGCCGCCACCGGGCGATCCCCCGGTCGAGCGTCTCGAGCGGCCGGGCAACGCGGGCGGCGGCCGCGCAGCACCGCTCGCGCCGCACACAGATGCGGTCCAGCAGGTCGGCCTTACTCACGGCGAGGGCCGTCAATTCCTTCCGCGGATACATGTGCGGTCTTCCTCGAGTTCCTGCAGCGTGGCTGCCAGGATCCCGGGCTGGCGCGCCAGATAGCGGCGGAACGCGACAATGAGCACTATGAGCGCCGCTATGTAGGCCAGCGCGAGTCCCCCGAGCACGGCGATCCGGGCGCTCTCCCAAAAAAGATAGACAAGCGTGAGGCTGGCGAAGGTCGCAGCCATCGCGCCAGCGAAAATGACCGCGCTGATCCAGAAGAGGGTCCGGACCAGCCGCAGTTTTTCCTCCTGGAGCTCGATCGAGATCAGGCCGAGGCGCTCCTGTGCGCCGGAGAGGATACCTTCAGCGAGCGTCCGGAGCGAACCCAACATGCCCGGCGGGGCGGGGGACTCGGTTTCCATGGCGCAAGCGCGCTTATTTGCCGCGGCGGCCCACGAGCAGGCCGATGAGCAGGCCGACGCCGGCCGCCAACGCGACTGACTGGTACGGGTTGGCGCGGATCGTCTCGTCGGCATATTTCCCGCCGGCGACGACCCTTTTCTTCGCGGTCGCATAGAGTTCGGCGAAACGCTCCTGCGCGGCCTCGAAGCGTTCGCGCAGCGCGCTACCGGCCTCCCCGTTGCCTGCGCCCTCGGAGGAATCCGAGGCATCCAGGAGCTTCTGTGCCTCGGTCACGAGGGTGCGGACATCGGAGATGAACGTTTCGGGTGTCTGCTCATGTGTGGCTGCGGATCGACTGTTTTTCATAGTGATATATTCTAGACAGGTGAAGTGCGGGTGAGTTACCGCAGATTGCGGCTTGGTGATCTCGCTTCGCCCTTCGAGGGAGCATACGGCGCCGGGCGCTAAGCGGCAATGGGGTGTTGTCCCCCGCCGGGGCTGATGGGGTGTTCACCCCATAAAGCCCCTTGGCGCGGGACGATAGCATTGCCCCGATGACGACCCGCACCGCACGGCGATTGGACGAGAGGCCGTGAATACCAAGATCGATGTCCCGGGTGCATCCCGCTGCGAGGTTGGGCGGATCATCAACCTCCTTCTCGCCGACGAATTCGTGCTTTATACCGCGACGCGGGGTTTTCACTGGAACGTGGCCGGCCGGGATCTGGCATGCCTTCACGATCTTCTTGAGGAGCAGTTCGGGCAGGTCGCCGAGAGGATTGAACGGCTTGTCGATCGCTCATGCGCCATCGGCGTGTGGCCGAGCGGGGGACTGGGTGACCTCGCGACGGCCGCCCGGATCGACTCTGATCCGAGCGCGGACCTTCCAGCCGAGGCCATGGTCGCCGAGTTGCACGGCCTTCACGGGGGCCTTGCGACGCAGTTGCGCACGGACATCCACATCTGCACCAGGCGCTGCCGCGATCCAGGCATCATCGAGGATCTCCTCGGGCTGAAGTCATTCCACGAGGAGACGGCGGGATCATTGCAGGCCTTGCTGGCGAAGCGCAACGAGAGCTCCGACGCCGGCGGCGCGCCGTTGCTACTGGCCGGCATTTAGGCCCGGGGACCGGTCTCGCGGCCCCGGCGCCCCGCCCGCCTGGGGCCCAACTGCGCGGGGAAAGGCCCGAGGGGCCGCCCCGCCGAGCATTTCACTCGCCTCGGATGGCGGCCTTCGGCTAGTCAGGTCTTCCATCCCGCATCCCTCCCTTGAAACGATTCAGCAGCGAAGCGAGCACGCTCCAGTGGATTGACCGGCGGGTCGGCGTGCCCGTCTGCATGATCCTGACGCTTTTCCGGCGCATCGGCGGCCTCCTTGGCGGGCCCGGGCCGGGCGGCCCGGTCTCCAGCATCCTTATCCTCAAGCTGGCGGAGCAGGGCTCGACGGTGCTCGCGCACGAGGCCATACGCCGGGCGGTCGCCCGCGTCGGCAGGGCCAACGTCCATTTCCTGGTCTTTGAGGAGAACCGCTTCATCGTCGACCTGATCGGCCTCATCCCGCGGGAAAACGTCCACGAGGTCCGGACCCGTTCGGCCTGGGCCATGATGGCGAGCGGGATGCGGGCCCTGGCCGCCATCCGGCGCAGGCGGTTCGACGCGTGCATCGACATGGAGTTCTTCGCGCGGTTCTCGGCGGCCATCGCCTACCTGACAGGGGCGCGCAACAGGGTGGGGTTCCACGCCTACTTCGGGGAGGGGCCCTACCGCGGCGACCTGATGACGCACCGGGTGCTCTACAACCCCCACCTGCACACGAGCAGGACCTTCACGAGCCTCGTCCTCGCCCTCGACGCCGACCCGGGGCGGTTCCCGACATTCGGCGTCGTCGCGCCGGAGAGCCCGCCCCTGCCGGCCTTTCAGTCCGATCCCGGCGAGGGGCCGGCCGTGGCGAGCATGCTCGGCGGGCTGGGCGTGCCCCCTGCGGGCCGCCTCGTGGTGCTCAACGCCAACGCGAGCGACCTCCTGCCGCTTCGCAAGTGGGACCCGAGGAACTACGAGGCCCTGGCCGCGCGGCTCATCCGGGAGTTTCCCGACGTGTGGGTCGGCTTCTCGGGTTCGCCCGAGGAGGCCCCCCGCGTGGCGGAGATAGCCCGCGCGGTCGGGTCCCCCCGGAGCTTGTGCCTCGCGGGGCGAACGACTCTCCGGGAGCTCCTCGTCGTCTTCGGCCTCGCGGAGGTCCTGGTCACGAACGACAGCGGCCCCGCCCACTTCGCGGCGCTGACGAAGATCGACGTCGTCGCCCTCTTCGGCCCCGAGACCCCGCTCCTGTTCGCGGCGCCCGGCCCCCGGAGCCATTCGATCTGGGCCGGCATCGCGTGCAGCCCCTGCATCAACGCGTTCAACAACCGTCAGACGGGCTGCAGGGACAACGTCTGCATGCAGCGCATCACGGTGGACCAGGTCTTCGAGACCGTCAGCCGGATCCTTGCCGCGCGCCTCAGCTCCCGGGCCTGAGCCGCAAGAGCATCACGTCGTGCGGATCCACCGTCGCCGCATGGAGGTCGAGCGCAGTTCCTGCGGGCGTGCCCGCCCAGACGTCCGTCACGTCGTAGTACTGCTCGGTGAGGAACGTGAGCTCGTGCATGTCGAGCGTGAGCCTGGCCGGGGCGGCGCCCGTGTTGAGGACGCAAACGGCCCACTCCTTGTTCGATAGCTCCCTAGCCCAGATCTCCTTGTCCTTGTCGACGCGGAACCGGAAGCCCTGGTGGCCCAGCGGGTCCTGGTCGATCGAGATCACGTCCCTGTTCGTCAGGATCGCGCGGATCTCGGGCGCCATGTGGCGCACGTCGTTGCCCGCGATCAGCGGGGCGGCGAGCATGCACCAGAAGCTGAAATGCGCCCGCGACTCCGCCAGGGTCAGCCCCTTGTTGCCGACCTCCAGCATGTCAGGGTCGTTCCAGTGGCCCGGGCCGGCGTACTTTTCGAGGCCCGCGTTCATATCGAGGAGGCTCTTCCAGCCGTGCTCCCACTTGTTCTTCCCGCCGGTCTCGTAGGACGCCCCGATATCGCCCGTGGTGCGCCAGAGGTGCCCCACCTTTTCCGCCCAGAGCCAGGGCTGGTTCTGGCCCCATTCGCAGAGGCTGAACACGATCGGCCTCCCCGCGGCGCGGATCGCGTCGCTCATGATCCTGTAGGTCTCGGGCCCGTTCGCGGTCCCGTGGTCGCACCAGTCGTACTTGAAATAGTCGACGCCCCAGGAGGCGTAGAGGCGCGCGTCCTGGAACTCGTGCCCGCGCCCGCCCGGGTAACCGCCGCAGGTCGTCCTGCCCGCGCAGCCGTACATGCCGAACTTGAATCCCTTGGAGTGGAGGTAGTCCCCGAGCGCCTTCATCCCGCTGGGGAACTTGGCGGGATCCGTGACCAGGTTGCCGTCCGCGTCCCGCTCCTTCTTCGACCAGCAGTCGTCGATCACGACGTAGACGTAGCCGGCGTCGCGCATCCCGTTCGCGGCCATCGCGTCGGCGGTCTCCCTGACGAGCGCCTCGCTGCAGTTCTCCGCAAACGTGTTCCAGGTGTTCCAGCCCATGGGGGGCGTGAGGGCCAGCCCGTCGAACTTCTCCGCCCTGGCGGCGGTGGGGACGAGGGCGGCGCATGCGAGCAGGCAGGACAGTCTTTTCATCGGGTGGCGGGGGTTCGGGTGTCTGGCTCTCCGGATCGGAGCCGCAGGAGGGTCAATTGTGAATGGCGAAGGCGCCAAGTCCAGCCCGAGCGTGGTCGCGTCAGTATCCGGGCCTTAGGCGGAAAAGGGCCACGCCATGGGAATCCACGCTCCCCGTCCATGCCTTGCTGCTGTTCGCTCCGACCGTCTTTGACGCCCAGGTGTCCGTGACCTTGTAATACGCCCCAGTGAGAAAAGTGAGGCTGCCCCAGTCGATTGTCAGGCCTGCCGGGCTCTCGCCGGTATTGAGCGCGCATACGGCCCATTCCCCGTTTGAAAGCTCCTTCGCCCAGAGCTCCATGCCGCTGCCGGCGCGGTAACGGAACCCCTGGTGGCCGAGCGGGTCCTGGTCGATCGCGATAACGCCCCTGTTCGTGAGGATATCCCGGATCTCCGGGGGCAACAGGCGCACGTCGTTGCCGGCGATCAGCGGGGCGGCCAGCATGCACCACAGGCTGAAATGCGCGCGGGATTCCGCCAGGGTCAGGCCCTTGTTGCCGACCTCCAGCATGTCGGGGTCGTTCCATTGTCCCGGGCCCGCGTACTTCTCCAGGCCAACCTGGGCGTCGAGGATCTCCTTGAATCGCCTGTATTGGGGATCGATGTCTCCGGTGGTCCTCCAGAGGTGTCCGACGGGCGCGGCCCACAGCCATGGCCTGTTCTCGCCCCATTCGCACAGGCTGAACACGACCGGCCTCCTGGCGGCGCGGAGCGCGTCGCTCATGATCCGGTAGGTCTCGGGTCCGTTTGCAGTCCCGCGGTTGCACCAGTCGTACTTCAGGTAGTCAACCCCCCACGAGGCATAGGTCCTTGCATCCTGGAACTCGTGGCCCCGCCCGCCGGGATAGCCGGCGCATGTCTTCGAGCCGGCGCAATTGTAGATGCCGAACTTGAAGCCCCGTTCGTGGAGGTAGTCCGCAAGGGCCTTCATCCCGCCCGGAAACTTGAACGGGTCGGCCACGAGGTTGCCGGCGGAATCGCGCTCCTTGGCCGACCAGGCGTCGTCGATCACAAGGTAGACGTAGCCGGCGTCGCGCATGCCGTTCGCGATCATCGCGTCCGCGGTCTGCTTCACGAGCGCCTCGCTGCAGTTCACGCCGAACGTGTTCCAGGTGTTCCAGCCCATGGGTGGCGTCAGGGCCAGTCCCTCGAATTTCTGGGCTTGGGCGGTGCCCGCCAGCAGGGCCGAAAACGAGAGTAGGAAGGGCAGTCGCCTGATCATCGTTGCAAGGGGATTGTGATCCCAACGCCCCGGAAGGGATGCGGGCATCGCCAGCGTTGGCGGCCGCGGCGGCCGTGTCCAGTCTGCGCGGCGCAACACCGGATTGCAGCCGCTTGTATTTTCCCCGGCATGGCGCCAGACTGGATGCCCGCCATGCGCATCGTGCTCGCCACGCTTTCCCTCGCCGCTTTCTCCTGCGCGGCGGCGGCCGATGCGCCCGCCGACCCGATCGCCCATCTTCGCAGCGGGCATCCGCGCCTGCTTTTCACGGACGGCGAACTGGCAGACGCACTGGAGGCCGCGAAGGCCGATCCCCTCCGCGCCGCGCTTCACGCCCGCATCGTGGCCGCCGCGACGACGGACCTTTCCTCCCGGCCGCTGGTTCACGAGCTGAAGGGGTCGCGGCTCCTGGACCAGTCGCGCTCCGCGATCCGCCAGATCGTCACCTGCGCGATGGCATACCGGCTCACCGGAGACACGCGCTTTGCGGAACGGGCCAGGCGCGATCTTCTGGCGGTGGCGGCGTTCCCGGACTGGAACCCGTCGCATTTCCTGGACGTCGCCGAGATGAGCTTTGGCGTGGCCATAGGCTACGACTGGCTGTACCCGTGGCTCTCCTTCGGTGACAGGGCGGCGATCCGGGAGGCTCTCCTTTCAAAGGCGCTTGTGTTCGCCCCGGCGGCCTACTCGCCCGTCGGCAAATTGGACAAGAGGCTGTTCTTCGTCACGGCCCGGATGAACTGGAACCAGGTGTGCAACGGCGGGCTGCTCGCGGCGGCCCTGTCCGTGGCCGATGAGGAACCGGCGCTCGCCCGGCTCGTCGTGGAGGGCGTCCGGAAGTCGCTTCCGCTGGCCATGGATGCGTACCAGCCTGACGGAGCCTACCCGGAGGGCCCGGGCTATTGGGCGTACGGCACGAGCTACAACGTCATCATCCTGGCCCTGCTCGAGGGCGCGCTCGGCACCGACTTCGGCCTGGGCTCCGCACCCGCCTTCGACCGCACCGCGCTCTACAGGACCGCCGTGGAGGGTCCCACGGGCCTCGCATTCAATTACGCCGACGGGGAGGGCCGGATCGAGGATACCCCGGCGTACACATGGCTCGCGAGGCGCTACTCCGACGAGGCCGCCATGGAGCACAGCCGGGTCCTGCTTCGCGTGGAAATCGACCGGTGGGGCCGCGACCGTCTCCTCGCGCTGCATGCGGTCTGGTTTCCATCCAGGACGCCCGGTCCCGGGGGCCTGCCCGCCGAGCCGGAGCATGAGGGCGCGGGCCCGGCCCCCGCGCTTGGGCGGATTCCTCTCAGCCTGCACTTTCGGGGCGGGGCAGACATCGCCCTGTTTCGCAGCGCCTGGAACGACCCGCGCGCCCTGTTCCTGGGCTTCAAGGCCGGCGACAACTCCACAAACCACGCCCACCTCGATCTCGGCTCGTTCGTCCTCGAGTCGGACGGCGTGCGCTGGGCTTTGGACCTGGGGCCCGATGACTACGACCTGCCGGGATATTTCGGCGAGGGGCGCTGGTCCTATTTCAGGCTCACCAACCGCAGTCACAACACGGTCACGCCTGGAGATGCGCTCCAGGACCCGAAGGCGAGGGCCCCGATCGTCGCGTTCTCGGATTCCGGCGCCCGCGCCTTCGCCGTGGCCGACCTTACGGCGGCCTACCCGAAGGCCGCGCAGCGGATCCTGCGGGGGGTCGCCATGCTCGATCGGGCGCGCATCCTCGTTCAGGACGAGTTCTCCGCCCTGCAGCCCGGGACCCCCGTTCGCTGGGTGATGGTGACCGGCGCGAGCGTCAGTCTTTCCTCCGACGGGCGCAGGGCGTTGCTTTCGAGCGCAGGGCGCCAGCTCCGGGCCGAGGTGCTCGCTCCCGCCGCCGGGCGGTTCGAGATTCGGCCGGCGACGCCCCCCTCGGCCTCGGAGGTCCAGAATGCCGGGGACTCGGTGCTTGCCATGGAAATCGCGCAGGGGAGCGCGCCGGCCGACCTGCGCATGGCCGTAGTCCTCACGCCCGTCGGCGACCGCTGGCCCCAGGCCCCCGCTCCGGAAATCACGGAGATCTCCACTTGGAAATGAGCCGGTGAGGAGGCGCGCGGCCGCCGCTCTGCGGGCCCGCCGCCCGGGCTAGGGAAGCTTCGCCTGGACGAGTTTGCTTGCGGCCGCAAAGTCGATCAGGGGGGCCTCGGGCTTCGTCTTCAGGAGACCGATCACCTTTCCCATCTCCTTGCGCGACTGGGCTCCCGATTCCTGGATGGCCGCTGCGATGAGCGCCTCGAGCTGGGCGCCCTCGATGCACTTGGGCAGGTATTTTCCTAGGAGCCGGATCTCCGCCTCGTTGGCGGCCACGAGGTCGGCCCGCCCGCCCTTCTCGAATTCGAGCTTGGCGTCGGCCAGGTTCTTGACCGCCCTTCGCAGGGTCCCGATCACGAGCGCGTCGTCGATCGGTTTGGCATGGTCCATCGAGGCGCGCTGGATCGCCGCGTCGGCCGTTCGCAGGGACGTCGTGGCGGCGGCGTCGCGGGCCTTCATTGCCGTGACGACGTCGGCGCGCAGCTGTTCGTAGATTGTGGGCATGGACCTATTGGGAGGCACAAATCGGCATTTCGCAACTTCGGCCCCTGCCGGGCCGCCTCCACGTGTGCGGCGCCTATCTCCAGCGCTCGACGATCTCGGGCAGCTCGCGCAGCGATGCCGCCTGGAAGAACCGCCCCTCGGATGCGGGCGGCATCTCGGCGTGCTCATGGTGCCATGTGAGCCGGTACGGGATGTGGACCCCCGCCCCGCCCAGCGCGAGGACGGGCAGGATGTCCGACTTGAGCGAGTTGCCCACCATCAGGAAGTTGGCCGGCTCGACCTCATGGTGCCGGAGAATCAGCTCGTAGCTGCGCAGGTTCTTCTCCGACACGATGTCGACACCGTGGAACCGGTCCGCGATCCCCGACTTGGCGAGCTTCCTCTCCTGGTCCCTGAGGTCGCCCTTGGTGATCAGGAACAGGCGGTACGACGGGGCAAGGAGCCCGAGCACCTCCGGGGCCCCGTCGAGGAGCTCGACCGGGTGGTCGAGCATGCCGCGCCCGAGCGCCAGGAGCTCGCGAAGCTCGTCCGCGCCCAGCTTCCCGCCCGTCAGCTCGATCGCCGTCTCAATCGCCGAGAGCATGAACCCCTTGATCCCGTAGCCGTAGAGGTCGAGGTTGCGCATCTCGGTCGCGTGCAGCGCGCGCCTGACCGTCGCCGCGTCGTGGTGCCGGGCGAGCAGCCCGCAATACCGCTCGTGCACGAGCTCGAAGATGTTCTCGTTGTGCCAGAGCGTGTCGTCCGCGTCGAACCCGATGCAACGCTGGGGGGCCATGGGCGGGGCTCCGGATCGTCAGGCCTTTGCGCCGCGGCGGAAGCGGTCAAGAAACACGGCCACGATGATAACGAGGCCGATGATTATTTCCTGAAAATAGTTGGGCCAGCCCATTTGCTGCGAGCCGTTGCGAAGGACCGACATGATCAGGGCGCCGATGATCGAGCCGAGGACGGTGCCCGAGCCGCCGTTCAGGCTCGCGCCGCCTATGATGACCGCGGCGATGACGTCGAGCTCGAGCCCGACCGCGACCGTCGGGTCCCCCAGGCGCAGCCGCGAGAGCTGGAAGACGCCCGAGAGGCCGAAAAAGCAGCCCGCCAGGACGAATATCACGACCTTGAGGCGGACGGTCGGGACGCCGCACAGCCGGGCCGCCGCCTCGTTCGACCCCAGCGCAAACACGTGCCTTCCGAAGACCGTCTTCCTGAGCAGGATCGAAGTCGCGGCGGCAAGCACAACCGCCACCCATACGCCGGCAGGAAGGGCCCGCCCCGACGGATCGGCCGTCGTCATCCACCCGCTGATCGGGGAGGTGTCGTAGTTCACCGTCTGGTTGTCGGCCAGCCACTTGGCCGTCCCCCGGCCTATCCCAAGCATGCCGAGCGTGATGATGAATGACGGCATCCGGAGCCCGGCGACCGCCGACCCGTTCAGGAGTCCGATCAGCCCTCCGACGCCGATCGCGGCGACGCACGTCGCCGCCGCCCCCCATCCCCTCTGGATCAGGAGAGCCGCGATCACGCCCGTGAGCGCGACCGTCGAGCCCACGGACAGGTCAATCGCCCCGCTGACGATGATGAGCGTCATCCCGAGTGCGGCGACCGACACGATGACCGTCTGGGTCAGGATGATCTTGATGTTGTGGTAGGAGAGGAAGTGAACCCGCGTCTCCTGGGGGATCGCGAACAGGATGATGACGAGGGCGAGGCCGATAAACGGTCCGGCCTTTCCAAGGATCCGGCGAAGCGCGGTGATCATGGCGCGCTCACTCGTCGCCAACCGCGGCCCGCAGGAGCTCGGGCTCGCTCCACTCGCCCCGGGGCTTCACGGTGACGAGCTCCCCGCGGCGCATGACGGCGATCGTGTCGCACAGGCCGAGCAGCTCGGGCAGGTAGGAGCTGACGAGGATGACCGACTTGCCCGCCGCGGCCAGGCTTGCGATGATCTCATAGATCTCCGCCTTGCTGCCCACGTCGATCCCGCGGGTGGGCTCGTCGAGGAGGAGGATCCGGGCCGGGTGCTCGAGCAGCCGCGCGAACGCGACCCTCTGCTGGTTCCCGCCGGAAAGATCGCCCACGGCCTGGCCCACGTCGCGGCACTTGACGGCGAGCTCGCCCGTCCACCTTCGCGCCGCCGCGGCCTGCCGGCTGTCGCGGATCCATCCCAGCCTCCCGAAGGCCCCTAGCTTTGTCAGGGTGATGTTGTCCTGAATGGACTGGTTTAGCATCAGCCCCTCCTCCTTCCGATTCTCGCTCAGGAACCCCACGCCCTCGTTCCAGCGCCTGCGGGGCGTCCCGCGGCCCGGCGGCCGGCCGAACACCGCGACCTGCCCGGCCGCCGCCGTGTCGAGCCCGAAGATCGTCCTCACGAGATCGGTCCGCCCCGCGCCGACAAGCCCGGCCAGCCCGAAGATTTCGCCCTCGCGCACGCGGAGCGAGGCCGCCTTGAGCCGCGGCGGGCACTCGAGCGCGCGCGCCTCCAGCACGACGGGCCCCAGCCTGCGCGACGTCCTGCGGTACAGGTCGGCGACCGGCCGGCCCGTCATGAGGGCGATCAGCGAGTCCATTCCCGCGTCCTTCATCTCCCCGGCGCCGACAGTCTCGCCGTCCTTCAGCACCGTGTAGCGGTCGCAGGCCCTGCGGCACTCCTCCAGGAAGTGGCTGACGTAGATGATGCTCACGCCCTGCGCCCGCAGGCGGCCGATCACCTCGAAAAGCCTTTCCGTGTCGGACTGGGTGAGGCTGCTCGTGGGCTCGTCCATGATGAGGACCCGCGGCTGCGTGAGGAGCGCCCGCGCGATCTCGATCACCTGCTGCTCGGCGATCGAGAACTCCCCGGCCGCCCTTTCGAGGGGGAAGTGCCCGTATCCGAGGGCGCACAGCGAATCGCCCGCCCGCCGTCGCGAGTCCTTTGCGTCGATCCAGCCCAGGGTGGAGGACTCGAGGCCGAGGAGGATGTTCTCGCGGACCGACAGGTGCGGCGCGAGGCTCACCTCCTGGTAGATCATCGCGACGCCCCTCTTGCGGGCGTCCAGGGGGCTGGTCGGGCGGTACGGCCGGCCTTCGAGCTCCATATCGCCCGCGTCGGCTTCGTGCGCGCCGCTCAGGATCTTGAGAAGCGTGCTCTTGCCGGCGCCGTTTTCGCCTATCAGCGCGTGCACGTCGCCCGCGGCCACCTCGAGCGACACGGACCTCAGCGCCTGGGTCGCCCCGAAGGCCTTGCTGATCCTCTCCAGGCGCAGACGCACGGGGGGGGTCACTTCAGGTACTCCGATAGCGGCGGGTGGATGAGCGCCGAGATCACCGGGTCGTCCATGTTCTCGCGCGTCACGAGGTCCACCCCCGTGTCGATTGAAGACGCCACCGGTTCGTGGCGCAGAACGGCGACAGCCGTCATCACGCCGAGATAGCCCATCTTCAGCGGGTCCTGGACAACCAGGCCCTGGATGTCGCCCTGCCTGAGCGCGCCGACGAGCTGCTCGTTGGCGTCGAACCCGACGAACCGGACCCTCCCGGCCAGGCCCATCTCGCGAAGCGCAAGGAGCGTGCCGTTGGCGGTCGATTCGTTCGGCGCAAAAACCCCGTCCATCTGCTCGCCGAAGCGGTTGAGGAGGTTCTGCGCAGCGCGGTAGGCCGTCTCCGTCGTGGCGCCGCCGTACTGGTCCGTCGAGATGAGCGCGATCCCCGGGAAATCGCTCTTCATGATCTCAAGAAAGCCCGCCTCGCGCTGCGCCGTGCTCTCGGAGCCAGGTTCGTACCGGAGCATGACCACGCGGCCCTTTCCGCCGAGAAGCGTGCCGAGCCTGCGGGCGCCGAGCTGGCCGCCCTTGCGGTTGTCGGTGGCGACGGTGCTCGAGGGCATGGTCGAGTTGAGCCCGGAATCGACGATGACAACCGGGATGCCCGCCTTGACCGCCTCCTCGACGGGGGCGACGAGCGCCCTGTTGTCCAGCGGGGCCAGGACGATGGCGGAGACGTTGCGGCCGATGAAGTTCTCGACGACCTGGATCTGCTGCTCGCGGTCATCCTCGAGAAGCGGGCCCTTCCAGATGATGGTGACTGCTACGCCTTTCGCCGCGAGCTCGCGCTGGGCCTTTACGGCGCCGGCATCGATGGACTTCCAGTACTCGTGGGTCGTTCCCTTTGGAATGAAGGCGATCTGGTAATCGGCGGCTCGGGACTCCTGGGAGAGGGCCCAGCCGGAGACCGCGAAAGCGAGGATAAGGGGGGCGCGCATGGTTTGGTCCGGGGATCAGGGTTCCTGGGGACGAAGCCCCTTCCAGATTTCCCCCGAGGGATAGCTGTGCGCCTCGAGCGATTCGAGCTTCATCGTGATGCTGGTTCCTGGGGCCTTCGGAACCTGGTAGCGGCCGCGGCGGATGACGCACGGGTCGACGAAATGCTCGTGCAGGTGGTCCACGTATTCGATCATGCGGCCCTTGCGCGAGCCGGTGACGCAGATGAAGTCGAAGATCGACTCGTGCTGGGCGTATTCGCAAAGGCCCACGCCGCCGGCGTTCGGGCAGACGGGCACGCCGAACTTCGCGGCAAGGAGCAGCACCGCAACGACCTCGTTCACACCGCCCAGCCGGCACGGGTCGATCTGGCAGCACGAGATCGCCTTGGCTTGGAACAGCTGCTTGAACATCACGCGATTCTGGCAGTGCTCGCCCGTGGCGACGCCGATGCCGAGGGGGGCAAGGGCCCTGGCGATCGCCGCGTGGCCGAGGATGTCATCGGGGCTGGTCGGCTCCTCGATCCACAGGGGGCCGCACGGCGCCAGCGCCTTCACCCATTCGATCGCCTGGGGGACGTCCCAGCGCTGGTTTGCGTCGATCATCAGGGCAAGCTCGGGCCCGATCTCGGCGCGCACGACCGAGCACCGGCGCCAGTCGTCGCCAAGGTCGGCGCCCACCTTGACCTTGAAGCTTGCCCAGCCCTCGGCGAGCGCCTCCTGGCACATGTGGCGGATCTTGAGGTCGGAATACCCGAGCCATCCCACCGAGGTGGTGTAGGCGGGGTAACCCGAGGCTATTATCTCGGATTCCCGGGCCGCGCGCGTGGGAGCCATCCTCTCGAGCATCCCGCCCGCCTCATCGGGGGTCAGCGCGTCGGACAGGTAGCGCCAGTCGACGAGCTCCACGACCTGCGCTGGCGACAGGCCCGACAGAAGCTTCCATAGGGGCTTGCGCTCGATCTTCGCCCAGAGGTCCCAGAGCGCGTTAACGACGGCCGCGGTCGCCAGGTGGATGACGCCCTTTTCCGGGCCCAGCCAGCGGAGCTGGCTGTCGCCGGTCAAGTGCCTCCAAAACGCCCCCGGCGCGCCGGTGAAGGCCTCGACGGGCTGCCCGACCACCAGGGGGCGGAGGGCCACGACGGCGGCGACCACGACCTCGGTCCCGCGCCCGATCGTGAAGGTGAGCCCGTGGCCCTCGAGCCCGTCGGGCCTGTCGGTCCTGAGGATCACGTAGGCCGCCGAGCAGTCCGGGTCGGGATTCATCGCGTCCGAGCCGTCCCTCTCAAGGGAGGTCGGGAACCGGATGTCGCGGACCTCGAGATCGATGATCCGGCTCATCGGCTATCTCCCGGCTCTCCGGCCTCCGTCGGCCATCAGGGCGCTGCCGGTCGCGAAGGCGGTCTTGCCATCAGGCCTGAACATGGTTGCGGGTGTTTTTTGGGGGGCCGGATGTCTCCCAGGGGGCGGCTGATCGTGGGGACGAAGCCCCGGGAATCAAGCGCGGTCGGGGGAGAGTCGCGGGATCCCGGGAGCCGCGGTCAGTCGTGGTGGAAGACCTCGTCCATCGGGGCCCACCATTCACCCGGAGCGCGCGTGGGCAGCGGATCCTGCATCGGCATCATCACGTCCCACCACCTGAGGGTCTCGGGGTCGGCCGCCATGAGCCGCATGTCGGCCTCGTAATCGTCGCCCCAGTACTCGAAGTAGGCGAAGAGCCAGCCCTCCCTGTGGAAGATCGAGTAGTTCGAGACCTTTGACGCGGTGATGCGGTCGAGCACGCCGGGCCACACCGCCCTGTGGAGGCGCCTGTATTCCTCGAACCTCTCGGGCTTCACTCGGAGCATCATTCCGTACCGGCGGTGTTTCCTGGGCTTGGTTTTCATGGGGGGACGGGGGTTGCGCCGCGGTCGCCGGGCGGGGAGGGGTGGTCTCTGGCGAAGGGCGGTGCGGGCAACCGGACGCCTATTTCCCGCTCCGGTCCCGGGGTGCCTTCGGTCGCCGCGGCTCCGCCCCTGCTTCACCCGGGGCCCGTTGCGGTTGCGCCGGCGGCCCCCCGCCGGGATCGCCCGGCCCGAGGACCCGCACCTGCCTCACGAGCTCTGCGCCGCGGACGGCGTGTTCCTCGAGCACCGTCAGCAGCCTCGCCTCTTTTTCGCCGCCCACCTTCTGCCTGAGCAGCTGGACCGCCATGAGGATCGCCGTGAACACGTTGTTGAGATCGTGCGCGATCACGCCGAGCTTTTCGAGGTGGCCCTCGGGCAGGGCGGGCGGCCCCTCCTTGAGGCGGCCGGCCGCGGCCTTCCGGGCGGCCTTGGCCTCGGCGAGGCTTGTCGAGGGGTCCGAAACCCTTGTCTTCATCTCGATATCCCGCGATGGAGCGGCGATGCCCATTCTGGAGGGAGGTCCCGGCGCGGGGTGGTTGAATTCGGTACGTTCATCGCATCCGCTCCAAGTTCGAGTCGCCGGAGCTCAGGGTCGAGTTACCGGAAATGAATCGGAATGCAAGGCATATGCCCGGGCTCTTTGAAGCGGACCCGGTCAGCGCGCTTCGCCGCCTGCGGCCCACTCCGCATCCTTCAGGTTCCAACCGCCGCCGAGCGCCTTGTAAAGCAGCACGACTGCGATGAACTGGTCCCTCCTTGTCTGGGCGAGCGAGGCCTCGGCGGGAAAAAGCAGCTGCTGGGCCGTGAGCACCTCGTAGTAGCTCGCCTTGCCCGCGGAATAGCGCTGGGTCGAGATCCTTACCGCGTCCTCGTAGGCGGCGACGGCGTGTTCCTGTTGTTCGCGCACCTCGGCCAGCCGTTGGCGCGTCACCAGGGCGTTCGCCGCATCGCCGAAGGCGCTGAGCGCGGCCCGCTGGTAGCCGAGCTTCGCCGCCTCCCAGACGGCCTTTGCCTGCTCATACTGCCCGCGAAGCCCGCCGCCTTGGAACACGGGCCCGGTCGCCCCGGCTCCCAGGGACCAAAGCCTCGCCCCGTGCGAGGTGATTTCGCTGAGCTGCGGGCTCACGCCGCCCAGGATGGCGCTCAGGCCTATCCGCGGGAGGAATCCCCCGACGGTGACCCCGATCCCGGCGTTGGCCGCGCGCGCCGCGTCCTCGGCCGCCCGGACATCGGGCCGCCGCTCGAGGAGCGCCGAGGGCAGGCCGGCGGGCACGTCCGGCTGGGCCGGGAGGTCCGCGAGGCGCCCGCCCCTCGCGATCGGGCCGGGGTTGCGCCCGATGAGGACGCTGATCTGGTTTTCCTTGATCGATATCTGGGTCTCCAGGGCGGGGACGCGCGCCGAGCTCGCAGCCATAGCCGCCTCGGCGCTCGCGGTGTCGAGCCTTGAGACGACCCCGCCCTCCAGCCGCCGCTTGAACAGCTTGAGGCTCTCGCCGAAGGACGCGGTCGCCTCTTTGGCGATCGCCAGCTCGTCGTCGAGCTCGAGGAGCTCATAGTAGGCCGTTGCGACGTCGCTCACGAGGCTGAGCAGCACCCCCCGGCGCGCGTCCTCCGTCGCGAGGTACTGGGAGCGCGCGGCCTCGTCCAGCCGGCGGACACGGCCCCAGAGGTCGAACTCCCAGGCCGCGCCCAGGTAGGCATCGAATCCGCTCGAGATGGCGCCCGACTGGATGGCCGGGTTTCCAAGGGAGGCGTTGCGGCCGCGGTCCGCGTTCGCCACATACGCGAGCCCGGGGAAAAGCTGCCCGTGGACCTGCGCGGCGATGGCCCTGGACTCCTCGACCCGGGCGGCCGCAATGCGGGCATCGTACCCGTTCGCAAGCGCGTAACTGACCAGCTCCTTGAGCCGGGCTTCCCGGCAAACGTCCCACCAGGCGAGATCGGCGATCGATCGGTCGCCCTGCGCCGCCTGGTCCCTGAACGAGGCCGGAGCGTTCGTGGAGGGGCGCTTGAAGTCAGGTCCGATTGCGCAGCCCGCGAGGAGGGCCGCGGCCAGGACCGCGCTCTTTTTCATGGGTGAAGTCATCGCGGGCATCAGTGCGCCGTGGGATCCGCCGGGTGCTCGCCTGGCGTCCCGTTGCCCTGGTCCGCAGCGGCTGCCGCGGCGGCGGCCGGCCGCGCCTTGTGCGCGCTGTGCGGCTCGCCCTTGGTCGCCCACATCTCGATCACGTGAAAGGTCACCGGGATCAGGAAGATGGCCAGGGCGCTCGCCGCGAGCATGCCGCCGATGACGGCCGTCCCCATCACCCTGCGCGCCACGGCCCCGGAGCCGCTCGCGAACCAGAGCGGGAGGCATCCGAATATGAACGCGAGCGAGGTCATCAGGATGGGCCTGAGCCGGATCTTCGCGCCCTGCAGCGCGGCCTCCAGGAGCGGAATGCCCTGTTCATACCGGGTCCGGGCGAATTCCACGATCAGGATGGCGTTCTTGGCCGAGAGCCCGATCAGCATGATCAGCCCGATCTGCGCATACACGTTGTTCTCCATGTTCCGCGCGTAGAGGGCCGCGTAGGCGCCGAATACGGCCACGGGGACGCCCAGGAGGACGCTGAACGGCAGCGACCAGCTCTCGTAAAGGGCCGCGAGGATCAGGAAGACGAAGAGCAGCGAGAGGCCGAAGATGGCGAACGGGGGGACTCCCTCCTTGGCCTTCTTCTCCTGGAACGACATGCCGATGTAGTCGAAGCCCATCTCGCGCGGCATAGTCTGGGCGAACACCTCCTCGAGCGCGTCGGTCGCCTGGCCCGAGCTGTAGCCCGGCGCCGCCGAGCCGTTGATCTGGGCGCTGCGGTACAGGTTGTAGCGCATCATGAACTCCGGGCCCAGGCGGCTCTCCGCGGTCGTCAGCGCGGAAAGCGGCACCATGGCGCCGTCGCGGTTGCGGACGAAGAAGCTGTCGAGCCTGTCGGGCCGGTCGCGGTACTCGCCCTCCGCCTCGACGTACACCTGCCATTGGCGCCCGAAGCGGTTGAAGTAGTTCACGAAGTAGCCCCCCATGTAGGCCTGCAGGGTGCGGTAGACATCCGCCAGCGGGACCCCCTGCTTCAGGACCTTGTCCCGGTCCACGTTGATGAAGACCTGCGGGACGGTCGGCAGGAACGTCGTGCTGATGCCCGGCGCGATCTCCCTCCTCTTGCGCGCCGCGTCCATGAACTTGCGGACGTTTTCGGACAGAAACGAGATGTCCCTGCCCGCGCGGTCCTCCAGGACGCCAATGAAGCCGCCCGCGGTCCCGACGCCCGGGATCGAGGGGGGGGAGAAGCTGACCGCGTTCGCGTCGGGGATCTTGCTCAGCTCGCGGGCCAGGTGGGCCCTGATCCCGTCGATGCGCTCCTCGGGCCGCTTCCGCTCGGCCCACGGCTTGAAGCTCACGAAAAAGAAGGCGCTGTACGTGTTGTAGGAGGTGCTCAGCAGGTTGAATCCGATGACGGACGTGTAGACATTCACGCCGGGGGTGTCCTTGAGGACGGCCTCGACCTCGCGGGCGACGTCGGCCGTGCGCTGGAGCGACGAGGCGTCGGGCAGCTGGATCCTGACGTAGTAGTACCCCTGGTCCTCCTCGGGCAGGAACGACCTGGGCAGGCGCCTGCCGAGCAGGAGGGCAGCGGCGGCGAAGCAGCCCAGGGCGCAGAAGCTGACCACCCTCCTTTGGATCAGGTGGCGGGAGAAGCCCACATACCCGCTCTGGACGCTCGCGAACATGCGGTCGAACCAGCGGTGAAAGACGCCGAAGGGGCCCTTTTCCCGGTCCTTGGGGCGGAGCAGCAGCGCGCACATGGCGGGGCTGAGCGAAAGGGCGTTGAACGCCGAGATGATCACGGAAATCGCGATCGTCAGCGCGAACTGCTGGTAGAGGCGGCCGGTGATGCCCGGGATGAAGGCGGTCGGAATGAAGACCGAGGCCAGGATGATCGCGATCGCCACCACGGGCCCCGACACCTCCTCCATCGCCCGGACCGATGCATCGCGGGGCGACATGCCCTCCTCGATGTGGCGCTCGACGCACTCGACCACCACGATCGCGTCGTCCACGACGAGGCCGATGGCCAGCACCAGGCCGAAGAGCGAGAGCGTGTTCACCGAAAACCCGAACACCGGGAACAGGATGAAGGTGCCTATGAGCGACACCGGCACCGCGAGGAGCGGGATCAGCGTCGGCCGCCAGCCCTGGAGGAACACGAACACGACGAGGATGACGAGGAGGAGCGCCTGCCAGAGCGTGTTGGATATCTCGATCATCCCCTCGGACACGGCCCGCGTGGTGTCCAGGGCGATCACGTAGTCCAGGCCAGGCGGGAAGCGCGCCTTGATCTGCTGCATCGCCTTCTTGGCGGCGTTGGCGCAATCGATGGCGTTGGATCCCGGGAGCTGGTAGACCGCGATGTTGGCCGCCGGCCTGCCGTTCACCCGGCCCCTTATGTTGTAGATCTGCGCCCCAAGCTCGACGCGGGCCACGTCGCTCAGGCGCACGACCGATCCGTCGGGGTTGGCGCGGATGACGATCGCGCCGAACTCCTCGGGGGAGGTCAGGCGTCCCTGCGCCCGGACAGAATACGTGAACTGCTGGCCCTTCGGCGCCGGCTCGCCGCCGATGAGGCCGGCGGGGTTGACGGTGTTCTGGCTCTGGATCGCCTGGATGACCTCCCCGACCGTGATGTTGAGCTTGGCGAGCTGGTCGGGCTTCACCCAGTAGCGCATCGCGTACTGGCCGGCCCCGAACACCGACACGTTTGCGATTCCGGGAATGCGCGTCAGCTCGTCGTTGATGTTGATGTAGGCGTAGTTCGCGAGGAACGTGCTGTCGTACGTGTCGTTCGGCGAGTACAGCGCGATGAACATGAGCGGTGCAGCGAGCTGCTTCTGCACGGTGACACCGTAGTTCGCCACTTCCGGGGGAAGCTGCGGGCTGGCCTGGATCACCCGCATCTGGGTCAGGATCAGGTCGGTGTTTGGATCGGTGGCGACGTCGAAATTCGTGATCAGCCGCATCGAGCCGTCGGTGCCGTTGATCGAGTACATGTAGTTGAGGTTGTCCACGCCGCTGAGCACCTGCTCGATCGGCGTGGCGACGGCCTGCTCGACCGTCTGCGCGTCGGCGCCGACGTAGGTCGTGGTGGTGCGCACCTCCGGCGGGACGATCTTGGGGAACTGGGCGATCGGCAGGGTGACGAGCGCCACCGAGCCCAGGATCACCGTGATGATCGAGATGACGATCGCGACGATGGGCCGCCCGATGAAGAACTTCGACACGGCGCGATTACCTGGCGGCGGGCGCGAACGGGACCGGGTGCACCAGGGCGCCGTCCGTGATCTTCTGAACCCCGTCCGCAACGACCCGGTCGCCCGGGTGCAATCCCGACTCGACCACCACCTGGGAGCCGACCTGCGCGCCGGGCTTCACCGTGACAATGTGCGCGCGGTTCGCGGCGTCTACGATGGCCGCCTCGTAGCCTCCCTGAAGCTCGGACAGGGCGCGCTGCGGAACAAGGAGCGCGCCCTTTTCGACGCTCACCGCCGCGCGCACCCGCGCGTATTGGCCGGGGCGCAGGAGCCCGTTCGGATTCGGGAATATGGCCGCGACCCGCAGCGTTCCGGTGTTGCCGTCCACCTGGTTGTCGATCGCGAAGAAGGAGCCCTTCCTGGGGTAGGTGGAGCCGTCGGAGAGGACCAGGTCGAATGCGATGCCGTCCGGGATGCTCGGGGCGCCGGGCTCGCGCCCCCGGAACTCGAGGTAGGCCTGCTCGCTTATGGGGAAGTACGCCTTGATGGGGTCCACGGTCGCCACCGTCGTCAGGACGCTTGTGGAGGGCCCGACCAGGTCGCCGATCTGCGCACGGATGAGCCCCGCGATGCCGTCGATGGGGGAGACGACGCGGGTGAAGCCGAGGTTGAGGCGCGCCTGGTCGGCGCCGGCCCGGGCGGACGCGACCTGGGCCTCGGCGGCGAGCCGGGCCTGGACGGCGTCGTCCAGCTCCTCCTGGCTGATCGCTTTGTCGCTGGCCAGCGGGGTGTAGCGCGCCACGTCCAGCTCGGCCTTTCCGAGCTGGGCCTGGGCCTGGCCAAGCTGGCCCTCGGCCTGCGCGAGCGCCGCGGCGAACGGCCTCGGGTCGATCTCAAAGAGCGGATCGCCCTTCCGGACGGCAAAGCCCTCCTTGTAGACCTGCCTGACGAGATACCCGCTCACCTGGGCGCGGATCTGCGCATTGACGAATCCGTCCAGGGAGCCGATCCATTCGCGGACGATCGGAACGTCCCTCTGCTCGACGGCGATCACCTGGACATCCGGCGCCGCCGGGGACGGATCAGCCTCCTTCCCGCACCCGCCCGAGAGGCCCAAGGCCAGCGCTCCCGACGCAAAGACAAAAGACCGCCGCCCCCACGTGTACGGATCCATCCGCAACCAACTAGGTCAATCGGGCGGCAAGTTCAAGCAGGAGCATGGCGGAATGGGCGCCCAAAGGGACGGGACCCGCCCCCTCCCGCCTGAACCGTCCCGCCGGTCACCAATTGTCCGAGCGGAACGGCGCGGCCGGCAGTCCCGCGTCGTTGTACAGGTTGGCCTCGGGTGAATTGCTCCATGCGTAGCGCACGGCCACGGGCTCGTCCACCCCCGGCGACGACACGAGAAGCGTGGCGCCCTCGATCTCCGCCGTTGCCGGGTGGAACACACGGTCCGTGCCCGCGACCTCGAGCGACTTCACCGCGGCGCCGCGCGCGACCAGCCCCGCCCCCGCGTTCGCGAAGCTCACGCGCAGCGCCTTCCCGGCGCGCGCCTCGCCCGCGAACACCGGGCCGGAAAACCCGCCAGGAATGCCGTACACCTGCGCCTTTGCGATCAGGGCGAGGCGGCGGCCCACGTCCTGCTTGTTGGTCGGGTGAACCTTTTCCGCGTTGCCGATGTCGATGGTGACGGCCATGCCGGTGGCGGGCGCCCCGAGCACCTGGGCCTGGGCCTCCCGCAGGCGCGCCCATCCCCGGTCGGTCACGTCGAGCCTGTCGCCGAAATTCGCGAGCTGCACGAAATAGAACGCCAGGTCGCCCTGGCCCCAGCCGGCCCTCCATGACCGGATGAGCGTGTTGAGCATCTCGGCGTATTCGCCCGCGTGTTCGACGTTGGATTCCCCCTGGTACCAGAGGATGCCGCGCAGCGCGCCCGGCTGGAGGGGCGCGATCATCGCGTTATAGAGCCCGCCCGGCCGCGACGGCGAATCGTCGGTCGCGGGCGGCTGGGGCCAGGGAAGCGTGTTCTTGGTGTGCGTCGCCTCCGCGTCCGCCTCCGCCTCCTGCCATGCCGCCATGTCCGCGGGATAACGGGCCACTCGCTCGGGCGGCCACTCGCTCATCGCCTTGCGCCAGCGCGCGTCGAGGGTCCCGGCGACCGAGGTCGAGCCCCGGGCGGCGTCGCTCATCCAGGACTCGATGGGCGTGCCGCCCCACGAGCTGAAGACGATGCCCACGGGGACGCCGAGCGCCCGGTGGATGTCGCGGGCGAAGAAATAGCCGACGGCGGTGAACTCGCCGACCGTCTTCGGCGACGCCGGCTGCCATCCTCCCGTCTTGGCGGTGGCGGCGGGCGCCGTGGCGACCGCGCGCTCGATCTTGAGCTGGCGGACCAGCGGGTAGTCGGCCGCCGCGACTTCGGCGTCGGCGTTGTCGACTTTGGACCAGTTCCCGGCGACCGTGAACTCCATGTTCGACTGTCCCGAGCAGAGCCACACCTCGCCCACGACCACGTCGTGCACGGTTACGGTGCTCTGGCCGGCGACGACGAGATCCGCGGGGTCGGAGCTCGCGGAGAGGGGCTTCAGGTAGACGACCCAGCGGCCGTCGGCGCCCGCGACCGTGCGCGCCGTCTGGCCGCGGAAGGTGACGGTGATGGGATCGGCGGCGGCGGCGCTGCCCCACACGGGCACCGGCCTGCCCTGCTGCAGGACCGCGTGGTCGCTGAAGAGCGGCGCCAGCTCGAC
>CALAOT010000045.1 GCA_937889545.1 uncultured Opitutaceae bacterium
CTTCAACCCGATGAGCTCGGTGAAGGACCGCCTCGCGATCGCGATGATCGAGGACGCCGAGAAGCGGGGCGTCCTGAAACCGGGCCAGACCGTCGTCGAGCCGACGTCCGGCAACACGGGCATCGCGCTCGCGATGGTGTGCGCGGTCAAGGGCTACCCCTTCGTTGCGATCATGTCGGACTCGTTCTCGGTCGAGCGCCGGAAGCTCATGAAGGGCCTCGGCGCCAAAGTGATTCTCCATCCCGCGGCCGAACGCAGCACCGGGATGGTGAAGAAGGCCAAGGAGCTGGCCGACAAGCACGGCTGGTTCCTGCCGCAGCAGTTCGAGAACCCGTCGAACCCCGCGTACCACCGCAACACGACGGGACCCGAGATCCTGCGCGACTTCGCGAGCCGCCGGCTCGACTACTTCGTCTCGGGCATCGGCACCGGGGGGACGATCACGGGCGCCGGCGAGATGCTGAAGCTCGCGCGGCCCGACATCCGGATCGTCTTTACCGAGCCCGCGGGCGCCGCCATCGTGTCAAAGGGCGAGTGGGCGCCTCACAAGATCCAGGGCTGGAATCCCGATTTCGTGCCCGCCGTCTTCAACCGCAAGGTCTACGACGAGGTCGTCCTCGTGACCGACATCGAGGCGCGGGACGCGGCGCGCGAGCTGGCGCACAAGGAAGGCATCTTCTGCGGGATCTCCTCGGGCGGCACGTTCGCCGCGGCGCGCAAGGTGGCCGAGAAGGCGCCACAGGGCTCCGTCCTCCTCGCCATGCTGCCCGACACCGGCGAGCGCTACCTCTCCACGATCCTCTTCGAAGGCGTCAGCGAAGGAAGCGACGAGATTCCGGGTTGAGGCGCGGTGCGCGACGGCTCGCGCCGCGTCGCGCGAGGGGTGACGCTTCACGCCAGAGGATTGCTTCTGAAAAAGCTGGCCGAAACCGCCGCCTCTCTCGCCGACGCGCGCCGGTCCCTTGCATCGGGCTGCTAGGATCGCCGGGATTTGTGGGCCGCAATGGCAATTGCCGGTTGCGGCGGACTGCCGCGGCATGTGGACGCGCTCGCGGTCCGTGCGAGAGACCTTCGTGAGGATGGCGGAGGACTTCTTCCACGAGCCCGCGGCGGCCAGTGCTCTCGTGGCCGCGTCCGCGTTCCTGTTCTCGCGACGGGGTGAATGGACGTCGGGGCAAGCGGTTCGCGCGGCGCTGAACCTCTCGGGACAGTTCGAGCTTGTCCGACCCGGCTCCGCAAGCGGGCTATTTCCGCCTGGGCAAGGGGGGCGACGCCGTGAAGCGCCCCCGCCGAGGACCTCCATCATGATCCTCGACTCGATCGTGAAGCGGCACTAGACCCCGTGATGAGCCGCGCCGAGCGGTTCCACGTCACGTAGTTCCACGCCCACTGGACGAGAGTCAGGACCCGGTTCCCGAACTGCACGAGATACATGAGGTGGATGAAGAGCCACGCGAGCCACGCCGGGTATCCCGCGATGCGCAGGAAGCCGAGATCCGCGACGGCGCGGCCGCGGCCGATCGTCGCCATGCTGCCCCTGTCGCGGTAACGAAACGGCGCGGACGGTGGCCGCCCCGCGAGGCGCGCGGCGAGGACGCGGGCCACGTACCGGCCCTGCTGCATGGCGACGGGAGCCACCCCGGGAAGGGGACGGCCCGCGTCGTCCGTGAGCGCGGCCATGTCGCCGAGCACGAAGATCTCCGGATGCCCGGGAAGCGTCAGGTCGGGATTCACGGCGATGCGCCCGGCTCGGTCGGTCTTAGCACCGGTGGCAGAAGCGAGCGCGGCCGCGAGGGGAGACGCCGCCACGCCGGCAGCCCAGAGGATGGTGCGGGCCTCGATCGTCTCGGGGGCCCCGGCACGTGAGACCGTGACCGCCGCCTCGCTCACGTCAGTGACGCTCGTATCGACCGCGACGTCGACGCCGAGGGCGGCGAGCGCCTTCTGGGCCTTCGCGGAAAGCTCCGGCGGGTACGCGGGCAAGACGCGCGGCCCCCCTTCGACGAGGAGGATGCGGGCGTCCGACGGGTCGATCGCGCGGAATTCGCGACGCAGCGTGTGGCGTGCGATCTCGCCGAGCGCGCCCGCGAGCTCGACTCCGGTGGGACCGGCCCCGACGATCACGAACGTGAGGAGCGCGCGGCGCTCGGCGGGATCCGCCGTGGTCTCCGCGCGTTCGAACGAGAGCAGGATGCGGCGCCTCATCTCGACCGCGTCCTCGAGCGTCTTCAGGCCCGGCGCAGCGGGCTCCCAATCGTCATGCCCGAAGTAGTGGTGGCGTACGCCGGCAGCGACGACCAGAATGTCGTACGAAAACTCGCCGCTCGCCGTCAGGACGCGGCGGCCGGCGATGTCGACCCCGGTCACGTCTTCGAGTAGGACGCGGGTGTTCCGGCTCCGCTTCAGGATCGCCCGGAGGGGCGCGGCGATGTTCGCGGGAGAGAGGGCGCCCGTCGCCACCTGGTAGAGAAGCGGCTGGAAGAGATGAAAGTTCCTACGGTCGAGGAGGGTGACCTCGACGGGGAGCGGGCGGAGGCGGCGGGCCGTGGATAAGCCGCCGAAGCCCCCGCCCACAATCACGACGCGTGGCGGGGCCGCGTTCACTAGAATGGGATTCTAGGTGGTGTGATGAAAGAGCTCTGGGCGCGCGAGGACGAACGGGATCTCGCCGAAAGGCGGTCAGCGCTGGACATCACGCTCGCGTACCATGAGCGGTCGAAGCACGATCCGCTTCGGTTTGCGCCCGCTCTTGGTTACATGGACTGGGACACGCAGCCGGATCCGTTCCGCCGGTACGAAGGCGCCCCTGTGCTGCCTCTGGATCTCCTCAGGGTCGGACCGGAACCACGCTACGAGCCTGCGTTCACGTTCGGTCTCATCGCTCCGGCGCCGTTGGACCGCGTCTCCGTCTCTCGGCTCTTCCACGATGCACTCGCGCTCTCCGCGTGGAAGCAAGCCGGGACCGCTCGTTGGGCCCTCCGGGTTAATCCGTCGAGCGGTAATCTTCACCCGACCGAGGGGTATCTCGTCGCCGGGCCCATTGCCGGCCTTCATCCACGGCCTGCCGTCTTCCACTACGCGCCGCTGGAGCACGCCCTCGAGCTTCGTGCCGAGCTGTCGGAGGACGCGTGGCTGAAGATTGCGGCGCAACTCCCTGAGAGCGCTGTTCTCGTGGGTCTCACCTCGATCCACTGGCGCGAGTCGTGGAAGTATGGCGAACGAGCGTTCCGCTATTGCCATCACGACGCCGGGCACGCGATCGGCAGCGTTGCGGTGTCCGCTGCTGGGCTCGGCTGGGAGACGAGGCTGCTTGAGAGCGTCACCGACGCCGAACTGGCAGTGCTCCTGGGTGTGAATATCCAGGCCGGAGTTGAGGCCGAACACGCCGACTGCCTCATGGCCGTCTTCGCGCAGGGAGCGAGCTTCACGATTGAGGAGCAGAAGCTGTTCGCTATTCCGGGTACGGTATCCGATGAGGTCCGTGGCGCGCGTTGGTCTGGAGCGCCGAACCGCCTGAGCAGCGACCATCATCTGTGGCCCGTCATCGATGAGGTGGCCGCTGCAACGGAGAAACGCTCGCAACCTGGCGAGGCATTCTGGTCTGCAGGCGCCTTCGAGAAGCACTCCCTCGCGGTCAGCGACTCGGCGCTGCCGCTTCGACATATCATCCACCAGCGGCGCAGCGCAGTCGCACTCGACGGCCGGACGGGCCTCGCGCGCAGCGCCTTTTACCAGATCCTGCTGAAGGTCATACCGGGTTCACGGCAGGTCCCGTTTACGACGCTGCCGTGGCGCCCATGCGTGGATCTCTTGCTATTCGTCCACCGCGTGGCGGACTTACCGCCCGGCTTGTACGTCCTTTTGCGAGATCCTGCGCGGAGAGAGGCGCTCGAGGGAGCGATCGATCGGACTTTCGCCTGGACGCGAGCGGAGGCGTGTCCGACGTCCTTGCCCCTCTTCTTGCTCGAGGCTGGGGATGCGCGCCGCGTCGCACAACAGACGAGCTGCGATCAGGCAATCGCCGCAGACGGGGTCTTCGCAGCGGCGATGCTCGCCGAGTACCGCGCGTCCCTCGAGGCGTTCGGCCCGTGGCACTACTGCCGCCTGTATTGGGAGACGGGCGTCATCGGTCAGATCCTCTACCTCGAAGCCGAAGCGAGTGGTCTCCGTGGCACCGGCATCGGATGCTTTTTCGACGACCTCACACACCGGGTGTTCGGGCTCACCGGCGACCGGTTCCAGGTGCTCTACCACTTCACCGTGGGCGGGCCGGTCGACGATATGCGCCTCCAGACGCATCCACCCTATCAGCACCTCGCGCAAAGTCGGCGAGGCGCTGAAGAAGGCGAGGAACCTGGCGAAGTGACGGAGGTCAACGGAAGAGTAACGTGGTGAGCCGTGCACCAGGGTTTCAAGATCGGTATTGCTTGGTTAATGGAAGGCTCTACAAGGGCCTCATTCGTCGGTTCGAATTCGACCGTCGCCTCCGTCCTCGTCCCCTCCGAGTAGGCCCCGCCGGAAGGCCACCGAGACCGCCTCGGCCTGGCTGTGGACCTCCAGCCGCCGGAGGAGCCTTTGAACGTGGCTCCGGACCGTCGCGTGGGAGAGGCCGAGGCGGGCCGCGATGTTGACCGAGCCGTAGCCCGCCGCGATGAACTCCAGAACCTCGTGCTCGCGGCGGGTCAGGGTCACGCTCGCGTGCCGCTCGACCGCCGGACCCGCCGGAGGCTCGGGCTTCGGCGCGACGACGGAGCGCAGGCGCGTCAGGATGGTCGCGAGGGCGGCTCCATCCCCGTGCTCGAAGAGGTGGACGAGGCAGCGATAGGCGGCCCCGGGCGAGGGGACCGCGACCGTGCGCGTCACGAGGTGGAGCGGCGTGCCGTCGCGGTGGCGGACGTCCATCACAAAGGGCGCCACCGTCTCACCGCACAAAGACGCGACGGCAACGCCGCAGTCCTGGAAGCAGCAGATGTTTCCGAAGACATCGTGCCCCGCGAAGACGTCGTAGCAGTTCCTGCCGAGGGCGTCGCGGGACGTCCAGCCGAGGAGGGCCGCCACCGCGTCGTTCCAGTAGACGATCCGGTGGCGGCGGTCGATGCCGCACGCCGCGGCCGTGGCTTCAGCAATGAGGTCGAGGGCGTCGTCGTCGACGCGAACCGCGCTGGCTCTCATGGGTCACCCCAGACCGGCGGGCGCGGCCCCTCCGCGGGCGTCGGTGACTGAGACTCAATATGATCTCGGGCCCTCGCGCTGTCAAGACAAGGCGCACTGTAGGGGTGCAATGGGAATTGCCGGGGGCCCTGGCAGGTAGAAACCGGAGCCATTCTGTCTCTTTCTCGGTGCGGCCGAGGTATTTTGACCCCGCCCCGTAGACGGGCATTCTGGCCCGGCGGGGGCCCTTCATGCACTCTTCCCGACCGCCGCGAGGCGGCAGTTCTCCAGCGGCGCTGCCCGCCCTCCTGCGCGCCTCGCACCTCTTCGGCCTCGCCCTCGGCTCGGCGCTCGGGAAGCTGCGCGACTCAGGTGTGACGGCGGCCAGGATTTTCGAGAGGGTCGAAGAGAGCGCCCTGCTACTCAGAATGACGCGTGAGGCGGCCGGGATCCTCGCAGCGCGCTGGGACAAGGTACCTGAGCGCCAGCGCCCGCATTACCCGCCCGAGCAGCGTTTCCGAATCCTGGGGATCAGGAGCGCCTGCCCATCTCTCTGCGATCCGGCCTCCTCGTGGCAGGCCGGGCGAAGGTCTCAAGGACTCGCCGTTTCGAATCGAGTATCTCGATGCGGAGCGGCTGCTGCCAGTTCTGGTTCGAAAAGCAGCCTGACGGGCGGTCACCCGGTGGGTGAACCTCGGTCGAAGTGTGCGGGCACGGAGCCATCGTGGTAGCCGAGACGCTGGTCTGTGCACGTCAGCGCCTAACCGCAATTCCCATGGCGCCCCTACAGTTCCCATCACTTTCTTGACATGACGAGGGGGGTCAAACGACTCGTCAAAACGGTCTGAATAGGCAAGGACTGATGCGCATGGAACACGGTGGACAGTCGAATGCAGTGCAGCTCCCGTCTAGACGATGACGGTTGATTTCGCGCCCCATCTCGGGTGCTCCCGCCCACCTAGAGACGGCTCTCTGAGTACTGGTCCTCAATTTCCCAGACACTCTGCGAAAGGAGCAGGTTTGATGAGGCACCTACTCGTCCTGACGGCACTAAGCATCGCCCTTCTATCAACATCCGCTCTGGCGGTGGACGCACTTACAACGGCCGCCGACCAGACGGCTATGAGGGCACCGGATAAGGCGCTCGCCCAGGAACGAGCGATGCATGAGGCTCAGCTGGCCCTCATTGAAAAGAAAATGGCGGACCTTCGGAAGAACAGCACGTTCGTCACCGCATTTGGAAGCCTCTCTACCAGCAAGGCGGGTCTCGACACAATGTCAGCAGACCGCCTTCGGGCTGAAATCCTAGACCTAAACAAGCTTGCCACCCTACCAGCGGACCAGATCAAGACCGTCCAGGAATTCTTGGAATTACGGGCGTCTTATGCCTCGGAGGCCGCCGCGCTGGCGCGCGTAAATAGCACGCCGTCGCCATCCCTCGCGTCGCTAGATGTCGCTCCTTCGTTCCAGGTTAACACGGGCAGCGCCACCGCGAGCTATGTGCCTGGTATCGACTTTATCGGGAAGTTTAATGTGACAAAGGAGCTGCAGACACAATTCCAGCTGAGCCTTAAACCTGATCCGCCAGCGGGAGCCGCGAGCGACGTCGCGCAATCCATTCGAATCAATACCGGAGTCCTCACGGCGAACCTCGGCATAAACTTCAGTACCTTTGATGCTGACTCGTCATCAGAAAAGGGTTGGCTGGGCTTGGAGGCGCGGCTAGGGCTTCCAGTCTCCTACCAGAGGGCAGCATCGACGACTTCGGCTTCTGGTTCACCATCGACCTCGACCAGTAGCACTACCGATTTCGGTCTGCTATCACCCGAGTTCAAGCTGAGCGTATGGCTGCGCTACGTCCTAATCGGATATCGATACAACTACTACGTGGCATTCGGCAATGGCGGCGACGTGTATAGCGCACTTCAGCACACCGGGGCCCATCGCGTCTATATGGCCGCACGGATTGATGCGCTTAGTGGCGACAACACCGGCAACAAGGTTGCCTCGCCCTTCTATCTCGAGATGACTTACACCAGCAGTGGGAACGCGTTCGGTACCGGCACGTTTAGCCTTGCCTTCGCGAAGGCTCTGACGTGGACGACCACGGCGGCCTCGAACTAAGCCGTTTCGGCTGCGCTGATGCCGGAGATATGGCCGGGAGGGCATATCGGCTTAAGAGTCATGCACACTCTAGCGGCGCTACCTTCTCAATCGCGCATTCGCCGAGGGCTGCCGCGCGTTCGCGGGTAGCGGCGCTCCTCGAGGTGGAGCCGCCACGCCGAAATCTGTCGAGCGGAGTGTCGTCGTGGTGTGGAGACTCTCTCATGCGCCCGCCGCCTATTTCGTGACAGGATGTCGCTCTTCCATCACCGAGCCGCCGGCCCTCGAGGCGCGACGGCCCGACCGCATCAAGCGGCCGGA
>CALAOT010000046.1 GCA_937889545.1 uncultured Opitutaceae bacterium
CTGATCATGGCGAACATCGGCACGACCATCACGCCCTGGCAGATCTTCTTCCAGCAATCCGCCGTCGTGGACAAGGAGATGGACGTCAAGGACATCAATTACGGGAAGTTTGACACCTTCTTCGGCTCGTTCACGACCTGCCTGGTGGCGGCGTTCATCATCATCGCCACTGCCGCCGTCTTCCACTTCAACCCGGCCAATCCCAGCCCCGCCAAGCTGGCGGCGGACACTGCGGCAAATCTCACCACCGCCGGCCCTTGGTCGAACATCGATCCCTCGTTCCACAGTTGGCAGGACGTCGATTCTGCGGCCAAGACCGCTGCCGCAATGCCTGCGGTCATGCCCTCCGGTTCGCACCTGGGCCAGTGGGCCAGGCTGCTCTTCGCCATCGGCCTGTTCGACGCCGGGCTGCTCGGCGCGCTGTGCATCTCCCTGACGACAAGCTGGGCGATGGGGGAGGTCTTCGGCTGGGCGCATTCACTCAACCGCAACGTCCGGGAGGCACCGTGGTTCTACGTCGCCTACGCCCTGATGCTGATGTCGGCGGGTGTCGTCTCGCTCGTTGCCAGCATCGATTTGCAGAACATCATCACCATCTTTGTGCAGGTGGTCGCGGTGACGCTGCTGCCGGCCGCGCTGGTGTTCCTGATCCTGCTGCTCAACGACAAGCCGCTCATGGGCGATTACGTCAACACCCGCTGGCAGAACATCGCCAACTGGAGCATCGCGGCCTTCGTGATCGTCATCTCGACCGCGTACGGCACGTCCGTCTTGTTCCCCGAATGGTTCGGCATGGGCAATTAGCAATTCTGTGGAAACCGCCATGAGCAATCCTCCTAGCAACGTCACCTCCAAGCCGGCCGGATTTGAAGCGTTTCAACTCCTGTACTTCTCCAAGCTGCTCGGCCGCCGGATTCGTCTCGACAAGACCAACCGGAAAAACGGCCGGCTGACCGACCTGGTCTTCCGGCTTTCCGAGCCCTATCCCGAGGCCGTCGGGATCCTGATCGAGCACGGCAAGGGCCATCCCAGCGAACTGATACCGTGGGCGAAGGTGGCGCGGATTGAGGACGAGGCCATCTTCATCACGCCGTACGAAACCGGCGGGCCGTATCCGCGGTTCATTGACCAGAAAGGCTGGATCCTGCTCAACGAGCACCTGATGGGCCAGACGATCCTCGATACAAACGGCCGTCGCACCGAGGTGGTCAATGACGTCCATCTGCTTTTCTCCAAGGGCCGGATGATCCTGGTTCACGTGGACATCTCCTTCAACGGCTTCCTCCGCAAATGGGGCTTGGAGGGCCTTACAAAGGCCAAGGATCAGCTGATCTCGTGGCGCTACGTCCAGCCGCTCTCGGTGGAGGACCACACCAAGGACATCGTGACGCTCTCGGTGGCCCGCGAGCAGGCGACGGAGCTGCCCAGCGAAGACCTGGCCGACGCGCTCGAAGTCCTTTCCGGCGACGAGCAGCAGGCGATGTTTTCCGCGCTCGACCCGGACAAGGCCGCCGCGGTGCTCGTCGATGCCGAGCCCCGCGCCAAACGGCAGCTCATCGCCTTCCTGTCGGAGGAAAAAGCGCGCCAGGTGCTGGCCAAGATGTCCGTGCTGCAGATCGCGGACTTCTTCTCCAACCTTCCCCACGCCAGGGCCAGCGAGCTGATGAGGCTGGTGCCGCCGGCCCGGGCAGCGCGTGCCGAGGCTATCATGTCCAACGCCGACGTGCCGGCCGCGACATTTATGAGCGAGAAATTTTTCGCGTTCACACCGGAGACGAAGGCGGGCGACGCCTTGCATTCGCTGCGCGATTCCGCCGCGAGCAACCGGTACATCTCCTATCTCTACGTCGTGGCGGGCGAGGAGAGGAACCTGCAGGGCGTGGTGGGCCTGCGTGAGCTGGTGGTCGCCCCGGAGAATGCCAGCCTTGGTGAGCTGATGGTTTCGCCCGTCGTCACGGCGGATCACGATTGCCTGCGCGAGGATCTGGTGGAGCTGTTCGCCAAGTATCAATTCCGCATGCTGCCGGTCGTGGACGCGCACGACCGCCTGCTCGGCGTGGTGCGCTATAAGGACATCATGCAGGGCTCCAAGCTCGGGTCCGCCAACTGAAACTGAGCCATGCCTCGCATCAAAACGACTCCGACCGTCCGGATCGCCCTGTGGGCGATCCGCATCTATCTGCTGGTTCTGCTGACGCTGATCGGGTTGAAGTTCGTGCGGGTCTATACCCACGCACCGAAGCCGCCCGATTCGACCGCGCCCGCGCCAGCCGGCCAGGCGTCCGGTGGAGTCAAGCCGTGACAGGATCTGCCGGCGGTCGGGCCTATAGGCCGGAGCAGCCCTTCTGGCCGGCGTTCCGCAAGGAAAACCCGGCAACCGGCCGTTCCCATTCTTGGCGGACGTTGATCCGTTCGCTGCCCTTCGCCACGCCGCGGCAGGGCGCTAGTAGATAACCCGGACCGTGCTGGGATGCGCGTTGTCCAGGGTGAAGTCGACATAGGCCGAATGCCCCACGGTCGCCATTCGTGGGGGCATGGCCTTCCCGTCGACCTCCAGGGAGACCGGCTCCCGGGCCCCGGGCGGCAACGGAACGTGGCAGAGGATCTGCTTCCCCCCGCCCGTGACGATGAGCCCGATCTCCCGCGAGTCCGGACGGTGCGTGAAATGGTAGGCGACGTAGCCCGCCGAGGCGGCATAGCGCACCGTCGCCCTTATCGAGCGAGCCTCGCCCAGGTCCCACCGAGGAGCCAGCACCGGGCGGGAGAGGGTCCCGCTCAGGGGGCCGTCCTTGACGCCGGCCAGGCCCTCGATCATCGCCGCCATCGCCGTCGCCGCCGCCCAGTTGTCAGGGCCGCCGAATGACACGGGGCTCGGTTCGACGTAATGGACCCGGTCCGACAGCGTCAGCCCGACCAGCGCATAGATGCCGTCGTCCTCCGGGGCCTGCACGTGGACGGCGCGGACGATCTTCCCCGGGTCGGGATTGTCGATCGCGCACCAGGACAGGCCGACGTCTGCGCTCACCGGGCTCGGGCCATGCCAAGCGACGCCGGACCGCTCCGTCTTGAGCTCGGGAAACCACCAGTACGTCAGCTGCCTGTCCATGATCAGGTACTGGGTGTGGCGGGACCCGTCCCCATAGACGAAATCCACGCTGCCGCAGACCTTCTCGGAGCCGGGCTTCGTCGCCGTGTGCAGGAGATAGATGCACGCGGCCTTCCCATTCACCGGTATGTCGACCCCCGGCGGCAGCCCGGGGCGGCGGGAGACGGCAACCGCCGCCTTCCGCTGGTTCCTCGCCGGATCGGCCACCCGGAAAGCGATGCCCGCAAACTGCTGGTCGCCTGTCGGCAGCCCGCGGATGTCGTCTCCCTTCCTCGGCATGAGCATCCAGCGGGCGGCGCCGGGCCCTCCCTTGTCCTCGAGGTCCATGTTCGCGAGCGCCGAGAGGTCGACAGGCCGGTAATGCGGTGGAGGAGGCGCGGGGGGTATCGAGCCCGTGTAGCAGAACCAGATCTTGTCGCCATGCCTGTGCCCGAGATCCGTGAGCCGGTCCAGAATGTCGCGGGCGTATTCCTCCTGGCCGTATTCGAAGGCCCCGCGGGCGAGCTCGCCCGCCACGTGGCCGCCCACGCCTCCGTTCATGTACTGCCACGGCTGGTCATGCCTCGAGAAGCCCTTCTGAAACGGGGGGTAGATGGAGTACCATTCCCCCGGCGAGCCGGGCGGCAGGCGGCTCCTGAGCCCGCGGTAGGTGCTGATGATCGCCTCGGCGTGGTCCTGGCCGATGCCGCGATTCAGGCAATAGGCGTTGCCCTGCGCGATCTGCGCATCCTCGTCGACGCCCAAGTCGCGCCGCACCGCCGGATCCTCCTCGACGAAGTGGGTGAAGAACCTCCCGTTCCAGGAGATCAGGTCGAGCCTCTGCCGGATGCCCGCGGCGCGCTCGCGGTACCGGGCGGCCTCCGCGGGCTCCCCTCCACGGTCCAGCATTTCGGCAAGCTCCTCGCAGGCGGCGGCGTAATACACGTTGTCGCCGAAAAAGACCCCGAATTTCGATTTCTCCGGATCCACCAGCATCGTGTTGGTGAGCCCGATGTCCGGCGTGTAGGCGTCGTCCACCTGGAAGTCCCAGGAATCGATCGTGTAGACCCGCTTCAGCAGCTGGAAGCGCCGGCTCCAGCGGGCCGGGTCTCCCTGGCAATAATCCAGCGCGCGCTCTGCCGACGCCAGGCACTGGCGCATCCAGGCGTCGTCGCCGCACGCCTTCCACGTCTGGTAGACCGTGCTGACGTAGACGTACTCCGGGTGGTTCTCGGCCGGCTGCCGGACAAAGTACCGGTCGCCATACTTCCTCACGTAGCCGAAGGGGCCGTAGGCCGTCAGGTAGTAGTCCACGGCCTCGCCAGAGTTGATGTTGCTCCAGATCATGCCGTCCTCGCGCTGGGCGGCGCGCATCATGTCGACTAATTCGGTCCCGTATGGGCTGAAGTATCTCATGCCCTTTGCCGTATGGTAGTTATCCAGGACCCAGTTGACGAAGTAGTGGTAGGTCCTGCCGTTCCAGGCCGTGCTCTCGACCCCGTCCGGGCTGTACGCGTTCATGCCCTTCCGGAACATGGCGAACATGTCGCGGTACTTGCCGCCGTCGTCGATCGACGTCTCAGCGTCCAGCGTGAAGCCAAGGCGACCGCACTCCTTTCCGGCCGCATCGCGGATCAGCACCTCATGGCGGCCCAGGGCCCCGCCAGCGCGGAAGCTGATCCGGCCGCCGGCAGGCGCGGAAAAATAGAGCCGGCCCGAGCCGTCCCTCACCTCCACGGTGCCGGCTCCCGTGTCGGCCAGCACCAGTTCCTCGAGCGGCTGCGCGCTCAGAACGGCTAGCGGCGACCCGCCGTCGTCGCCCCGCAGCAGCAGCGGAGACTGCCGATCGCCGTCAGCGACGCAGCTGGCTGCGGCCAGCCACCCCAGCAGGACGCCCAGAGGGGCCAGGGAGGGGCTCTTTCTCACGCCTTCAGGGCGGTCCCGGAGTGGGTGCCGATTCCAACAGGCGGCGGCGCCGTGGCCGGCTGTCATTCAGCGGGGAGGCTGGCCGGTTTGATCGGTGTTCCCGCGGCACGTGCTCATCCCGAATGGCACGTATCCCGGGCAAAAGCGGACAATCGCAGTCAGCACCGGCAACAATCCGACGAGGCCCCACCAGCTCCTGTAATAGTAGCCGGCGCCGAGAATCCCGACGCCAACGACGACGCGGACGACACGGTCAATGGATCCAATATTCGCTTTCATGGCATTTTACTCCTGGGTTCATAGTCTGGGAGAATGGACGCCGCCACACGATTCTCACGTCGCGGCCGGCGCATGGCGCCGGGCGTGACTCATGTAATAGATGAGCGGCACGGCGAGCGGGCTGATGACAAGCGAGGCGATCGCGCCGAATAGCAGCGAAATCGCGAGGCCCTGGAAGATGGGATCGGGGAGGATGACGAGCCCGCCCACGACGACCGCCAGCGCCGTCAGCATCATCGGGCGGAAGCGGACCGCGCCCGATTCCATGCACGCGTCGCGCAGGGAGCGGCCGTGGCTCAGCCGCAACTCGATGAAGTCGACGAGAATGATCGAGTTGCGCACGACGATGCCGGCGCCCGCCATGAATCCGATCATCGACGTGGCGGTGAAAAACGCGCCAAGGGCCGCGTGAGCCGGCAGGATGCCCACGAGCGAGAACGGTATCACCGTCATCACGATCAGCGGAGTCGTGTAGTTCCTGAACCAGCCGACCATGAGCATGTAGATCAGGATCAGGACAGCGCAGAAGGCCAGCCCGAGGTCGCGAAAAACCTCGATCGTCACCTGCCATTCGCCGTCCCATTTCATCGACGGCTCGCGGTTGTCCGACGGCATGGAGGCGTTGTAGATCCTCACTCCGGGGTTCGCGCCGCCGTACTCGCGGCCGTCGAGCTGCGCGAGCGCCCGGTTCATCTGCAGGATGGCATAGACGGGGCTCTCGACCGCCCCGGCCACGTCCCCGGTCACATAGGTCACGTTCTGAAGGTTCTTGTGGTAGATGCTGCGCTCGCTGCGCGTCGTCTCGGCTGTGACGAGCTCGCGTAGAGGGACAAGCGGCGCCTGCGGATTCATCGCTGAGCGGACGGACAGCTCCAGCAGGTCGCCGGGACGGGCGCGGACGGCGCGCGGCACCTCAAGGACGACTTCCACCGGCTCGCGATCGTCCGGCGTGTGCAGGAGGGTCACCGGAAAACCCTGCGCCGCCATCTGCACGGTCCGGGTGATCTCGGCCTCCGTGACCCCCTGCAGCGCGGCCTTCGCCCTGTCGATGCGCAGGTTCGTCTCCGGCTGCTCCTCCTCCACGTACCAGTCGACGTCAACCACCCCCGGCGTGGCCCGGAATATCTCGCGCACCTTTGTCGCCAGCCTGAGCCGCGCCTCCTCGCTCGGGCCGTAGACCTCGGCGACGAGCGTCTGGAGCACCGGCGGTCCGGGGGGCACCTCGGCGACGGCGACCGCCGCCCCGTACCGGGCCGCGATAGCCGCGAGCCGCGGACGCACGCGCTTTGCGATCTCGTGGCTCTGGGCGCCGCGGCTGTCCTTCGGGAGCAGGTTGACCTGCAGGTCGCCGACGTTCGCGCCGCGGCGCAGGAAATAGTGGCGGACGAGCCCGTTGAAGTTGAACGGCGAGGCCGTCCCGGCGTACACCTGGTAGTCGCGGACCTCGGGCTCCGACCGGACGGCGGCCGCCATTTCCCGGGCGACCCGCGCCGTCTGCTCGAGCGTGCTGCCCTCGGGCATGTTCAGGATCACCTGGAACTCCGATTTGTTGTCGAACGGCAGCATCTTTAGCTTCACCGCGCCGATCCCGACGAGCCCCATCGCGCCCGCCATCGCGGCGGCGACCGCGAGAAGGAATGCCCACCGCCATTCGCTGCGATCGAGGAGGGGCCGCATCGCGCGCTGGTAGAGCCGGGTGAACCACGTGTCGGGCATCGTCTCGTCCGCGCCCCCGTCCCCGTCCCCGTCCTTCTCGGTCGCCGGCGGGTCGACGGATTCCGCCGCGTGCGCCGCGCCCTTCGCGTGCCCGCGAAGGATCTTGAGCGCCGCCCACGGCGAGACCACGAACGCCACCAGCAGCGAAAAAAGCATCGCGGCGCTCGAGCCCACGGGGATCGGCCGCATGTAGGGCCCCATCAGCCCGCTCACGAACGCCATCGGCAGCACCGCCGCGATCACGGCCAACGTCGCGAGAATCGTGGGATTGCCAACCTCGTCGACTGCCTCGACACCGATCTGCAGGAGCCTCTTGCTCCGGCAGCTCGGCAGCCCCATGTGCCGGACTATGTTTTCGACGACCACGATGGCGTCGTCCACGAGAATGCCGATCGAGAAGATGAGGGCGAACAGCGTGATCCGGTTGAGCGTGTACCCATAGAGGTAGAAGACGAACAGGGTCAGCCCGAGCGTGACCGGGATCGCCAGCAGCACGACGAGCGACTCGCGCCAGCCGAGGAAGAGCAGGATGAGGACCGCCACGCCGAACACCGCGAGGCCCATGTGAAGCAGCAGCTCGTTGGATTTTTCGCTCGCCGTCGCGCCGTAGTCGCGGGTGACCGCGACGCCGATGTCGGCGGGGATCAGCGTGCCCTTGAGCGCGTCGACCTTCGCCAGCAGGGCGTTGACGACATCGACCGCGTTTGCGCCCGGACGCTTGGCGATGCTGAGCGTCACCGCGGCCTCCTCGCCCGTGGCGCCCGGCCCGCCGCGCCCGTACAGCACATAGTCGGCCGGCTCGGCGGGGCCGTCCACGATCTGCGCGACGTCGCGCAGGTAGATCGGCCGGCCGCCATAGACCCCGACCACCGCCGCGCCGACATCATGCGCATCGCGGAAAAACTCGCCGGTCCGCAGCAGCGTCTCCCGGTTGGCAAACGATTGGGAGCCGGTTTGGGCCTGCGCGCTCGCCTGCTGGAGCATCGGCACGAGGCCTCCCGGGCTCAGGTTGCGCGAGGCAAGGCGCTGCGGGTCAAGCAGCACGCGTATCGCGCGGCTCTGGCCGCCGATGACCTTCGTCTCGGCTACCTGGGGAATCATCTTCACCGCGTCGTCGACCTGGGTCGCCAGCCGGCGCAGGGTCGCGTGGTCATAGCGCCGGCTGTGGAAGGTCAGGGCGAGGATCGGCACATCGTCGATCGTCCTCGGCTTGATCAGCGGCGGCGTCACCCCGGGCGGTATGCGGTCGAGGTTCGCCTGGAGCTTCTCGTTGAGCCGGACCAGCGCGGCCTCCGGATCGGTGCCGACCTTGAAGCGGACGATCGTCAGGTCGGCCCCGGGCCTCGCGGTCGAGTAGAGATACTCGACCCCGGGGATCTCCCAGAGGAGCTTCTCCATCGGTCGCGTGACGCGGTTCTCGATCTCGCGGGCGGTCGCGCCGGGCATCGCGACCATGACGTCGATCATCGGCACCTTGATCTGAGGCTCCTCCTCGCGCGGCAGCATCAGCACGGCGAAGATCCCGAGCAGCAGCGAAGCCACGACAATAATCGGCGTCAGCTTCGAGTCGATGAACAGCGACGCCATGCGGCCTGCGAAACCGTACCGCGCCGGCCCGGTGGGCGGAGACGGGGCCGTAGCCTTCAAGGCTGGATCTCCAGGGGCTGGCCTTCGCGCAGGCCGGTGGGCGGGGCCACCAGCACCCGCTCACCCTCGTCCAGGCCGGCCAGGATTTCGACGCGATTGCCCCTCCGGGCGCCGGTCTTCACGAGCCTGAGCACCGCGCGGTTGTCGTCCCCGGCGACAAAGATCCGCTCCATCTGGCCCACGGAGCCGACGGCCGACGCCGGAGCCAGCAGGGCCCGGGCCGGAGCGCCAGGCACCTGGATTCGCGCGAATTGCCCGGAGTGAACCGCCGCGTTTCCCGGCACGGCGACCTTAACCTCTACCGTGTGGGCGTCGGGATCGGCGGCCGACGAGAGCTCGCTGAGCGTGCCGGTAAATGAGGCCCCGAGCGCCGGTATTTCTACGGTGACATGCGTCCCGACGGCCAGCGCGGCGGCCAGCGAGTCGGGAACGCCGGCCTTTACCTCAAACCCGGTGAAGCCTTCGATTTCCAGCAGCGGCAGCCCGGGCGACGCGAGGTCGCCCGCGTTGGCGAATTTCCGGGCGATGACGCCGTCGAACGGCGCCCGGATTGTCGCATAGCCGAGCATGACTTCGGCCTCGCGCAGCATCGCCTGTGCGGCTGCGCAACGGTCCTCGAGGCCCTTCACCATGTCGGCGGTGCTGGCACCCGCGGGGAGCAGCCCACGCTCGCGCTCGAGATCGCGGCGGGCCTCGTTGAACTGCGACTGCGCCTGGGCGACGCGGGCGTTGATCTCGCCGGCGGCGATCACCACAAGCCGGTCGTCGCGATGCACGCGCTGCCCGAGCGTGACAGGCATCTCCTCAATCGCGCCCATGACTTTCGCGGCCAGCTGGGCGTGCTGCACCGGCTGTACCGTGCCGGTGACCTCCTCCATCGCCGGGAGGTCCTCAAAGCGGACGATCACGACCTGGGCCCTCACCGGCGGCGGGGAGCCGGCGCCGGAGAGATCCGGCGCCTCGTGGCGGCCGCAGCCCGCAAGAGGCACCAGGGCCAGAGCTGTTATGAGAGAGGCAACCAATTTCATGGAGGACGGGTCAGGGTTGCGGCAGCGGGTCGAGACCGAGGGCGCGGCGCAGATCGACCACGGCGAGCCGCTCGTCGCAGCCGGCCATGGTGCGGCGCAGCCGCGCCTCGAGCAGCCGGCCCTCGGCGCCAATTAGGTCCGCGGTTAGCAGCGCCTCTTTCTGGAAGCGCGCCCGGCTTAGCGCGGCGCTTTCCTCGGCCTGCTCGACCGCGCCCGCCGTCACCGCGAGGCGTTCGACCGCATCGTCGTGCGCGAGCCGGGCCTGCACGACCTCGAGGCCGATGCCCAGCTCAGCCTTGCGACGCAACTCCTTCACCTGTGCCACCTCGGCGGCCGCCTGCCGGACCTTGCCCGAAGTCTGGCCGCCATCGAAGAGGTTCAGGTCGACCGCCATGCCTGCGAGCCAGCTGTCGCCGTCGCGATTGAGCTTCCAGCCCCGATCATACTGATAGCTGGCGAATGCGTTGACCGAGGGCCGACGGCCGCTCCGCGCCGCCTCAACCATGGCCTCCGACGCGCGCAGGCGCGCATCGAGGCCGAGCAATTCCGGCCGCCGCGAGTAATCGCGCGTGTCCGGGGCGGTCAGCCGCGCGAGTGAAGGGTCGTCGCGCGCGAATTCGACGGGCTCGTCCGCCGGGTCGATGCCGAGGGCGAACCAGAATGCGCGCTCCGCAAGCGCCGAGGCGTGGTGGGCCGACGACAGCGACTCGCGCGTCTGCGCGAGCTGGACCTCGAGGCTGAGGAGATCCGCCTTGAGCAACTGGCCGGCGTCGAAGCGCGCCCGGGCGACGGAAACCGCCGCCTCATAGGCCCTGACGCCGCCGCCCACAGCGCCGACCGCCTCGCGCGCCTTCTGCAGGCCCAGCGCGGCCTTCACCACTTCGGCAGCGAGCTCGTTGCGGGCGGCGCTCACATCGTAGCCGGCTGCCACGGCACCTGCCTCTGCGGCCTTCCGGCCCGCCGTGGCGTGTCCGCCGCTGTAGAGGTTGTAGGCGACCGTGCTTGTGGCGTTCAGGTCGTCGATCTGCCCGGGATGGTTGAAATCCAGCCCGAAGTTGAACGCCCGCTGATTCAGAATGGATCCGAACGCCGCCATCGGGCTGTTCGTGTCGGTGTAGCGGCCGCTCACGCCCACCTGGGGAAGCCAGGCGCTCTGCGCCTGCTGGACAAGGGCCTCCGCGCCCTCGGCGCGCGCGCGCGCAAGCCGCGAATCCGGGCTGTGTTCTAGCGCGACCGCAACCGCGTGATCGAGCGTCCACGGATCGGCTGCTGCCGCCGTGGAACCGAGCCCGAGCGCTGCGGCGATGGCAAGGGGGGCCCAGGAGAGGGTCGCGGACATGGCGGGATCAGGTGTTCCGCGCGCCAAGCGCTATCAGGAGGCCGACGAAGGCGCCGTAGAGAGCGCCGCGCCACCACGTCGAGGTCAGCGGGCAGGTGCCTGAAGTGCATTGCCCGAAGTACCCGACGACCGCGCCGAGGGCCGCAACGGCCCCGACAATGAGCAGTGACCGGCCGGTGAAGAAGCTCATGCCCGTCAGCGGTTATCCGCGGAGCGCCCCCACCAGTGGATTACACCGTCCCGGTCGAGCCAGCCGAGCTTCGAGAGCAGGAGGGACGGGGGGCAAAAGCCCGTCAGGGCCGACTGGAAGAGGTTCAGGCCCGCAAACGTAGGCAAGAGGAGCCACCATCTGCTCACGAACACGGTCAAGGCGACGCCGGTCAGAACAATGGTGCCGGCGAGGAGGCGGATGAATGCGTCGATCTTCATTTTTAAATGATCCTATTTATGAGCATATCCACATATACTTGACATGTTGTCAAGCCTTTGCTCCCTCTTGCGCATGGACAGACGGGCCCCTCTCTCGAAAGACGCGCTGGAACTCGTCGCCCATCGATTCGCCGTACTGTCCGAGCCCATGCGGCTGCGGCTAATCCATGCCCTGTTCGGCGGAGAGATGAGCGTGAACGCCCTCGTCGGCGAGACCGGTGGGACCCAGGCCAACATCTCGCGCCACCTGCAGGTGCTCGCCCAGGCCAACGTGCTGGCGCGCCGGAAGGATGGGCTTCAGGTGTTCTACTCGATCGCCGATCCCTCGATCTTCAGGCTGTGCGACCTGGTGTGCGGAAGCTTGGAGAAGCAGTTCTCCAGGAAGGCCGGCGCCTTCACAGGGAACGCGAGTCGCTGACCAATCTCGCGGCGTCGGGGCTCGCGGGCGGACGGCCGTGGCGCCACCCCCCCCACTCTTCTCACATCCAACGACGCACTTGCCTCCTAAAAGTCCGGTACGGCTCCCCGAACTTTGCCTCCAGGTAGCTCTCCTCGCGCAAGATGACGCCAAAATGCAGGATCACCGCCATCGGAACCACAAACAACAGCGGAATCCAGTCATCGAGAATCAAACCCAGCGCCAGCTGCAGCGAACACAGCGAAAGATACATCGGGTTCCTCGTGAACCTGTATGGCCCAGTTCTTACGAGCGCCACGGCCGGCCGGTCCGGGCGCAAATTCGTCCCCATCGCCGTAAAGGAGCGGACTGCCCAAATCGCAAAAGAGCCCGAGATTGCCGCCAGCACGAAGCCGGTCCATCGCAACCCGGGGTATTTCGCAACCTGCAGTGGGTAAGCATAATGGATTAACCCGCTTAGGGCCGCGCACCCGAGGAAGATGAGCGGTGGCGGTGCGATTACATTTGGATGATCTGTGTTGTCCCTTGAATTCATGCGCAAATTGGCGGTCGCGATTTGCCACGGGTACATCCGGGACGCGTCGTGCGCAAGCGCAGAGGGCGGCGCCGTTCACGGCTTGGTCCTAGTGCCTCCTGCCCCTCTTCCGCGGAAGGTTCCCGGAGGGTCACTTCTTCAGCCCGCCTCGACCTTCGGCCCGCTCATCCTCGGCTGGCGGAAAATCGGGCAGAAAGAGGGCGATGTAGAAGAACATGAAGGCGATGAGAAAGGCCAGCACGGCCAGCGTATAGGCCAGGTGCCTGCCGTGCCAGAGGCCGGCAAACCACTCCCGGATCTCGGTCGCGAGGATGTTCGCCTTTCCCCCGTAGCGCTCCAGTTGGTCCTGGTATTTCTTGGTATCATACACGCCCGGGATGATGGCATCGTTCGCGTCACTTTGCGCGGCCCTCCGATAAACCCACACTGATCCGACCGACCCGGCCACCAGAACGACGTAGCCCATGACATAGAGCCAGATCTGGCTGCGAGTCAGGCTCTGTTTGCCCTTTCGATCGATTCCGTGGACGTCTTGGCTCATGCTGGTGCGCAGGGATTCTTCCCCCGGTACCATATCCGTGAAAAGCGCATATTGGAATCAGATGCGCAGCCTATCGGCGCACCGCATGAAAGACGCCTGCGTATGCCGGGCAGTATTTACTCGCGGGAGGCCGCAATCGGGCTTATGTTGCGTGGTAAGCAGGCGCGCCCCACGCGCGCCCGTATCTCGGCGCATGAAGATCCTTCTAATCAGTCCGCGGACGCCAAACACGTTTTGGAGCTTCAAGCACGTTCTGCGGTTCGTGGCAAAGAAAGCCGCCTTCCCGCCGCTCGGCCTCATTACGGTTGCCGCCATGCTTCCGCCCGAATGGGAGCTCAGGCTCGTCGACCTCAACGTCGGCCGCCTTGAGGATTCCGATCTCCGATGGGCCGACTACGTCCTGATCAGCGCGATGATCGTTCACCAGGAATCGGTGCGCGAGATAGCGGGGCGCTGCAACGCCCTTGACAAACCCATCTTGGCCGGAGGCCCCCTGTTCACCACGGGACACGAATCCTTTCCGGAGATTCAGCACTTTGTTCTCGGGGAGGCGGAGGAGGTCATGCCGCAGCTTATTGCCGACCTGCGTGCCGGAACGGTCCAACGCGTCTACCGCGCGCCCGGTTTTCCCCGCCTCGAGCAGACGCCGGTGCCGCGTTACGATCTCCTCAGGCTGCGCAACTACGTGACGATGGCCGCGCAGTTCTCCCGCGGCTGCCCCTACGACTGCGAATTCTGCGATATCATCGTGATGAACGGCCGGGTGCCACGGACCAAGGCGCCCGCGCAGTTCATCGCCGAGCTGGAGGCGCTGCGACGCCTGGGCTGGAAGGACATGGTGTTTGTCGTGGACGACAACTTCATCGGCAACAAGGCGCGCACCAAGGCTCTCCTTCACGCCATGATCGATTGGCGCGAGCGCACCCGCCCCGAGATGGGTTTCCTAACGGAGGCATCGATCAATCTGGCCGATGACGCCGAACTGCGCGAGTTGATGGCCGCGGCGGGGTTCCGCAAGGTCTTCGTTGGAATAGAGACGCCCTCGGCCGCCGCGCTCGAGGAATGCCGCAAGTTTCAAAACACGGGCCGGGATCTCGTCTCGGCAGTGCAGGTGCTGCAGAAATCCGGCCTCGAGGTCATGGGCGGTTTCATCGTAGGGTTCGACAGCGACACGGGTGACATCTTCAAGCAGCAGTTCGATTTCATCCAGCGCTCCGGAGTCGCGACTGCAATGGTCGGCCTGCTCACCGCGCTGCCGCAGACGCGGCTCTACCAGCGCCTGAAGAGAGAAGGCCGGCTCATCTCGGAGACCTCGGGCGACAACACGGGGATGGGCGCCCTCAACTTCCACCCAAAGCTCAACCGCGAGTACCTGGAAAATGGCTATCGCGAACTCATGCGCCGCCTCTACGAGCCGCGGAATTATTACCGCCGCATCCGGGTTTTCCTCAAGAACTACCGGGCCAGCAGCGACCGGCTGCGCATTTCCAGAGGCGACGTCGAAGCATTCCTGAAATCGTTCTGGCTGCTCGGTGTTTGGGATCGCGGCCGCTGGGCCTATTGGCGGTTCTTCCTGGGAACCCTTATCAGGCGCCCGCAGCATTTCCGCGTCGCCATTGAGCTCGCCATTGTCGGCCACCATTTTCGGCGCGTGGCAGCGGCGCTTTGACCGGCGCGGCGCAAGAGCGACATTGGCCGAAGCGGGCGTTCGGGTACCTGCCGGAAACCCGCTGACGTTACGACGGCGCGTGCCATTGGTCGTCGTCGGAGCATAGGGCCACTTTGGGCCAGCCCCCCGGACCGAAGTTGCCCTGGTAAGGGCTGCGGATGCAGGGAACCCCGCGTTTGGGAACACGGCCGCCCATCCGATGGGTCCCTGTCTCTCTGCCGCGACTGCTGTTTTTCCATTCGGGGCTCCCCAATGCGCAGGCCCTGCCGTCCCGGCTTTGACTGCGTCACAGGACACCGGGCCATGCGGCACCTGCCTTGTTGGATATCCGGGCTCCGCAGTATCTGCAGCGGGATCGCTTGACTTATTCCAACCACAACCTGTTGTTATACCTCCGCCATATGACCACAATAGGTTGTGTTGCGCAGTCTGCTTCAGCTACACCGCATCCCCCATGGTTATCAAGCGCGACGGTCGCCGGGTCGCATTCGACGAAACGAGAATCCATCAGGCGATTCTTCGCGCCGCTGCTGCAGTCGGCGAATTTGACTCCGAGGTGGCGGCCCGCCTGGCAGACGACGTCGCGCGCACGCTGAGGGCGCGTTCGACCGGCGAGGCGATCTCGATCGAGAAGATCCAGGACCAGGTGGAGCTGAATCTCATCCATGCCGGATACCTGAAGACCGCGCGCGCCTACATTGTCTATCGCGAACAGCGCAAGGTCCAGAGGGCCGACCGCCGCTCGCTTGTCGACGTCGAATCCTCGATCAACGAATACCTCACGCGCCAGGACTGGCGCGTCGCGGCCAACGCCAACCAGGGATACAGCCTGGGCGGGCTGATCCTCAACATCTCCGGGAAGCTCACGGCCAACTACTGGCTGAACCATGTTTACCCGCCCGAGATCGGCGCCGCCCATCGCAGCGGCGACGTGCACATCCACGATTTGGACATGCTCTCCGGGTATTGCGCGGGCTGGTCGCTGCGCACCTTCCTCATGGAGGGCCTCAACGGCGTGCCCGGCAGGGTGGACGCACTGCCGCCGAAGCACTTGCACGCGGCCGTCGGGCAGATCGTGAACTTCCTCGGCACACTCCAGAACGAGTGGGCCGGCGCCCAGGCGTTCTCCTCGTTCGACACCTACATGGCGCCCTTCATCCGCAAGGACAACTTGCGCTTCGAGGAGGTGCGCCAGTGCATCCAGGAGCTCATATACAACCTCAACGTCCCCTCTCGCTGGGGCACGCAGACTCCCTTCACCAACCTCACCTTCGACTGGACCTGTCCCGAGGATCTCCGCATCCAGGTGCCGATCATCGCCGGTCAGGAGCAGCCCTTCACCTACGGCGACCTCCAGCCGGAGATGGACATGATCAACCGCGCCTACATCGAGATCATGAGCGAGGGCGACGCGAAGGGGCGCGTGTTCACCTTCCCCATCCCGACCTACAACATAACGCGGGACTTCCCGTGGGACGCGGAGAACACCGACCGGCTCTTCGCCATGGCGGCGAAGTACGGCCTTCCCTATTTCCAGAATTTCATCAACTCCGACCTGAAGCCGAACATGATCCGCTCGATGTGCTGCCGGCTGCAGCTCGACCTGCGCGAGCTGCTCAAGCGGGGCAACGGTCTCTTCGGCTCGGCGGAGCAGACGGGATCGCTCGGCGTCGTCACACTCAACTGCGCCCGCCTCGGCTACCTCCACAAGGGCGACGAGGCCGGGCTTCTGCGGCGCGTCGACGAGCTGCTTGACATCGGGCGCAACAGCCTGGAGATCAAGGGCAAGGTCATCCAGCGCCTGATGGACCAAGGCCTCTTCCCCTTCACGAAGCGCTATCTCGGCACCCTGCGGAACCATTTCTCCACGCTCGGCGTGAATGGCATCAATGAGATGATCCGCAACTTCACGAACGATCGCGACAACATCACCACCGACTGGGGCTATGCCTTTGCCGTGCGCCTGCTCGATCACATCCGCGCGCGCATCCTCAGGTTCCAGGAGGAGACCGGACGCATGTACAACCTGGAGGCGACCCCCGCCGAGGGCACGACGTACCGGTTCGCGAAGGAGGACCGGAGGCGCTGGCCGGACATCCTGCAGGCCGGCACCGCCAGCAATCCCTATTACACCAACTCGTCACAGCTCCCCGCAGGCTACACCGACGATCCGTTCGAGGCGCTCGAGCACCAGAACGAGCTCCAGCGCAAGTACACCGGCGGGACGGTCCTCCACCTTTACATGGCGCAGCGTTTCTCGAGCCCGGAGGCCTGCAAGAAGCTGGTCCGGCGCGCGCTGGAGCGATTCTCGCTTCCCTACATCACGGTCACCCCAACGTTCTCGATCTGCCCGAAGCACGGCTATCTCCCCGGCGAACACGTGTACTGCCCGAAATGCGACGAGGAGATCCTCCAGCGAAAACAAGCGGAAGCCGCCGGCGTGAACTGAGCGTCGCCATTCTCCCCAACCCCAACCCCCAACAAAATAAGGGATGTCCACGAATATGATCGCCACCGAGTCCGCCAAAATTCGCCAACCCGACCCCATCGTCCTGACCGACGCCGAGCGCCAGCGCTGCGAGGTCTGGACCCGCGTCATGGGCTACCATCGCCCCGTCTCCAGCTTCAACATCGGCAAGCAGGGCGAGCACCAGGAGCGGCGGTTCTTCCAAGAGGCCCGATGCGCGGAGTCCTGATGGCGCGGCGTGCCAACCGGCGCGCGGGCTCCACGGGACTGCACATAGGTGGGTTTGAGAGGATGTCCCTCGTGGACTGGCCAGGCCAGCTGGCCGCAGTCGTATTCTGCCAGGGATGCGGCTGGCACTGCCGTTATTGCCATAATCCGCACCTGATCCCGTTTCGCCAGCCCGGCAGATACGCGTGGGAGGGAATCCTGTCCTGGCTGGAGCATAGGCGCGGCCTGCTTGACGCCGTCGTCTTCAGCGGCGGCGAGCCCACGCTCCATCCCGGGCTTTACGCCGCCATGCAGCAGGCCCGCGCGCTGGATTTTAAGATCGGCCTGCACACCGGGGGCCCGGTGCCCGAGAACCTGTTCCCCCTCCTTCCCCTGCTCGACTGGGTCGGATTCGATTTCAAGGCCCCCTTTCCCTCCTACGAGCGCATCACGGGCCACTCGCACGGCGAGCAGGCCCTGGCCAGTTTCCGGATGCTGCGCTCGGTTCCCGTCCCCTGCGAGGTGCGCACGACATGGCACCCCCGCCTTCTTTCCGGCAGCGACCTGCTGGACATGGCCCGCTGGCTTGCCGATGCCGGCTGCACGGAGTGGGTCATCCAGCGATTCCGGCCGGACGGCTGCAAGGATCGGGAACTCTGCGCCGCCCCCATCGGCGAGGTTCCGGTCGAATCCATCAGCATGCCCGGCCTGAACATCGTTGTCCGCTGATCCGCCGCGCTGCTGAAGGCGGCGTTCAACCGCCTACCGGTTCAATACGGCCCCTTGATCGGGCCGCGGGACGGTGCCAATGGGTTACTCGCCGACAAACCGGTAGCCGACACCCAGCACCGTTTTAAAGAATTTCGGCCGCTTCGGATTCTCCTCCAGTTTGCGCCGCAGCCGGTCCAAATAGACGCGCGAGTAATGGGTGTTCTCCTCTGCGGTCGGTCCCCAGACATCGCGAAGGATCTGCCGGTGCGTCAGCACCTTGCCCTGGTGGGACACAAGGAGCCGCAACAAGGCATATTCTTTCGCCGTGATCGGTACTTCCTCGCCGCGCTTGCTCACGATCCGGCGGGTGAAATCAATCTCGATCGCGCCAAACCGGACGATGCTAATTCCGTCATCCGGCTGGGCATGCCGCAGCATCACGCGCAGGCGGGCAAGCAGCTCGCGGCCATTGAACGGCTTTGTCAGGTAATCGTCGGCTCCTGCGTCGAGCGCCGCGACTTTGTCGTCCTCGTGACCCAGAATGGAAAGGATCAGGACCGGCACCCGCGTCCACTCGCGCAAACGCTTGAGGACCTCCACCCCGGATATGTCAGGCAGGCCGAGATCGAGCACGACGATGTCGGGGCGCTGGAAGGCGATCTCACTTAGGCCGACCTGCCCGCTATCGCAGTCCCTCACCGCAAAACCCCCGGCTTCAAGCGTGACGCGCAGCAGCCGGCGAATCTGAATCTCGTCGTCGATGACCAGCGCTTCGGGCTTTCGCGGTTCAGCGGTCATTCATCTGGCACATTCTCATGCGTTTCGTGGGCAAGGTAAATGGTGAACACCGCGCCGCCGCAGGGCCTTGCCTGGCCAAGGACCTTGTCACCGTTGGAGAGAGCGCGGATGCGGCAGGAGCGAATCCGGAGAGGGCGTCGCGGTCTTTGATCCGAATGGTGCCTGCCCACTCAGTTGGCCCAGAATAAAGCCCGTAATGAAGGCTGCGACTGCAATAGCCACATACGCCGCGCAACGAATGCTATCTTCATTGCTCCGTGGGCTGGACGGAGTGCAGGAGGCGCGCGATCCGTGGGAAATTGTCATCATTGAGTTCATGCCGCAATTGTAGCCCCATTGCAGATCCGGCCTTAATCAATGCTGGCCAGAATCCTATCAAAACGGCGTCAACAGAAACCCTTGGCAGGTGCCATGCGTTACCTGGCCGCCAAGCGAACTCTTAGGATCAGGAACACAATGACGAGTAACAGGATAGCACCGAGCCCGAGCAGCATGCCCGCGAGCACCGGCGTCGCGTGAAGACTCAACTTCCAGCGGGGCGGCTGAAGCCGCATGCAGTATCCCGTCACCGGGACACGCGCTCGCGCGTTCAGGTCCGCCTTGAACGCCGTCATGGTCTGATATCGGCCGCCGGGGCTGCGCTGCAGGGCATGTAGCACGATTTCCTCGGCCTGCGGCGAAAGCGCAGGGTTCAGTCTGCGCGGCGCAATCGGGTCACCGGTGGTGCGCTGAAAAGCTGATTTCCAGGCATTGGCGCTTTGAAAAGGAGCCGACCCCGTCAGCAATTCGTAGAGAATCGCGCCCAATCCGTAAATGTCGGTGCGTTCGTCTAAGGGTCCCTTCTCAACCTGCTCCGGAGCCATGTATTCCGGCGTCCCGAAGACAGGGGCGAGCTTGGCGAGCATGCTCCAGTGGCCGACGGGCGGAGAAGCGAGCTCGAAATCCGTCACGCGCAGAGTCTGGTCGCGACAAATCATGATGTTCGATGGCTTGAGGTCGCAATGGATGACGCCCTGGTCGTGCATGCATCCCAACGCCTCACAAATGAGACTGGCGATTCTCAGCGAATCGGCTTCCGACAGCCGATTCGTCCCGCACCCGAGGTGGCTGAGCGTGCAACCCCTCAGGAATTCCGTCACGATATAGGGCCTGTATTTTCCCCTGTCGGTCGGGTAAAACCTCAGGAGGAATGGATGCAACAGCTTGAGGCCGATCTCCTCCTCGTGAAGGAAGCGCGTAAGGCAGGCGGAATCGCTCTCAACCCACATCAATGGCACCTTGATGGCCACCTCGCGTCGCCCGTGGAACATGTCCTCTGCACGATACGTGGTTGCCATTCCGCTGCGGCTTGTGGCCTCGCGGATCAGGAACCGGCCGTCAAGGACCTCGCAAACGCGAAGCTGGGGCTCGGCCGAGGGTTCAATGCTGCCGTGGGCTTCCGGGATTTCGCGGCAACAGGCTACATCAGCCAGCGGCGGCGCGGCTCGACCGATTTCGTCTAGGGTCATGCCTCCCATTGGACGGAAGATCCTTCTTCCTCCCAGTGGCGGAAGCAGTTGAAACACATCCGGACGTCGACGACAAAGACGCCGCATGACGCACCCGCGACCAGGTGTCGCGCGGTCTCTCCGTAACCGGAGCCGGCCAGTCTCCTCCAAATGGACAGGGTGTGGACCGGCAGGAGGATCAGGTCGGCTCTCGCCGCCGTTGCCTCGGCGAATATCTGCTCGTGGGGAATCCCGGCCCGCACCCGAAAACTGGCCTTGCCGGCCGGCCGCAGATAATCGCGCCCGATGCGTTCCAAGTGCCGCTCCGCCTCGTAGACGCCGCGCTGGCTCGCATTCGACTGCAAATCGAGTACATATAAGAGCTCAATCTCGCCGCCTTCCGGCTTCGCGAAGCCTTTCGCCAGCGGGAAGATTTCCAGCGGACATTTCGCCAGATCGATCGGCAGGAGCAGCCGATTCGCCCCCACCCCAAAGCTGTCACAAGACAGTCTTGAGATCGGTGCACTCATGGTTTGCAGCGAGGGATAGGCTGTAGCCCACGCTTCCTTCGCCTCGGATCAGGTTGTTTCCGCCGTGCTCCTCCAATTTCCTGCGCAGGCGGGCGATGTGAACCTGAAGATCGTGGACCTTGTTCGCGTCGTTGGTTCCCCAGACGGCGCGGACCAAACGTCCGCGCGGCACAAGTTTTCCTGCGTGGTGTGCGAGAATATACAGCACGGCTTCCTCGGTCGCCGTGAGCTCGAGCCGGCAGCCATTCATGGTCATCTCGCGCGTTGCCATGTCGATTCTTAGGGGGCCATTGACCAGCAACGGCCCGTCACTCGTCGGCGGTTCACTGCGCAGGAGCACGCGCAGCCGCGCAGCCAGCTCTTCAGGAGCAAACGGTTTGACCATGTAGTCGTTAGCTCCGGAATCGAGGGCGCGGACTATGTCTGCGACGTCCGCGCGGTTGGAAAGCATCAGCACCGGTGCCCCATTCCATTCCCGCAGCGCATCAAGCACCGCGAAACCGTCGCCATCGGGCAAATCGAGCTCGAGAATGATCACGTCCGGACGGCTCTCCACTCCTTGCGCCAGGCCGTCAGCGCCACTTCGGCTCCATAGCACCCTGTATCGCTCGCTCTCGAGGATGACGCGCAACATGCGCCCTATGGCCGGATCGTCGTCCACAATCAGCACTTTGGGGTGTGGTTTCAAGGGGTCGGGTGGGCTGCGGATCGGTGCCGCCCCAACGCTGCAAGCCAGGCAAGCTGCCTCATCCGGACTTCCTCGTGTCGGCCTCATCCAGAGCTAGATTTAGCAGGAGCACATTGACCCTCGCCTCGCCGAGGAATCCCCACTGCCGCGGCTCGATATATTGATCGACGAGAGCGCGCACCTTGTCCTCGCCCAGGCCGCGCGCGGCGGCGACGCGGGCTATTTGGAACCGGGCCGCTTCCGGGCTGATGTGTGGGTCGACGCCGCTTGCAGAAGCGAAAACCAGGTCCGCAGGCACGGGCGCATTGGCCGGAAGCTTGTGCGCATCGCGCAGCGCCTTGGCGTTGGTGCGCACGTTGGTCTGGAGTTGCGCGCTCGTTGGCCCGAAATTGCTGCCGCTCCCTGCGTTGAGGCCCGTGGGACCGGTGCCGTAAGTGGCGGCCGACGGCCTCGGCCAAAAATATTTGGTTCCGGTGAATTGCTGGGCGAGCAGAGCGGAGCCAACCAGCCTTCCTTTGCTCTCGACTAGGCTGCCGTTCGCCTGATGCGGAAAGGCCAGCTGCGCGAGGATGGTGATCGCGATCGGATAGAGCACGCCGGCCAAGATCGTCCAAACAAGGGTCTGCCGGATCGCCTGGGTGATGAGCTTAATCATGTTGTTTCCTTTCGAGAACGCTGCCGCGGGAGATCAAGGTGCAAGGTGAAGCCCGACGAGAGCCACGTCGATCAGCTTGATGAAGAGAAATGGCACGAGGATCCCGCCGACGCCGTAAATGAGCATGTTCCTTCGCAGGATCACCTTGGCGCCGAGCGGCCGGTACTTGACGCCGCGCAGGGCCAGCGGGATCAGTGCCACGATGATCAGGGCGTTGAAGATGACCGCGCTCAGAATCGCGCTCTGCGGAGAATGCAGGAACATGATGTTGTATGCCTGCAGGGGGCCGTACCCCCCCTTTTCGGTTGCGTAGAGCAAGCCGAACATCGCCGGCAAGATCGCAAAATACTTTGAGACGTCGTTGGCGATGCTGAAGGTTGTCAGCGCGCCGCGCGTCATGAGCAGCTGCTTCCCTATCTCGACGACCTCGATGAGTTTCGTCGGGTTGCTGTCCAAGTCCACCATGTTGCCTGCCTCGCGGGCAGCCTGCGTGCCGGTGTTCATGGCGACGCCCACGTCGGCCTGAGCGAGCGACGGGGCGTCATTGGTCCCGTCGCCTATCATTGCGATCAGCTTTCCGCCCTCCTGCTCCTTGCGGATGCGCGCGAGCTTGTCCTCCGGCTTGGCCTGGGCGATGAAGTCATCCACGCCAGCCTCGGCGGCGATGGCGGCAGCCGTGAGCGGATTGTCGCCCGTAATCATCACGGTGCGAATGCCCATGGCGCGAAGCTGCTCAAACCGCTCCTTTATGCCGCCCTTGACGATGTCCTTGAGCAGAATGACGCCGAGCACGTGCTTGTTCTCGGCCACGACGAGCGGCGTGCCGCCGGAGCGCGAAATCCTCTCCACTTCGGAAGCGACCTCGGCGGGATAGGTGCCTCCCTGCGATATGATCCATGCCTTCAAGCTCTCGGCCGCCCCCTTGCGGATGCGCCGATCGTCGAGGTTTACGCCGCTCATGCGCGTCTGCGCGGAGAACCGGACGAACGTCGCATGCGGATCAGCCACCTCGCGGCCGCGCAGATTGAATTTGTCCTTTGCAAGCGTCACGATGCTGCGCCCCTCAGGTGTCTCGTCGGCAAGCGAGGCCAGCTGCGCAGCGTCGGCCAGCACGCTCAGGTCGACCCCGGGCGCCGGGATGAACTCTGTCGCCATGCGATTGCCCAACGTGATCGTTCCCGTCTTGTCGAGCAGGAGCACGTCGACGTCGCCGGCGGCTTCAACCGCGCGGCCGGAGGTTGCGAGCACGTTGCGCCGCATCAGCCGATCTATGCCCGCGATGCCGATTGCGCTCAGGAGGCCGCCGATCGTCGTCGGAATCAGGCAGACGATCAGCGACAGCAAGACCGGCAAGGAGGTCAGGACAACGCCGCTCTGACCCGCAGCCTTCTCGTCATAGACGGCCATCGGCGGCAGGACCAGCACGACCACGATGAAGAGCGCGGTGAGGCTCACGAGGACGATATTCAGCGCGATTTCGTTGGGCGTGAGCTGGCGTCGCGCGCCCTCAATCATTGATATCATCCGGTCAAGGAATGAGTTGCCCTCCGCCGCCGTTACACGGACGATGATCCGGTCGCTAGTGACGCGCGTGCCGCCGGTCACGGCGCTGCGGTCGCCGCCGCTTTCCCGCACGACCGGCGCGGATTCGCCGGTGATGGCGGACTCGTCGACCGTCGCGATGCCGGCGACGACCTCGCCGTCAGCCGCAACCAGGTCGCCCGCCGTGCAGACGATCAGGTCGCCCACCATAAGCTCGCTGCTCGGGACGATGACCTCCCTGTCGTCGACCAGCTTGCGGGCGGTCGTCTTGGTCCTCATCCTTCGCAGCTCGTCCGCGTGCGCCTTGCCCCTGCCCTCCGCCATCGCCTCGGCGAAATTCGCAAAGAGGCAGGTGAACCATAGCCAGACGCAGATCTGCAGGTTGAAGCTCGAGAAGTCGATGAACAGCCAGACGGTCGTCAGGATGGAGCCGATCCATACGACGAACATGACGAGGTTCTTGATCTCGTCGCGCGGGTTCAGCTTCTTGAAGGCGCCGATCACCGCCTGGCGGACCAAGACGGGGTAGTCGATTTTGAAGGTGGTGCTCATGGAAGGAACGTCTTGCCTGGGTTCAGAACACTCGTCCGGCCTGCATGAGCCCGTGCTCGATCAACGGCCCAAGGCAGAGCGCAGGGAAAAAAGTAAGAGCAGCCACGACTATGATGACTCCGGCGAGTGTGAGGCCGAAGGTCCAGCCGTGCACCGGCAGCGTTCCGGCGGAGGGCTCGACCGTCTTCTTCGACGCAAGCCGGCCGACGATCGCCAGTGCGGCGGCAATCGGCGCGAAGCGGCCGATGATGATCGCGATGCCGAGCGCCACGTCATACCAGGGTACGTTCGCGTTGAGCCCGGCAAAGGCGCTGCCGTTGTTGTTCGCGGCCTCGCCAAACGCGTAAAGCACCTCGCTCAGCCCGTGCGGGCCTGCGTTGTTCATGCTCGCGACGCCTGCAGGCAGCACAACGGAGATCGCGGTCGGGATGAGGCATGCCGCGTTTGGCAGGAGCACGCCGATCACGGCCCATGTCGCCTCCCAGGCGCCGAGCTTCTTGCCGAGATATTCCGGCGTCCGCCCAATCATCAACCCGGCGATGAACACCGTGATCAGGACGTGGAAGAGCATGCAGTACACGCCGCAGCCGATCCCGCCGAACATGATCTCGCCGATCAGTATGTTCCACATCGGCATCATGCCGGCGATCGGCATCCAGCTGTCGTGCATCGAATTCACCGATCCGTTGTCTATGGCTGTGGCTGAAACACCCCAGAGCACGCTGTTCATGACGCCGAAGCGCTGCTCCTTGCCCTCCATCAGCGGCATGATGTTGTCGACGACTGGATTCGGACGCGTCTCCGCATACCAGGCCACGCCGAACGACAGCACATAGAGGCCGAGCATGACGGCGAACAGGCACCACGCATGGCGCTTGTTGCCGATCAGCAGCCCAAACATGTAGACCTGCGCCATCGGCACCGCGATGATCGCCAGCATCTCCAGGAAGCCGGCCAGCGGCGTGGGATTCTCAAACGGGTGCGCGCTGTTCACGCCATACCAGCCGCCGCCGTTCGTGAAGAGCTGCTTGCAGGACTCGTACGATGCGACCGGCCCGACCGGAATCGGCTGAGTCTCGACCTTCTGGTCCACCATGACCGGCTGATCCACCATCACGGGTTTGCCGTCAGCCCCGACCACCGGCCTGCCCTTGTCGTCGACCTTCGGCACCGACGCCGTCACCAGGTTACCCTTGTCGTCCGTCTTCTGGACCTGTGCCGTGTAGCTCTCGACGAGATTCGCGGTCGGGTAGGCCTTCCACGTCTGCGGGACGCCCTGCCAGGCGAGCGGGATCGCCCAGATCACCGACAGCGGGATCACGATGTAGAGCGTGCAGCGGGTCAGATCGACCCAGAAGTTGCCGATCGTCCTGACGGATGCGCGGGCGAGCGCCCTCCCGACGGCAACCAGGATCGCGAGGCCCGCCGAGCCGCTCAGGAACTGATGCACCGAAAGACCGAGCGTCTGCGACAGGTAGGTCATCGTCGCCTCACCGGAATAGGACTGCCAGTCGGCGTTGCAGGTGAAACTCCAGGCGGTGTTGAACGCCAGGTGCCACGAAAGGTTGTCCAAGCCCTGCGTGTTCAACGGCAGCCATTTCTGGGTCATCAAGATGGCCATGAGTGAGGCGAAACCGACGCTGGTCATGATCACCACCGCCCAAAGGTACCTCGCCCACGACATCTCTTCCTTCGGATCAATGCCGGTAAGCCGGTAGACGAGCTTCTCGATCGGGAAGAGGAGCGGGTGAAGAATCGTCCTCTCCCCCTTGAAGACTCGAGCCATGAAGCGGCCGAGCACCGGCGTAAGGGCGATTCCCAAGCCGAAGAAGAGTACGATCTGGACTATTTCGGTGAATTTCATGGCGCAGTTCGGGGCACGGCGCCCACTATGCGGGATTACCCGTAACACCGGTTAGTAAATGCTGATGGGAATCATATCAAAAGTGTATCAACGGGATTGAACCCCGCGGTGGTCCGCATCACCGGGGCAATTCGGGGTCTCCTGATCAGGTTGCCACGCCCCAAAAGACAGCATTTGACGACGGCTACAAACTGACAATCTTCAGTCCCGAATGCCCCGCCGGGAACAAGGACCCCCTTCATTGCTGACGCGAATCCTCGCGGCGCTGGCGATCGCGTTGGTCCTAGTCCTCACGATTCTTGCCGCGAGCCCGGAGCTTCACGAGAGACTGCACGGCCTGGGGCCGGGCTCCGCAGCGACCGCGCACCATGACGGGAGTTCCTCCGGTGGCAGCCGGGCTGCCGACGACGAGGATGGATGCGTCGTCACCCTTTTCGCCCAGGGCCTCGTTCTTCCCGTCGCCCTCTTGGCGTTTGCATTCACGGGCCGGACGCTGCGCCTGATCAGCTTCGATCTCTGCGAACGGGTCATTCCGCCGGCGCCCCGCTACCTGCGCCTGCCCTCGCAGGCCCCCCCTGGCGGATTGAGCTAGTCCGCCCGCAAAGGCGGCTCGCGCTTGGTTGGCGCGGCTTCATTCCGCACTCCGGCCACGAGCGCACCCGAGCGGTGCGCATCCATTTCGCGATCCGGGCCAGGCACTGCGCCAAGGGCGCCGAGCCGCCCGGTTGCCACATCCAATCCATCCTTGAATCTCCGCAATCTTCTTCTCTTACCGGCAATCTGTGCCTCCCTTGCCTCGATCCGCGCCCAGACCGAGGCGCCGCCCGCCGCAAGCCCGGCAGTCACCCGGCTCGACCCGGTCGTCGTGACGGGCCAGCTCGACGAGAGCCGGGAGACCATCCTTCCCAGCCTTGGCGCCACCTCGTTCATCATGGACGAGCAGCAGATCCTCAATCTGCCGCAGGGGGCGGATGCGCCCTTCAGCCAGGTGCTCCTGCGGGCCCCCGGCGTGGCCGAGGATTCGGCGGCCAACGGCGACCTGCATGTGCGGGGCGAGCACGCAAACCTCCAGTACCGCATCAACGACGTGCTGCTGCCGGAGGGCATCACCGGGTTTGGCCTCGAACTCGACCCGCGGTTCGTGAGCAGCATGCAGCTGATCACCGGCTCGCTGCCCGCGCAGTACGGCTTCCGCACGGCGGGCGTGGTGGACATCCAGACGAAGGGAGGGGCCTTCCTCCAGGGCGGCGAGACATCGCTGTATGCCGGAAGCTACGAAACGGTCCGCCCGAGCTTCGAAGCGGGCGGTTCCGAGGGAAACCTGACCTACTTTGCGGACGGCAGCTACGACCACAACGCCATCGGGATCGAGAACCCGGCAGCCAGCGCCACGCCTGTCCACGACAACTCGGACCAGTGCAAGGCGTTCGCCTACCTGTCGTACATCCTGGACCGCTCGAGCCGGATCAGCTTCATGGCCAGCGCGTCCTACAGCGACTTCGAGGTTCCCGACACGCCGGGCCTTCCCGCCGGAACCTCGCCGGACGGGAAGCCGTGGCTCCCGGGGGCATTCAGCTCGTCCGGCCTGGACGAGAAACAGAACGAGCAGAACTACTACGCCGTGGTCGCCTACCAGAAATCCTCGGGCGGCCAGAACTACCAGCTTTCCGCGTTTGGCCGGGACAGCAGCGTGCATTTCACGCCGGACCCTGTCGGCGACCTCTATTTCAACGGCGTGGCCAGCGACGTCGAGCGAAGGCTCCGTTCCGTCGGCCTGCAGGGCGACGCCAGCTACGCCCTCGCTGCCACGCATACCCTGCGCTGGGGCCTCACGTTCCTGGACGAGTCCGTCTCCGCCGATTCGACCACAACCGTGTTTCCCGTGGACGGGAACGGGGACCCGACCGGCCCGGCATACGCCGTCGTGGATGACAATGCGCTCCACGGCCTGTTCGCGGGCGCGTATCTGCAGGACGAATGGAGGATCGTCCCCGGCCTCACCCTCAACCTCGGGGCGCGATTCGACGCCTTCAACACGTCCTTCGACGACGAGAGCCAGCTCAGCCCCCGCATCAACCTCATCTATAAGGCGTCGGATTCGACAACGCTGCACGCGGGCTACTCCCGCTACTTTACGCCGCCGCCAGTCGAGAACGTCCCCGGCCGCACCGTCGCGGAGTTCGACGGCACGTCGAACCAGTCCGCCGTTACGCAGGACGACCCGGTCAGGGCCGAGCGGTCGAACTATCTTGACGCAGGGATCAGCCAGAGGCTAGCCCCCGGCCTCCAGGTGGGCCTGGACGGCTATTACAAGCGCGCGAGGAACCAGCTTGATGACGGCCTTTTCGGCCAGACGCTCATACTCTCCGCGTTCAACTACGCCAAGGGCGACGTCTATGGGCTGGAATTCACCGCCTCCTATGAAGACGGCGGCTTCGCCACGTATGCCAACCTCGCCCACTCCGTGGCGAGGGGCGAGGACTGGAGTTCGGCGCAGTTCCTTTTCGTCCCCGCCGACCTGGCCTACGTGAGGGACCACTGGATCTTCCTCGACCATGACCAGGCACTGACCGGATCCTTCGGCGCATCCTACCATTGGAACGATGCCAGGGGCGCCGCGCGGGTCTACCTGGACGCGATCTACGGCACAGGGCTAAGGACCGACACGACGGCGCCCGAAGGCACGAACATCCCCAACGGCGGAACCGTTCCCCCATACTACACGGTCAGCGCCGGCGGGGAGCAAAGTTTCAAGGTCGGCGGCGGCCGCTCGTGGAAGCTTCGCCTCGATGTCCTGAACATCACGGACAACTCCTATCAGTTGCGCAGCGGCACCGGCGTGGGCGTCAACGCCCCGCAGTATGGAATGCGGCGCGGTTTCTTCGGGAGCGTCTCGCACTCCTATTAGGAGTCCGCCCGCCCGGACCGGGGGCCCGGCATTCCCCAGGGACGGGAAAAACGGGACTGGCTGACAAACCGCCGCATCCGGTACCGTGCCGCATGGCAGTCAACGTGGCCCTGCTCCGCGGCATCAACATGGGCGGACACAAGAAGGTCTCCATGTCCGATCTGCGCGCCTTGCTCGCGCAGCTGGGCTTCGCCGACGCGCAGTCGCTCCTCCAGAGCGGCAATCTCGTCTTCCGAGGCGATTCGCGGCCCGGCGACCTGGAGCACATGCTGGAGACCGAGGCCGAAAGGCGCCTCGGCCTGCGAACCGACGTCTTCGTCCGAACCTCGGAGGAATGCAGGGAGGTTGTCGCCCGCAATCCCTTCCGCGCAGCGGCCGAGAAGGACCCCAGCCATCTCGTCGTCATGTTCCTTAAGAAAGCCCCGGACGCGGAGAGCGTCAGGGCGCTGCAAGCCGCCATCACGGGCCCGGAGATCGTTCGCTCCCGCGGCAGGCAGGCTTACATCGTATACCCTGCCAACATCGGCGACTCCCGCCTGACCGTCAGCGTCATAGACAGGGTGCTTGGCACGCGGGCAACAGGCCGCAACTGGAACACCGTGCTAAAGATCAGCGCCCTAGCGAAAGCCGGGGTCGCGGCGAATTGACTCCGGCCCGATGCCAGGGTCCCCGGGACGCCAGAGAGCTGCCTGTCAGCTGCGGGCGAACTCAAGCAGCGGCGCCATCCGGCCGGCATCCGCCGCCCGGATGGCGGCAAGATAGCGGCCGCGCGCCGATCCCGGCATGGCCGGGTCCGACCTGGAGCCCCAGGTCAGCGGCTCCCCGCCCTGGGACGCCGCCACGATGTCGGCGAAAAGCCGCGCATGCCGGCCGTTGCCGTTCGACCATGGCTGGATGGCCACCAGCCGGTAGTGAAGCCGGACCGCGGCCTCATGCGGCGCATATGTCGAGAACCGGATCCAACCCTCGGCATCGTCGAGGAACATCCTGACACCCTCGGCAATCCGGCTCGCCTCCCAGCCTTGACTGCGCTCGGTCGTCCGGTACCGGCCGGCTCCGCGCCAGATGCCGCTGAACATCCGGCGGTGAAGATCGCGGGCGAAGGATTCCGTGATGAGGTCGTCCCGCTGCAGCACGGCGCTGCGCATCGCCCATACTCGCGCGGCATTGATCTTGAGCCGCTCGATTTCGTCCAGCTGGGCGCGCGTCGACAGGCTCGGCAGGAGCCGGGACCGCTCTTCCGGCCCTATCGGGACGTTCGCTTCCTGCGCCGGGACATCCTCAATGGGGATCATCTCGCGCGACCGGCCCCTCCAGCGCCATCGAATGCTCGGTCGCCCTCTGGTGCCTGAATTGAGGGTCGTGAGCCTGCGCGAGTCCGACATAGGTGCGGGCCACCGACTCTCGGGGCACGATGAAGTAGACAAGCTCGCAGTCCATCGCCCCGGCCGCGCGGCGCAAGGACGCGACGCTGATCGCGCCCCGCTCCTCCGCGGTCTCCAACTGTGCATAGGACTGCCGCCTCACCGAAGCCCTTGCCGCCACCTGGCCTTGGGTGAGGCCGATCGCCTCGCGAATCGCCCGCAACCAACCCCGAACAGGCATGCCCGCGGCGCCACGCGCTGAATTCAGCGGCTCGATCTTCTGCTCCAGGCCATCAAGAATGATGCTTCGTATCGTGCGGTTTATGCAGTCATTAGACTGCTTATCATAAATTGATGCAAGTTAAAACTATCATTATATGAATAAAAACAGTGTATAACCTTCTAAATCACCTGCCATTCGGTCTCGCCCTGACCTGCACCAGGATGTTTGCAAACGTGATCAATCCGCCGCCGAAGAGGAGCGACCAAGTCGCGTGCTCGTTCGGGTAGTCAATCGAAGCCCACTCGGACAGTAGCGCCGGGAGAAACAGCGCAAACACCGCCGCAAAGACGGGCTCGATGCAATAGATCAGCCCGGCCTGGGTTGCAGGTATCCGCGGCTGCCAATGGTTCATCATCCAGAACGCGGCCACCGTGCAGACGGCCGTGAGCGTCAGGGTGAGGCATACCCAGGGCGGTGATTCCCACGGGCCGGCGAGGGACCGGGCGCTGGGCGCGGTCGCTGCGCCGATCGCGAGGAAGACGGCCGCCTGGATTGCGAACATGACGAGCGTCGTCGACGACGGGCGGTTGCCGGCAAACTCCTTCCTCTCGATCCAGAGGATCTGGCCCATGAAGAAGACCGAGCTCAGGAGCGTCTCCCACTCTCCCCTCCCCAGCCTGAGCGTATGCCAGTCGAGGTGCCCGAGGATTGCGACGCCCAGCAGCACGAGTGCGCAGCCCGTCCAGATGACGGCCCCCGGGTTGCGCCGCCTTCGCATAGCAAGCCAAACGGGTATGAGGATCGCGTAGAACTGGGTGATGAATGCAGAGGTCGACGCCTCCGTGTGCTGCAGGCCATCGGTCTGGAAGAGCATCCCTGCCGACGCGAAGAGGCCGAGCCCGATGCCCTGCCTGATCTCCCCGAGCGTTGGGCGGCCGCCCCGGCGCCCCCGCAGAACCAGCATCAGGGGCGCGGCCAGCAGGAAGCGCGGCGCGAGCGCCGCCGCCGTCACCAGCCATGACCCGGCGCCCGGCAGCAGCGCCCGGTTCAGCGATAGGAGCGCCTTTATGACGGGAAAGCTGATGCCCCAGAACGCGGTCGTCAGCAGCAGCATCAGGATGGCCTGCCTGTGTCGGGGTTCGGGTGCTGCGGTCATCGTGCCGCCGGATGGCGCGGTGGCGACCGAGCGTGCCAGCCGGCCTCTTCCCAGCCAAGAGGGAACCGCTCCGGATCCGACTCAACCGGCCCCAGAGACGGCTCGACACCGGCAGCGGCAGCGGCCACTCCTCTCGGACGCAACCCCACCAGAATGTCAAAATCGGCAGATGACCGGCGGCTGTCCAGGAAGGCCTACGAGGCGCGCCTTCCGGACGTCCGCGCCGCGCTGGTCCGGATGCAGTCCGAGCTCAAGTCCTCGCGGGTCCCGCTGATCCTTGTCATTGCGGGCGCCGAGGCCTCGGGGAAGGGCGACGTCGTCAACATCCTGAACGGATGGCTCGATCCGCGCGGGTTTGAAACCTTTGCGTTCCACGAGCCAACCGACGAGGAGCGGGAGCGGCCCCCCATGTGGCGCTACTGGCGGACGCTTCCGCCGGCCGGCCGCATGGCCATCTACGCCGGGGGGTGGCATGCCGACGCACTGCGCGAGGATCCCCGCAGCGCGCGTGAACTCGCGCAGTTTGACGCCATGCTCCGCAGGTTCGCATGGTTTGAGGGCCAGCTCGCGGCCGCGGGGGCCCTGATCGTGAAAGTGTGGCTCAACCTGTCGAAGTCGGCCCAGAAGGCCCGGCTCCTGGAGCTCGAATCGGACCCGCGCACCGCGTGGCAGGTCTCGCCCGATGACTGGAAGAGCCACCGGGACTACGACAGGCAGGCCCGGCTGGCGGAGCGGATGCGCAACGCCACGCACCAGTCCGGGGCGCCCTGGTACGTGGTCGAAGCCGAGGATCCCCGCGCGCGCAACCTCGCGGTTGCCGACATCCTGCTCGCGCGTTTCCGCATCCACATGCGCGCCCGAAGCCGCCTCGCCGCCGCCCGCGGACGCCGGGCGCGCCGGATCGTTCCCCTGCGCCCCGCGGGGCTGCGCCGGCTCCTCTCGCTGCCCCTCGACAGCAAGCTCTCGCAGGCGGCCTATGAGAAGAAAAGGGACAAGTGGCTCGGCCGGCTGAATCGCGCCGTGCGCGAAGCCGGGCAGGAGCGGCGCTCCGTGGTGTGGGTGTTCGAGGGCTGGGACGCCGCCGGCAAGGGCGGGGCCGTCCGCAGGCTCACCTATGCGATCGATGCGCGCGACTTCCGGGTCATCCAGATCGCAAAGCCCACCGACGAGGAGAAGGCCCATCATTACCTGTGGCGGTTCTGGAGGCACGTGCCGCGGGCGGGGCTGGTCACGATTTACGACCGCTCGTGGTACGGCCGCGTCCTCGTCGAACGTTTGGAGGGTTTTGCCACCGAGGCGGAATGGCGGCGCGCCTACCGCGAGCTGAATGAGTTTGAGCTCGAGCTGGTCGAGCACGGGATGATCGTGCTCAAGTTCTGGATGCACATCAGCAAGGACGAGCAGCTGCGCCGCTTCCGCGACCGCGAGGCCACGCTCTACAAGCGCCACAAGATCAATGCCGAGGACTGGCGCAACCGGCGCAAATGGCAGTCCTACGAGATCGCCATCGGGGACATGCTCTCCCTGACGAGCTCGCGCCACGCCCCCTGGCACCTCGTTGCGGCGAACAACAAGCGCCACGCCCGCCTGGAGATCCTCAAGATCTCATGCCGGCAGGTCGAGGCCGCGCTCGGGATGTAAGGCCCCGGGCCCGCAAAAAAAACGCCGCGGGGCGCAAACCCCGCGGCGGCAAATATGCGAATCGTGTCCCTGGCCTCAGGAAACGTGGCCCGAGACGAGCCTGGTCATCTCGAACATGCTGACCTTGGCTTTTCCGCCGAACACGGGCTTGAGGGCTGCGTCGGCGTTGATCATCTTCCTGTCCTTCTTGTCCTGGAGTCCGTTCTTCTTGATGTGGTCCCAGAGCTTCTTGGTGAGCTCAGTGCGGGGCAGCGGCTTGGAGCCGACTACTGCGGCGAGGTGAGCATCCGGTTGCACCGGTTTCATGAACGCCGCGTTTGGTTTACGAGCTGATTTTTTGGCCATATTAGTTCTGTTTTAGGGTTCTTTCCTCTGAAGGCAACGACTTTATAGAGGGAAAACGGCCCTTTTTCCGAGCAAAATCCGAGAAAATCTTCGGGCGGGCGGATCCGGACTCACCGCCGGTCGTCGACCTGAACAAACTGCCGGTAGAGCGAGGCGTAATGGCCGCCCCTCGCCAGCAGCGCGGAGTGCGTGCCGCGCTCGATGATGCGCCCCTGGTCGAGCACGAGCACGAGGTCAGCGCCCCGGATCGTGCTCAGCCGGTGCGCCACGACAAAGCTTGTCCGCTCGCGCAGCAGCATCGACAGCGCATGCTGCAGCCGCGACTCGGTGAGCGCGTCGATCGAGCTCGTCGCCTCGTCGAGGATGACGATCCGCGGATCGGCCAGGAGGGCGCGCATGAAGCACACGAGCTGCCTCTGTCCGACCGACAGCCCCGCGCCTCGCTCCCCGACCAGCGTGTCAATCCCGTCCTGCAGGTCTTCGAGGACGTCGAGGCAGCCGAGCCTCCTGGCCGCTTCCTTGACCTCGTCCGGCGTCGCCCCGGGCTTGCCCAGGCGGATGTTCTCCAGCACCGACCCGCTGAAGAGGAAGTTCTGTTGGTGCACCATCCCCATCTGCCGGTGGAGCGACTGGCCGGAGATCGAGCGGATCCCGCGCCCGTCGACGAGGATCTCGCCCCTCGTAGGCAGGTAGAACTTCGACAAGAGGTTGATGATGGAGCTCTTCCCGCTGCCCGTGTGCCCCACGAGCGCGACCGTCTGCCCGGGTTCGGCCTCAAAACTGATGTCGTGCAGGACGAGCCTCGACGGATCGTAGCCGAAGGAGACCCCGCGGAACTCAACCCGGGCGCCGGCCGCGGGCCCCCGCCCCTTCCGGGGGTCCGCGAGTTCGGTCGCGTCGGCGGCGTCCTCCCAGTCGGGGGGCGTATCGACCAGGCGGAAGATCCGCTCGGCCCCGGCCATGGCGAGCAGCCCCTGGTTGTACTGGTTTCCGATGATCGTGATCGGCGAGAAGAATATGTTGGCGAGGAAGAAGAACATGATCAGGTCGTCCGCCTCCATGCTGCCGTGGAAGCTCCGCCAGCCGCCAACGATGAGGAGCATCGCCACGAAGAACTGGCTGTTCAGCTCGAGGATCGGCGCGAGGACCGCCGACGTCCTTGCGAGCGCGATGTTGTACTTCGAGTGGTCCGAGAGGAGGCTCCTGAACAGGCCGGCATTCGTGTCCTGCCGGACGAAGCCCTGGGTCACGCGGATTCCGCCCACCGATTCGGCGAGCGTCGCGGTGACCCGGCTGAAGCTTTCCTGCGAGGCCCGCGTGAGCTGGCTAAGCCTCATCCTGAAACGGCGGTTAACCACCCAAAGGACGGGCGCCATGCATATGACGACGAGGAACATCTTCCAGTCGTAGTAAACCAGGACTACGGCGGCGAAGACCATCTGCCCGAACTGGATTGCGCTCACGAACCCGACGTCCTGGATGCCGACCCGGACCGCCTCCACGTCGCTCGTGACGCGGCTCAGGATCCGGCCGAGCTTCATCCTGTGGAAGAAGCTCATTGGCTGGCGCTGGGTCTTCTCGAAGATCTCCGCGCGCAGCCCGTTGACTACGGTCTCGCCGATCTCGAGGGCGTAGCGCTGGCGGAAGTGGAACATCGCGTCTGTCACGATCGCCAGCGCCGCGAATCCCGCCGTGCCGAGGACTATCCCGTGCAGGTCGCCGTGCGCAACGGGCCCCTTGATCACAAAGGCGGTGATCCATACGAGCGCCGGCAGCTGCATCGACCGGACGATCGTCAGCACGACCATGGCGGCGAGCTTGCGCCTGACCGGGCGGGCGTACCCGAGAAGCCTGCGGATGAGGCCCCAGTCGAGCGGCTTGAACTGCTCCTCATCATCGTCCTCGTCGCGCACGCGGTGGACGAGGATCAGGCTGCGTTTGCGATTCTTGTCGGCGCTCATGGCCCAACCCCCCCCGCCGGTTCCTGGAGTTCGCGGCTGTCGACCAGCTGCAGGTTGGCCACGTGCAGGTACGGCCCGGGAACCTGGATCAGCTGCGAGTGGGTCCCGCGCTGGACGATGCGCCCGTTCTCGAGGACGATGATGAGGTCCGCGCGCCGGAGCGTGCTCAGGCGGTGGGCGACGATGAAGGTCGTCCTGCCCGCGATCGCCCGGTCAAGCGCCTCGAATATCTCGTGCTCCGTCTCGCTGTCGATCGATGCCGTCGGGTCGTCGAGGAGCAGGATAGCGGGCTCGAGGAGCACTGCGCGCGCGATCGCCAGCCGCTGCCTCTGGCCGCCGGAAAGGCTGTTGCCGCTCTCGCCGAGCACCGTCTCGTAGCCCTTTGGGAGGCCCGTGATGAAATCGTGGGCCGCGGCGATCCTCGCCGCCCGCTCGATCTGCGCCTGGGTTGCGTCGGGGTGCCCGAACGCTATGTTGGCGGCGACCGTGTTGGAGAACAGGAAGCTCTCCTGGAAGACGGTCCCGATGTTGCGGCGCAGGTCGTCCAGGTGCAGGCGCCGCACGTCGATCCCGTCGATCAGCAGCCTGCCCTTCGACACGTCGTAGAACCTCGGAATCAGGCTCATCAGGACGCTTTTTCCCGAGCCGGTCGCCCCAAGGATCGCGACGCACTCGCCCGGCTTGACCTCCAGGTCGATGTCCCGCACGACGGGGTCGAGGCGGCCGTACTCGAACGAGACGCCGTCGAACCGCACCGCGCCGTCCAGGCGGGGCCGGCGCACGGCGTCGGGCGGCGAGCGGACGTCGATCGGGGCGTCGAGGATCTCGAACACCCTGCGGGCCCCGATGAGCGACTGCTGGATCGAGTTGACGATCGTGGCCACGTTGTTCACCTGGCCGGCGAACTGGTCGAGGAGCCCGGCGAACACGACCAGGCCCGCGCCGAGGGGCAGCCGGCCCTGCGCGACGAGCCAGCCCCCGTAGCCGAGGAGCACCATCGTGTTGATCCGGGTGAGGAAGCCCGCCGTCGGCGAGAAAAGGCTCACCCACCAGAATATGCTGTACTGCTGCGTGAGGACGGCGGAGTTGACACGGTCGAATTTCTCCCGGTTTTCCCGCTCGCGGCCGAACCCCTTGACGACCGCCACCCCCTGGACGCTCTCCGCCAGGTACTGCACCATCTTCTCGACGAGCGCCCGGTTCTCGGCGTACTCGGGCTGGATCTTCCGCGAGAACACCGCCGACAGTATCCAGAGGACCGGGGTCGTCGCGAGGCAAGCCAGCGTCAGGCCGGGGCTCAGGCTCGCCATGTAGACGGCGTAGACGGTGAGCGAGATCACCATGATGACGCTCTGGATCAGCACCTGGTCCACGAACATCCGCACGGACTGGACGTCGCCCGTCACCCGGGTGATGATGGATCCGGTCGTGTTGGCGTCGAAGAACCGGAAGCTCAGCCTCTGCAGCTTGTCGTAGATCTCCGCGCGCAGATCCACGACCAGCTTCTGCTGGACGAGGATGTTGACCTTGACGGCATACACGTAGTTGAGGACCGCCCTGAAGGCCGAGAGGACGAGGATCAGCCCCCCGAGGACCGCGAGCACATGCATCGGGCGCATGCCGGCCGGGAGGCTCACGTGCAGGAAGTGGACCGGGGCAACCGGCGCCTGATCCGACGCGGCGTGCCCGACGACCTTCCTTATGTAGTCGATCCCGATGCCGGTGAAGCTCAGCCCGAACAGGCCCATCGTCAGCAGGACGAGCTGGATGCCCAGCACCTGCACGCATCGGAGCCGGTACCGCCATGCCAGGCGGAACAGCCGGCCGATCAGCTCCGAATTGGGGGGGCCGGCGGCGGCGGTGCTCAGCGGAGTGCCCATTTGGGACTCACGCTAGTTGGACGCACGGCGGGTGCACGAAATTTCCGCCCCGGACCGCCGCTAGCGGTTGGGCACGGGGCCAGGGGTGCTGGCCGGGCCCAGGGCGCCGCCCTGGACGGCCCTCTCGCGCTCCATCCTGCGCCGGCGGACCTCCTGGGCCACCGCGTCCAGGCGCCTCTGCTCGTCGGCCGGGGTCGGGTTCAGCACAGCCGGGGAGACGGCGGCCGGGGCCGCGGGCGCCACGCCGGCCCCGCCGGCCCCTGCCGACGCGACCTTGGCCGTTCGCAGCACGAGCCGGATGCTCCGGCCCTGAAAATCCACCGTGACGCTGTCGCTTGCCGGATCCGCGGACTTCACGACGAAATCGTGTCCGCCCTCGCTCAGCCCCACCCACGCGCTGGTCTTCTTGGCCGTGTCGTAGATGCAGTAGGCGGCGCCCTGCGAGGTCGACATGATCCCGCGCAGCTCGACGGGCCCCGCCGGTCCGGCCTGCGCGCCCGCCGCTGCGGAATTCGCGGGAAGGAAGGGCGACGACGGCGCAAGGTCCGCGCGCGCGACGCCGGCCCATCCGGCGGCCGCAGAGGCCGACAGGACCGCCAGAGCGGCTCGAATTGGATGACACATGCCCATGAGATTCCCGTAGGTGCATTAGATTGACGCATACGGGACGGTCAAGTGGCGTCCGATCCGGGCGGCAGGCCTGCATCCGATTTCTATTGAGTCCGTTGCGGTTGCCGCGATGGATTCTGGCATGGCTAAAAAGAAATCAGCTAAGAAACGGAAGACCAAGCCGGCTGCGTCCAAGAAGGCGTCGTTCAAGGTACGCCGAGGGGCTGGCGGCCCGTCGCTAGCCGTTAAGAAGGCGGGGAGGAAGTAGGTTTGACGGCCGGGCTCGGCCCGGCAGGGACACGTCCCGAACCTGCAATTCGAACCCGCTGCCGGTTGGCGCGACGGCCGGGCGGAGCCTGCCCAGCCGCCCGCATTTGATTTGGATTGAGTGCGCGACAATTCCTGCGATGGATTCTGGCATGGCAAAAAAGAAATCAGTCAGGAAGAAGACCAAACCGGCTGCCTCCAAGAAGGCACCGTCCAGGTTGCACCGGTTGCGTGCGGTCAAATCGCGGGCTATTAAGAAGAGGTGGTAAGCCCGGCGGCCGGGCTCGGCCTGCCAGGAGTTCGTTCCGAGACTCGACCCTTAATCCGGAAGGCGTGTTCTCCTTGACCGGGCAGGATTTGCCCGGGCGTCTCCTTGGATCGATCCCGCGAATTGCAGTTCCGCTAGAGGGACCGGGCACCCCTGCCCGATCCCTCCCTATGCCGCGGAACGCTTCCTTCGGCACACAACAACCCCCAAAAGGGATATCCCGACAAGGATCGCCCCGTAGGTCGCGGGCTCCGGGGCAGGGGTTATTTGGTGAAGGTTGTCCGGCCCGTCGGTGCCGGCGTTCCAATGAGTGGCATTGCCCGAGTATCCGGAGAACACGATCTGGTTCTCGGGGGGGGAGCCTTGGGTGCCCGGGCTTGTGTTGCTGTAGAAGTAGTCCACGAGGTTTGCCCAGTTGTTGACTGTGAGAATGGAGCTTCCAGTGAGGGTCACGCCGGTCACGTCCAGGATGGAGATGGAAGGATTTCCGAAATCTATGATTGAGGAGGAGCCTATGGTTAGGCCCCCGAACGTGTCGTTCGTGCCATTGAGCTTCAGCGTGCCCCCGTTCAGGACGATGTTGAGGCTCGGGTCGTTGAAGTTGGCGCCGAGCGTCAAGATCTCGTTCGCTCCCAGGGTCAGGATTCCTGATCCGGAGATCACGCCGCTCAGGGTTGCGGTGCTCCCCAACAGCGTGAGAGCCCCTCCCGTTCCGAACGACAGGGTGCCCGCGTTGTTGAAAATCCCGGTGAGCGTATCGCTCGTCCCGTTCAGGGCCAGGGTTCCGCCGGAGTTGACCGTGATCGCCCCGCTCGTCGCGATGGAGTTGGTTGCGTTCGACAGCAGTGTGCCGCCCGAGTTGACCGTGATCGACGTGGCATTCGAGAGAGTGCCGACGACGTTTGCTTGAATGGTGCCAACCGTGACCGTCACGGATCCCTGGAAATTCGGGTTCGCCGCGCCCAGGGCGAGCGTGCCCGTCCCGTCCTTGGTGAGCGCGGTCGTGTTGTTGCCTTGGATCGCCCCGCTTATCGTGGTGTTTCCGGAGCCGCCCACGTTTAGGATCTTGCCATTGGCGATCCCCACGGCGCCGCCGACGGTCAGCGTGTTCGCGTCCGACTGGATCCTCGAATTGCCCGAGACTGTCACGGAGCCGGTGAGAGTGTTGTTTCCCGAGAGGTTCTCGATCGCCCCGTTGGCCGTGGGGGCGCCGTTGGTTGAAAGATTGAAATTGCTCGCGAGCGTGGAGCCGCCCTGCACCTCGAAGTTGCCCGCGCCGGACACGTTTACGGTCGAGGTACCCGTCGCGTTGGTGGCCCCGGCGACGATGACGCCGTTGCTCAGGTTGACGGTTCCCGTGAAGCCCGCGCTCGCCCCGGTTAGGACCAGTTCGCCGGTATTCGTGTTGGCGAGGGTCCCGCTGCCGGTGATGGATCCGCCGAACGTGCCCGCCCCGGTTCCCCCGAGCGTGAGCGTCCCGGTGCCGAGCGCCACCGTGCCGCCCGGTGTGCCGCTCAGATTCGAGATGGTTTCCGTGTGGTTGCCGAGGTTGAACGCGCCGCTGTTGACCGCGAGGTTCGAAGTGGACGCGAACTGGTTCGAGGCGTTGTCATTGACCGTGCCGCCGCCGATCGTGAGGCCGCCGTCGATCGCCGTCGTGCTGAGGTTGAGGATGCCCGAGTTGACCGTTGTCATCCCCGTGTAGGTATTGGCCCCGGAGAATGTCGTCGTGCCGGCGCCGTTCAGGGTCACGGCCCCCGTGCCGGTTGCGATGGCGCTGCTGAGGGTGGTGTTGCCCGCGCCCGTCAATGTGAGGGCGTTGCCCGAGCCGGTGATCCCACCGCTCATGACGAGCGTGCCCGAGCCCGAGTCGATCGTCGCGCTGCCGGCGAGTGTGATCGGGCCGGAAAGCGTCGCGGTGTTGCCGGCGCCGGGCGTCGAATAGAGCGCCCCCACACCACCCGCGCCCGTGCCCGCGAGGGAAATCGCGTTCGCGAGGGAAAGTCCGGCATTCACCTGGAGCGTGCCTCCGGAAAGGACCGTGGTGGTCCCGGTCCCGAGCACGCTGTTGCTGCCCGAGACCTGGAGCGTCCCGGTGTCGACCCCGATCGCCCCGCTGTATCCGCTGTTGTTGCCGCTCAGGGCGAGCGTCCCGCCACTCAGCTTAGTGAGGCTGCCGGTTCCGCTGAGCGCCGAGCTGATGCTCAAGCTGCCGGCTCCGCTCACGTCCACGATGCTGTTCGCGGAGACCGCGATCGTTCCCCCGCTGATCACCTGGTTGGACGCCGACTGCTGGATGATGCTCGGCAGCGGGCCGGCAAGCGTCAGCGTGTAGCCGGCCTGCGCGATGGTGAACGCCCCAGCGGCCGAATCGAACTTGAGGGCGTTGACGGAGTAATTGGCGTCCATCGTCGGCGTCAGGTAGTTGCCGCCGCCCGTGCCCGTGAAGTCGAGCTTCTGCGTGCTTCCGGGGGCCGTGCTCGGAGTCCCCGAGTTCCAGTTGGTCGCGCTGCCATTGACCTCGCCCCAGTTCGGGCTGGTTCCCGAGGCCGCGCCGGTCCAGGTGAGGAACGTGTTGTTCGGCGCGAGGATGTACCCGCTGGGCTCGCCGTTGCCAGTCGACGTCAGCACGCCCGACTCGACGGCGCCCGACCCGCTGCCCGTGAAGTAGACCTCGCCCAGCAGGCCCGTGGCGATTCCCTGGGTGGTGGCCGCGAGGGTCGTGCTCCCGCTGGTCCAGCCGTTGATGGTGAGGAGGCCGGTCCCGGAGGTCAGGTTGTTGAACACGAGCGTGTTTGTCGGCGCGCCGCTTCCAAAGTTGATCGTCCCGTTGCTGAACGAGAGGTTCCCGATGCTGTCGGAGTATCCGTTCAGGTTCAGCGTGCTGTTGTTCAGGGCCACCGCGGACGATGAGCCGATCGCGTTGTTCGCGCCGAGCTGGAGCGTCCCCGCGTTCACGGTTGTAGCGCCGCTGTAGGTGTTCACCGCGCCTAGCGTCAGCGTCCCGCTGCCCGTCTTGGTCAGGCCCGACCCGGTACCGCCGTCGGAGATGACGCCCGAGATCGTCGAGGTGCCGCTGTTGACCTGCGCAGTCAGCGTCTGCGCCGAGGTGTTGGTGAGGACGACGGCTCCCGACTGGGTCGTGTTCGCCATGTTCAGCGTGTAGCTGCCTCCCGTCTGCGTCAGGGTTCCGCCCGTCGTGATGCCGGAGAGCGTCGCGTTGCCCTGGAGAGAAATGGCGTTCGTGATCGAGCTTGCGTTGGTCGAGCCAAGCGTGCCGCTGCTGATCGCCACGGCGCCCGTGCCGAGGGCCGTGTTGCTGTTCGCCTCGATGGTCCCCGCGGAGAGGGTTGTGGTTCCGGTGTAGGTGTTGGCGCCGGAAAGGGTCAGGGTTCCATTGCCGGTCTTGGTGATGTTGCCGCCCGAAATCGAGCTGGAGATCGTCAGGTCGCTTGTCAGCGAGCTGTCTTGGGCCACGCTGAAGGTCGTGGACCCTGAGACGAGGGCGAGATTTCCTCCCAAAATCTGGGAGGTTTGGTGCGCGGCATTCGTGTTCGACGTGATGCCGTTGCTGAGGGTTATCGTCTGGCCACTTGCGATGTTGACCACGCCGCCGTTCATGATGAACGAGCCGGCCGTGGTCGAGATACCGTCATTGAACGTCCCTCCGGCGTTCATGGTGATCGCGGAGTTGGGTGAAATTTGGTTGGCGTAGCTATCCCCGAGGGCGTGGCCCGCACCCCAAATGTCAACGGTGGCGCTATTGGTCAGGGATCCGGTGCCGACCGTAAGCGAGCCGTTGATGCCGTACCATCCGGATGTCATGGGGCCGACCACGAGCTCCAGGGAGCCCGAATTGACGACGGTGGCTCCAGTGTAGAAGCTGTTGTCACCCCAGAGGGTGAGTTGGCCGGTGCCGTTTTTGACCAGCCCACCGGTGTCTCCAATGTTTCCCATATTGGAGTACACAAAGGTATCTCCCGCCCCGTCGAAGGTGACGGTGTTGCTCCCGAGGGAGAACGTATTTGTCGCGGCTGAGTTGCCGACGTAGAAGACGTTTCCTGCCGTGGAGTTCGAGATCGTCGCGTTTGAAGCCAAGGCAACATTGCTATTCCAGGTGTTGTTGGCGCTGATGTTCTGGAGGGCACCTTGGCCTGCACCCGTTCCGTTGAGGATGAGGGTTCCTTGGTTGGCCGTGGTGATGTTTCCCTCGATTTGGAGCACAGCGCCGTTGGCAATCGTTGTGTTGGCCGTGTTGGACGCCGAGCCAAGTGCATTCGTGTTCTGGATGTTGAGGGTGCCAGAGTTGACCGTGGTCGTGCCGGTGTAGGTGTTGGCCCCGGTTAGCGTAAGGGTGCCTGTGCCCGAGTATGCGAGGTTCCCTGCGGCTGTTCCTCCGTTTGCAATGACGCTGGCAATGTTGACCGCGCCGCTCCCGGCGACGGACAGCGTGTTGCCCGTTGAACCGGAACCGAGGTTCACGTTGCCGTAGAAGATCATCGTCCCGCCGTTGTCGGTCCACGTTTGGGTTCCTCCCAGGGTGGTGGTGTTGTAGAAAGTCAGGGCAGCCGTGTCCGAATTCGTGATCCCCGAGGTGAGCGTTAGCGTATTGGCGTTCTCGTTTCCCGCCGTGTCGAACGTGTAGGGATTCGCGCCACCCGCGCTTGAGAACACAAGCGAGGATGCCGTCGACGAAGACAGCAGATTGACGGAGGTTTCGAGCCCCAAGCTATTGTTGAACGTCGCGATGCTGGTGTTTGTGGGGATTCCCGTGCTCCAATTGCCCGCGGTTCCCCAAAGGCTGGAGGATGTGCTTGTCCAGTTGTCGACGACCTGCGCGCGCGCGGCCACGGCTGGCAGGCATACCGCGGCAACCGCCAGCAGCCCCGCCAGGAGTCGGCCGCCGGCGCGCGGCCCCTGCGTTCCGACACGGCTCTCTGCGCATTGCGCCGGTCCGAGGCGGTAAAGGCTGCTCCGAGATGGGACGTGCGAGGGTTTCATTCTGTTACGGGCCAACTGGAGTCATGCCCCGTCCGGGGGGCGCTCGCAAAGGACACGGCCGCGAGCCGGCTTCCACGGACGGGCTGCACGCGGACAGGGGGATCGTAGACCAGGTCGGGCGCCCTGAAGACGCGATGGTATCCGTCCTGGCTCCTTCCGTGGCGCACGGCGTGCCGGACGAGGAGGCTGTCGAGATCTCCCGAATAGGTCGCCGCGTGCTCCAGCAGGCTGCGCTCGCCGTTGACCCGCTCGACGATGCGAGCCCAGGCGCGACGAACGGCGTCGGCGACGACGGCGACAGGCGTCGAGTCGAGCCTCCCGTGAGTTTCTGTTGGGCTGCGCTTCATGGCGACGCAAAGCATCGCGCAATTCGAATTCAATTTCTAGAAAAAGCGGCTGCCTTACGTAGTTCCCAAGTTATTATTCACCAAATTATTACGGAATCGCCGCTTCGCCCGTTCTAAAACCTGTTGATGGCCCCAAAAAACACGTGCCCCCCGCCGCCTCCGTCATCGGCCACGAATGGCGTTCGCGCGCACCCTTTTCATGCCCGCAACCTCAACGTGAGCGGGAACACCGCCTCGATCGCTGAGCGTGGGGCTGATGATCTCCTCCCTCGCGGTCACCCAGCAGCAGGGGCTCCTCGGCGCCTTCCTCTTCATGGTTCCCTCCGCGATGCTGTCGGGCTTCGCGACCCCGATCGCCAACATGCCGCTGTTTGTGCAGCACCTGACGCTCCTCAATCCGCTGCGCTGCTTCCTGGTCATCATTCGCGGCGTCTTTCTGCAGGGGACCCCGTTCCACATGCTGGCCAGCCAGTTCTGGCCGATGGCCGTGATCGGGCTGGTCAACCTGACAATAGCGGGATTCCTATTCCGCAGGCGGCTGTATTGAGGCTGGTTTCGCCGCCAGCTGCTTCTTGATCAGCGGAAGGAAGGCCGCGATCTGGAGCCTGTGCGCCCTGGCGCCCTCCGCGAAGTTGTCGATCGCCGCGCCGCCGGCGCAGGCGATTCCCCAAAGCACGACGGCGGCGAGCGCTCCCTGCTCGCCCAGCCTCACGAAATTCGGAACGGCCTCCCAGATCGGGATCACCGGGAGGGCCGCGATTATTCAAAGCAGCATCACCAGCGTCGCGGTCGGCCCTTCGAGCGCCGGCAGCAGAAGCTCGCCGGCAGGCTTTTCCGGCAGCCGCTTCGACTGCGAGGAAACGATCCTGATCATCAGTCGGCGCGCGAGAACAGCCGCGAGGAGGATGAGCAGGAAGGCGAACCAGCACGCGGTCGACCTGTCCATCGCGCCCGCGAAGAACTTCCCCCGGAGCCAGTCGACAAACTGCTGGAGCGAGCCGGAAGGGGCTGCGGGCAGTTCGACTGTGGGCAGGACGTCCATGGGCTGTCATTGCCAAATCCGGCGCCTCCCCCAACGTCAAGGCGGACCAGAAGCGCCGCGATGACTCCGCCAACACGAACCGAGGCTCCATCAGGGGCCCTCCGGGCCAGGGACGGCCTCGTCGCTCTGACCTGCGTGCTGTTGGGTCTCGGATATGGGTGCGCCATCTGGCTACGCCGAGGAGCGGAGCCCGCGCAGCAGTACCTCGCGGGCTACCTGATCGAGCTGAGCCTGAGCGCGGACAATGTCTTCGTCTTTGCGCTGGTGTTCGAGCAGTTCCGCGTGGATCCGCTGCGCCGCCGCCGCCTGCTCTTCTGGGGCCTCTCCGGAGCAATCGTGTTTCGCTCGGCGCTTCTGATCGCGGGAGTCGGCGCGATCGGGCGGTTCACGTGGATCATCCCGGTTTTCGGGGCGCTGGTTCTAGCCGCCGGCATCCGGATCGCGACGAGAAGGGGCCGCAAGGCATTCGACCCCACCGGGAACCCCGCGATCCGGTTCTTCGCCGGGAGGGTCCCGGCGACCCTGGCCGCGCTTGCCGCGCTCGAGGCGGCCGACCTCGTCTTTGCGCTCGACTCGCTTCCGGCCGTCCTCGCGGTGACCCATGACGCAGCCATCGCGGTGGCGTCCAACCTGTTCGCGATCCTGGGCCTGCGATCTCTCTTCTTTGTCGTGAGCGGGGCCATGAGGACGCTCCGCTATCTGAACGCGGGGCTCGCAACCGTTCTCTCGTTCGTGGGCGTTAAGATGCTCGCTGAGCCGTGGGTCCGCATCCCCACGGCTGCTTCGCTCGCCATCATCACTGCCCTGCTCGCCCTGTCGGTCGGGGCGTCGCTCCTTCCCAGAAGGGAGGGCCGTCAATGAACCGATCCTGCCATTCGGGCCTGGGAAGCGGCCGGGCCTTCCACTCGCCGAACAGCCGGTATCTGAGCCGCGCGATGAGCCGGTAGCCGCCGTCCCGAAGCGGCCTTGGGACGAATCGGATCCAGGCGAGGACGCGGCCGGCGCCGCCACATGCCTCGAGCGCGGCCACGAGCGCTCCGGTCCGGAGCGCATAGGCGTCCCTCCCTGCATTTCCGCCGCCGTTCCAGTCGCGGACAAAGACCATGCTCTCCCGGTCGCCGGGAGGCAGCCCGTGCGCCCGCAGCCACGCCTGTCCCGGCCCGCCCTGCAGCGTGCAGAAGCGAAGGACGCCCCGCCGGTCGATCCCGAGCAGGAACCGCACGGCGCGGTTGCAGAGGCCGCACGCCCCGTCGTAGAGCAGCACGGGGCCAGCCCGGCTTTCGTCTTGTTTGGGATTCATATCGTTTTCGCGGAGCGTCGCCCGGGCGCAGCCGGGCGCCGCCAATCCTCGGCGGGACGGGGCGGCCCGCAAACGCAAAAGGCCGGAATCCCCCAGAGCTTCCGGGCCTCTGCAAACTCGGCCGGTCAGCTGACGGCAATCTTCCGCGGCTTGGCCGACTCGGCCTTTGCGTGCGCCACGCGAAGGATGCCGTCCTTCAGCTGCGCCTCGATCTTCCCTGTGTTGACGGTGCTGTCATGCGTGAGGACGAGCTCGAACGCGGCGTCGGACGATTCACGGTGGAGGGCGGTCACGCCCTCGGGCAGCTTCGTCGCGCGCTTGCCGGTGATCCGGATCTCACCGCCCTCAGCGGTGATCTCGAGCCCCCCTTGGAGACGCCGGGCATGTAGACCGTCCCGCCGTAGGCCCCGTCGGTTTCGTCAATTTCGAAATACGGCCTGCAAAGCGGGCGAGGGTCGCCATCGTTGTCGTGCGTGCCGTGGTGGAATGATGGGATGAGTGTGTTGAACAGTGATGTGGTGTTTCCCCCTGGTTTTCGGAATCGCCGGGGTTCAGTTGACGGACACGGTGATCTACTTCGGCTTGGCCTTCTCCTTCTTGGGAAGCGTCACGGTCAGGATGCCGTTCTCTATAGGCAGCCGAAACCTTGTAGGCCTGGACCTCGTCCTGAATGCTGACCAGGCGGTTGAAGGTGACGGTGCTCTCGCCCTCGCAGGACTTCTCCTTTCGGGAAGCCTGGATGGAGAGGGAGCCCTCGACGATCGCGTCGCGGTTCACGCCGGCCAGCGCCGTTCCGAACAGCCAGTCGATCTGATCCTCAATGTCCCCTCGCGGGAATCGGCCGCCGAGACCGGCGGTCGGGGCAATGCCGAGTGCGTTGGGATTAGTGTAGCGTATTAGGCTCATAGTAACCCCTTAGCTGCATGTCCGATGCCTGCGGCGCCTGGATCATAACCTACTTGCATATCAACTATTTATGGTCACAACATCCGCGCCGCCTGTGAATCCTCTACCCAGTGTGGGACATTCCCCTGCGCAGGGTTTGCACACGGCCGCAGGCAGCCGTCCCCGGGGATTCCTCGTGTGCGGCCTACCGCGGTTCGCCTGCCCCCCGGGAACCCTGTTTCCTCCGCCCCCATTCGCCGCGCCCGGATGGTAACGGCTCGCCTCGCCGGATCTCCGTGACATAAGGGTGCCGGATGGGTCTCACACGCTTTTCCGTACCCCCTCTCCACAGGGTCACGCGCGAGCTTGCCGCCGTCGCAATGGGCCGCGAGCTCCCGGATCTCGTCGTCACCGGAGCGCGGATCCTCTCAACCTACACCGAGCGGATCCACGGGAGCCGGGAGGTCTGGATCAAGTCCGGCCGGATCGCGGCCGTCAAACCCGCCGGTTCGTGCAGGCCTCCCAAGGGGTCGCGGGTCAGCTTCTTTGACGCCCGCGGAGGGATCGTGGCCCCGGGGCTTGTGGACCCCCACATCCACATTGAAAGCTCGATGATGACCGCGTGCGCGTACGCCGAGCCCGCGCTGCTCAACGGAACAACGACGATCTTCTGCGACAGCCACGAGATCGGGAACGTCTGCGACGCGAGGGGAATCGAGTGGATGCTCGAGGATGCGCGCCGGGCGCCGCTCTCGATCTTCCTCACGGTCCCGAGCACGGTCCCGGCGACGGGCCCGAGGCTCGAGACGGCGGGGGGCGACCTCACGCCGCGGAAGATCGGCCGGATTTTCGACCGCTGGCCCGAGGCGGTCGGGCTTGGTGAGAAGATGGATTTTGTGCAGGTGGCGATGGGGGATCGGAGAAGCCATGCGGTCCTGCGCGAGGCCCTCAGGCGCGGGCTTCCCGTCTCCGGCCACATCTACGGGCGCGAATTCGTGGCGGCGGGCGCGGCCTCCGGGATCTCGGACACCCACGAGGCGATCGACCGGGAGATCGCCGACGACTTCCTTGAATGCGGCGTCTGGGTCTTCCTTCGCGGAGGCCCGCCCACGACCCCGTGGAACTCCCTTCCCCTCGCCATAAGGGCGCTGACCGAGCTCGGCGCCAATCCGAAGCGGGTCTGCGTCTGCACCGACGACCGCGATGCCGACGACCTGTTCCTGTTCGGGATGGACTGGGTCGTGCGCTCCGCGGTGAAGGCTGGGATAAGGGCGACCACGGCCTGGAGCTTGGGCTCCCTTCACCCTGCCACGCGGTTCGGAATGGACGGAGAGATCGGCGGGCTGGCGCCGGCGAGGCGCGCCGACCTGGTGCTTCTCAACGACACGCTCGAGCCGCAGTGCACGTGGTTCGGGGGCGAGCTCGTGGTCAGGTACGGCAAGGTGACGCCGGCGCTCGAGAGGGCGCTCTCCAGGCGCTACAGGTATCCCCGGGCAGCGTACGAAACGGTGAAGCTGCCGGAAAAGCCCGTCCTCGTGCCCGCGCTTCCAAAGGGCCCGGTCACGGCAAACGTCATCCGGACCGCGCTTCACAAGATCATCCTGTTCCACGACCGGATCCCCCTCAAGCCCCGCCCCGGCGAGGCATGGGCCGGGCTTCTCGCGCGGCACCGGCTGTGCTTCGTCACGGTCGTCGAGCGCCACGGCAAGTCGGGCGCGGTCGCGCACGGCCTTCTCAAGGACTTCGGGCTCAGGGACGGGGCCGTCGGGAGCTCCGTGGGCCACGACGCCCACAATATCATCCTGGCGGGAAGGAACGAGCCCGACATGCGCAGGGCCCTCGCAGAAATCAGGCGGATGCGCGGCGGGGTGTGCGTCGTGCGCGGCGGGAAGGTCGCCGCGAGGGTCGCACTCCCGGTCGCGGGGCTCATCTCCGACAAACGGGCTACCGCCGTAGCTGCCGAGACGACGCGGCTGAAGCGCGCATGGAAGGCCGCCGGCTGCATGCTCCCCTACATGGGCTTCAACCTGATCCCCCTGTCCGTCATCCCCGAGATCCGCATCACGGACAAGGGGTTGGTCACCGTTCCCGAAATGCGGATCGTTCCCCTCTTCGCGCGCGCCTGAGCGCGATCGGTCCCCGGGGTCCCACGAACAGAAAACAATCGGAATCCACCGGGCTATGTGGTTCGCTCGGCGCCCCGATGACCTTCGATTTCGACACGCCGCGCGACCGCCGCGGCACCGACTCGCAGAAATGGCAGAAGTACGCCGGCCGGGACGTGCTTCCCATGTGGGTCGCCGACATGGATTTTGAGGTCGCCCCGGCGATCGTCGACGCCCTCCATCGCCGAGTGGCCCATGGGATCTTCGGCTACGCGCGGCCCGCCCAGTCGACGGTCGACGCCGTCGTTGGGGAGCTCGCGATGCGGCACGGCTGGAAGACGGACCCGTCCTGGATCGTATGGCTTCCGGGTCTGGTGTGCGCCCTGAACGTCTGCGTCCTCGCCTTCGCGGACGCGGGAGACGAGGTCCTCAGCCTGTCGCCGGTCTATCCCCCCTTCTCCTCGGCGCCAAGGAACGGGGGCCGGGTGACCCGGAGCGTTCCCCTTGCGCTCAATCGCGGCGCGCGGCGCTGGGAGATCGACTGGGACGCGCTCGAGGGCGCCGTGACGCCGCGCACCAGGGTCCTCCTGTTCTGCCATCCGCACAACCCGGTGGCCCGCGTCTGGAGCCGCGACGAGATCGCGCGGATCGCCGGGTTCTGCGCGCGCCACAGCCTCGTGCTGGTCTCCGACGAGATCCACTGCGACCTCCTCCTGGATCCGGGCGCCGTGCACGAGCCCCTCGCCGCCGCGGCGCCCCCCGAGGCGGCGCGCACCGTCACCCTGATGGCCCCGAGCAAGACCTACAACATCCCCGGCCTTGGCGCCTCGTTCGCCATCATCCCGGATCCCGCCCTGCGGGCGCGTTTCTCCGGGGCGTGCGCGGGCATCGTCGCGGAGGTCAACGCGCTCGGCTATGCCGCCTGCGAGGCCGCATACCGCGGCGGCGCGCCGTGGCGGGAGGCCCTCATCGCCTACCTACGCGCCAACCGGGATTTCCTCACGGACTTCGTTTCCCGCGAGATCCCGGGGATCCGGATAGAGGCGCCCGTGGAGGCAACCTACCTTGCGTGGCTGGACGTCGGGGAGCTCGGCCTGGACAACCCGGTGAGGCATTTCGAGTCCCACGGCGTGGGGCTGAGCGACGGCGTGCCATTCGGGGCCACGCGCGGCAGTCACGTCCGGATCAACTTCGGCTGCCCGAGGTCCACGCTCGCCGACGGCCTTGCACGGATGAGGGCGGCGGTGCGGGCCCTATGACCCCCCCCGCGGCCCCCTGTCCAACGCTCCTCGTCCGCAACGCGGATGTCCTCGTAACCATGGACGGTCGCCGCAGGGAGATCCGGGGCGGCGGACTGTTTGCGGAAGGCAACCGGATCGCCGCGGTCGGAAGGGCGGCGGAGCTGCCGGCGACCGCGGACCGTGTGCTGGACCTGGCGGGGCACGCGGTTGTCCCGGGCCTCGTCAACACCCACCACCACATGTTCCAAAGCCTGACGCGGGCCGTTCCTTCGGCCCAGGATGCCGGGCTCTTTGGGTGGCTCGAGGCGCTGTATCCTATCTGGGCACGGATCACGCCGGAGATGATCAGGGTCTCCACCCTCACGGCCATGGCGGAGCTCATCCTCTCGGGGTGCACCACGTCGAGCGACCACCTCTATCTCTACCCCAACGGGTGCCGCCTCGAGGACAGCCTCGAGTCGGCGGCCGAGATCGGCATGCGCTTCCACGCCGCCCGCGGCAGCATGAGCGTCGGACGGAGCCGCGGGGGCCATCCGCCGGACAGCCTTGTCGAGGGGGAGCCAGCCATCCTGTCCGACACGCAGCGCGTGATCGAGGCCCACCACGATCCCAGACGCTTCGCGATGCGGCGGATAGCGGTCGCCCCATGCTCGCCCTTTTCGGTGAGCCGCGACCTCATGCGCGAATCGGCAAGGCTCGCAAGGTCGCTTGGAGTCTCTCTCCACACGCACCTCGCCGAGAACGACAGCGACGTCGCCTACAGCCTCGAGAGGTTCGGCATGAGCCCCGCGCAATACGCCGAGGAGCTCGGATGGGTCGGCCAGGACGTCTGGCACGCGCACTGCGTCAAGCTGGACGACGCCGGAATCGACCTGTTCGGCCGGACCGGAACGGGGGTGGCGCACTGCCCCTGCTCAAACATGCGCCTCGGTTCCGGCATCGCGCCGGTCAGCCGCATGATCGCGAAGCGCGTCCCGGTGGGGATCGGCGTCGACGGCTCGGCCTCGAACGACGCGGGCAGCCTCCTGGGCGAGGCGCGCCAGGCCATGCTTCTCCAGCGCGTGGGTCTGGGCGCGTCCGCAATGGGCGCGCGCCAGGCGCTCGAGCTGGCCACGGTCGGCGGGGCCCGCGTTCTCGGGCGCGATGACATCGGCGCCCTCGCCCCGGGGATGGCCGCGGATTTCGCCGCATTCGATCTGCGCGGGGCAAACATTGCGGGCGCCCTTCACGACCCGGTCGCCGCGCTCGTCTTTTGCGCGCCCGAGCGGGCCTCGTGGGTCGTCATTGACGGGCGCGTGGTGGTTGACGAGGGCCGGCTCGCGACCGTCGACCTCCAGCCCATCTTGGAGCACCACAACCGGCTGGCCCGCGAGCTCGTCTCGGGCTGAAGCCCGTCAGCGGGTCCGCTCCCCCCGGGTCCTCGCGCCCGGCAGGACTATGTTGAGCGCCAGCGCGGTGAGCCCGCCCGCCGACACGCCCGACGCGAACAACGTCTGCATGATCGGGTGCAGGGTCTGCACCCACGCGGTCTGGGAGGCCGTCCCGAGCCCGATTCCGAGCGACAATGCGACGATGAGCCCGTCCCGGTGGGTGAGGCCGTCCAGCATGATCAGGCGCAGCCCGGCGACTGCGACCAGGCCGAAGAGCAGGATCGCCATCCCTCCAAGCACCGGCTGCGGCATCGCGGTCACCCATTGGCTGACCGCCGGGAAGAGCCCCAGCAGAACGAGGATCGCAGCCATCCATTTCCCGATGTGGCGGCTCGCAACCCCGGTGATCTGGATCACGCCGTTGTTCTGCGCATACGTCGTGCTCGGAAACGAGCCTATGAACCCGGAGATGGCGCACGTGATCCCGTCCGAAAGCACCCCGCCCCGCAGCCGGGCCCAGTAGGCCGGCCCCTCGGTCTCGAGCCCGGAGAGCTGCGAGGTCGCGGTCATGTCGCCAAGGGCCTCGAGGAGCGTGGCGACATAGATGAACGCAAAGGGAACCACGAACTTCCATTGGAAGGCCGCCCCGTGCGGGAGGATTCGCGGCACCATCATCAATGGGTCTCCTTCCCCGGCGGGGCGGTGGAGCCATCCGAAGAACCCGCAGGTCAGGTAGCCGGCCAGCACCCCGAGAAGGATGCTCGCAAGCCTGGCCCTCGTTCCGCCGACCGATTGGGCGAGGAGGACGACCGCGATCACCACGGCTGCTATCGCCACTCCCGCCCATACAGGCGCATTCGCGGCGACCGGAGCGATGATGCCCGGCGTCGCCTCCGGAATGATCGAGAGGCCTATCAGCAGCACAACGATCCCGGACACGAGCGGCGTGAAGACTCGCCTCAGCCTGGAAAGGAATGGGACGAAGAGGAAAAGCACCGGGACGCATGCGAGCGACATCCCGAACATGAGCGGAAGCCCTCCGGCCCTGCCGGCGTTGATGAGCGGCTGGAGGAACGCGAAGCTCGTGCCCCCGACGCTCAGCAGGCCGGAGCCCACGATTCCGAACTTCGCCGTCTGAAGGAACGTTCCCAATCCGGCCGCGACGAGCGCCATGCTCACCAGGTACGAGGCGTCCGAAGGGGCAAAGTGAAGCGCATGCGACAGGATGAGCGCGGGGGTCACGACTCCGACGACCATCGCGGCGACCTGCTGAAGGCTTACGAGGATCGCCGGCCCGAGCGGCAGGTGGTCCTCGGGACCGTAGACCAGCAGGCTCAGGGGTTTGGCGGTCGGCGGGGTCTCCTCCATAAGGTCCAGCGTCAGCGCGTCCCCTGTCAGTTGCCGGTTGCGGACGATCGGAGCCTGGGCATCCTGCGCAATTTGGTATGCGCATTGGAAAAATCGAGACCATTTCCAGCCTTTTTCTCTCGCCGCTCGCGGGCTACACGAACCTGCCGATGCGGCTCACGCTGCGCGAGCTCGGGGGGCTGGGCTGGGCCACGACGGACCTCGTGAACGCACGCTCGCTCATCGAGCGCAATCCGGCCGCGCTCAAGCTGGTGGAATCGTGCGCGGGCGACAGGCCGCTGGCGATACAGCTCTTCGGAAGCGTTCCCGATGAGATGCGCGACGCCGCAGTCCTGTGCGAGGACATGGGCGCGCAGGCGGTCGACATCAACATGGGATGCCCGGTGAGGAAGGTGACGCAGGTCGGCGGGGGCTCGGCGATGATGACGGAGCTCGGGAAGACCGCGGGGCTTGTCCGCGGGATGGTCGGGGCGATCGGGATTCCCGTGACCGCGAAGATGCGCCTAGGCTGGGATTCGGAGAATATCACGGCCCCCTACCTCGCAAAGGCGCTCGAGGATGCGGGAGTCGCCGCAGTCTTCGTCCACGGGCGAACGCGCGCCCAGGGTTTCTCGGGGACGGTGAACCTTGCGGGGATTCGCGCCGTCGTCGGCGCTGTGCGGTCGGTCCCCGTCATCGGCAACGGCGACGTCACGACCCCAGGGGCCGCCCGGCACATGATCGCCGAGACCGGATGCGCGGGCGTGAGCATCGGGCGCGGCGCGTTCTATGATCCCTGGATCTTCCGCAGGACGGATCATCTCCTTCGGACCGGGGTGCTCCTGCCGGAACCCGGCTTCGGCGAGCGAATCCGGGTCATGAGGCTCCATTTCGACCGGTACTGCGAGTTCTACGGCGAAGACCGCGGGGCGAGGCTCTTCCGGAAGGTCGCGCCCTGGTACGCGAGGCGTTTCGGACCCGCGAAGGCGTTCAAGCAGGGGATCCTCGCGATCGAGTCCAAGGCCGACTTCGAGGCCGTGATCTCGGGGTACGTTGCGTGGCGCGCCGCCTTTTGCGACCCGTCGGGCGAGCTGCTTCCGAAATACCGCCCGGCTCCGATGTCGCCCTCGTTCCTCGGCGGCGATGACAATGCCGGCGTGTTCGCCCGCGATGGAATCCCGGTGCCGCGGGGCCCGGTCGAGACCTGGTGAGCCGCCGCGAGGCGGCTCCGTGACCCGTCAATAATTCTTCGAGACCTCGGCGCCCGTATAGTCCTTGAAATAGATGACCTTCTTGCCGGGGTCGATGCGTTCAAAGGCTATGCCGAGCCCGCTGTCCACGACCTGGCCCTCGCGCACGATCGTGCCGTTGATGAGGGCCCTCGAAGGAGCCCCCTGAAAGACACCGCCGATGGTGGCGCCTGCGACAAACGCCCGGAATGCGGCGCTCGCGGCCATCGCGGCGTCGATCGGGGTGCTGCTCACCTTGACGTCGTTGGTGATGGCGGAATCGGCCATCACCGTCTCAACGACGTTGGCCCCCGGGTTTGGAGTCGGCGTCGGCACCTGACCGGGCGTCACCTCGTCCGCCTTTGCCTGCTCCTGGCCTTTTTCGGCAAGCTCGTCCGGCAACGCGCCCTTGGGCTGGCCGTCCGGCAGCTTCATACTGGAGGGCGCCACCGGCTTGGCGATCGCCGGCAGCCTGATCTTCATGACCGGAGACGGGGCTGGGAAGAATATCCTGTAACTGTAGAAGCCGCCCACCCCGATGGCGATCACGACAACGGTGAGGCCCACCTTTGCCAACGGCCCAAGCGCGGGCCGTTTTCGCAAGACCGCCGCCGTCTTCCCCGGCTTCGCAACCACCGGTTTGCCTCCCACCTTCGGCAGGCCTTCCGTTCCCGGGACATGGGTGCCTTTGGATCCCGACAGGTCTGGCGCCGTTGAAAGTGAAAGACGCGGCATCGATCCCGGAGGCCCCGGAGGTTCCGCAACCGATCCCGGGGGCGGAGGTGGCGGGGCGGCCAGGATCGACATCGGCGGCATGGACTGCGAACGATGGCCGGGAATGGGAAAGGGCGGGGCGGCCCCCCCGCTCACGGGAAGGGGCGGGAGCGGTGGAGAGGCGGATGAGGGCGGCAGGGGTGGAGAGGAGGACTGCCGCGGCAAGGCTGGAGAGGAGGACGACGGGGGCAGGGGCGGCGGGGGCGCCCCCTTATACTCCTGGGGAGGATACTGCGCCACGGTGATCTTGGGCCGCAGCTTGAATTTCGGCAGATCCTCCGACTCGGGATCGGCGGCCGCGACTGGCTCCGGAAGCGGGAAACCCCCGGAGGGGGGGGCGGGCGGCGGAACGGGCGGCTCCGCGACTGCAATGTCGGGAACGGCCTGCGTCAACGCTGCGTCGGGAAGGTTCAATCGCGCCTTCAGGCGTAGCCGGCCGATCCCCTCCCCCTGGCCGGCTCCCGGCGCGGGAGCGGGCTGCAGCGTGCCAGTCTCCGGCTCAGCCGCCGGCCCTGCCGGCGGTGGCGGGCGCGGTTTTAGGCGAAGCGGTTGGGGCTCGTCGCTCATTTAGCGTAGAAGAACACCTTACCGAGCGAGACGAAACCAAAAAGATTCACTCGCGGTCTACGCGGCAAACCCCACCCTTCTCTGACTGCACTATGAAACGCCTTGTTCTGCTCACGCTGGCCGCCACGCTGCTCCTCGCAAGTTCCGCCTGCCACATATTCTCCAAGAAGAAGAATCCGGTGGCCCCGAAGCAAAGCCCGACCTTTGCGACGGAAGTCGAGAAGGATTTCATGCACCGCTGGATCGACAAGCGGGCAAACGAACTTGTTATCCAGGGCAAGTCGTCCGCCGACGCCCGGACTCAGGCCGCCGCCGAATTCAAGCTGAAGTTCAGCTACACCGACGCGGCCCAGCAGGCGAAGTGATCAGGCGTCCTTCTTGATGCCAAGCACCTCGATCTCAAAGACAAGCGTCGCATAGCCTGGAACCTTGGGCGGGCTGCCTTTGCGGCCGTAGGCAAGTTCAGCCGGGATGATCACGAGCCATTTGTCGCCCGGCCGCATCAATTGCAGTATCTGGTCCCAGCCCTCGATCACATAGCCGCGGGCAACCCGGAACGTGAACGGGTGCTTGTCGTCATGGTTTTGGTCGAACACCTTGCCGTTGAGCAATTTACCAACGTAGTGAACCATCACCATGTCGCCCGGCTGCAGGAGGGGCCCCTTGCCCTCATCCTCTATTATGTAGCGGATACCCGTATTCGATATCCTGGCCTGCGGCCACTTCTTTTCGACGAATTCGAGATCCTCCAGGGACAGCTTTTCGCGCTGGGCGTGAAGAACCACCGGAGCGGATGCCAGGGCGCAGATGGCGGCGATGATCCGGAGGGGTTGCATGCCCGACTACCCTGCAAGGCCGGACGCCTGCGTCAAGAAACGAGCGGTGACGGCGGGATGCGCCGCAATGAGGCCGAGCCCGTGGGCTAGCAGCGTCCTGCCGGGCTCCATCCGGTGCCAGGGCGATGCTCCCGAGGGATGAGGGAGAGGGATGCAATCCGCGTCGCGCCCGGAAAGGCTCACGCGAAAGCTTCTTCCGACATGCTCCTTGAGCGGCGCCGGCCCAAGGTAACGCTCGATCGCAAGCTTTCCGACGGGAATCACGAGCGCAGGCCGGAGAAGCTCGTACTCGAGCTCCAGCCAAGGCGCGCAGGCGTCGATCTCGCCGGGCGATGGCACGCGGTCACCTCCCTTGGGAAGCTTTCCGGGAAAGCAGCGGCAAATGGCTGCAAAATACATCCGGTCGCGGACGTCATCCTCGCTCCAGCCGAGGGCTCCGGAGAACCACTTGAAGAGCGTCTTGCCGGCCGTCCATGCGAAAGGCCGTCCCAGCAGGGGCTCCCTGTCTCCGGGAGCCTGGCCGACGAGCATGATCCTGCTCTCAACCGGCCGGCCGACGACGACCGGCTTGTGCATCCGGGGGCAACGGTCGCATTTGAGTAGCGCCGCCAGATGTCTCTTGATGGCCGGTGCGGGCATGGCAAAAAAAAGGATGGAGGCCCGTTGGGGCCCCCATCCCTTGCAAATTTGCGCAGTGCGCCCCGTTTAGTAACGGCGCTCGCCGCGGTCGCTGCGACCGCCGCCACCGCCGCCGCCGCCGAAGCCGCGGCCACCGCAGATCGGAAGAGCACACGTCTGAACT
>CALAOT010000047.1 GCA_937889545.1 uncultured Opitutaceae bacterium
TGCCCATTTCGGGGCGGGTCCGCCTGAGCTCCTTGGCGGTGGAAAAAGCGGTCAACACGGACTTGGCGATCATCTGCACCGTCTGGCTGTGCAGGCCGTAGCGGCCCTTGGTGGCGACCTGCAGCTTGCCCCGGTTTGGCCATGGCGCCTTGGCCCGCATCGCCACCCAGACCGACTCCACGCACTCGTTCCATTCCCGCGCCGCCTCCGGCGCCCCAGCCCACGCGGAATCGCGGGTGGCTTTCACCGGGATGTTCAGGGGTATGATGCAGACTTGAATCATTGGAATGAAGATCGATCACCTCATGGGGCGTTCAAGTGAATAACGCCCATGGAATCATCCTCTGGCACGACCCGATGCACCCAGTACTCCATCGCCTGCCATCTGGCCTGGATCCCAAAGTTTCGCCGGAGGGTCTTTACGACCCAGGTTGATGCGGCCTGCAAGAAACTTCTGCGCGAATGCTGTGAGCGGCAGGGGTTGCGCCTCTTGGAGGTCGAGACCGGCGAGGACCACGTCCATGTCCTTGTCTCCCCACCGCCGCGCTTCAGCCCTTCCCAAATCGAGAACCTGCTCAAGGGCCATACCTCGCGCTACCTGCGCGAACAGTTCCCGCATCTGAATCGTCTCGGCGGCCGCGGGCAGCTTTGGACCCAGGCCTGCACCGCCGGCGCCGTGTCCACCGAGGTCATCCGTCGCTACGTCCCCGAATGCCAAGGCACTTAAGCGCGTGCTCTCATCCCCCTCCCTGAAGGAAGGGGGAATTCCCGCACGTCATTTTAAACGCTTGCGGCGATCACAAGGTTGCCAAAGGCTGGATAATCACATTTTCAACCGCATACGGACGTTTAACCACAACATGAAACTAGCCTCCAAGTCGCTCTGCCTCGTCGCCGCCTTCGCCGCCCTCCTAGCCGGCTGCCGCAAGAAACCGGTCCGCCCCAATCCAAGTGAGACTGCGCTCGGGCCCCAGACTGGAGGCGGGGGTGCGCTGACGCCCACCGAGGTTCCGACGACCGCCGAGCCCAACTCCGCCCTCGAGGCGCGCGGCCCCGGCGTCATCGAGGATAAGGACACGATCCGCGGGCTCCTGCAGGCCGTCTACTTCGACTTCGACCGCCACGACGTGAAGGCCGCCGAGCGCGCGAAGCTCCAGGCCGCGAAGGACTATCTCGAGAAGCACCCCGATCAGCGCCTCCTCCTCGAGGGCCACTGCGACTGGCGCGGGACCGCGGAGTACAACCTCGGCCTGGGCGACCGGCGCGCAAACGCGGCCAGGAGATACCTCATTTCGATCGGCGTCGCCGCCGACAAGCTCGAGTCCCTCTCGAAGGGCTACGAGGGCGCCATGAAGAACGCCGACGAGGCGACGATGGCCAAGGACCGCCGCGCCGAGATCGTCATCCTCAAGAAGTCGTAATACCTGACAGGATACGCCTGGCGGTCTCGACGCCCTTCCTCATCACGTCGAGGTTGAAGCTCTCGTTGGGCGCGTGAAGGTTGTCCTCGGGCAGGAAGAGCCCGAGCATGACGGAGTCCATTCCCGTCGCCCGCTTGATCGCGGGTATGATGGGCACGCTGCCGCCCTCGCGCAGGAACAGGGGCGGGCGCCCCCACACCGCCGTCACGGCGGCCTCGGCCGCGCGAAACGCCCTCGCGAGCACGGGGGACTGGTCCTTCGGCGTGTTGGGCCGGCCAGGAGGGACAACGACATAGGGGTCGCCCTTGTGCTGGTCCACGAAGTCGATCCTGACTCCCCTCGGGGCCCGCGCCCGGATCGCGTCCATCACGATCCCCTTGATCCTGTCGGGCTCCTGGTTCGGCACCAGCCGGCAGCTGATCTTGGCGAAAGCCTTGCTCGGGATCACCGTCTTTGTCCCCTCGCCCTGGTAGCCGCCACCGATTCCGTTGAACTCGAGCGTCGGCTGGAACCGGACGGCCTCGAACGGCGAGAAGCCGGGCGGGGTGTGGAAGGCGTCTATCCCCAGGAAATCCATGTAGGCCTTCCCGTCGCCTTCGAGCTTGGCGAGCTCCGCCCGCTCCCAGGGCTGGACATCGAGCACGCCGTCATAGAACCCGGGCACGTTGACGCTGCCGTCCGGCGTGTGGAGGGTCGCGCATATCTCGGCGAGCGCCTGGATGGGGTTGAGCAGGACGCCGCCGTGCAGGCCCGAATGCAGGTCGACCCTGGCCCCCGTCACGTGCAGGTCGAGCAGTGCGAGCCCGCGCAGCCCGCACGTCAGCACGACCTGGTTCTCGTTCGGAAGCGCCGTGTCGGACAGGTAGACGAAGTCGGCCTGCCTCAGGCGGCCGGCATGCGTCGCGAGGAAGGCGGGGAAGCTGGGGCTGCCCATCTCCTCCTCGCCCTCGATGAGAAAGGTGATCCGCAGGGGGAGCCCCGGGTTGCCCTCGAGAAGCTCGGCGACGGCGGCGATGTTGGTCATGAGCGGCCCCTTGTTGTCGGCGGCGCCGCGGCCGTAGATCCGGTTCCCGATGACCGTCGGCTCGAAGGGCGGCGTCGTCCAAAGGCTGAGCGGGTCCGCCGGCTGGACGTCGTAGTGGCCGTAGATGACGACATGGGGCCAGGCCGGGTCCCCGCCCCTGCTCGCAAGGATGATCGGATGGACGTCCGTCCTGACGACCTCGACCTCGAAGCCCATGGAGCCGAGCAGGTCGGACACGAACTTCTGCGCTCCGCTCATGCCCTCCTTGAATCTCGAGTCTGTCGAGACGCTCGGGAAGCGGATGAATTCCTTCAGCTTTTCAACGGCGTCGAACATCCGCACACCTTGCGGCATGCGCCGGTGCCTGCCAATCCCGAAGCTCCGAAATCCGTCCGGGTCAGTGCCTGAAATGCCGGATCCCCGTAAACACCATGGCGATGCCGCGCTCGTCCGCCGCCTTGATGACCTCGGCGTCGCGGATCGATCCCCCCGGCTGGATGGCCGCCGTGGAGCCCGCCTGCGCGGCCGCGACCAGGCCGTCCGGGAATGGAAACAGCGCCTCGCTCACGACGACCGAGCCCCTGAGGTCGAGGCCCGCCTCGCCGGCCTTCCAGACGGCGATGCGCGAGCTGTCGACGCGCGACATCTGGCCCGCCCCGATCCCGAGCGTGCGCTCGCCCCGGCAGTAGACGATGGCGTTGGACTTCACGTGCTTGCAGACCTTCCAGCCGAAGACCATGGACTCCCATTCCTGTGGGGTCGGCTGGCGCCGGGTCACCACCTTGAAGCGCGAGGGGTCGTCGGGCACGCGGTCGCGGTCCTGGACCAGCACGCCCCCGACGACCGAGCGCAGCTCCTGGAGCGCATCCGCCCCGATGCCCTCCTTGGCCACCATGAGCCGCAGGTTCTTTTTTTTCCCCAGGATCGCCAGCGCATCCGCCCCGAACCGCGGGGCGATGATGACCTCGGTGAAGATGTCGGCGACCAGGGCCGCCAGCGCGCCGTCGACCGTGCGGTTGGCGATGACGATCCCCCCGAAGGGGGCCTGCCGGTCGGTCGCGTAGGCGCCCTCCCAGGCGTCGGCCAGCGTCTCCGCGCTTGCGAGACCGCAGGGGTTGGTGTGCTTCAGGATCGCCACCGTCGGCCGCTCAAACTCGCCGATGAGGTACGTCGCGGCGGTTATGTCCAGGACGTTGTTGTAGCTAAGCTCCTTTCCCTGGAGCTGCTGGTAGTGGTCGTGGAACGTGCCGTAGAGGGCGCCCTTCTGGTGCGGGTTCTCGCCGTACCGCAGCGTCTGCGCCCTGGTCCACGACAGGCTCAGCCTTGCCGGGTATCCCGCGAGGGCCTCGAGGTCGGGCCCGGCCGCCTGCGATTCGAGGTAGCGCGCGATCGCGGCGTCGTAGGCCGCCGTCCGCTGGAACACCTTGAGCGCAAGCCTGCGGCGCAGCGCCGCGAGGGCGCCGGGTTCGCCCCCGAGCGCCGAGAGCACCTCCGCGTAGTCCGAGGGGTCGCAGACGACCGTCACGCTCTCGTGGTTCTTGGCGGCGCTGCGCAGCATCGAAGGGCCCCCGATGTCGATGTTCTCGATCGCCTCCGCGAGCTCCACGCCGGGCCGGGCCACGGTCTCCTCGAACGGGTACAGGTTGACGGCCACCAGGTCGATCAGCCTGATCCCGTTCCTCTCTGCCTCCGCCAGGTCCTCGGGCTTGCCGCGCCGGCAGAGCAGCCCGCCGTGGATCTTGGGGTGGAGCGTCTTCACCCTGCCCTCCATGATTTCCGGGAACCCGGTGTGCCGCCCGACCTCCGTCACGGCAATACCCGTCTCCAGGAGCGCCCTCGCGGTGCCCCCCGTGGAGAGGATCTCGTAGCCGTGGTCCCTCACGAGCGATGCCGCGAATTCGGCCAGGCCGCGCTTGTCGCTGACCGATAGCAGGGCGAGCTTCATGCGTTCAAGAAGCGTTATTGGGCCCATGCGCGCGGCGCATCAAGCGGAAAGCCGCTTGCGGTGCGGCGCAAGCGGGCTCTCCTTGTGGTTGTGCCCTGCTGTTCCTCAAAGGAAATCCCCGGACTGACCGCCCGGCTCGACCGGCTGGTCTACCACCACGGGGGCGTCAGCCTGCCCGAGGACAGGCCGCATGCGTTCGTCTACTACATCACGATCCGGAACGCCTCGGAGACGACGGTTGCGCTGCTGGGCCGCAAGTGGGTGATCGACTACGCCGACGGCACCCGGCAGGTGATCGAGGGCGACAAGATCGTGGGCGAGACCCCCCGGCTCGCCCCCGGGGAGGAGTTCTCGTACAACAGCCACCACGTCACCGGCTGCAATGCCCGGGTCCAGGGGTGCTTTCACGGCGTGGATGAAACCGGGGCCAAGGTGCACGTGCTGCTGGCGCCCTTCGACCTTGCCGTGCCCGGATGCTGAGTTTTCCTGGGCGCCGGGGCGCCCGGCGCTTGAAACGGCCGCCCATACCCTGCTAGACCCGGGCGACGAATGAAGCTCATTGATCTGAACCGCGATGGCGGCATCGGCGCCAACTCGCTGTTCATCCAGCTGGGCGATCTCAACATCCTGGTCGACTCGGGGCTGCACCCGAAGAAGGTCGGGCGCAGGGCCGTCCCCGACCACGCCCCGCTGCGGGGCGTCGACCTCGACCTGATCATCATCACGCACTGCCACCTCGACCACATCGGGAGCCTGCCGGTGACGATGAGGGAGCACCCGAACGCGCCGGTCATCATGTCGAGCTCGAGCCGCATGCTGATCGAGCGCATGCTGCACAACTCGGCCAGCGTCATGCTGCGCCAGAGGGACGAGGAAGACATCCCGGACTACCCCCTCTACACGCACGAGGAGATCGACCGCATCGCGAGGCGCCTGACGGGCGTTCCCTTCGGTCAGGTGAAGAGGTTCCGGGGCAAGCGCGACGAGGTGGAGATCGTCCTGCACCACGCGGGCCACGTGGCCGGGGCCGCGGGCGTCGAGATCCGCCACAAGCACCGCGCGGTATTCTTCACGGGCGACGTCCTGTTCGACAACCAGCGCACCCTGACGGGCGCCAAGTTCCCGTCGGGCCACTTCGACACGCTCGTCACCGAGACCACCCGCGGGCTGACCGAGCGCCAGCTGGAGAAGACCCGCGGGGCGGAGATGGCGCGCCTGGTCGCGTCCATCAACGACACGATCCAGCGGGGCGGGTCGTTCCTCATCCCCGTGTTCGCCCTCGGCCGCATGCAGGAGGTCCTCGCGATCATCCACGACGCCCGGAAATTCCGCAGGCTCGTGGACTGCCCGATCTACGGATCGGGACTGGGCATGGACCTGGTCGACTACTTTGACGAGATCACCCGCAAGACCAGGCACATCCAGTTCAACCGCGGGATCGTCAAGGAGCTGAAGGTGCGTCCGCTGCCGCGCATCCTCAAGCCCGGCGAGGACCCGAGGCAGAACGCGCTCTACGTCATCAGCTCGGGGATGCTCGTGGAGCGCACGCCGAGCTACACGCTCGCCTCGGGCCTGCTTGGCCACGCGGCCAACACGATCGGCTTCGTGGGCTATTGCGACCCGGACACCCCCGGCGGCCGCCTGCTGGCGTCGAAGCCGGGCGACACCTTCCTGTTCGAGACGGCGCACGTGAAGGCGAAGGTCAAGGCCCGGGTCGAGCGGTTTGAGCTGAGCGGGCACGCCGACCGGGAGGAACTCCTCCAGTTCGCGGTCCAGACCGGGGCGCGCAGCATCGTGCTCACCCACGGCGACCCGCCCGCGCGGGCCTGGTTCGCGCGGCGGCTTGCCGACCTGCTGCCGTCGGCGAAGGTCCTCGATCCCGTGCCCCTGCGCCAGTACGTGGTCTGACCGCCGCCACCCGCCCGCGGCCCGTCAGCGGGCCGAGGCGAGGCCGGCCAGGAGCCTGGCCGTCTTGGGCGGACCGGCCACGTAGATGATCGGCTTCATCTTGAGGTCGAAGACCCTCATCGGCAGCGGCTCGCAGTTCAGGAAGATGACCTCCCCTCCCGCGGCCCTGCAGAGGGGGATCGCCGCGGCGAGGTCCCATATCCTCAGGTTGAAGTCGACGGCCCCCCCGAAAAGCCCCGCGGCGACGTACGCCAGGTGGAGCGTCGCGCTCCCCAGCCCGCGGATCTTGAACTTCGAGAGCACGGCCTCGGCAGCCGGCATGAGCGCCTTGTCGGACGGGCTGTGGATCCCGATCAGCGTCTCCGGGCCGGGCTCCTCGGCGCAGACGCGGGCCCGCCGCTCCCCGTCGTGCATGCCGAACCCCGGCCCGCCGTGCATCAGGACGCGCCGGCTTAAGTCGTAGACGACGCCGTACACCGGCTCGCCGTCCTCGATCAGCGCTAGGGAGATCGCGCAGTGCGGGATCCCCAGCGCGAAGTTGTTGGTCCCGTCGATCGGGTCGAGCACCCATCCGAACCGCGAGGTCACCGGGACGGGCCCGCTTTCCGGGAGCTCCTCACTGAACATCTGGTCGCCCGCGAAGCTCGACCGCAGCGCCTGGAAGATGTTCTCCGAGATCGCGATGTCGACCGCGGTCACCCGGGTCCCGTCGCTCTTCCACCGGCTCTCGGCGCGGCCGAATTCGCGGTGCAGGAGCCCCGTCTGCGCGAGCACCGCGCTCCTGGCGGCCTCGATCCTCGAGGTGAGCTCGGCCGGATGACTGCTCACGGGTAGTCGTGGAGCCTGGGATCGCGCGCGGGAGCGCCCCGCCGCGCGCGAAGGCGCTTCCTCGCCCCCTCGGCCTCCGGCGCCGCGGGCCGGTCCCCGCCGCCGTCCGCCGGTTCGGGGCCCAGGCTGTCCTCGAGCGAGTCGGGGTCCGCCCCCTCCTCGAGCTTCCGCACGACCTCCTCCATCTCCCCGCCGATGCTCTCGCCCGTCAGGTCGGCCATCCGGCGCATCATGCGGCCCATCGCCCTGGGGTCGTTCTCGTCCACGCCCGAAAACTCCCGCTCCAATTCGCCCATGGCCGCCTCCATCCGCGGATCCGAGGCCGGGTCGGAGCCTCCCCCCGGGGCGCCGCTCCCCGCCCCATCGCCGGCCTTTTCCCCGCCCGAGCCGACGACCGCGAAGGGCGACAGGATTTTCCGCATCCGGAACCTGGGGTTGTCCGGACAGGGGGGCACGGTCCTGCCCTGCGCAAGGGTCCTCGCGTAGAACTGGTAGATCCGGTGGTTGTCCGGACAGTAGTATTCGTAGATCGGCATGGCCGGCCCTGGGACTTGGCCGATGCCCAGGATGCCACGGGACCTCCCGGCCAGTCAAACTTCGACGCCGCGGGGCAGGGCCGGCCCGAAACGGAGCCCGGGGGAAGGGACCCCGGCGCCAAGGCGGGATTGCCATTTTCCGCGGTCCCGGGACAATTGCCCGATGCGAATTCCCCTTGGCCTCGCTCTCGTCCTGGGAGCCGCCGCGACGGCGCCCGCCCAATCCCCGCCGCAGGACCCGGACCAGTCCGCGGCCGACAGGATGCTCGAGCATGTCAGGGTCCTCTCGTCGGACGAGTTTGAGGGGCGCGCCCCGGGGACCGCCGGCGAGGAGCTCTCGGTCAACTACCTGAAGCAGGAGTTCTCGAAGCTGGGCCTGCTCCCGGGAAACCCCGACGGGACCTACATCCAGGACGTCCCGATGGTCGGCATCCTGTCTACGATGGCCGCCTCCCTTGAAGTCGGCGGCCAGATGCTCACCCCGGCAATCCTGAACGAGTACAGCGCCGGCTCGCGCCATGTCGCGCCCGCCGTCGACGTGAAGGGCAGCGAGATCGTGTTTGTCGGATACGGGGTCGTCGCGCCGGAGTACGGCTGGGACGACTTCAAGGGCGTCGACGTGCGCGGCAAGACCGTCATCATGCTGGTCAACGATCCCCCGGTCCGCGACCCGAACGACCCGACGAAGCTTGACGAGAAGATGTTCAAGGGGAAGGCCATGACCTACTACGGCCGCTGGACCTACAAGTACGAGGAGGCCTCCGCCAAGGGGGCCGCGGCCTGCCTCGTCGTCCATGAGACGGGCCCCGCGGGCTATCCCTGGGCGGTTGTGGCCAACAGCTGGGGCCGGGAAAACTTCTCGCTCCAGACCCCGGACGGCGACGCGGGCCGCGTCGCCGTCGAGGGATGGCTGACGCTCGCCTACGCGAAAAGCCTCTTCTCCGCCGCCGGATTCGACTTCGATGCGCTCAAGGCCGCGGCGGTCCGGAAGGACTTCCGCCCGGTCGACCTCAAGGCGAGGGCGACGTTCGCGGTCTCCAACAAGATACGCCCCCTCGCGTCCCGGAACGTGATCGCGAAGCTCGAGGGATCCGACCCCTCGCGGCGCGGCGAGTACGTCATCTACTCGGCGCACTGGGACCATCTTGGGCGCAACCCCCGCCTGAAGGGCCACCAGATCTTCAACGGCGCGCAGGACAACGCCCTGGGGTGCGCCGGGCTCCTGGAAATCGCCGGGCGTTTCGCGGGCCTGCCCGCAGGGGAGCGACCGGGGCGCACCATCCTCTTCCTCGCCGTCACGGCGGAGGAGCAGGGCCTCCTCGGCTCCGAGTACTACGCGCAGCACCCCCTCTACCCGCTCGCCAGGACGCTCGCGGACATCAACATCGACGGCATGCAGTACGCGGGGCCCTCGCGCGATATCGAGGACGTCGGCTATGGCAACTCCACGATCGATGACGTGGCGCAGGAGGCCCTTAGGGAGGACGGGCGCGTGCTCGTCCCGGACACCGACACCGAGAAGGGGTATTTCTTCCGTTCCGACCACTTCGAGTTCGCGAGGGTCGGCGTCCCCGCATTCTACACGAAGTCCGGCCTGGATGTCATCGGCAAGCCCGCCGACTACGGCAGGATGCGGCGCGACGAGTATGTGGCCATCGACTACCACAAGGTGACGGACGTGATCAAGCCGTGGTGGGACCTGCGCGGCGCGGCGCGGGATGCGGACCTGCTCTTCCGGATCGGCCTGCGGGTCGCCAAGGCCGACGAATGGCCGCAGTGGAAGCCCGGCTGCGAGTTCAAGGCGCGGCGCGACGCGATGATGGCGGGGGCTCAGCATTGACGCCGGGCGGGACTGTCGAAGTGCGCAACGCCAACAGCACCGCGCGGCCGCGCCCCCTGCGCCAGGAGGCCCGGGGAGCCGGGGCGGGCCTTCCCCGCTGCCGCGCATCCCGGCTTCATAGGCCCGGACCGCCGGCCGCACCATGATCCGGTTTGTCATCGTGCGCCTGCTTCAGACGATCCCCGTGGTCTGGGTCATCATCACGGCCACCTTCTTCATGATCCGCTTCGTTCCGGGCGGCCCGTTCACCGCGGAAAAGGCGGTCACGCCCGAGATCATGCGCAACCTGGAGGCCCACTACGGCCTGAACAGGCCGCTCTACCGCCAGTACCTGGACTACACCTGGAGCCTGATGCGCGGCGACCTCGGGCCCTCATTCAAGTACCCGACCCGCTCGGTCAATGAGATCATCGCGGACAAGCTCCCCGTCTCCGTCGAGCTCGGGCTCCTGTCGCTCGCCGTGGCCCTCGGCCTCGGGCTTCCGCTGGGAGTCCTCGCCGCCGTAAGGCGCAACACCTGGACGGACTACATCTGCTCGTCCGTGGCCATGATCGGGATCTGCGTCCCGACGTTCGTCCTCGGGCCGCTCCTCATCCTCGTGTTCGCCATCCACCTCGGGTGGTTCAACGCGTCGGGATGGTACGGGCCGATCGACCGGGTGCTGCCGAGCCTGACCCTGGGGTTGGTGTATGCGGCGTACGTCGCGCGGCTCACGCGCGGCGGGATGCTCGAGGTGCTGAGCCAGGACTACATCAGGACCGCGCGGGCCAAGGGCGCGGGCGAGACCCGGGTCGTCATGAGGCACGCCCTGCGCGGCGGCCTGACCCCGGTCGTCTCGTTCCTCGGGCCCGCGATCGCCGGAATCGTCACGGGCTCGTTCGTGATCGAGACCATCTTCCAGATCCCCGGCATCGGCCGGGAATTCGTCAACTCCGCCTTCAACCGGGACTACACGCTGGTCCTGGGCACCGTCGTCCTCTACGCCGTCTTCCTCATCGCGATGAACCTCGTGGTCGACGTCGCGCTCGTGTGGCTCAACCCCAAGCTGAAGTTCGAGTGAAGCCCGTCGAACCGGAGCGCGGCCACTCGCCCTGGAGCGACGCCTGGCACCGCCTGCGCAGCAACCGCCTGGCCCTGGCCGGCGGGATCCTCCTGGTCGTGCTGGCGCTCGCGTGCGCGGCAGGCCCCCTCTTCTCCCAGTCGTACGAGGGGCAGAACCTCGATCTGGGCGCGGCGCCCCCGTCGGCGAGGCACTGGCTCGGGACCGACGTCCTCGGGCGGGACCTCCTCGCGCGGACGCTCTACGGCGGGCGGATTTCGCTGATGGTGGGGCTCGTGGCGACCCTGGTCGCGCTCGTGATCGGGGTGACCTACGGAGCCGTCGCCGGCTACGCCGGTGGCAAGGTCGACGCCGTCATGATGCGCATCGTCGACATCCTCTACGCGCTGCCCTTCGCCATCTTCGTCATCCTGCTCATGGTGTTCTTCGGCAGGAACATATTCCTCCTGTTCTTCGCCATAGGCGCCGTGGAATGGCTCACGATGGCGCGTATCGTTCGGGGCCAGGTGATGTCTGTTAAGCGCATGGAGTTCATCGAGGCGGCGCGGGCCCTCGGCCTGGGGCGAAGGCGGATCATCTTCCGGCACGTGATACCCAACGTCCTGGGCCCCGTGATCGTCTACACGACGCTCACGATCCCGGCGGTCATGCTGCTCGAGGCGTTCCTCAGCTTCCTCGGCCTGGGCGTCCAGGCCCCGATGAGCTCCTGGGGCGTCCTGATCAAGGACGGCGCCGAGAAGATGGAGGAGTTCTGGTGGCTGCTTGTCTTTCCCGGCGCCCTCTTCTCCACTACGCTCTTCTCGCTCAACTTCCTCGGCGACGGCCTCCGCGACGCCCTGGATGTGCGGGCTTCAAAGGACTGACCCCATGCAGCGCTTCCGGCCCTACTTCAAGTACCTCCGCAGGGTCCGCGCCACGCTGGTTGCCGGCGTGCTCTGCGGGATCCTGTATGGTGTGGCCGGAGGCCTGGGTATGCCGCTGATGGTCAAGTACGTGATCCCGAGGGTTCTCCTCCCCGACCCGGCGCCCGTCCACAACGCGGCGACCAAGGCACCCCGTTTCTTCGACCTGGACCGCTTCTTCGACCGGCTGCTGCCCCCGGCGCCGACCCAGCCGGCGGCGGAGACGCTGGCAGCCCATCCCCCGGCCCAGGCGGCCGCCAGCCGGCCGCAGCTCACCGCGTGGCAGGTCTGGACGATCGCGATGTGGCTGCCGCTGGTCTTCGCCATCCGGGGCGTCGCCGGCTACCTGAACACCTACCTGATCCAGTACTCCGGCGTCCGCATCCTGGAGGCGATCAGGATCGATTACTTCCGGAAGCTGCAGAGCCTGCCCCTCGCTTTCTTCCACCGCCTGTCGACCGGGGAGCTCATCTCGCGCGGCTTGAACGACACCAACCAGCTCCAGAACACGCTCACCGTGATCTCGAACGACCTCGTGAAGCAGCCGGCGACGCTCGTCAGCACGATCGTGGCTGTGGCGGTGCTCGCCTACCAGGAGCAGGGCCTCGTGCTCGTCCTAGTCTGCCTGCTCACCGTGCCGATCGCCGTGTTTCCCATCCGTTACGTGGGCAGGAAGCTCGTGTCGCGGGCCATCCAGCTCCAGGCGCAGTCCGGAACGATCACGGACCGCTTCTCCGAGAACCTCGCCGGCGTGAGGGAGGTGCGGGCATTCGGGCTGGAGCGCCATGAGATCGACCGCTTCGCCCGGCTGAGCGGGCAGCTCGTGCGGGCGAACATGAAGGTCGTGAAGTACGCGCAGATGCTCACCCCCAGCATCGAGATCCTCTCCGCGATCGGGATCTCCGTCACCTTCGCGTACGCCTATCGCTACAACGTCCACAGCGGCAGCTTCCTCGGGATCCTGACCGCGCTGTTCCTCAGCTACGAGCCGCTGAAGAAGCTCGGCTCCGTGAACAACGAGCTCAAGAGGGGCGGCGCGTCCCTCCAGCGGCTCGAGGCGATCCTGAACGAGCCCGAGACCATCGCCGATCCGCCCCAGCCGGTGACCGTGGGCCGCGTGCGCGGCGACATCGCCTTCGAGAACGTCGACTTCGAATACAACCCAAACGAACCGGTGCTGCGGGCGGTCTCCACCCGGATACCGGCCGGCACGATCTGCGCACTGGTCGGCCCGAGCGGCGCGGGCAAGAGCACCTTCGCAAGCCTCGTCCCTCGCTTCTACGATCCGGTCCGGGGCCGGGTCGCCGTCGACGGCATCGATGTGCGCTCGCTCCGGCTCGCCGACCTGCGCCGCAACATCGCCGTGGTTTCGCAGGAGCCGGTGCTTTTCAACGACACCATCTACAACAACCTGCTCCTTGGCCGGGAGGGCGCCTCCCGCGCGGACGTGGAGCAGGCCGCGCGCGATGCCCACGCCCACGACTTCATCTCCACGTTTCCGCAGGGCTACGACACCCAGGTCGGCGAGCGGGGCGCCAAGGTCTCCGGCGGCCAGAGGCAGCGCCTGGCGCTCGCCCGCGCCTTCCTGCGCAACGCGCCCATCCTTATCCTCGACGAGGCCACCTCCTCCCTGGATTCGGAAAGCGAGGCGGCGATCCAGGCGGCGCAGGCCAAGCTCGTGATCGGCAAGACCGTCCTGATCATCGCCCACAGGTTCAGCACGATCCGCGACGCCTCGCTCATCCTGGTATTCGACCGGGGCCTCATCGTCGCCAGCGGCGGCCACTCCACGCTTTATTCGACGAACGGCCTCTACCGGTCGCTGTACGACCAGCAGCGGACCGAGGCCGTCTGAGGGATCGGCCGCTGCATCGATCCATGCCGCAAACCCCGAGGATTCTCGTCATCAGGCGGCGCTACCTGGGCGACGTGGTCTTGCTTGGGTCGCTGTTCCGGAACCTGCGGATCCATTGGCCTGAGGCGCGCGTTGCGGCGCTGGTCGAAGCGTCCTACGCCACGATTCTCTCCCTCAACCCGGACGTGGATTCGGTCATGGCGCTCCCGGCGGGCGCCCTTGAATGGCCGCGCTTCGTCAGGAGGCTCCGGGCGGCGGCCTTCACCCATGTGCTCGACATCGACAACACGGAGAAGACCGCCCTCATCTCCAGGCTGAGCGGCGCGCCCCTGCGGGTCGGGCTCCATCACGGCGCGCATCCGCTCAAGCTCGGGGCGCTCTACACCCACGTCGCGCACGATCCGGCCGAGCAGCATGAGGCCCAGCCCATCAGCGAGTATTACCTCAAGGCGCTCGGCCCGGCCGGCGTCCCGGTCGCGACCCGCGAGATCCGCCTTGTCCCGCGCGAGTCCGATGTCGCGGACTGGCGGCGATACGTGGGCGCCCGTGGAAGGACGCTCCTCGTCCATCCGGGCACCCGAAGCCCGTGGCGGATCTGGCCCGCCGACCGGTTTGCGGCCGTGTGCGACCTCGTCCAGGACGAGCTCGGCTGCCAGGTGGTGCTCGCGGGCGGTCCCGGGGACCGCCGCCTCGTCGCGCAGATCCGCGGCCTGCTGAAGACCCATGTCCTCGCGCTCGACGACCCGCCGTCCCTGCCCCGCCTCGCGGCCCTCGCTCGCGCATGCTCCGCCCTGCTCTGCCACGACAGCGGGCCCATGCATGTGGCCGCGGCGGTCGGCACCCCGGTCGTCGCCCTCTGCGGCTCCCAGAATCCCGTCCTGTTCCGCCCCGCCGGCCAGGGCCACGCGGTTCTCGCGCCCCCCATGCCCTGCACGTCGTGCGTCGCGCCGGATGCGTGCGCGCCGGGCGACTCCTACCGAAACTACTGCGTGCGCGGGCTGACGGTCGGCCAGGTCTACGACGCCGTGCGGGCGGTGCTCGCGCGCGGGACCTGACGGGAGGTTTGCAACCCGCGCCCGCCAGCGGCATCCAGAACCTGCACTAGATGGCTAACGAACCCCACAGATTCAGCAGGGTGGCCGAGGACCTGATAGCGTCGCTGCGCCGGATCCCGTCCGAGGATCCGCGGGGCATCCGCCGGCGCCCCTCGCGCGAGCTGGCCGAGCTGATCGACACCCTGCGCTCAAAGCACGGTATCGGGCGGCCCACGGCCGAGCAGGCGATCCGCGACCTGTGGCCCGAGATCGTCGGCCCCGCAAACGCCTCCTATTCCCACGCGGTCCGCATCGACGAGCGGGGCCGCCTTGTGGTCCAGGCCTCGCACCCGGTCGTCAGGAACGAGCTCTTCCTCAACCGCGAGGAAATCATCGAGCGGATACGGCGGATTCCGGGCTGCGCCGCGATCGCGCGCCTGCACCTGGTCCAGGGGTGACCTGCGCGGGCGAAATTTGGGCTTGCGCCTCGCAGCCGGGCTTTTGAAGTTATCCCCTTGCGTCAGTGGGACCCGGTCAAGTTGGGGGTCCTGCCATGGCTGGTCCGGCATCCCGCCGGGTCGGAACGGTGACGCCGGCTACGCCGGGGTTCTTCCCCCGGCGGTGCGGGCGGCACGGGGCCCGAGAGGGCTCTCTACAGCCGTGCAACTCAACTACATAACAATGCCAACAGTCGCCAAGCCAGAAATCATCGCAGAGTACAAGACACACGAGAAGGACACCGGTTCGAGCGAAGTGCAGGTCGCACTCCTCACCGCGCGAATCAACCACCTGACCGAACATCTCCGCACCCACCGGAAGGACTTCCATTCCCGCCGCGGACTCCTGCAGATGGCTAGCCGACGCCGCAAGCTGCTCGATTACCTGAAGAATCACAACCTACCGAAATACAATGAGTTGCTGCAGAAGCTGAATCTGCGCAAGTAACACTTTCGCCACACGGGCGACTCGATTCGCGGGTCGCCCGTTGTCGTTGCGACACTCGATAATGGTCCGGGGCATTTCCGTTTGCCGCCTCGGCAGGCCCCGCTATACCACGGGCGCCAAACGGAAATCTCTCGAGCCCTCCTTCGAGACCGACGAAAGCACCCCCGGCCTGCGCGCCGGGTTGCCCGCCCATCCCAATACCCCCCCGACGCATTCCCAAGTGCGACTGGGCCGTACCCTCAAGAAACAGGAATCCAAGACATGAATCAGAAACATACCGTCACCATCCCGGAATACGGGATCTCGATCTCCACAGGCTCCCTTGCGAAACTCGCGAACGGCGCCGTAAACGTGACCGTCGGCGAGACCAACGTCTTCGTCGCGGCGACCGTCGCCGCGGGCACCAAGCCGGGGCAGGATTTTTTCCCGCTCACCGTCGACTACCGTGAGAAGTACCATGCCGCGGGACGGTTCCCCGGCGGTTATTTCAAGCGCGAGGGCCGCCCCACCGAAAAGGAGATCCTGACCTCCCGCCTGTGCGACCGCCCCTGCCGGCCTCTCTTCCCCCAGGGGTTCCTGAACGAGGTCCAGGTGATCGGCATCCTCCTTTCGGCTGACCAGAAGAACGAGTCCGACATCGCCATGGTGAACGGCGCCAGCGCCGCCCTCGCGATCTCCGACATTCCGTGGAACGGGCCCATCGCCGCGTCCCGGATCGCGCTTATCGACGGCCAGTTCGTCGCCAACCCGACCATCGAGCAGATGTTCTCGTCGACCCTGGACCTGATCTACGTCGGCAACGAGAAGGACATGCTGATGATCGAGGGTAGCGCCGACCAGCTACCCGAGGAGCGCTTCGTCGAGGCGCTTGAATTCGCGCACAAGGCCATCCAGCCGATCATCAGGGCCATCAGGGAGCTCGTCGCCGTCGCCGGCAAGCCCAAGGCGGCCTTCCCCCTGGTGGGCGCCACGCCCGAAGCCCGCGCGATCATCGAGCGCGTCGCCGGGCCCAAGATCCCGGATGCGATATTCGGAAAGGAGAAGGCCGTCCGCTCCGCGAACATGGCGGTGATCAAGGAGGCGACCAAGGCGGCCCTTGTCGCCGAGCTCGGCGAAGGCAAGTTCACCGATGTCGACCTCAACGTCGTCTTCGAGGACCTCCAATACAAGGCGTACCGCAAGACCGTCCTCGAGCGCGGCGTCCGCTCGGACGGCCGCGACGCGAAGAGCCTGCGCCCGATCGCCTGCGAGGTGAGCGTCCTTCCGATGGTCCACGGCAGCGCCATATTCGAGCGCGGCGACACCCAGGGCCTCGTGATCACGACCCTCGGGCCGACCAAGGAGGCCCAGGACATGGACGGGCTGACGGGCGGGGCCACCTCCAAGAGCTTCATGCTCCACTACAACTTCCCGCCGTTCTCGGTGGGTGAGACGGGCCGCTTCGGAGCCCCTGGACGACGCGAGGTCGGCCACGGCGCGCTCGCCGAGCGCTCGCTCGTGCCCGTCCTACCCCCGGAGGACGCATTCCCCTACTCGATCCGCGTCGTGTCCGAGATCATGGCCTCCAACGGCTCGACCTCGATGGCGTCGGTCTGCGGCGGCTGCCTGTCCCTCATGGACGCAGGCGTCCCGATCATCGCGCCGGTCGCGGGAATCTCCTGCGGCCTGATGACCGACAACGCCCCAGACGGGTCCATCGCGAAGTGGGTCACGATCACCGACATCATCGGGGAGGAGGACCACTTCGGCGACATGGACTTCAAGCTCGCCGGGACGACCAAGGGGATCACGGGCTTCCAGCTCGACCTGAAGATAAACGGCCTCCCGATCGAGATCGCAAAGGCCGCGATCTTCCAGGCCCGCGACGCGCGCGTCGAGATCCTCCGGAAGATGCTCGCCGTCATGCCGGCGCCCCGCGCCAGCCTGAGCAAGTACGCGCCCCGCATCCAGACGATCCAGATCGACCCCGAGAAGATCGGCCTCCTGATCGGGCCCGGCGGCAAGACGATCCGGCGCATCACCGAGACGACGGGCGCCCAGATCGACATCGCCGAGGACGACTCGGGCAAGGTCTACATCTACTCCAACAACGCCGAGGCCATGGCCAGGGCGATCCAGGAAATCGACGGCCTCTGCGGCGGCGGAGCCGGCGGCGGCGGCGGCGGAGCGCCGATCGAGGTCGGCAAGCTCTACACTGGCCGCGTCACCGGGATCAAGGACTTCGGCTGCTTCGTCGAGTGCACGCCCGGCAAGGAGGGGCTCGTGCACATCTCCGAGCTGGCCGACTTCCGCGTGCGCCGCACCGAGGACGTCGTCAAGATGGGCGAGATGATCACCGTCAAGTGCGTCGGCGTCGACGAGCGGACGGGCAAGGTCCGGCTCTCCCGCAAGGCAGCCATGCAGGAGCTCGAGGCGAAGAAGGCCGCGCCCGAGGCGGCGTCCGCCCCAGGCCAATCCTGAGGGGTGAGGCTCCTTGTAACGAACGACGACGGCATCGAGTCCGTCTTCCTCCACGAGCTGGTCCGCGCGCTCCTCGCCGCGGGCCACGAGCCCCACGTCGTGGCGCCGAAGGCCGAGCAGAGCTGGATCGGCGCGGCCAAGTCGCGCCTGCGCCCCGTGCATTCCAGGAGGTTCGAGTGCGGGCTGGGGTGCCCCACGTGGACCGTGGACGGCACCCCCTGCGACTGCGTCAACATCGCGATCGACCACCTGCTTCCCTGCAGGCCCGAGGCGGTCTTAAGCGGGATTAACATGGGCCTCAATGCCAGCCTCGGCTTCATCCTCGGAAGCGGCACGGTCGCCGGAGCCTGCGAGGGGGCGCTTCACGGATTGCCGGGAATCGCGCTGTCCCAGAGCCTGACCATCCCGGCCTACGAGAGGCTGAAGCTGGCGGGGGGCGAGCCGGAGCCCGAGCTCAGGGCGGTCCTGCGGATGTCGGCGGCCCATGCGGCCCGGATCGCCCCCGCGCTCGCCGCGGAGACCCCCGCGCAGAGCTTCATCGTCCACAACGTCAACTTCCCCTACCCGTGCGGCGCCGACGCTCAGGTCCGCCGGACGGTGCCCGCGCGCGTCATGATCCCGGGGCTCTTCAGCCCTCAGGCCGAGGACGGGACCCACAGGCTCGTGTTCAACCTCGGCGAGGACCTGTCCCCGGAGGGCCTCCTCACCGACCGGGCCGCGCTCGATGCGGGATTCATCAGCCACACGGTCCTCGATTTTTCAAAGCTGGGTTCGATCTAGGCGGCCATTTGTGCTTCCTTCATGCCGGCGATGATCGAAGTCGAGCACCTCACGCGGATCTTCCGCACCTACAGGAAGCAGCCCGGGTTCTGGGGAGGCGTGAAGGGGCTCTTCCACCGGACCTACGACGAGACCAAGGCGGCGAACGACGTCACGTTCTCGATCGCCGAGGGCGAATTCGTCGGGTTCCTCGGGCCGAACGGCGCAGGGAAGACGACGACCCTGAAGATGCTCTCGGGCCTCATATTCCCCACGTCGGGCACGGCCCGCGTCGCCGGATTCGATCCCACGAAGCGGGAGAACGCCTACCGGCGGATCTTCGCGCTCGTCCTCGGGCAGAAGAACCAGCTCTGGTGGGACCTGCCGGCAATCGAGTCCTTCGCGCTCCTGCGCGCGATCTACGGGCTTCAGGAGGACGATTACAAACAGACCCTTGACGAGCTCGTCGAGCTGCTCGGCGTGGCCGACAAGCTGAACGTGATGGTCCGCGAGCTCTCGCTTGGAGAGCGCATGAAGATGGAGCTCATCGCCGCGCTGATCCACCGGCCCAAGGTGCTGTTTCTGGACGAGCCGACAATCGGCCTCGACATTGTCTCCCAGCGGGCCGTGCGGCTCTTCCTGCGCGACTACAACCGCCGGCGCCGCGTGACGATCCTCCTCACGAGCCACTACATGGCCGACATCAAGGAGCTCTGCGAGCGGGTCATCGTCATCCACAAGGGCACCAAAATCTACGACGGCGCGCTGGACAGGCTGGAGTCGGGCTCCGACAGCAGGAAGAAGATCGTCCGGTTCGTTCCCAAGGACGCGGCCTTCCCCGAGCGATGGCGCTCAGCCTACGGCGAGACCACGCGCGGGGACGACGGGACCTTCACGCTCAGGGTCTCGAGCGACGACGTGGTCGCGGTCGCCCAGGAGGTCCTCGCGACGGGCCCTGTCGCCGACATAACGATCGAGGACATCCCCCTTGAGGACGTCATCGCGGAGCTTTTCCAGTCGAGATAGCGGACATCGATCCGGCAAGCCAGGCGCGGACTTCCGCGTATTCATCGTGTCTCCAGCCCTTTGCCGCCGCCACGGCAGCCGACGTCCCTAGGAAGACGCCCGCAATCTTCTCAAGCGCGTTCATCAGGGCGGCGGGGTCCGGACGCGTGCCAAAGGCCGTCCCCTCAAGCTGCTCGCGCGTCAGCCAGAGTTCGGCGCGCCTCCCGAGCGGATAGGCCTGCCGCCCGCTAAGAAGAGCCTCCTCCTGGAGCATCCGAAGGCCGGTCTCGATCAGATGTTCATGAATCCCGCGCTGGCTCGCCCGGAACTCGCCGCGCGCCGCCTTCTTGGCCGCCCAAACGAGCTGCGCCCAGAAATTCCCGCACAATCCTTCGAACTCCTTCTCGGTCATGGCGGCGCGGTAGGGCGCGATCCGGGAGTACCGCGCCTCCCATGGCGCACCTCCCTTGATGACCTTCCATCCGGGCGCGACGACAATCCTCAGGTCGGAGACGCCCCTCCTCAGGATGCGCGGCCACAGGAGTTCCGTCTTGGGCCAGCGAAGGGCGGCCGTAGCGATCAGCACCTCCAGGTGGCGAAGCACCACAAAGTCGGCCTCCAGGGCGCCCTCGTAAACGGCCGTGACCTTCACGCAATTCCCGAACGCTTCATGGGCGCCGACGGCCCAGCACGGCCCAAGGGCCCTGCAGAAGGAGCCGTCCCCGTATCTTTCAGGCCGCGTCGTTATCAGCTGGTAGTCGTAATCGGACCAGGAATCGACGGCCCCTCCCTTCTGGGCGCGGGATCCGATCTGCACCAGTGCGCGGATGTCGTCCCGGCCGTGGGCCCACGCTGAAAGAGCGGCGTCCCAGCCGTCCTGCAGCCTGCTCATGCGGATTCAGGAAGAGCTTCAGGATCGCCTGAGACAGCTCTCCCCAGAGGCTCGAAACGAGTCGTTTCTCCGGTCGCTGGCTGTTTGTGGGCCCCGGGGTCCACCTCGGCAATCGCATGAACCCGCCGCGACCGTACCGATATCATCAATTCTGTGCCTTCGATGCCCTGCCCAACGTGCACTGTGCCGTAGTGAAAACGGATCACTTCCCGTGCGAGGAAAACCGGCACCGTCGGATATTCCCCCGTGGTCGTTGCCTCGCCGACCTTGATCTGATCCACCCTCAGGCCCGGATAGGCGATTGTGATGAGGCAGATTGCCTCGTCATCACGGCCCCGCTGCTGCAAGGTGATTGTGATCCGCTGATCCCGGCTGAGGGGCTCGGTCGGGTCCCTTGTCTCGATGATCTCACGGCAGAGCCACATCAGTGCATCGTGCAGGTTCTTCCCGTGTCCCCAGATGACAGGGGCCTCCTTGGGGGTGTGCGCGCGCCCGCCGATCTCGTCTGCGACCGATTCCACGACCTGCTTCAAGTCCACATTCTCGGCCGGTTGCTTGGACATCTCGTAAAGGGTGCTCAGGAGGTTCGGCATGGCCTTCATTCTCTCCAGATCCTGCCTCACCCTCTCGATCAGCGGATAGCCGGGGTCGTCGGATTGCCGTTGACGGGGAAAATGATGGAAATAGGTGCTCACCGAGAGCATGGCGTTCGCGAGCTCATGCGAGATCATGATCCCGAGGTCGTTCAGGATCTGATGCCGCTCCGCCTCCCGCTTCTGGGCCGACGATTCCGCGGTCAGCTCGGATTCGTCCCACCAGACCCAGCATCCGCCTGTTTCCGGAATCGGACCCGCGGTAACCCGGATTCGCCCGAATTCGCGCTCGATCCGCCTCCCTTCTCGCAAGGTCAGGCTGGCGATTTCGCGCACCTCCACCGGAAGCGTCTCGTCGGTCTTCCCGGAGGCGCCGATCACGCAGAATCTGGGCCCATATTTCCGGACAAATCCCACGTCCCGCTGCGCGGCGATCGCTGAATGCAGGAGCTTGTGCTGGCCGAGGAGCCGCGAAAGCATCTGCACAAGCATCAGCGCGTCGTCGCGGTCCAACGTTGAATAGGGGCGCCCGTCGGCGCGCGGGCCGAAGCTTACCCAGCCATCGAGCGCCCCGTCGGCCTCCAAGGGCACGAGGAGCCGCGAATTCCACTCGCCAAGCTTCTGGCGGATCGACGCCTCAATAACGGGGTTTTCCACCGAGTCCAAGGTTGAGGACTCGACGATTGCGGCGTGTTCCTGGAGCCAGCGGACCAGATCGTGGTTTGCGGGGCACTCCCACCCTTCGTTGACCGCCACGTACCGCTTTTCATCACGGAGGAAGACGACGACCTTTGAGGAACGAATCCTCGAGCGGGCCCCGCGCCGGAATTCCTCGATGACGCGCTCCCTGTCCCTTAGGTGATCGATCGCTGCCGCCATGAATTCAAAATCGTCCAGGGCACGACGCCCCGCTTCCACGGTGTCCGTGGCCGCGGAATCCGCCCGCCGAGGCCGCCCCTGCAAGACCGTCAGCACCGCCCTCATCTGCGCCAGCTCCGCGGCCAGCGGCGCGAGCCTCCGCAACTGTGTCCTGCTCTCCACATACGAGAGACAATAGGTGTTCAGACGGCTCTGCCTCGCCTCCTCAAACGGCAAGCTTTGCGGTTCGCCAACGGCGATCACCGCGGTGTCGGGATGCGCCGGGCCTTGCGCCTCGGGGTCGGAGATGTCCCGGATCCAGACACGCGCTCCCGGCCGCTGCAGCTCCCTCAGCAGCAAATCCCCGCGCAATGCAGCGAGCGGCGGGACCGGCAGCTGCCGGGCCCAGTCCTTTGCCAGTTCCGCGTCCGGCGTCGTTAGGATAAAGGTTGCTGGCATGGAAGGGTTACCCGGAATGTTGTGCTGACTTTGCCGCCGTCCACAAAGGATATTTGTCCATGATGCAGTCTTACAAGGTCGGCAGTGATTGCGAGACCCAGGCCGATTCCGCTCGTCTTGTTGCTGGTCGTAAAGGGCTGGAACAGCCTCTCCCGGACCTCCTCGGGCACCCCCGGCCCGTTGTCGGTCACCTCGAGGACCACCGACCCGATTCCAGCCTTTGTCCGGACCGCAACCTTTCGCACCTCCCCATTCAACGTAACAGACTGAATGGCATTCATTACCAGATTAAGGATTATCTGCCGCAAGTAAGCGCGGTCTGCAGTGATCTCGTCCGGTTCCGCCTCCAAAGTACAGCTGAGATCCACCGACTCGTCCAGAGCCTTTGGACGGACGAGTTGGACGCTGGTTTCCACGACCTCATTCAGCCGAAGGCTTTCAAAATGAGGCTGCTGGGGTCGGCCAAGGTCCATCAGGCCACTGACCAGCCCTTCGATCCGTTCTATTTCGGCAGGCACCAACTCTATCAAAAGCCGCCGAAACTCGGGATCGTTGTATCGGGCCTTTGCCGACTGGGCGATGGTTTTTAGCGTCACGAGGGGATTCCGTATTTCATGGGCAAGGCTAGCGCCCAGTAGGCCGGCTGTCTTAAGTTGCTCGGACTCGCGGGCCTGCTGCGTGAGGCTAATCCGTGAAAGGGTGTTTTCGATAATCGTGGCCCACTCCTGCAGGAGCCTTATTTCGGACCAGGTGAACGGAATCCGGTCCCACCGGGCCGAAAGCGCAATGATGAAGGGAACCAACCCACCGTCGCCGGGCGCACAGATCAGGACGCCGAGGCCGTGATCCCGCATGAAGACCAGGAGTTCATTTCGGCCTTGCGCTTCGCGCTGGCGTTGGAGGCTCTCCGGCGTCGCCCACTTCAGCCGGAGGACTTCCACTGCCGCCAGGGAGGACGTTGGGAGCATGAACTGCGGGCAGCTGAAGGCATCCTTCCCCCCATTGAGGAAGAAAGTGTGCTCGCTCCGGGCCCACGTTCCGAGGATTCCGCCGAAACGCTTGATCAGGACATCGTAGTCGAATTCGTCCCTACCCGCGGCAAGAATCGCCGTCCGATACGCCTCCGCTTCTCGATCCGCCCCCAGTTGCGTGGCCCGGAGGATCTGAATGTTAAACCGGTTGAATAGAACCATGATAAGAATGGCGCAAAAAATCACGACCAGCGGCCGAGGCACAAACTCGGGATTGACTGCTATCGCGAGGCCGATCAGGGCCGCGACAATGCCGAGGGACAGGCTGATTCGCAGCCCTGAACGAAAAATGTGCCGGGCATCGAATACCTTCTGCGTCGTAATTCCCCACGCGGTAATCGAGTAGAAAGCGACGATCACGAGCGGGATCGAGCGAGACAACGCCGGCATTCTGAAGGCCGGGCCCAACGCCATCAGAAGGATACCCGCCAATCCAGAGGCGCTTCCTCCGAAAAGCACCGTCTGCAGTTCGATCTTCTGTATCCCCGAGCAACTTCTCAGGTCTAAGATTGCCTGAAATGCGAGGATCAAATAGCTCAACCCGTTTACGACTATGTAAACGGTCCATCCATTTCCTCTAAGTGGATGCTCCCTCGTCGAGATATCGGGGATGAAATATCCCGTAAAACAGAGCGAAGTCATCAGGAACGCGACGACCAGCCATGGCCAGCCCTTGCGCACAGTGCCCCAGTCAAAATACGTTCTCCTCGCACAGTCCTTTACGATCCATAGAGAGAAAGGGATAAGGGCTGCGATCGCGTGGGTAACTCGTAGCCAATACACCGGATTCGGGATTTCGGGCACCGCCGTGAGGCGCCCCAGGCTTAGCAACCACGCCGTAATGATCGCGGACAGCAGAAAAAAGGCCCTGTTGATCGACCGCTTGGGGTTCGCGTAGAGGACGCCACAACCAACTACAACAATCGCGACGAATGCGACTATGGTGGTCGGATTCATTCCCGGAAGAGGATCATGGACGCATTCGTCCCGCCCACTCCGTGCGAATTCACAAGCGCGATTGAGCAGCCGATGTCCCGGGCCAGGTTGCTTAGGTTAAGAGGGCATTCAGGGTCGGGCGTTTCCCAATTTACCGTTGGTGGAATACGACCGGTCCGTAGGGAGAGCGCCGTGCTGGCAACTTGGATGCTGCCGGCGGCGGCTAACGGATTCCCGATAGCGCCTTTCAACGAAACCGCGGGAATCGATCTGATGCGGTCTCCGAATAGCTTCCGCAAGCAGGCCGACTCGACCGCATCAATCTCCGGGTGTCCCGGGCCCCAGGCATTGATGAAGTCTATAGAGTCCGGGCGGCAATTCGCGTTGGCGATAGCCATTCTCATGGTGGACGCCAAACCGTTTGCAGGGCCCCCGTCCTCGTCGTTTCCGTAGGCGTAGCCCGCAACCCAGGCATAAGCCGGACGCGGGCTGTCTTCGTTCTCGAGGATCAAAACGCAGGCACCCTCCCCTATCACGCCGGTTGTGCGCCATAGGTCGAACGGACGCCCCATAATGGCGGGCTTCTTTGCGTTGCTCGGCGATAGCTTGGCCAGCGTCAGCTCAAACATCGGATGAGGAAAGACCGCCGCCTCGGTCCCGCAGCAAAACGCGATTTCTGCCTGCCCGGTGGCAATCATCTCAGCGCCATGGCCGATTGCATCCAGGCCCGCACAGCAGGCGCTGTGCAGCGCGAGAGTGCGGCATCTTGTCTTAAGCAACTTTGTGATCGAATTGGTGATTGAGCTCGGCGAGGCTTCGTAGATCGAGGTCGGAATCGCATGCCGCGGGCCCTTCAATTCAACGCCCGCATAGGTCTTGTGCGTGATCTCGGGATCCTGCAGTGCGCTCCCGTTCACGACGATCGGATTGGTCCGCTGCAGCTCTTCCAGGGAGATCCCGGCGTCCGCGAGGGCCAGCACCGTTCCCGCGAGTGCTAACTGGTTCTGCCTCGGAAACTTCCTCCGGTTGCCTGAGTCTGCGATCCAGTCGTTTAAGTTAAAGTCGACAATCTCCGCGGCTATTAACGTCCCGGCTCTTGGATCGAATCGCGTGATCTCGCGGACACGGCTCACCGGCTCGTTTATTCCGTTGAAGAAATTCTCGCGGCCGATTCCGGCCGGCGTTACCGGGCCAATGCCCGTTATCTTGACGCGTCTGCGCATAGCGTTTCATACCGCCCTGGGGCAATCAGACCGAGCGGGTCAAAGGCCTCCTTGAGCCGATTCACGACGGCCTCGGCTCCGGGCGCCGCAGGCGTGCTTATGTCCAATCGATACTGAGGCAGGCCCGATCTGCGCAGCTCCTCCACGATCGCCGCGTTCGCTTCGTGGACCCCGCCGGCCTCGTTCTCGGAAAAATGCAGTGTGTAGATCGTAAGAATGCTTCGATTGTCGACCAGGATCCAGGTGAACGCGGAGTTCTGCCACCGCGCCCGGACGATGCCTGCTGCCCTCTGGGCCTCATTGGGATCAAAGGAGGAAATCGCATTCCCGTAAATCGCACCAAAGCTCGCGTGATCTGGGTTGCTTCCCACGAGATAGCCATCGAGCGAATTCAGGCCGGCATCCCCGGGTTCTCCCCAGGTGAACGCCAGCAGCGGTCGCAATGCCAAGAGCCGGGCGGCCTTGTAACGGGCGCCCACTCGGCCCAGCCATTTCGCGGCAAAGTCGATCATGCGCGCGTTGCCTCTCTGCAGTTTCACTCCAGGCATCTTGGCCCTATGCAGCTCGCGCCACATTGCTTCCACCACATGTCGGCGGCCGTGGAGCGGGGTCAGGCCGACAAACCACCGCTGTTCCGGGAAGCAGCGGTCCAGCTCATCGTCGGTGGGATCGCGGTTCCACAGTGTCCGAAGAAGCCCAAAGCTGACGCGTCGGCTCCGGCCAGGTTCCCCAACGTGGGTAGGATTGACGAATAGCTGCCGCTCGTACGCGCGCTTCAGCGTGATCATCAATGCTTCGAAGGGACCCTGTAGGATCGCGACATCCTCGGCCTCCTGGCGGATCCTAAGGCGCAGGCGTGCTCCTAGGACGATTCCGAAATTGGTTTGAATGAATAGCGAATCCGTGGAAAACCCCGCGGGATTCGCCCGCGCATTGTGGTTGCGGCCCTTGGTAGGCCCCAAGGATGTGCCGTCTGGCAACAGAGCCTCGATCGCGAAAACATCCCTGTCCTTCTCGCCGCCGTAGCCTATCCCGCGCTCAAGCGCGTTTCCCAGGACGCTCGTCTCGCCGCCGGCGCCCGTGACGTTGAACGCGATGTCCGGGGCGTGGAGCTGGAGGAATTTGAATAACGCCGTTTGGGAGACGCCGGGCTCGATCCTCACGCTCAGGGAGGTCCGGTCCAGGTCGCCAATCCCGTCGAGCCTGCTCAGGTCGAGAATTACGGTGCCATTGCGGGCCGGCAGGTGCGAACCGTAGCCCCAGTTGCATCCCCTGCTGATCGGCCAGATCGGCGTCCTGTGGCTGACGGCCTCACGTAGCACCTCGCGCACGTCGTTGACTGTTGGGGGCTGCAGCCTCCAGGGAATCGTGCGAACCGTTCGACAAAGGGCCCGGGTATCGGGTGCTCGCTCAGCCCAGGATCCGAATCTCGAGGGCCATTTGCACTCGAGGTCCTCGGTCAATGTGGGGTTTCCCATACTCGTGGCCGTGCCGACGGGTCGATCATTTCTTGGGCAAAGCGGGAAACGAGAGCCGCACCGTGGTGCCCACGCCGGATTGCGATTCGATCGCAAACGCGCCGCCGTGCGCGCCCGTGAGGTGGCGGCAGATGCTCAGGCCGAGCCCCATCCCGTTCTCCTTGCTCGTGAAGCCGCCGCGCGACACCCGGTGGACGCGGTCCTCGTCCATCCCGGGACCGTTGTCCGTTATCGTGACGAGGACCTTGTCCCCCACCGTCGAAAAATCGGCGACGGCCTTCGTCGCCCCCGCCTCGATCGAGTTCTTCAGCAGGTTCTGGAACACGCGCATGATCTCGAACCTCGAGCCCCGGATCAGCGCATTGTCAGCCCCGGTGACCTTCACCGCGCTGTTCCCGAAGAAGATCACCTGCTTGACCTCGTGCGCGATGGCGACCAGGTCGATCTGGGTGAAATCGGAGACTTTCTTCGAGGCCAGCCGCCAGTTCTCCGAAAGGTGGTGGCAGTACTCGGCGGCCTTCTCGACGATGACGGCGTAGTCCGCGATCCTCTTGCCCAGCTCGGGGTTCTGCTGCGAGAGCTTGTGGGCCTCCTCGAGCATCAGCCCCGAGTAGCCGATGACGACCGTCAGGGGATTATTGAGGTCGTGGACGAGCTCGACGGACGCCCTTGCCTGCCAGATCTGCGGCTGATTCGCCTCGATCTCCTTCTTCAGAGCCGAGCTCAGCACGATGGCCTCGTCGGACATCTTCGCCTGCTGGCGGCGCAACTGGGCGGCCTCCGCCTGCTGGCGCACGGCCTCGATCAGCTCCGACACGTCCGGCGGCTTGCGCATGTACTGGTTCGCGCCGCGGACCATGGCCTGCTGCGCCGTCGAGAGCATCCCGTAACCCGTGAGAATAATGACCGAAACGTGGGGGTCTATCTTGCGCAGCTCCTCGAGCGCCTTTATTCCGTCCATCTCCGGCATCCGGATGTCGAGCACCACAACATGATAATGCTGGTCCCTTATCTTCTTGAGCGCCTCCACGGCGCGGTCGGCCGTCTCCACGGAGAACGACGTGGCAAGCGTGTACGCGATCGATTCGCGCGGGCCGTATTCGTCGTCGACGACGAGGACTCTTCGCAGTTGAGCCGCCCCCTCCTTGCCGGCTGTTGGTTCGTGGTCCATCAAGCTGGAATAATTCCCTTCAGACAGAGCTGGAACATGATGTGTGTTTGCAGCCGGAGAGCGCCAGTGTCAAACTTCCTCGCGTGAACGCCCTCGTTTCAACCGCCCTTTTCGCCGCAGGCGCCGCCCTCGCCTGGATAATCATGTGGGGCCGCAGGGCCGCCCTCCTGGAGCGCCTGAAGGCGGCCGAGTCGGACAATTCCCGGCTCGCCTCCGAGCTGGCCGCGGAGCGTGCCGCCCGCGCCGAGCTCGCCGCGGCAAAGGCCCTGCTCGGCGCGGAGAGATCGGAAGAGCGTCGTGTAGGGAAAGAGTGTAGATCTCGG
>CALAOT010000048.1 GCA_937889545.1 uncultured Opitutaceae bacterium
TCCACGCCTCCAACAGGCGGTCGAACTCGGGGAGCGCCTCCGCGGCGACGCCGCGTCCGTCCGCGAACGCGGAACTCCCCGCGATCGCTTCGAGTCGCCGGGCCTGGGCATCGCGGGCGCCGGCCACGGCCCGGTGGAAGGCGTCGGTCTGACGTGCGAGCCGTCCGAACGCGACGGGCCCCGCGGAGGTCGTTAGGACGACGGTCCAGGCCGCCGCCTCGAAGCTCACCGCCGTCACGTCTCCATAAGGGATCTGGAACGGGTCACCGGTCTTCGGCACGACGGCCACGTGGGTGGCATAGACCAGAAAGCGCGCCTCGCGTCCGTCCGCCCGGAGGGTCCCCGCGAACGTCTCGGGCACGGTGACACCATGAGCGAGCAGGCCCGCGAGGCGTGCGCGATCCCGCGCTTCACCGAGAGCCGCCGCAAAGGTCTCGTGCCGCCTCGCGAGCATCGAAAGCCGGAGCGAGCCCTCCGGAAAGAGGCCCAGGGTCAGGACGCGATCCGCGTCCGTCAGCGTGTCGACGTCGAGGAACTCGACGGCGACGGGACCCGCAGTCACCCCGTCGTCCGAGATCTCGAAAGGCCCTTCGCCCGAAGCGGGCGCTCCCGCACCGCTCCGCTCCCAACGTCCCGTCGCGCGGCGGGTCTCCTCGGACATGCCCTGGCCGCCCGTCAGGCGTACTTCTGCCCGCATTCGGGGCAGAACTTCGGATTCCCCTCAGCCAGCGCGCCGCACGTACCGCACTTCTTCTTGGAGCTCAGCGTGGCGCCGCACTCGGGGCAGAACTTCCCGCCCTGCGTGGCCGCGCCGCACTTGGGGCACGCCGCGCCGCTTACGGTCGCGACGTCCCGATCCTTCAGCCAGTCCACCGATTGGGCCTTCTCGTGAACCTGATCCCGGGCGGCTTCGGCCTGGGCGGCGGCCATCTCCTTGTCGAGGTCGGGTGCGCAGCCGTCGCAGAGCTGCGCCTTCTTGTTGAAGCAGACCGGCTCGCAGATCCAGTTGCCGCATCTCTTGCACTGCTTGAAGAGCGGCCGGATCTCGGTCACCGCCTCTTGGAGCGCACCGTCGTGGGCGGGCCCGCCGACCGCGCGCTGGATGTCGTAGGCGCCCGTCGCGGCGCGGCCGAAGATCCCCCCGAGGACCGACCCGGCGGCCTCAAGGGCCGACTCGGCCACGCCCAGCTTGTTGACCTTGAACGAGGACATGTACCCGTTCCCGCATTTCTCGCAGAAGAACTTGAATTGGTAGCCCTTGTCGGTGGAGAGGTCCTGGTAGTTTCCCGTGAATTCGATGACGGCCATGGCGGAATTATGAGAGAAAACGGCCGGAGGCGCCTGACCGGGGAAAGTGATTGATTAAAGGGCATTTACCGCTAGGCCGACGAGGAAAGCGGCCAGGAAGCCGGCCCGGACTTCCTGACCACCGGCAGGGAGGGCGGCGCACCCGAGGCGGGCGCGCCGCCCGCAGCTACGCTCCTCGCTTCCGCCCCCCGCTCTCAGAACTTGTAATTGACCCCGAGGGAGACGCCCTGCAACTGGCCACCCGCGTAGCAATGCGGGCCGGTGTTGCTCACGCCCCCGGTGGTGGGATCGAACGCCGCCTCCGGTGTTGAATCGTGGCAGTCCGTCGTCACCCCATGGCCTCCCGCGCCGAGGTCATAGTGGGCGGCCGAGTGATTGTCCGTGAGCGCCCAGTCGAAATAGACGCTGACGGACTTGCCCAGGGAATGGCGCAAGGCGGCCGTATACATGTTGGCCTGGTTGTCCGGATTGGCGCCGCCGGGCGTGTTGTGCTGTCCGGGGTCGCCCGGCGTGCTTCCGGCGTGCGCCCAGCCGAAGCTCAGGCTGTCGTGCGCCGACAGAACCTGCGTGATTGCCAGCCAGGTTGCGAGCGGGCGCGAGCGCTCGTTCTGATACTGGAGATAGTCGGGCAGGCTCCGATGTGTGCGCTCCCAGAGGGCACTGACCGTCGTTTTGGTCGGGAAGGTGTATTGCGCTCCGATCTTGAAGGCGCTTTCGTCGCCGATGTCGTTGGGGTCGTAGACGGGCAGATCGCTCGTTCGATTCGCGTTCTTGTGCATCTCGTATGCCGTCGTCACGTAGAGGGGGCCCTGGGCATACGCGAGCCTGGCGCTATACAGGTCCCCGTACGAGCCGTCGTTGCACGTCGGCGACAGAGCGCCGCTGCCTGGGATGTTTTGGCCCGCGCAGTCCGGCTCGGCGGAGGGAACAATGCTGCTGGTGTCGTCCCGGTTCTGGCCCGGCGCGTACATCACGTCCGCCGAAAAGCCGCTCCAGTTCGGCGACTCGTACCAGATGGCATGGGGAGCCCGGTAGCCAAATTCCACACGGTTGTCTCCGCCCGTGTTGCCCATGATGACGCGGTAGTCGCCGAGCATCCCGGAGAACGGGTTCAACCGGTCGGTGGACTTCTTGTAGGGCGTCTCCCTCTTGCCGATCTCGAGGGAGCCCCAGCTCGTTCCCGAGAATCCCAGGAAGCTGTCGCGGGAAAACAGCCCGCCGTTGACGGCGTCGCTGTTATTCGACGTCGTGTTCTTAGTGCCGGGAGTGGCGGAGATGTCGATACCCGCCTCGAGCTGCCAGACGAAATTGAAGTCCTTGAACAGCGGCTGCTTCCCGCGGAGCCCGAGGTAGGACAGGTTCGACCCAATCGCGGGCTGCCAGCCCATCTTGCCCAAGGGCACGCCGCCGTTGTCGCCGTAATCGCTCTGAAGGCCCTTCGTCGTCGCGTCGAATGAGACGTCGAGGTTGCCGTATGCCGTCACCTCTCCGCCGCGCACAGTCACGAATGTGACCGCGTCACCCGGCTTGAGTTGAAGGAACGAGGGTTTCTCTTCTTTTTTCTCGGCTTCGGGTGGCTTCGCTTTGGATGCCTGGGCCTGTTGCTGGGCGACCTGCGCCTTCAGGACGTCAATCTGCTTCTGCAGCTGGTCGATCTGATCCTTGACGGCAGCATCGTCGGCAAATGCGACAGAGGCGGTGGCGACAGTGAAAAGGCATGCGATGAGAGTCGTCAGCAGTGGCGTACGTTTCATTTAGGCTTACCTCTCTTTGTCTGCGTTGGGCGGAAGGTTCCGCCTGTTCGGGCGTATGGGGAAGGAAGAGACGTCAGACGGCGGAGAGGGCGGGAGGGGCGCGGGGCGAGCCGGAGAAGAGCCGCTCGAAGAAGACGCGGCCCGGACGGATCGCCTCGGCGAAGAACAGGGTGTGTCCGGTCGGGAGGACTTCTTCGGCGTCGAGGGCGGGCGTCGACGGGCTGAGATCCGGCATCGACTGGACGCCGTCCTCGAAGCGCTTGTTCGCGTAAAGGTCCGGGGCGGGCGTCCCGGGATTGTCGGCGGGAGACGTCTCGTCCGCCCAGTCGTCCTCGCAGGTCTGCTTGGTCCACGCTGCGGGCGCGAGGAAGACCGCGATCGCGACAGCACCGAGGGCGCGGCAGGCGAGAGGACTCTTCATCTCGTCACGGGCGGAATTGTCTCACGTCATCCTCTGGGGAGCATCACTTCGGGGGCGCCACTTGAGCTCGACGTCGTAGCGATTGGCGTGAAAGTTTGACGTCGAGACCTGATTGTCGACGTACCGGTCGAGCGACCACTCGCCGATGACCCCGAAAAGCGGGGCCGGCCTCTACCTTCGCGGGAGCCGGACTCGCCGCAGCCTGGGCCACCGCTGCCTCCGCCATGAGTAAGGCGAGGGCAGCGGCGGCGAAAGTCACGGCCTTTAGGTGTCAGCGCGCGTGGACGACGTCGACAGCGTATGTGGCACCGGTCGAGTGGCATGTTCCACACGCCTCAGCGGGTGCGGTGGAACCGGGGAAGTACGCCGTGTTGATAAGAGCGTGCGCGGCGACGTCACGGCTGTCGTGGCAGCCCGTGCACGCGGCCGTTGCGGGGCCCTGCGGCGAGAAGAAGTCGCGCTGCGTCACGACATTGAGCGTGGCGCCGGTCGGCACTTCGGCGGTCGTGATGCTCGTGTGGCACTTCGCGCAGTCGCGGCGGTCGCCGGGGAACGCGACCTGGTTGAAGGGCACCGCTCTCCCACCATGGCCGTAGACCGTGTAGTCCTGAACGAGCTGGTCGCCCGTATGGATGCGATGGATCATCCGCCTCAAGTCGATCGATTCGGGCTTGCCGGCGCTCGCGGGCCTCTGCGACGAGTCGTCGGCGACCGGGTTGTGGCAGATGACGCAGCCCTGCGTCACGAGGCGCTGGCCGCCATGGCCGCCAAAACGGTCGTGGCAGACGTTGCACTTCGCGATGTCGACGATTGTCCGGCGCGGGACGGCCGTCGCGTCCGTCATGGCGATGTAGAAGATGGGATTGAGCGGCGACTCGGTGAAGTTGGTGTTGTCCGGCTTGCCGTCACCCTGTTTCAAGGGGACCGTCAGCTCGACGTCGCAGGTCAGCATCCAGGTGTTCTTCGCGGTCGCCGGCACGGCGCTCTGGAACGTGTAGGTGGCGGTCGTCCCGTCCCACGTCGTCGTCGCCTGGGCGTTCTCGCTGACATAGCTCGAGTAGTCGGTCGTGGGGCCGCCCAGCGTGAACCGGAGAGTATCGAAGGGCCGCGGGTCCATCGACTTGCCGTTGCGATCGGTGATCTGGTACTTCACGACGGGCTTCTGCCCGGGCTTCGCCTGCGTCACCGAGAGGATGTTCATGACGAGGCCGTAAAGCTGTGTCGACTTGTACTCGACGGTATGGGCACCAGGGACAGAGGCGTCCCACTCGGCGTCTTGTACCGGGTCGTGACAGTTCGCGCAGGAAGCGTCGTTGATCTGCTGGCCGCCCGCGTGATTGGCGCCCGTCGTCCAGTTGATGTTGTCGTGGCACGAGCCACAGGCCGCTTGGCCGGGGAACATTCTCCAAATCGCGGCATCGGTGGCCGATGCCGAGGCATGGCAGGTCTGGCAGTTGCGGAGGTCCTGCGGAAACACGACGGTGGAGTAGTCGACTCCAGGCGAGACGACGTACGGTGTACCCGCCAGAACGCTGGGGAGGTTGGCCCCGTCGTGAATCTTGTGAACCATGACCTTGAAGTTCAGGGACTCGCCTGTTGCCGTGATGGGCATCTGCGAGGTGTGGCACATGACGCAGAGCTTCACGTCCTGGAATGCCGTGCTGGACTATCGAAACTCTGACGGCGGCTGCCGACTCGCGACGCTCTGTCGCGACGCCTTCTTCCGTTTCGGCGAGGCCTACGGGTTCACGCGGCCGGGCGAGACCGCGGCCGGATTTGTCCGCCGCGTCAAGCGCTCGGGAACGTAATTCCGCCCAACGGTAGGGCCGCAATGGAAATTGCGCGGCGCAAGCATGGTTACAGCGTTCGAGCTAACCACGTTCAGACGGTGAGGCTCGCCCCAGCGTCGGCGAGGATCGTCTGGCCCGTGATCCAGCCCGAGAGGGAACCGAGGAGGAAGACGACGACCCGGGCGACATCCTCCGGCGGCCGCGATCAACAACGGTCTGGGCGCTCGTAACAGCTATATCGGCCTGATCGGCGACTGGGGAGCCCTGAAGGTCGGCAAGACGGACGCGCCCTACAAGACTTCAACGGCGAGAATGGATCCGTTTGATCGTACGCTGGGTGACTACAACGCGATCGTGGGAAATACCGGTGGCGACAACCGCGCCGAATTCGACACCCGCCTGGCTCATTCGATCTGGTATGAATCGCCGAACTTCTCCGGGTTCAATTTCGGTCTCCTCTGGGCCCCCGGACAGAACCGCGGCACCGACAACATCATTTCAGCTCGCGGCGAGCCGAACTGTACCGGCGGTAACCCGGAGCCCTGCAACGATGGGTCGTTTGGTGATGCCTACAGTACGGCGCTGACCTATACATCGGGTCCCCTGTATCTTGTGGCGGCGTATGAGCTCCACAAGGACGTCAACCGCCTTGGCGACGAAGGCGGCCCGAGCGGCAATGTCGTGACAGGGGTCCACGACGAGTGGGCATTCAAGGTCGGCGCTCAATACACTTTCGCCCAGACGGGCACAACCGTCGACGCACTCTATGAGAAAATGGAACGGGTCGGCGCCCCTGATGCATACAACGAGCGGTCCCGCAATTTAACCCTCTGGTTTGCTGTAACCCAGGACCTCACGAAATCAGACGCGCTGAATCTTGGCTGGGCGCATGCTGGATCAAGTCCCGGAAGCCCTGTTTGGACGACGCCAGATGGTACTAACATGGACGGCCCCGTCAACAATGCGGCCAACATGTATGACATTGGCATGAGGCACAGATTCGACAAAGCGACATTCGTCTATTTGACGTTTACCGACATGGTGAACGAGGAGGGCGCGCATTTTGACCTCGGCGCAAGCGGACACGGAGCCAAGGTCGATTGTAAGGATCAAACGGGCGCTTGCTTCACCGGGACGACGATTAAAGCAATTACGCTCGGTATGAACTACAAGTTTTAGGCTTGCATGAAGCCGGGGCCACCCGGCTGATGGTCGGGACGGGGCCTGAACGGCTCGAGGGGCTTGGCCGCAGCCGGGTAGTCCCCCGGGCGAAGGCGATCACGGATCGCCCGCGCGAGGTCTCCGCGCGCCCTCATCGGCCGGGATCGAGATCTCGCATGACGACGTGGAGCACCTGACCGGCGAGTCGGGCCTCGCGCTCGGAGACCGGCGCGTCCACCCGCAGCTCGCCATCGGCATCGGTCAGGTCCCGGTACCTCCGCGCCACCGGCGGCAGGCGGGCGCAGCCGCTGCGAATGAGTCCCGCGCTTTCGGCCGCGGCAATACGCCTCTCGAAGGACCAGTCAGGAATGCGTCCTTCGGGTGCGTCGTGAGCCGGCTGTCGAGCGTGGTCGAGCGCATCGGTGAGCACCGCTTCGATGACGCCGCATGAAAGAAGCAGCGCCAGACCAAATTCGCCACGCTCGAGGGCGTCGCGGCTGTCGGCGAACGTCTGCTCGAGGACGGGCCGAAGGTCCGCGTCGTGCACGAACTCGAATTGGCGCGGCCGCGGCGCCGCTCCGGAAGAGGCAGCGACATCATCCATGCTTGACAGCGACGTCGCGCCCTGCGCCAGGACGTCGAGAATCCGGTCGACGATCTCCGTCGCGTCCACTTCGACGACGACCCCGCCACCGGCCGAGCGCACGAGAAAGGCGCCACTGTAAGCGCGGGCGAGCCAGTGGGCTTTGCTGCCGCCGGAAAGCTGATTGATCGCGGCCGCGCAGTCCTGCTGCCAGGCTCGGGTGGCATCGACCGCGGGCGTGTTCCTGATCTGATGGCCGCGTCGAATCAGGGCCTCGAGCTGAGCGAGGGAGGTGTCGCGCTGGTGGCGCAGGTTGTCATCCATGACGAACGGGCGTCGACGCGTGGTGGAGGAAGTCGGCGATCTGATCGAGGTGCTCACGCATGGCTTCCGCCGCGGCGCCGGCGTCGCGCTGCCGCAATGCCGCGACGACAGCTTCATGTCCCAGGATGGATCGGCCTGGACGGCCCTTCTGCTTCAGCCTGAGCTTGCGCGATTCCACGAGCAGATCGTTCAGCGTGGCCATGATGCTGACGGCCACGCGATTGCGCGTGGCGCGCGCGAGGACGTGGTGAAAGGCCGTGACCTCGACGATGGCCGATCGGCCGGTTTTGAGCTTCTTGCGTTGCGCGTCGAGGATGCGCTCCAGGTCGGCAAGGTCCTCGTCGGTGACGCGCGTGGCCGCGACGCGCGCGACGGCGGGTTCGAACATGAGGCGCACGTCCAGCAGCTCGTCCTGCAGCTCATAATGGTAGCTCAGGACGGAAGCCAGCGGCGCGACGAGCCGGTCGACGTCGAGCTTCTGAGGAAACGTGCCCTGACCGTGGCGCGTGACGAGCAGACCGATGATCTCCAGTGTACGGAACGCGTCGCGGATCGATCCGCGGCTGACGCCGAACCATTCGGCAAGCGCGCGTTCGGCGGGCAGCGGCTGGCCCGCCGGGAAGGTGCCGTCGAGGATCAGCACCCGGATGCGGTCGGCGATCTCTTCCGCTACCCGTGTCTTTCTGATCGGTTCGATCCGAACGGAGTCGTGGGCGCCGGACCGCCGCCGGGGGGTGACAAGGCGCTTGACACGACCGCGACTGGATGTCAGAGTCGCCCCCGTAACTGGTTCGACCACTGGTTCAGTTTAGCATGGAGCCGAAGCGCATGAGCGAATTCGTCACGTTCACCGCCACCGGATCTCCGCAGGTCGTGTCCCGCGCGATCGAGGAGTACGCCCGCGGCCAGGGCAACGTCACCGCGCTTGTCGTGCCGTGGGAGAGCGACGGCAAGACGCTGAGCATGGCGGTCACAGCGGTCAAGAGCGACGGCTGGGCCATCGAGCACACGAACCTGGGCACGATCCGGCTGGTCGACGCGGGTCCGGAGCGGACCGAGGTGGCGATCGCCGCCGAACCGCCGGACCATCCCGAGCAGCAGACGCTCGCAGTCGTCTTCGACCGCTTCGTCCGGCAGGTCCAAAGCCGGCTTCACGTCGAGGAAAGCGGGGCCTCAATATGAGTTACACCGAGCTCAACGTGTGGACACGCGGCATCATCATGGACAAGGAGGGCCGCGACATCGTCAATTCGGTCGCCGCCGCCGGACGGCTCGAGGGCAAGT
>CALAOT010000049.1 GCA_937889545.1 uncultured Opitutaceae bacterium
GGGCGACGCGTCGAGCATCGTGCTCGCCGGAAAGGCCCCGGCCTCCGTGCCGATGCGGGCCGCCGACGAGGACGACACCGGAAGGGCCGTTTCGTCGAAGGTCGCCGCCGCCCTCAACCTGGGCATGCCCAAGTACGCCCCCCCGACGCCCACGCCGGCCGTCACCGCCGAGCCCCAGGACCTGCGCGACATCGACAAGCCCAGGAACGAGATCCGCCGCCTGCCCCAGTACGTCGTGCGCGAGACCCGCCCCCCCGTGTTCCGCAACCGCGACCTCTACACGGCGGAGGGGCTCGTCAACCTCTCCTTCAAGAGCCATCCCGGGCTCCTGATAGGCAACTTCCTGGGCGACAACTCCGAGATCGCCTATCAGATGTACCTGGACGACCAGCGGCTGGCGAACATGGACGACCTAACCGACACGGCCCGCGCGATGGCGCGCGGCGGCGACAAGGCCGAGAGCGAGTACATTCTCAAGGAGAGCCAGGAAACCTACCTGCGACCCATCGAGGAGACGTGGAACGGCCCCGGGGGCAACGGAGGGTTCTCGGGGGGCGGAGGTCGGTGACCGAGACGCTTATCCTGCGGGAACTGCTGGCAGCCGAGCCGGGCTGGGTTTCGGGCGGCGCGATCGCCGCGAAGCTCGGAGTCAGCCGCGTCTCGGTGTGGCACCACATGGAGAGGCTGCGCGCCCAGGGGTTCGCCTTCGAGGCCCTGCCCGCGCGGGGCTACCGGCTGTCGAGGCGCCCGAGGATGCTGCACGCGGGGCTCGTGGAGGCGCTCCTGAGGGTCCGCAGGAAGGGCTTCGCGTTCGATATCCTGGACGAGGTCGACAGCACGAACGACGAGGCGGCCCGGCAGCTCGCGGCCGGGCGCCCGGCCCCCTTCGCCGTGTTCGCGCACAGGCAGACCCGGGGCCGGGGCCGATTCGGCCGGGCCTGGCACAGCGAGGCGAACGGCAACCTGTACTCGAGCTTCGCGTTCCGCCCCAGGATCGCGCCCGAGCGGATGCAGACCTTCACGCTCTGGATGGGGGTCACGATCTGCGAGCTCGTCTCCAAGTTCGTGCCGGCGCCTCCCGGGATCAAGTGGCCGAACGACATCGTGTTCGATGGCCGCAAGGCCGGCGGAATGCTCACCGAGGCGCGCGTGGACGCGGACGAGATTCGGGACCTTGTCTTCGGGCTCGGCCTCAACGTGAACAGCCCCCCCAACGGCTGGCCGCCCGACCTGGGAAGGCGCGCCGTCTCCCTGTCCGAGCTCGCCGGGTCCCCCGTCGACGTCAACCGGCTCACGGCCGCGCTCATCGGGCGCGTCCTCCTGGCCTACGAGCGGTTCGCCGAGGGGGAGCACGTCGACCCGTTCGTCGACCTCTGGAACCGGTACGACGTCCTTCGGGGGCGCGACGTCACCCTGGCCGTGGGCGGCCGCAGGAGGCGCGGCAGGGTTCTCGGGGTGGACGACGTGGGCTCGCTGCTGCTCCGCGCCGAGAACGGCCAGACGCGCGGATACCGCGCCGGCGAGGTGACCGTTGAGAAGGGCGGCTGAGGCCGCGGCCCGCAGAACCCCACCCGCATGCCCGAAACCCCCGCCCAGCCGGCCATCGAAGTGTCCCACCTCGTGAAGTCCTACGCGGGCGTGATGGCGGTCAACGACATCAGCTTCACGGTCCCGCGCGGCGAGATCATCGGGTTCCTGGGGCCCAACGGCGCTGGCAAGTCGACCACGATGCGGATCCTGACGGGATACCTCCCCGCGACGTCCGGCCAGGTGTCGATCTGCGGGTTCCGGGTCGCCGAGGAGCCCGACTCGGTCAAGCGGCGGGTGGGCTACATGCCCGAGAACAACCCCCTCCCCGAGGACATGCGCGTGAGCGAGTACCTGTATTTCCGGGGGAGGCTGAAGGAGGTCCCGCGGCGCAAGCTGGGGTCGAGGATAGACGAGGTCCTCGAGCTGTGCGACCTGAAGCGCGTCCGCCACAAGATCATCGGCAAGCTGTCGAAGGGCTTCCGCCAGCGCGTCGGGATCGCCGAGTCCGTGCTCGCCGAGCCGCCCGTCATCATCATGGACGAGCCGACGATCGGCCTCGACCCCCACCAGATCCTGATCGTCCGCGACCTGATCGCCAGCCTGCGCGGGCGGATGACCGTCCTCATCTCGAGCCACATCCTGCCCGAGATCGAGATGACATGCGACCGGGTGCTCATCATCAACCAGGGCAGGATCGTCGCCCAGGGAACCCCCTCCGAGCTCCGGCGCGAGGTCCTGGGCCAGTCGGCCTACGAGATCGAGGCCGCCGGGCCGCTCGGCTCGCTGCCGTTTGTCCTGGGGTCGATCGTCCCCGGGCTGTCCGTGGCATCCGAGGGCCCCGCCGACGAGATGGGCTTCCGCAAGATCAGGCTCAAGACGGTCGGCGACGAGGAGTCGGGCGAGGCGATCCTGCGGGCGTGCCAGTCCGAGGGACTGCGCGTCCGCGCGCTCAGCCGATCGCGCCCGACCCTGGAGGACGTCTTCCTGGCGGCCACGCGCAGGAGCTGGGACGCGGTGGCCGAGGAGCCGAGGGACGGGGGGCGCTCATGAGGCATTTTTTCACGATCCTGGCCCACGAGGTCCGCATGCTCCTCGTCAGCCCGAGCACCTATGTGGCGGCCGTCGCCTTCCTCGCGGTCATGGGCTTCATCTTCACGAACATCCTCGAGAAGTACAGCACGGCGCCGCAGGACCTGTCGCCCGCGTCGGTCTTCTTCTCCGTGTACTTCCTGCCGGTGATCTTCATGGTGCCGCTTCTCACGATGAAGTGCCTGGCCGAGGAGCGGCGGCTGGGGACCATCGAGACGCTCCTCACGACGCCCGTCACGACGGCCGAGGTCGTGCTGGGCAAGTACGGCGCGGCGTACCTGCTCTACCTGGCGTTCTGGGCGTCCACGTCGGGGCTCTTCTTCATCCTCAAGCGTTTTGCCGGCGACCCGCGCCTGATCGACTCCGGGCCCATCCTCGGCGGCTACCTCTTCATCGCGGTCTCGGGGCTCCTCTTCATATCGATCGGCGTCTTCACGAGCGCCCTCTCGCGCAACCAGGCCGTCGCGGGGCTCATCTGCACGACGATCCTCATCCTGATCATCTTTGGCGGGCGCTACCTCGGCAGCGTCTCGTGGCTGGACCGCGAGTCGCTGGCGCCCATCAAGGACGCGGTGGCCTACGGCCAGATATCCCAGCATTTCCTGGACTTCACGCGCGGGGTCGTCGACACGCGCGAGCTTCTGTTCTACCTGAGCGGCACCGTCCTCTTCCTGATCTTCAGCATCCTGAGCGTCGAGGCGAAGCTGCTCCACAGCTAGGCCCGAGCCCATCCCCGTGATCGACAGCCCCAGAGCCGCCCGATGGATCCGAACGCTCAACCTGCTGCTCCAGGCCGTGCTCTTCCTGACGCTCGTGGGAGGCCTGAACTTCCTCGCCAGGAGCCATGCCTGGCGCTTCGACCTCACGCGCTACCGCAGGTATTCCCTCTCGGCCGAGACGCTTTCCTACCTGCGCGAGCTGTCGAGGCCCATCCACATCGTCGTCACCTCGGATGGCCAGACGGACGATCCCGAGGTCCAGGGCCTTCTGCGGGAATACGTGTATGCGACCGAGGCGAACCCGGCTGGGCAGGTGACCGTCGAGTACGTCGAGATCTACCAGGACCGGCGCAAGACCGAGAAATACGGGATCGAGCAGCCGGGGATCGTCCTGGTGCTGTGCGGGGACAAGCGGCGCGCCCTCACCGTCTCCGACCTGTACCGGGCGGAGAACAAGGTCCGCAAGGCGTTCATCGGCGAGCAGGCCGTGACCGACGCCATCCTCGACGTGTCCAATCCCGACCGGAAGAGGATATACTTCCTCGTCGGCCACGGCGAGCTGCGCCCGGACGACGTCGACCCGGCGCGCGGCCTCTCGATGGTCCGCGACCAGCTGCGCCTGCGCAACTACGACGTCGACACGATCGAGCTCGCCGGCTCGCGCAAGATCCCGCCCGACGCCGCGCTGCTCGTGAGCGTCGCGCCGCAGGACCCGTACACGTCCTATGAGCAGGAGGTGCTGCGCCAGTACCTGGGCGCGCAGGCCGGCAGGCTGATCCTGTTCCTCCAGCCGGGCACGCAGCCGGGCTTGAGGGACCTGCTCATCGACGACTGGGGCGTCCTGGTGGACGACGACCTGGTCATCGACCTGGGCTCCGACAACATGACCGAGGACGGCGACCTCATCATCCGAGCGTACGCCCAGCACCCGATCACGCAGACCCTGCTCGACTACAAGGAGCTGTTGCGGATCGGCTATGCGCGCAGCGTCCGCCCGCTTCCGGGGCGCCCCGCGGAGGCCGGCCTCACGGTCGTGACCCTCGCGGCGACGTCGACCACGGCCTGGGGGGAGATCGACTACCGCCAGCGCGGGATCCAGCCGTTCACCCCCGGAGTCGACATCAAGAGCCTTCCCCAGATGGAGCCCCCGAACAGGCTCGGGGTCGCCGTCGCCTCCGAGAAGGTCGCCGTCCGCGGCAGCCTGCCCTTCAGCGTCCCCGGCGGACGGATCGTCGTCATCGGCACGGGCGACATGATATCCAACGCAAGGATAACCAACACCGGCTCGGAGGGGATGTTCCTGGGCGCGGTCAACTGGACGGTCGGGCGCGACACCACGCTCAACGTTCCGTCAAGGCCCATCGACCGCTTCCAGATCTCGCTGAGCGCGGGCGAGCTCGCCCGCCTGCGCTACACCCTCATGCTCGCGCTGCCGGGCATTGCCGCCCTCTTGGGTCTCGCCGTATACTGGGCCCGGAGAAGCTGATCAACCTACCGCCGCACGGCAGACCCGCCCCACCGAAATGCGCTCCAAAGTAACCCTCGTCCTCCTGTTCCTGAACGTCGCGCTGTTCTTCTTCATATTCTACTTCGAGCGCGACTGGAGGATCGAGCGGGCCTCCCTCGAGGCCCGGCGCAGGGTCCTCGGCCCCGAGGCCTCCGACATCCGGAGCCTGGAGGTCGCCGGGGCGGCGCCGGGCGCGGGCTTCAGGCTCGAGCGCAGGGGCGACAGCTGGTACCTGACGAAGCCCGTCGAGTGGCCCGCGAACCCGAACGCGGTCAGCCGGATCGTCAACGAGCTCCAGTTCCTTGAGCACGAGACGAGCTTCGGCACGCGCGAGCTGGAGAAGAACGGCCAGAAGCTCGCCGACTACGGCTTGGACCAGCCCAAGCTGACCGTGACCTTCTCCTCCGGCGAGCCGGGCGGCCCCGGGGCGCCGACCGTCCGGACGACGGTCCTGCGCATCGGGGACACGACCAAGGTCGGGGACCACCTGTACGTGCTGTCGCCCGACGGCGAGCGCGTCCACGTGGTCGGCCGCTCGCTCGCCGACAGCCTCTCGATCCCGTTCGACCAGCTGCGCTCCGACACCGTGTTCTCTATCCCGGCATTCGAGGCGCGGTCCCTCAGCCTCCAGACGGCCGCCCCCTCCGGAGTCCGGATCAGGCTGCACCGGGACGGCAGCCGCTGGTCGTTCGAGACCCCGGTCATCGCCCGGGCCGGCAAGAACGCGACCGAGCTCGCGATCAACGGGCTCGACTCCCTGCGCGTGAAGTCGTTCGTCCTGCAGAACCCGCCCGCGGCGGCGCCGTCCGCCGCGCCCCTCCTGCGCGTCACGATCGAGGGGAATAACCGGCACGAGACGCTATTCCTGGGGGCGCCGTCGGAGGGCGACCAGAACTACTACGCCCAGCTGGAGGACCGCCACGCGGTCTTCACGGTGGCGGTCCCGAAGGCGCTCATGGAGATGCTGCGCAACGCGCAGGACGAGCTGCGCGACCGCCACGTCATGGACTTCGACGCGAACGCCGTCACATCGATCGCGCTCACCGCCCCGAACCTCCCGGAGCTCGACCTCCAGCGCCTCGAGTCGGCGGCCGGCGGCCAGGCCCCGGGCTGGCAGATCATCCGCCGCGGCGGCGGCGCGCCGGGACCGCAGACGCTGCCGGCGGACACGGCCGCCGTCCAGAGGCTCCTCGAGCAGCTTGAGACCCTGGCCGCGCTCAAGTTCCAGAGCGACGCCCCGACCAACGCCGACCTTGAGGACTGGGGGTTCAACCGGCCCGAGAGGGAGGTTGCGCTCACGCTGGCGGGCGCGGCGATCCCCCAGGTGACGCTGCAGGTCGGACTTCCCACGAACCGCGAGAACGTCGCCTACGCACGGATCGCGGGCTCGTCCTCGATCTACGCCGTGGAGCCCGACATCCTGCGCGAGACGGGCGCGACGCCCCTCTCCTGGCGCGAGCGGCTGCTCAGCACCATCCCGGCTTCGGCCCGCATTACGTCGCTCACGCTGGCCAACACGGCCGACGGCTCGGTCGTCTACGCGCGCAAGCTCGCCGACGGCGAGACCTGGGACGAGGCGCTCGCCGCCGAGCCGGGCCCGCGGAAGGCGGCGCTCGCGGCGGTCCTCTCGCAGCTGCGGCTCCTGCGCGCGGCGGCGTTCGTGCAGGACGGCTTCCCGGAGAAGGTGTTCGCCGCCGGGGAGGTGCGCCCATGGCGGTACCGGATGGACGCGACCGTGTCGCTGCCGGGCGGCCCTGGGCCCGGGCAGGTCACCACGATGACCCTGTGGTTTGCCGAGCGGACCGGGGCCACCGAGCAGCTCGCGGGCTCGAAGGACGTCGGGGCCGTGTTCGCGATCGAGCAGCCGCTGCTCGACGCCCTCTGGACGCTGACCCAGCCCTGACCGGATGCTCGCGGGAATCAAGAGGTCCTGCATGGCGGGCGCCCGCCACTGCGCCTCCGGGCTGGTCGCGGCGGGCGTATGGACGGCATGGCTCCTCCTGGTCCTGCTCCTGGCGTTCCAGGGCTACATCGCCTCCGTGAGGGAGCTCGAGGTCCCGCGCTTCCTTCTCCACGCGATCGAGGACCACCTCGCGCAATCCGGCGTCTCGGTCGCCTTCGGGCGGGCGATCTTCGACCCCTCGGGGCGCGTGCTGATCGAGAGGGCGCGCTTCAAGCTGGCGTCCTTCAGCGAGCCCGTCGTGACCGCGCGCGCGATCTACATACGGCTGGACCCGCTGGCTCTCGTCGCGGGACGGTTCGAGCCGAGCGAGATCAGGGCGACCGGGGCCGACCTCTTCATCCCCGCCATGCTCTCCAGGTCGGGAGCCTCCGAGAGGATCGTGCAGGACCTCGACGCGGGCTTCTCGATCACCTCCAGGGGCGACGAATTCTCGGTCGACTACCTGAACTGCCGCCTGGGCGGCGTCTGCGTCTCGGCGCACGGGGCCGTCAACGCGGGCACCGTCGCCCGGCGCGGCGCTCCCGCCACGTCCCTTCCCCTCGCCGAGTTCGTGTCAAGGAACTACGTCGCCCTCAGCCGGGAGTTCTCGCGCGCCGAGGAGCGTCTGTCGGCACTGGACCACGCCGCGCTCACGGCCGTGCTCGCCCCGTCCGAGGCCCGCGGCGCGATCGTGAGCGCCGAGCTGCGCGCGCCGGGCCTTAGGATGTCAGCCCCGATCGCCCTGGAGGCGGCGAACATCCGCGCCTCGGCCCGGTTTCCCCTCCTCGGCAGCGAACCCACGATGGCGTCGGCCGCCACGTCCGCCGAGAGCCTGCGGCTTGCCGGCAGGGCCGAGGCGTCCGGCATCCGGGTCCAGGTCCGGGGCATCCTCAGGATGGACACCCTCTCGTTCAGCCCGAAGCAGCTGGAGATCACGGCCGCGTCGGCCTCCGGGGAGGGAGCCATGGTGCTCGCCCCCCTCGCGCGGCTGACCCCCGGGAGCGGCAGCGCGTTCACGGCGGAGGTCTCCGCATGGCTTTTCAACTCCCCGGTGTGGGCGCGCGCGGACGTCGATCCGGCGTCCACGTCGGCCGACATCGCGTTCGACGCCCGCATCTCGCCCGACCTCCTCGGCCCGCTTTCGGCCCGGACGAAGGCCGCGGTCCGTCGCTTTGTCGATTTCTCGGAGCCGGTGGCGCTCGCGGGCAGCGCCCGTTTTGCTCCGGGATGGAAGTTTGCGGACGCCAGCGCGCGCGTGGACGGCCGCGGCCTCGTCGCCTACGGCGTCGGCATCGACGAGGCCCGCGGCGTCGTGACGTTTGACGGAACCCATTTCGCCGCGCGCGAGGCGTTCGTCCGGAGCGGCGAGAACGTCGCGCGGGGCTCCTACGAGCAGGACTTCAAGACCCTGGACTACCGCTACCTGCTCGGGGGCAGGCTGCGCCCCCTCGACATCTCGCCCTGGTTCTCCGGGGGGTGGTGGCAGAAGCTGTTCTCCGGCTTCGGCTTTCCCTCAAGGCCGCCCGATGCGACCGTCGACGTGAGGGGGCGCTACCGGCACGGCAGGGTGTTCTCGGTGTTCGGCTACGCTGACGCGAAGGATCCCGTCCTGCTGGGCGTGCCGTTCGACCGTGCCCGCACCCGGCTCCTCGTCGACCAGTCGGGCTGCGAGGGCTTCGAGTTCGCGGCCGCGCAGGGATCCGGAAGCGCGCAGGGCGCGTTCAGGCTGGCGACGGAGCCCCAGCACGGGGCCTGGAGCGGGCTGGACATCGACATTACGTCGACGCTCGACCCCGCGGCCGTGGGCGGTCTGTTTCCTCCCGCCGCCGCGGCGGCGGTCGCGGCATTCTCCTTCGACAATCCGCCCTCGATCTCCCTGCGCGGGCACTTTGACGGGCCGGCGGCGCCCGGCGCCCGGCACAAGACCCTCCACGCGGAGGTCCGCTCGGACGCGGGCCTGCGCGTCCACGGGGTCGCGTTCACCAAGGCCTCGTTCAAGTTCGACGTCCGGGACGGCTCCGTCGACGTCGCCGACGTCGACGCGGGCTTCGCGGGGGGCAACGCCACCGGATCGGCCGAATTCACGGAGGCCGGCGCCGACCGGCGCCTCAGGTTCAAGGCCTCGCTGACGGGCGCCAGCCTCGGACAGGCCGCGACGGCCGCCGCGGGTTATGTTTCCCGCGCACCCGGGCGCTCCACGGCGCTCGACACCTTCGCCCGCGAGAAGTCCGAGGTCCGGCTCGACCTGAACGCGACCGCCGACGGCCGGCCGGGCGAGCTTGGGACGTTCGTCGGCGAGGGAAACGTCCAGATCCAGGGAGCGGAGCTCGGGGAGCTGTCGCTGCTCGGGGGGCTCTCGCGGCTCCTGAAGCTCACCGAGCTCCGCTTCACCCAGGCCAGGGCCGAGTACAAGATCGAGAACGCCTCGCTCGTCTTTTCCGACGTGAGCGTCATCGGCGCGAATTCCGCGATCGAGGGGAAGGGAACCTATTCCATCGACAAGAGGCTGCTCGATTTCTCGGCGAGGATCTCCCCCTTCCAGGAGAGCAGGTCGATCCTCCAGGTGTTCAACGCGCTCTCTGCGCCGATCTCCGCCGTGTTCCGGGTAAGGCTCACCGGAAGCATCGACAAGCCGGCGTGGAGCTTCGCGTACAGCCCGCTGACCCTGCTCCGGGCGGACGATCTCAAGGCCGGCCCGGCGGACAAGCCGGCCGCGCCCTCCCCCCTGGCCAATCCCCAGCCCTGAAAGGCGGAGGCAAAGGACCCGTGGGCCGGCGGGCGGGCCTGCCTGCGCAAGCCCCTAAGGCCGAAACACGTTGCCCCGCGCCGCCCGAGACGCTTAGCTCTACCCGGGACCAATGGACAACGTATCCACATTGCCCCGCCGATCATGGACCGAGCGGGCGTCGCTTGCGCTCGCATTGCTCCTCGTTTTGGTGGGGGCCCTGGCCCTTTTCGCCTGGGTCTTCCATATTGATTCCCTCCTGCAGCCGGCCGAGCATGCGGCCCCGATCAAGGCGAACGAGGGCCTGTGCTTCCTCGCGATCGGACTGGCGCTGATCGGCCGCGAGTTCGGCCTCAAGAGGGCCGCCTGGGCCGCGGCCGTGCCCGCGCTCATCGGGGGGCTCACCACGCTCGAAGGCCTCCTCGGGATCGACCTGAAGATCGACGAGCTGATTGCGCACGATTCCCTGCTGGTCGACACGGTCCAGCCGGGCCGCGGCTCCGTCATGGCGGCGTGCTGCATCGCGCTGACCGGCGTGGCCCTGCTCCTGAGCCTGTCCGAAAAGCGGGCCCGCGAGCGCCTCTTTTCCGAGGCCGTCGCCGGGTCCGTCCTGTCTTCCGTCGGGTTCTCGGCCCTGCTGGGGTATGTGTTCAGGCTTCCCGCCGTCTACGACTGGGGCACGAGCACGGCGATGGCGGCCGTGACCGCGGCCGCGCTGCTCGCGACCGGACTGGCGCTGCTGGTGCTTGCCTGGAGGGCGAGCATGAAGAGCGAGGGCGGCCCCCCCGCGTGGCTGCCCATGCCCGCGGTCATCGGAAGCCTGACCCTGACGCTGATATTCTGGATCGGGCTGAAGGAGCGCGAGAACACCTACCTGAGCGCGAGGGCCCTGACCGCTGCGGACCAGTTCGCGACGACGATCAAGTACGACATCGACCAGCAGATGAACGCGCTGGACCGGCTCGCCCGCAACGGAGCCGAGAGCCCCGACAACAACATGGCCGCATGGCTGACCGACGCGGTGCAGCTTTTCGACGAGTCCAAGGACCTAGGCTGCGTGTCGATCTCGTACATTGATCCGAGCCTGAAGACCCTCTGGGTCTGGCCGACCCAGGGCAACGAGGGAGCCCTCGGATTCGACCATGTGCTAGACTCCGGAAGGCGCGAGGCGATAGGCGCCGCGCGCGCGAAGAACGCCCCCGAGGTGGTCTTCTCGGAGGACATCGGCGGGAAGAAGGCCTCGGGCTTCGTGATCTACGCTCCGATCAGCAAGGCCGGAAGCCCCAACAGCTACGCCGCGCTGGAGTACCTCTACGCGAGGTTTTTTTCGACGATCGTCCGCCAGCAGCCGATGCTCGCGTCCGACTACTCGGTGGTCGTGAGCATAGGCCGGGACGACGTGTACCATTCGACGCTCGTTGACGAGAAGGTCGACCAGGCCCTCAAGACGGAGAGGGTGGTCCCGATCTTCAACGAGCGGATCCGGCTGGGCCTCACGCCGAAGTACCTGGCGCTCTCGCGCGACCGTCGGTACCTGCCCGAGATGGCCCTCGGGGGCGGGCTCGCGATCACCCTGCTGCTCGGGTTCACGCTTCACCTCGCCCGCCGCGCGCGCTCGGGCCAGTACCTCTCCGATCTCTCAAACAAGAAGCTGGTCGCGGAAAACGAGGAGCGGCGCAGGATCGAGGCGCGGCTGAAGGTCTCCGACGAGCGCCTCCGGCTCGCGCTCGATTCCACGCAGATCGGCATCTTCGAGTGGAACGTGCCCAAGGGGCACGTCTACTACAGCCCCGGCCTCTGGGGAATGCTCGGATACGAGTACGGCCGGATGCCCTCGACCCTTGAGGCCTGGCAGTCACTCATCCATCCGGACGACCTCCCGCTCTACAGGAAGCGCACCGAGTCCCAGCTCAACGGGATCGCCTCATTCATAGACCCGGAATACCGGGTCCGCGCGGTCTCGGGCGACTGGCGCTGGGTGTACGTCCGGTCGAAGTCGGTTCTCGCGGGCTCCAACGGGCGCCCCATGCGGATCATCGGCACCGTCCAGGACATCACGATCAGGCGCGAGTCGGAGCACGCGCTGCGCGAGAGCCAGGCCGAGGCGCGCAAGCTCTCGCTCGTCGCGTCGAAGACCGACAACCTCGTCATCATCGGGTCGGCGGACGGGAAGATCGAATGGGTCAACGGCGCCTTCTGCCGGGTCATGGAGTACACGCTCGAGGAGGTCGTCGGCAAGGACCCCGGGCAGCTGCTGGTCGGGCCGGACACCGACGCCGCCCAGGCCGACCTGATCCGCGATGAAATCGCCAAGGGCATAGGCACGAACACGGAAATCGTCCAGTACTCCAAGTCGGGGAGGAAGTACTACCTGCACCTGGAGGTCCAGGTCGTGCGCAGCCAGGCGGGCCAGGTGGAGAACTTCATCGCGATCGAGACCGACATCACGTCCCGGGTGGAGACCGAGAGCCAGCTGCGCCGGGCCAAGGCGGAGGCGGACGCCGCGTCGCGCGCGAAGAGCGAGTTCCTGGCGGCGATGTCGCACGAGATCCGCACGCCCATGAACGGCGTCATCGGGATGACGAGCATCCTCATGGAGACCAAGCTCACCTCCGAGCAGCGGAACTTCGTCAACACGATCCGCACCTCCGGGGAGGCGCTCCTGACGATCATCAACGACATCCTCGACTTCTCGAAGATCGAGTCCGGAAAGATGGAGCTGGAGAAGGCCCCGTTCGAGCTGGCGCTGTGCGTCGAGGAGGCCCTCGACCTCTTCGCCCCCACGGCGGCCGCGAAGCGGCTCGAGATCGGCTACCATGTCGAGCCGGACGTCCCTCCCTGGATCGTCGGCGACGTCACCCGCCTGAGGCAGGTCATCGTCAACCTCGTCAACAACGCCATCAAGTTCACGCTCGCCGGGAGCATCTCGATCCACGCCAGGAGGATCCCGATGGACACGAATTTCAGGGCCATTCACCAGGGCAGGATGAAGCTTGAGATCACGGTGCAGGACACCGGCATCGGGATTCCGGAGGACAGGATCGAGCGCCTGTTCAAGGCGTTCAGCCAGGTGGACTCGTCGACGACGCGGAAATACGGGGGAACGGGCCTCGGCCTGGCGATCTGCCAGCGCCTGTGCCAGCTGATGAACGGCGACATCCGCGCCGAGAGCGTGCTGGGGAAGGGCTCGACCTTCACGATCTCCATCATGACGGAGGCGGCGCAGCGCCCGCCGGAGGCCGCCGCGCCGTCCCTCGACAGGATCGAGCTGCGCGGAGCGCTGGCGCTCTGCATCGAGGACAACCCGATCACCCGCGCCCGCCTGCGCACGCTCTTCGATGCGCTGGGCGCCACCTGCACCTTCGCGAACGAGCCGGAGTCCGCGGTGCTCATGACGTCCACGCTTCCAAAGCCGCCCGCGATCGTGATCCTGGACCTTCCGGAGTTTGACAGCCAGAAGGCGTTCGAGCACACGTGGGCGATCAGGTGCCCGAGGATGGTCCTCTTCCGGCTCGGCCAGACGCCCCCGTCAGCCCCGTCGGACGGGTTCCCGTACGCCACGGTATCGAAGCCGATCAAGACGGTGCAGTTCCTCCAGGCCCTCTCGACGATGTGGAGCCGGCCTGGCGGCGCGGCCGTGGCTCAGGTGCGCGAGGAGGACCGCCCGATCGCGGAGGAGATTCCGCTCAACGTGCTGGTGGCCGAGGACAACGCGGTGAACCAGAAGGTCGCCCTTCGGTTCCTCGAGCGGATGGGCTACCGCGCGGACGCGGTCGCCAACGGGCTGGAGGCCGTCAACGCGTTCAAGACCCGGAACTACGACCTGGTCCTCATGGACCTCCAGATGCCCGAGATGGACGGGCTCGAGGCAAGCCGCAGGATCCGCAGGGACCTGCCGTCGGAGCGACAGCCGAAGATCATCGCCCTGACGGCCAATGCGATGCAGGGCGACCGCGAGATATGCCTCGACGCCGGGATGGATGATTACATCCCAAAGCCCGTGAAGATGCACGAGATCGTCGCCGCGATCAGGCGCCAGTTCGCAAAGGGCAAGGTGCCCTCGCCAATCAGCGGGTGACCGCGGCCTAGGAGGGGCACCGGACCATCCGGCCAAGCCCGGCGATCTCCCCCGCGCGCGACGGGTCGCCCGAGAGATTGCGCATCTCAAGGGGATCCTCATCCAGGTCGTAGAAGAGCCAGGGCGCGCCGAGCCCGTCGAGCACGAGCTTCCGGGCGGCCGTCCGCACACCCGTCCATATCCGGTCGCACTGGTCCGGCAGCCTGACGACCGACGGCATCGACATCCGGGCAAGCCCGTCGCCCGGCACCGGGTGGGCCGCCGGCGCGCCCGCCAGGCCCGCCGTCATCCGCGCAAGATGGAGCAGGCTGAACGGGGCGTCCTCCCGGCGGACCGCGCCCGGAACACGCACGAGCAGCGGCACCCGGATGCTCTCCTCGTGGGGCCAGCCTTTCCGGAAGAGCCCGTGCGATCCGTGCATGTCCCCGTGAACCGAGGTCAGCACGATCCGCGTGTCCCGCGGCAGGCTGGAGAGGAGCCCCCCTATCGACCGGTCCGTCGCCTCGATGTGCGCATAATACCCGGCGAGCTCCAGGCGGGCCCGCTCGCCTGCCCCGCCGCCCGCGGGGACATTCCCGCGGAGCGCGAGCGCCCCCGGGTCGCGGGCGCGAACCCCCGCGGCCGGCGCGTCGTAGGGCGGATGGGGCGCCTCAAGGCTCACGACGGCGAACCAGGGCCCACCGAGCGCGCGCAGGGTCTCGGAGGCGCGCCCGCACACGACATCGCTCTGGTATCCGTCGAAGCGGACGGGCAGCGGCAGCCGCGAGCCGTGCAGCCAGGGATTGTTGAGCTGGAAGCCGCTCTCGAATCCCTCCCAGAAATCAAACCCGCCCCGGTACTCGGGCGGGACGACGATCCTGGCATGTTCCTCCCCGGTGAGCTTCGCCCGGCTGTCCCTCCTGTACAGGTGCCACTTCCCAAAGAAGGCCGTGGAATAGGAGCGGTCGCGCATATCGTGCGCGATCGTGCGCGCCCCGGGGGGCAGCGGGTCGAAGTAGTCGCGGATCCCGTTCTCGGGCGACGGGACCCCGGTCAGCATCGCGGCCCGGGCGAAGGGGCCGAAGGGATGGGGCGTCACCGCCTGCGTGAAGTTCGCGCTCTCGGCGGCCAGCGCGTCCAGGCACGGGGTCCGCGCGTTGGGGTCCCCGGAATACCCGCAGGCCTGCGCCCGCCACTGCGTCGTGACTATCCAGAGGATGTTCGGGGGCATTGGGGTGTCGCCTTCCGGACGCCTGCCCGCGCCGCACCCCCCCCTACTGCAGCTCGATCGGCATCTGCCGGACGCGGGCCGACAGGGAGTCGAGCATGGCGCTTGTGCGGGGGGACGCCTGCTCCTCGCCGGCGGGGATCGTGGTCATCGGCGTGAAGTCGCGCAGGAGGACACAGAAGTCGCTGTTGACCATGATCCCGAGCAGTTCGCCAGCCTTGCTGAAGACGAGGTCGCCGCGCGAGGGCGCAAAATCCCCGAAGACTCGCTTGAACAGCCGGTTGTCGACGCGCACGTAGCCGCGGTGCGAGGCGTCGAGCTTGAATCCGAGCTCGCCGTAGCCCTTGCCCCCGTCGCTGACCAGCACGGCGTCGGAGAACTTGAAGGGGTCCGCGGCGAGCGGGTACACCTTTACGCCGAGCGCGGCGACCTGCTGGGCGTCGACAGGGACCACGACCACGCGCGGATCCGCCTCGAGGAACTCGATCTGCGAGCCGCTGGAGCTGTAGTCGGGCGGGCGGTTGAACCGGACCGCGATCCTCTTCCAGTCGACTCCGACGTCCTGGAACGAGAACGGGGTGTCCTCGACGTCGACCAGGGCGTACACCTGCTTCCCGTCCGTCGTGAACACGGTCTTCGACTCCCCGTCCTTGGTCGCGCTTCCGAAGAGTCCCTTGCGGGTTGCGGTAAAGGCCGTCTGCACGCGGTTCGCCAGGAATTCGTTGAACAGGATGTTCGCGTTGATCGGGCGGTTGTCGCGGATCTCCTTGGTCAGCTCCCCGGAATGCTGCGCCAGCTGGTCGACCCCCTGGGCGAGCTGGCTGGCGGACTTTTCCACGTCGATGCGCTCCGTCCTCTCGCTCTGCAGCTGCTTCTGGAGCTCGCCGGTCCTGGCGGCCAGCTCCTGCTTCTCGTGCTCGCCTACCGCCACGGCGACCGTGAGGCCCTCGATCTGCTTGCGGGCGTCGGCGTCCTGCCTCTCGAGCGTGGCGAGCGCCTGCTTCTGGCGCTCCGCCTCGGCCTTCTTGTCCTCGAGCTCGCGCTGAAGCTGGGAAAGCTGGCTTCGGGTCAGCGAGGCCTCCTGCGTCTCCGCCTGGTACCTGATGTTGAGGTCGGCCTGGGCCTTCTGCGTGTCGACCAGCTGGGCGGTGAGCTTCAGGCTCTCCGACTGGAGCTGCCCGAGGCTGCGCTCCCTCGCCGACAGCGTCGAGTCCGCCGAGGTGAGCTTCTGCTCGACCGTCTGGCGCGCCAGCTGCTCGTCGGTGAGCGACTGCCTCATCGCCTCGACCAGGTCCTGCTCCTTCGAGACCGAGTTGGCCGAGAGCTCGTTGACCGGCGGCTGGCGCGGGCGCGCGGGCTCCGCCCTCTCCCACCGCGTGAGCGCGATGAGGTTCAGGAACAGGAAGTCGACGATGAAGAGCAGGAGCGTCTTGTTCATGGCGCGGCCGGTGCGGCGGCCACTCTCTGGCCCTCGAGGATCAGCCTGCGCTTGTAGCCGCGGACATGGCGTATCTTGACAAGCGCGACGCAGATGATGCCGAACAGGTTGGACGAGTACGCGGCCAGGAGGTTGGGCTCGATCACGCCGACGACCTGCAGGACGAGGGCCGCCGCGGTGCCCATCATGCCGACGTACAGCCCGCTGTCGAAGAGGTTCTCCTCGTTTTCCATGAGGCGGAGCTTGAGGAGCGGCGAGGCTTCCTGGCCTTCGATCTCCCGGATCTTGCGGAGGCAGGCCATGTACATGCCCACCTGGAGCGCGGCGAAAATGCCGATTGATACGAGTGTGGAGGTTTCCATAGTGACCGGGGTTGAGGTTGGGTTGGAAGCGGTTGGCGTGGCCGTGTTCGCGAGCATCGGGAGCACCAGCCGAACACGGTACTCCGAGGGCGGCGCCGCCTTCAGGAGGAAGGGCTCCGTCGCGACGACGAGCAGCGCCGACATGACGACGGCCAGGATGCCCGCGCGCACGTGCTGCTGCGGCCCGGCGGACGGCCCCCCGGCGGGCGACACTATCCAGATGTCGAGGCCGCGCAGGAGGAGGAAGAGGCCGATCATGTAGCCAGCGTACTTGAGCGCCAGCATGAGGCGCGGGTGCACGAGCACCAGCGCCGCGGCCGCGCCCATCGCCGGCCCGGGCGAGCGGTTGACGGGCACCTCCCGCTGGAGCAGCAGGTCGACCGCGCCCTGCCCGTCCGCGAGCGCCAGGCGCAGGTCCTCCGAGCCGGCCTTGCCGTAGCGGATGAGGTAGGACGCCACCCGGTCCGCCGAGTTGGAGAGCAGCGCGGCCGAGTAGATGAACGGCAGCTGGTCGGGCGCGACCCGGCTGAGGTGGGCGTACTCCCCGACCGTCCGGACGCTCGCGGTCCGCTTGAGGAGCTCCCCCAGCTGCGTCCAGTCGAGTCGCCGGCCCAGCGACAGGAGGTCCAGGTAGAACCCCTCGAGGTCCCCCAGCTCGTTTCGCTGGGCCGCCGTCTCGGCGAGTGCGCGCACCTCGCGCTGGAGCGTCGGCGAGAGGTGCTCGCCCTGGTACAGGAGGCCCGTGAGGAGGATGAGCGCGTCGAGCGGCTGGCCGCCCGGGCGGTTGGCCGGGACAAACCTGCCCGTCAACGCGATATCATGGGTCCTCAGGACCGCCTGGACGCCCAGGGACCCGGAGTTCGCGAGGTACGCGCGGACCCTGTTGCGCGCATTCTCGGGGATGAGGAAGGTCATCACCGGCGTGCTCGGCCCGTATGGCGTGTGCTGCCGCAGGTTGAAGAGAGGCTCGAGCGACGGATCCCATCCGCCCCACGCCACGAGCGCCGGCTGCCGCGAAGAGAAGGCGCCAAGGGCGCGCTCCAGCGCCGGCGCGCGCGGATCGTCCACGGCCTTCGAGACGGCGAGCAGGAACATGGCGGGGCCTATCTTCTCCGAGTCCACCAGGTCCCGGCCGAATGCGGCCACCGACGGGGTCCCCTCGGCGGCTGAACGGAGGAGCCCCTTGCTGACCGACTTCAGGCTGACGGGCAGGAGCCATGCGAGCACTGCGACCACGGCTCCCGCGAACACGAGCGCGGGGGCGGCCGGCGGGGTCTTGCGGGTCTCTTGGGGGAGGCTCATCTGCTTCTCGAAAGTATTGATTTGCGGGCCCGGGGGGATCGCGATCAGGTTGTCCAATCTGACCGACCGATGTCCCTGGGAATTGTTCACTACAACGATCCAGTTTTGCGCAGGAAAGGCGAGAAAATCACCGCGTTCGATGACGCCCTCGCCTCGTTTTCGGGGCAAATGATCGAGACCATGCACGAGGCGCGCGGGATCGGGCTCGCCGCGCAGCAGGTCGGGCGGGTGCTCCAGCTGTTCGTCGCGGACCTGCGGGCCGTGGAGGCCGACTTCGACTGGAAGCTGGACGGGGCGAGGCCGCCGCTCGAGCTGTTCATGCCGCTGGTCTTCGCAAATCCCAAGGTTACCGTCGCCCGCGGGACCCAGCTGGTCTCGTCCGAGGAGGGTTGCCTGTCGTTTCCGGAGATCCGGGGAGATGTCCTGCGCGCGGAGGCCGTCTCGGCCGCGTTCCGGGACCAGCACGGCCTCCCACACACCCTCGAGTGCACCGGGCTCTTCGCGCGCTGCCTTCTCCACGAGGCCGACCATGTGAACGGGATCCTCTTCATCGACCGGATGGAGAAATCGGTGCGCGCCGGGATCGACGACGCGGTCAAGGCGCTGGCAAAGCAGACCAGGGCCGCCAGGGCCGCGGCGCCGCCGTGAGCATCGCGACCCGGACGGGCGACCAGGGGACGACGGGGCTGCTCCACGGGCAGCGCGTCCCGAAGGACCATCCCCAGATCGAGGCTGTCGGCGCCTTCGACGAGCTCAACGTGGAGGTCGGCGCGGCGCGGATGCTGGCGCCGGACCCGGCCGCGCGCGAGCTCCTGCGGGGCATCCAGGGCTCCCTTGTCGCGCTCATGGGGGAGGTCGCGTGCGCGCAGGAGGACGCGGCCGGTCACGCGCGGTCAAAGTTCGCCCGCCTTCGCGACGGGGACCTCCGCCGGCTCGACGAGTCGCTCGCGGCCCTCGAGTCGAAGGGCCTGAAGACGGACGGCTGGGCCACGCCCGGCGCCAATCCGGCGGCCCTCGCGTTCGACCGCGCCCGCGTCGCGGCGAGGCGCGCGGAGCGCCGGCTC
>CALAOT010000050.1 GCA_937889545.1 uncultured Opitutaceae bacterium
AGATCGTCTTCACGCGTCGTCCTTGCTGGGCCGCCACGCGAGGCCCTCTCTCACGCCCCCGCCTCCTTCGCCTTCCATCGCCCCATGTTCGTCGTGGTGGAATGCCACGCGCAGCGGCTCGAATGCCTCGATCGGAAGCTGCGACTTTAGGTAGCCGAAACAGCTGGTGAACGCCTTGGCGAGAATACTCAGGGCGTCTCCGGTGGCAACCGCGTACTCGAGTAACCGCAGAATCGAAAAAGCCATTGGTTCGGGAGGCGCTCGTCCCGCGCCCTCGGCCTCTCGAAGTACGCGACGGGCTGCCGCGAACGCACGATGAATCTCTTCACGGTCCATGGCATCGCTCACGCCTCCGCCTCCTCTGCTTTCGCGAGCACGCGCGCGCACCTATCCCGCTCGAGCGAGCCGGCGAGGCCGGCCAGGTCTACCGCGGAAGCACGGGCGGCGGCCTCGAGGCGGTCGAGGCGAGCTGCCTTCGCGTCGAAGCGGAAGCCAGGGCGGCGCTTCACGCGTTGCATCCCTTCGGGCACTTCCAATAGCCGCGAGACCGCGCCCGCTGCGAGCGCGACGGCTGATTTGTCCACCACGTCGAGCGGCACTTGTCGCAGACAAGATCCCCGCTCCTTCCGTCGAGAATCGAGACGCCGACCCTCTTGAGTTCGGTCGCGCTCCAGTAGCGAGGGCCCTTCGTTTTCTTCATGGGGCTCCCTTCGTTCTCGCGCCCCGTCATGGCCGAAAGTCTCTCATGCTGCACGCCGCCTCTCCTGTGACAGGATGTCGCCCTTCCCTCACCGAGCCGCCGGCCCTCGAGGCGCGACGGCCCGACCGCATCAAGCGGCCGGAGTCGGCGGTGAGTATCTGCTCCCGGCGCGCGGCGTTGAGATGGACTCTCCCGCCGCGCCGCTCCTTCTCGGGGACACTCCTCGAAAGAAATGGAACGCCACCGCGAGCGTAGGGCTGTATGGCCCTGATAGGCTCAACCCACATGCGCGGGTGAATCCATGAAAACGATGTCGGACGCGGGCGAAGACGAACTCTTCGAACTCTGCTGGCAGGATGCCCGCGAGTTCGTGACGTCGAGCGATCCGGTCGAGAAGGACGCAATCTGCGTGCGAATAGAGCGGCGCCTCAGCGCGCTGTCCGACGAGGATCGAGCGACTTTCATCAAACTTCTTGAGGCCCGAGACGGGGGGGAGGAAGAATGGGGGCTGGCGTCACGACGCGAAGCGATGGTGAGGATTCTTCGAGAGATCCTCGACGGGAGCCCGAAGAAATGAGCGTCGGCTCCGCCCGCGAGTCCTTCGCCCCGATCGGCTCGAACCTTCCGGGCTACGACAACTACTTCTGCCGCGACTGCCGGCGCATCGTCCATGTGCGGAAGGGATCGCCCGGCTTTCGGGCGTGCCCGACTCCGGGATGCACGCGACTGACGGGGTTCGGCGTGTACGCGACCATGCCGAGGCCAAGATCGGCCGTGAGGCCCCCAGGCTCTTGCCGGCTTGCGCTCACTGGGGAGCGCGATATCGTTATGCGGCCCGTGGAACCATGCGACCTGAGGCGACTTCACTTTGACGCGGGAGCCAGTCGTAATGGAAGCGACCAGAAAGACCAATGCCCTCGCATGGCTCCGTCGCGAATGTCGTGCCCTCACCGGCATGGAGGAGAAGATCGCGTGGGGCCATCCCACGTTCCACGTTGGCGGCCACACGATCGCAGCGTTCGAGGTCTTTCATGGTCGGCCCTCGATCGCGGTCTTAGCCGATCGTGATCGCCAGGAGTTCCTAGTCGAACACTTCGGTCTCTTCAAGACTCCCTATTCTGGCCGGTACGGGTGGGTCAGCGCCTGGGTCGACGTTCCGGCTCCGTGGGCACTCATCCACAGCCTGCTCGCCGAGGCTCACAAGTACGCAGCGGCAAGGCCTCGCCGGGCTGCTCCGTTGTCCACAGGGATGCGTTCGGGCTCGCCGAAGCGCTTACGGAAGCCCTCTGGGCGGTCTAGGACCTGCTGCAAGCGCACTCGCTTGCGCTCGCCGCTGAACTCGAAGTCGTTAGCCGTCGCAAAGGAGCCTCGCGCCCGCTCGCGGCCTTCTACAATCTCCCTGTCAAGTATGCGCACCATCAACGTTTGCTTTCGCTACCACGCGGCTCTCTTTCTCGCGGTCACGGCAGCCACGGCCTGTTCCCGCCGCGCACCACCGACCACGCGCGGCCGCGACGCTGTTCCACTGGCGACCGACAGTAACGTCTTCGCGCTCATCCAGCAGGGTCGGTGCGACGAGGCAGCGCAAGTCCTCGACGGCCTATCGGCCGATACTCACGACGTTCAGTGGTTCATGCGTCGCGGCGACACCTATATTTGCGCGTTTCGGAAATCGAAGAGCGCGCCGGCACGCGCCGCAGTCATCTCCCATTTCGAGGCCGGCCTCCGCGTTTTTCCCGATTCATCACGCCTCATGTTCGAGTATGGCGCCGCGTGCATGGCATGGGACGACCTGCAGGCGGCTCGCACATGGTGCGAACGCGCTCGCGACCTCGCCGGCCGCCGCATGGCAGCAGGCCAGCAGGCCCACGGGTTCGACGACAAGGGCGCCGTCAAACAGCAGGCAGAAGACCTTCTTCGTATCCTCAATGGCGGCTGAGCCAGCCGGGAGCGCCGGCTAACAGCTCGTTGCATCGGACTCGCTTGCGCTCGCCGCTGAACTCGGTATCCTTAGGTGCAGCGTGCCTCGCCCTATTTGAACTCCTCGCCTGTTCGTGCCTTACCGACCGGACGAAAAATGCTTGAGCGCGTCAACATCTCCAGTGGCGGCCCCTGGGAACCGCGCGTCGGTTATTCCAGGGCCGTGCGCATCGGTCCTCATGTCTGGGTCGCCGGCTCGACGGCCATGACCCCGCAGGGTCTCGTCGGTCCCGGTGACCCCTACCTCCAAGCCATCCAAGCCCTTCGCACCATCGAGGAGGCTCTCGGTAGGGCAGGTGCTCGAATTCAGCACGTCGTCGCGACCCGGATGTACCTTACGGACATCGGCAACTGGGAGCACGTCGGGCGGGCGCATGGCGAGTTCTTTGGCTCGATTCGTCCTGCAGCCACCATGGTTCAAGTAGCCGCGCTCATCGACCCGCAAATGCTCGTCGAAATCGAGGCTCAGGCGTTCGTGTCAGAGCCGTCCTCAGGGCGCCAGGAGCCAGGCACCTAGCCCCGATTGCAAGCGGACTCGCTTCGCTCGCCGCTGAGTTTGATATCGTTCGGCGTGCGATTCTTCGGTCTAGTCACTATATGAACTTGTTTCACGTAGACGACGCCGGGTGCCTTTTCATCTCGCCCGCCATCGAAGACTGGAGTCTTCTTGCCTCCAAGCAAATCGACACCATCTTCGATCTCGAGGGCGGTCTTGACACGGGTGTGCCAACCGTTCCCGATCAGTGTCTATACGTCTACTTTCCAATCTACGACGAGGCCTTGCCTAACCTTTCAAAGCTCTCGGGTCTCGTCAGTCTCGGAGCTTCGCTCATTCAAGATGGCCATCGAGTTCTTTCCCACTGCGGTATGGGCTTCAACCGCTCAGCCCTGTTGGCCGGCGTCATTCTTCATCGGCTCGGCATGTCTGGCCCCGCCGCCGTCGAGCGGCTTCGTCAGCGCCGTCCCGGAGCCCTTTTCAACGAGAAGTTCGCGGCCTACTTACTTTCCCTATAGCGTTTGACAACAATGACACATTTAACCCCACACTGCAGCGGCCGCGCTTGCGCTCGCCACTGAAGTCGATGTCGTTGGACGCATGTGCGCGAACTGCGAGAAGCGAGGAAACAAGATGCGATTCTTAGTCGAGCTTGACCACGTCAAGACAGGCCAACCGTTCACCGAAGCCGCGGCTCACGCATTCATCGAAGGAATCATTTTTGCGACACTCGGCAGAGCCGAACAACTCGCTCAAGAGGGCCGCATCGTGGCAGGCGGACCGGTAGCCGGACGAATCGCGCTCCGCTTCATCGCGGATGTCGAGACGGTCCAACAGCTCGACCAAATCGTTTTCAGCCTTCCATTGTGGACGGTCGCTGAAACGCGTGTCACGCCGCTTATTGATTTCAGCGATCGTCGTGCTCACGTCCAGGCATTTTTCCAGCGCACGAATCATGAGGGCTAATGGCGCCCGCAGCAGACTCGCTTGCGCTCGCCGCTGAACGCGCCGCCGGTTTTTAACCCTCTCGGGTGTAACGTTCGCCTGAGAAACACCAAGTCGACCGGAAGAGTGAGGAGAGCATGAAACGATTCATCGCCATCGCGGTCCTGCTCGCGGCGACCTCCTGCGGCAGCGACAAGTCTGCCCCGGCGCCCGTCGCAGCTGCCCCTACCGTCGCCCCGCCAACGCCCGTACCCGCGTCACCGAAATCGACGGAGCCAGGTAGCGGCGGAGCAGCTGTCGGATATTAGACTCAGCCGCGAGGAGAGCGAGTTCGTCAAGGACGAAGCGCGGCTCGCGCAGCGGCCGCGGGCGGAGGCGCACGACCGGGGTGACATCCAGAGCCTCGAAGACCGGGTAGACGCTGACGCGGTCGCCATCCCCGAGGCGGTGGTCGAACCCGACGGACCGGCCATTGACGAGAATGAGGTCGACCTCGGTATGGGGGACGCCGGCGTCGGGCAATTCTTATTGCCGCTTTACCGGGGGCAGATAACATGAGCTGGAGCACCGAAGCCGATGAGCGGTCCACGAAACCCCGAGCGACTTAGCGCGTGGATTCTCGCTGGCATCGCCGCCGCGGAGGGCTGGTGGGTTGTGGAGAACTTCGTTTACAACCCCCGGGGCCTTGTGGCTTACCTCGGCTTCACGCCGGCCAGAAGCGGCAACGCGACAGGGTGGTTTTTGGCCGTCTTAGTTACCGGCTTCTTCGTTTGGGTGAGCGCCCGCCTTCCGGCCGTGCGGGCAAATCTCTTCCGACCTTCATTTCTAAAACTCCTCGCCCTGGTGGTAGCAGTGACGGCAGGAATCCTGGAGGAAGTGATTTTTCGCAAGTGGGTGATGGATTATTTGCAAGCACGATCGATCGGACCGATCGTCCAAGTGTTGGGGTCTGGACTGCTTTTCGGAGTCGCGCATGGCGTGTGGGGCCTCTTGGGGCGGAGCCTCCGCGCGGCAGGCAGTGCGACTGTCGCTACCGGGATACTTGGCGCCGCGCTCGCCGTGGTATACGTCATGTCCGGCCGCAGCCTCGCGCCCTGCATCGCGACTCATTTCCTCATCAATGCCCTCCTTGAACCGGGCCTTGTCCTCGCGGCGATGAGCGGACAGATGGGAAAATGGGAAAACGTGCATAAGTGACCCCCGAAAAGCGGAACCTCCTGATCGGGTGGTTCTAAGCGCGCTACCCTACGGGCGAGAGGATTCCTGTAGGGCGGACGTTAACGACAGCCCTGTAGGGGCGCAATGGGAATTGCCGGGGCCAGGCCGTAGCTGTTCGGAACTACCGGGGCGGCAGGTTCATGGAGACGAGCGTCAAATCCGATGGCCCGGTGTTCTCGTAGGAATGGGCCACGCCCGGCGGGACCGTGACGACCGTCTCGGCCTTGACGTCGAACGTCTTCTCCCCCACGGCTGCCCGCCCTTCGCCGCCTAGAAACAGAAACAGGTGACCCCATGTGTCGCGATGCGTGGTGAAGGCACCGCCAGGAGCGACGCGGACCAGCGTCACCCTCACGTCACCCGTCAAGAGCGTCTTGCCGAAGACACCGTGCGCCACGTCCGGCCGGTGGGGACGCCACTCGAGGCTGGCGATGTCGATGACGTTGTTCGTACAGCCTCCAGCCCGGGGACCATGCCAAGTGAATCATAGGCCGGAGACCCACACACATGTCCGCGGTCCCGCCCCCACGCGGAAGGCCGGGTGAAGGCCGGATGGGTCTCCCGCTTCGCGTCGACTATCTCGATGCGGAGCGGATGCTGCCAGTTCTGGTTCGAAAAGCAGCCTGAAGGGCCGTCACCGGGGGAAATCCGGTCGACGTGTGCGCGGACGGAGGTATCGCAGTGGGCGAGGTGCTGGCCTGTGCGCGCCAACGCCCGCCGCAATTCCCATTGCGCCCCTACACACCACGATTCCCCTTGCGCCCCTGCATCTCTGTTTGGCCCGGCGTCATTCTAGGAAGTCCAGGTCGCGCCCCGCCGTCTCGGCCAAGCCCGTGAGGGAGACCAGGGCGAGGAAGATGCAGACCAGGCCCACCGCCCAGGCGCTCCCGACGTAGCCCAGAGGGCCCCGGAGAAGGGAGAAGCTGCCTGTGATCAGAGGAACGGCCCCCCGGACGAAGTTCGGTACCGTGGTGGCCACCGTGGCACGGAGGTTCGTGCCGAACTGCTCCGCGGCGATGGTGACGAAGACGGCCCAGTAGCCCGCCATGAGGCCGAGGTACCCCGCCAGGAAGTAGAACGCCGTTGGGGTGAGCCCGCGCACCGTGAGGTAGGTGGCGACGCCGAAGAGCGTCCCGAGGATGAAGAGAAGAACGACCTTCTTACGGCTTCCCCAGGCCTGGCTGAGGATGCCGGAAGCGAAGCTCCCCAGCGTGATGCCGCTGTAGCAGAAGGCCACGGCGGTCCCCGCGGCCACGGGTCCCGTCACGCCGACCTTCGGGGCGAACTCGGGCGCGGAGGTGATGAGGATCGCCACCACGAACCAGGTCGGCAGGCCGATGAGGATGCAGCGGAGGTAGCGGAGGAAGCGCTCACCGCGAGTGAAGAGGCTCAGGAAGTCGCCACGCTTCACGTCGGCCTTTTGGCCGAGGTTCCGGAACATGCCGCTCTCGCGGAGGCTGAAGCGGGTGGCCAGGAGGACGAGGCCTAGCCCGCCTCCGACGAGGTAGGCGGTGCGCCAGGGGAGGTACTTGCCGACGAGGCTCGCGGTCACCGTCCCGAAGATGCCCACCCCCGCGACGATGGCGGTGCCGTAGGCCCGGAGGTTCCTGGGGAGGATCTCGCTCACCAGCGTCACCGCCGCGCCCAGCTCGCCGGCGAGACCGAGCCCCGCCAGGAAGCGCCAGACGGCATAGGACGGGAGCCCGTGTACGAAGGCGTTGCCGATGTTCGCCACGGAGTAGAGCGCGATGCTCCCGAAGAGTGTCGAGAGGCGGCCCTTCTTGTCGCCGAGGACGCCCCAGAAGATCCCGCCCAGCAGCATCCCTACCATCTGGAAATTGAGCAGCAAGAACATGGCGGGGACCTGCGCGTCCCCCTGCGGGATGCCGAGGTCCGTCAGGCTCGGCTGCCGCACAATGGGGAAGAGGAGCAGGTCGAACATGTCCACGAAGTACCCGAGGGCCGCCACGAAGACGGTCAGGTTGAGGATCTGCGACAGGCGGTGCTTCTCCGGCGCCGACATGCGGAGCTATTCTCGAT
>CALAOT010000051.1 GCA_937889545.1 uncultured Opitutaceae bacterium
GGCACGCGCACCGCCCGACGGCCGAGCGCTGCCGCGCCGCGAGCTGGTGGCGGTCGCCGACCAGCTTGAGGGAGGAGGGGGCCGCGTAGTCGCGGCTCAGCAGCCAGGACAGCTCGGCGGTCGCGCGCTGCAGGACCGGCCACGCCCCGGGAGCGAACAGGCGCTCGTCCTCCGGGTGCGGGCCGCGATGGGTGCGGGTGTCGGGCACGGGCAAGCGGCGCTCACCGCCGGTAGGTGCCCACGAGCTGCGCCTGGGCCAGGATGTGGCCCTCCATCGCCCGCAGCAGCTCCGGCTTGGTAGCCCGTGGCTTGAGCGGGAGCTCGGCGTCGAGGGCGTAGAGCTTGAAGAAGTACCGGTGCGGCTTGCCGGGCGGCGGGAGGGGGCCGCCGTATCCGACGCGCCGGAAGCCGTTGACGCCCTGCCTTGCGCCGCCCGGCAGCGACTCCTCCTGCGCGACCTTTTCCGGCAGCTCCCTCGCCGCCGCGGGCAGCCCGTAGATCACCCAGTGCACCCACGTGCCCATGGGGGCGTCGGGGTCGTCGCAGATCAGCGCGAAGCCCATCGTCCCCGGCGGGGCGCCGCCCCACTGCAGAGGCGGCGACACGTCGGCCCCGTCGCCGGTGTGCTGCACGGGGATCGTCGTCCCATCCTCAAACGCCTTGCTCGTCAGTTTCATCGCACTCGACTCCTTTCCTGTCCGGCGCGGCTCGGCCTCAGGCGGGCGGCAGGCCGCGCAGCCCGCCGCGACCAGCCCCAGCAGCCACCAGCGCAGGTTTGCTTTCATGGTTCTGCTTGCCGTTCGCATCGCGCGGGCCCGGTGGGTCCCTCGGACTCACATCTTGTAGCCGATCGGGCGCAGGAAGCCCTTGCGCCACGCAATGTCCGCCTCCGCCTCGACGCCCTTCGGCGCGGAGCCGTCGACGACGCCTGCGACTCCGCGGCCCAGCTCCGTCGCCGCGACGATCACCTCCGTCGGGTTCGCCGTGGCGCAGAAGATGCGGCACACCTCCGGCACGGCCTTCACGGCGTTGAGCACGATCACCGGGAAGAAGCCGTCGGCGAGGAACACGATGAACGTGTGGCCCGCGCCTAGGGCCAGGGCGTTGCGCCTCGCGAGCTCGATCATGGCCTCGTCCGTGCCCGACCAGCGCACGAGGCATTTCCCCGACGCCTCGCAGAATGCCAGGCCGAACTTGATGCCCGGCACCGCGTTCACCAGCGCCTCGTGCACGTCCTCGACCGTCTTGATGAAGTGGGTCTGGCCCAGGATGAAGTTGGTGGTGTCTGGCTTCTCGATCCTGACGGTGGTCAGCTGCATCGCGCGCCTTCCTTTCGTTTTCGTGGGGCGTTCGGTCCGCCCGGCGGATTGTTCCGGCGGCCGGAGTCGTTGCCGAACTTCTGGAGGACCGCTTTTCGCACCGCCGGCGCGTCCCGTCAAGGGCGGGGGCTGTTTCCGTCGGCCGGGAGGCCGGCCCTCACCCCTCCCATCCAAGGGGAGGGGCGCATGGGCGATTTCGGCCCATGACGTGGCCATTGCGGTCGCGGACAGCTCCGGATGGGATTGAGGTTTGCCCCGGATGATGCTCACGATCTTGCCCATGGATGTGAAATGGCCGGCGGACAAGGTGCTGGACCTGGCGAGGGGCTTCCGGGAGGCGTGCGTGCTCGCGGCGGCTGCGGACCTGGAGCTTTTCGGGGCGATGGCCGGCGCCAGGCGGACGGCGGGGCAGGTTGCCCGGCGGATCAGGGCCGACCCGCGCGCGGTGGCGATCCTCCTGGATGCGCTGGCCGTCCTGGGCCTGCTCAGGAAGGGGGCCGGGCGCTATGCCGTTCCCGCGGATGTCGCCTCGGCCCTGACGGCCGGCGGGACGGCCAGCGTCCTCTCCATGAGCCAGCATCAGGCCAACTGCCTGCGGCGGTGGGCGCAGCTTGCCAGGGTCGTAAAGACCGGCAGGCCCGCGGCGCCCATCGCGAGCGTCCGGGGCAGGCGCAAGGACACCGCGGCGTTCATCGGCGGCATGCACGACCTGGCCGCGCGCACCGCCCCGAGGCTTGTCCGGGGCATTCAGCCGCTGCCGTTCAGGCACCTGCTCGATGTGGGGGGGGCATCCGGCACGTGGACGATCGCATTCCTGGAGGCCAATCCGTCGGGCACGGCGACGATCTTCGACCTGCCGCACGTCATCCCCATGGCAAGGAAGAGGTTGCGGAAACTTGGGCTTTCGGGAAGGGTTCGGGCCGTGGCGGGCGACTTCTACCGGGACGAGCTGCCGAGAGGGGCCGACCTTGCCTGGGTCAGCGCCATCGTCCACCAGAATTCCCGGGAGCAGAACCGGAGGCTTTTCCGGAAGGTCTTTCGTGCGCTGGAGCCGGGCGGGCGGATCGCGATCAGGGACGTTGTGATGGAGGAGTCCCGGACGGCGCCAGTGTCCGGGGCCCTGTTTGCGGTCAACATGCTGGTGGGGACCCCGGGGGGAGGGACATTCACGTTCAGGGAGCTGAAGGAGGACCTCCGGCGGGCCGGATTCGCCGGGGTGCGGCTTGCCCGCCGCGGCGAGGGAAACGACTCGGTCCTGGTCGCCAGGCGCTGAGGCTTGCCTCCGCCGAGCCGGCGCCGGGGGGTCGGTTCGGCAGGGGTTGCCCTCCCGGCGACGCGTGCTTTTGCGGCGAATGCGCCATTGACCCTGCCGCGAACGGCGTTGAATGCTGCAGCCTGTATGAGCGAATCAAAGGCCGCGTTGGATGCCCTGCGGATTGAGCGAGGCACCGAGCCGCGCCCGCCGCGGCGTGCCTTGCCTGCGATCTTCGCCGTCGCGATCGCGGCCGTGGCGGCGGCGGCCCTCTGGTTGTCGATGCGGTCCAAGGTGATCGAGGTGCGCACCGCCGCCGCGCGCGAGGCGGCACCCTCGGGCGGCGACCGCACCGTCCTGAACGCCTCGGGCTATGTCACCGCCCGCCGCCAGGCGACCATCTCGTCCAAGATAACCGGCAAGGTGACGGACCTGCTCGTCGAGGAGGGGATGAGGGTCAAGGAGGGCCAGGTGCTCGCCCGGCTCGACGACACGAACGTCGCGGCGAGCCTGCAGCTGGTTAGGGCGCAGCTGGAATCGGCCCGCACGGCGCTGGCCGAGACGCGGGTGCGCCTCAAGGAGGCGGAGCAGGACCTGCAGCGCCAGACGGAACTCGTCGAGAAGAACGTCGTGGCGCGCGCGGACTTCGACCACGCGGAGGCGGACGCCCTGGCGTACAAGGCGCGGCTGGGGCAGCAGGAGCGGGACGTGACCGTGGCGGAGCGGACGGTGTCGATCTGGCAGCAGCAGCTCGATGACACGGTCCTGCGGGCGCCGTTTTCCGGCATCGTGACCACGAAGGACGCCCAGCCGGGCGAGATGATCTCCCCGGTATCGGCGGGAGGAGGCTTCACGCGCACCGGCATCTGCACGGTCGTGGACATGGAGTCGCTCGAGATCGAGATCGACGTCAACGAGGCCTACATCAACCGGGTCGAGGCCGGCCAGCCGGTCGAGGCCACGCTCGACGCCTATCCGGACTGGAAGATCCCCTGCAAGGTCATCGCGATCATCCCGACCGCCGACCGCCAGAAGTCGACCGTGAAGGTGCGGGTCGGATTCGACCGGCTCGACCCGCGCATCCTGCCCGAGATGAGCGTGAAAGTGGCGTTCCGCGAGGCGGGGGAGGCTCGGCCGTCGGCGGGCCGGGAGGTTCTCGTACCCAGGTCCGCGGTGCGCCAGAGCTCGGGGCGCGATGTCGTCCTGGTGGTGAAGGCCGGGCGCGCCGAGCGCCGCGCCGTGACCGTGAGCAGTTCCACGGACGACGAGGCGGCGCTGAGCGCCGGCGTGTCGGCGGGCGAGCGCGTCGTTGTCGACGGGCCGAAGGATATTGCGGACGGGGCGGCGGTGCGGGAGGTCAATCCATGAGCGAACAAGCAACGGGCAACGGAGCACTGGTGGACATCCGGGGCGTGGAGAAGGTCTTTCGGCGCGGCGCCGAGGACATCCAAGTCCTGAAGGATCTGAACCTGGAGGTGCCCGCGGGCGAGTTCCTCGCCCTGATGGGGCCGTCGGGCTCGGGGAAGAGCACGCTCCTGAACCTGATCGGCGGGCTGGACCACCCGACCCGCGGGACGGTGAGCATCGCCGGCGAGCGCATCGACCAGCTTTCGGACCACCGGCTGGCGGCGTGGCGAGCGCGGCACGTCGGCTTTGTGTTCCAGCTCTACAACCTGCTGCCGGTGCTCACGGCGGAGCGCAACGTCGAGCTGCCGCTCTTGCTCACGCACCTGTCGAAGGCCGAGCGCAGGGCGCACGTGGCGACGGCGCTGGCGGCGGTCGGGCTGGAGCACCGCGCGAAGCACTACCCGCGGCAGCTCTCCGGAGGAGAGCAGCAGCGCGCGGGCATCGCCCGCGGCATCGTGACGGACCCGACGCTGCTCTTGTGCGACGAGCCGACGGGCGACCTCGACCGCAAGGCGGGCGACGAGATCCTGGGCCTCCTGCAGGCGCTCAACCGCGAGCACGGAAAGACCATCATCATGGTCACCCACGACCCCCACGCCTCGGCGCGGGCGTCGCGGACCGTGTACCTGAACAAGGGCCAGCTTACCCGTGAGCCGAACGACTGACCCGGCGCGCGGCGCGCCTCCCCGCCTCCGCCCATGAAGTTCCTGCACCTGATCTGGGCCAACCTCCGGCGCAAGAAGACCCGCACGGTGCTGACGCTGCTCTCCATCGTCGTGGCCTTCGTGCTCTACGGCTTTCTCTCGGCGATCAAGCAGGCCCTGACGGGCGGCGTCAGCCTGGAGGGGGCGAACCGCCTGATCGTGCGCCACAAGGTGTCCATCATCCAGCTGCTGCCGGAAAGCTACAAGCAGCGCATGGAGAAGATCCCCGGCGTGGCCTCCGCCACGCACCAGACCTGGTTCGGCGGCATCTACCAGGACCCGAAGAAGTTCTTCATGCAGAACCCCGTGGTTCCCGAGGAGTTCCTGAAAATGCACCCGGAGATCATCCTGGCGCCGGAGCAGAGGCAGGCGTGGCTGACGACGCGCACCGGCGCCATCGTGGGGCGCAAGACGGCGGAGCGGTTCGAGTGGAAGATCGGCGACAAGGTCCCTATCCAGTCGTCGATCTGGAGCAAGAAGGACGGCAGCTACCTGTGGGAATTCGACATCGTCGGCATCTTCGAGGGCCGGGACAAGAACACGGACACGACGCCGATGTTCTTCCGCTACGACTTCTTCGACGAGGCCCGGCGCGGGGGGACCGGCCAGGTCGGCTGGTACACGGTTCGCGTGCAGGACACGGCGCGGCCGGCGGAGGTCGCGAAGCTTGTGGACGCGGAATTCGAGAACTCCTCCTACGAGACCAAGACGGAGGCGGAGGGCGCGTTCGTGCAGGCCTGGGCGAAGCAGATCGGCGACATCGCCCTGATCACGGCGTCGATCCTGGGCGCGGTCTTCTTCACGATCCTGCTGGTCACCGGGAACACGATCTCCCAGTCGGTCCGCGAGAGGACGGGGGAGCTCGGCCTGCTCAAGGCGATCGGCTTCACAAACGCCCAGATGCTGGCCCTGGTCCTGGCCGAGTCGTGCCTGCTGGCGGTGCTGGGCGGCGTCCTCGGCCTTGGCGCGGCGTGGCTGCTGACGTCGCACGGCGACCCGACGGGCGGCATGCTGCCGCTGTACTTCTTCCCGGCCCGCGACGTGCTCGCCGGCTTGGCCATGAGCGTGGCGCTGGGCCTGGTGACGGGGCTCTTCCCGGCGCTGCAGGCGATGCGCCTGCGCGTGGCGGACTCGCTGAGGAGGATCTGACATGTCCGGCCCGGTAAACTGGCTCTCGCAGATCGCGGCCGTGACGAAGTTCGGCCTGCTGAGCATGCCGCAGCGGCGCGGCTCGGTGGCGGCGGCGGCGTTCGGCATTGCGGGGGTCGTCGCGGTGCTGGTGGGCGTGCTCTCAATCGCGGCGGGGTTCCGCCGGGCGATGGCGGCCTCGGGCTCGCCGGACGCGGCGCTCGTGCTGCGCAGCGGCGCGGACAGCGAGATGGTGAGCGGCTTCCTGCGCGACAGCACGCGCATCATCGCGGACGCGCCGGGCGTCGCGCGGACGCCGGAGGGGCCCCTAGCCTCCGCCGAGCTCTTTGTCATCATCAACCTGCCCAAGATCTCGACCGGCACCGACGTGAACGTGCCCCTGCGCGGCGTCGAGCGCCCCGCGCTCAAGGTGCGCGAAGGGCTGAGGATCGTGAAGGGCCGCATGTTCGAGTGGGGCAGGGACGAGGTCATCGTCGGGATCGGCGCGGCCCGGGAATTCGACGGCCTGCAGGTCGGCGACAGGCTCAAGGTCGGCCGCTATCTCTGGCCGGTCGTCGGGATCTTCTCGGCGGGCGGCGGCGCGGCCGACTCCGAGATCTGGTCGGACGCGACGGTCCTGCAGGCGGCGTACCACCGCGGCGACAGCTTCCAGTCCGTCTTCGTCAAGCTGAAGTCGCCGGACGCGTTCAACGAGTTCAAGGACGCCGTGACGGCCGACCCCCGGCTCAACGCCCAGGTGCTCCGGCAGACCGACTACTACGCCGAGAACTCCACCGCGGTGACGAAGCTCATCACGACGCTGGGCTACCTCATCGCGTCCCTGATGGCCGTCGGCGCCGTGTTTGGCGCGCTGAACACGATGTACAGCTCGGTGTCGGCGCGCACTCGCGAGATCGCGACCCTGCGCGCGCTCGGCTTCGGCAGCGCCGCGGTGGTCGCGTCCGTCATGCTGGAGTCGATCGCGCTTGCGCTCCTCGGCGGCGTCCTCGGGGCCGCCCTGTCCTACGTCGCGTTCAACGGGTTCCACACCGCGACGATGAACTGGCAGAGCTTCAGCCAGATCACGTTCTCCCTGGCGGTGACGCCGCAGCTGCTCGTCCAGGGCGTGGTGTGGGCCACGCTGATCGGAGCCATCGGGGGGATGCTGCCGGCGATCCGCGCGGCGCGCCAGCCGATCGCCGCGGCCCTGTGGGAGCTGTGAGCGCCGGCCCGGGGGGCCGGGCCGCGCCAAGGCGCCCTCTTGGGCCACGGCCAGCTGCTTCCCCTAGAAGAGCCAGCCGTTGTCAGGCGACGCCTTGAGGATCGCGCCGACAAACCTCTCCAGCTCCAGGTTGAACTTGAAGATGAGGTGGTCCGAGCCGCGGGTGAGCCCGTATCCGAGGCCAACATCATACTCAAGGCCGCCGGGCAGTTCGCCCCAGACGGTCGGGAAGACGTAATGCTGCTGCTTCCCGACGGGGTCGGCATGGTCGATCAGCCCCGACCCTCCGTAGAATTCCAACCCCGGGGACAGGCTCCGCTCCCAGCGATAGTGCAGGCCGGCGACATAGCCGAACTCGACCCCCTGTTCATGGCCGACCCCGGCGAGGACCTTTTCGAACTTTGGATTCGCCATGATCGAGAGACGCCCGACGTCCTTCTCCAGGATGGGCCGGAACTCAAGCTCGCGGACCGCGTCGTCGAACTGCGGCGTCTTGTGCCACTCCAGCTCGAGATACCAGCCGACGTCGACGGGCAGGGTCTCCTGATCGAACAACCTGCCGCGCAGCCGGACCTTGTCGCCGGCCCACTGGAGCCCGCTGCCGCCGGGCTGGGCCATGTTGAGATAAAAGGCGGCCTCGATCCGGTCCGTGAGACCGTAGGACACCTCATAGGAGTTGTACCACATCCCCTGGCTGCGGACCGTGCCGCTGGCCGTGCCTTCGCCGCCGGCCGCGTGGCCATCGACCACCGAAGCGTTGTCGGTCTCGAATTCGGCCATGCCCCGTGGGGTGGTGGAGTAGGGGTAGACCTCGAATTCCCAGGGGTCGAGCTGCGCGGGGCAGCGGACCACGGCTGCGGCACAGAAAAGGAGCGCAAACCCGAGCGCCGCCCTGATGGATCTATTCGTCACGGGGGCGGCCATGCCGAATCACTTGGCTATGATGGTCCCCTCGGGGACGTCCGCGTGGAAGTCGTCGAAAAAATCGTAACTGCCGGCGCGAAGCGCGGGCAGCTTCACGATCACCGACCCGCCCGGCTCGACGACCTTCTCGCGGTTGAGCCTGAAACTCTCGAACTCGATCCTCTCACGGCTCAGATTGAGCACAGTGATCTGCAGCGCCGTACCGGCGGGGACGGTCAGGGTCTGCGGCGAGAACTGGTGGTTCTCAAATCGGATTTCGAGACCCTTGTCTTTGATTTCGGGGTCTGCCATCCCGACGACGATTGGCAGTAAGGATATGATTATAAGATATTTGCCGTTCATCTATGGTAAGGAATCATCGATGAGAATGAGTTTCACTCGCATATAATTCCCGAGTCAAGATCCCTTGCAGTAGGGATCGCATAACAAACTCTAGATCAGTTGATTGAGCTTAATTCGAGTGCCGGGAGATCGCTGCGGTGACTTGCCGGGCGCTTCGGTTTCCCGCAAATCTGCTCCCAAAGGCAAACCGCCGGAATGGCCGGTAAAGAGGACTCTTACGTTCCTGGGTCACAGGGAACAGCAGGGCTCAGCAGGCGCGACGGCGGCCGCGGATCCCCGTTCCCTCCGTTGGGAGGGATGCGCTCAATGGGACTCGGCGAAGCTGGTGAGCGAGTGCCACTCGATCACCTCCTGGAGGAGCGCGCGCTCGGTCTTGAGCACGACCTTCTCCAGGCTGTTCCACGTCTGGGAGAAAGTCACGCGCATGCGGCTTTCCTCGAGCACGACCTGCATCTCCCGGTACCGCGCGACGCGTCGCTGGAGGTCGTTGATCGAGATCATCGAGATGAATGCCGCGGCGATGATCGGCAGCGAGATCGGGAGGAAATAGAACACGGTCGACCTGATCCACTCCGGAACCTCGATATGGGCGGTGTGGCACACGGCGTACGCCAGCGTGCAGGCGATCGCCAGGACCGTCGCGATCCAGAAGCCGAGGTTCAGGCGGTTGAACATCGGCAATGCCCGGGCCTCCTGGCGCCGGTAGTACGAGAGCTGGTCGTCGATGCGTTTCTCAAGGTAGGTCTTCCTGAACTCCTCGATCGGCACGGGCTGGGCGGTGGCTGAGCGGCTGTGCAGGATGTGGAGCGCGCGGGAGAGGCCGCGGACCTCGGGCATGTCGAGGTCCTCGAAGAGGGGCGCGGCGCGGGGCAGGCCCCAGGTGGCCAGCAGCGAGCGGCAGAACTCCGCCGCCAGCCGGCAGCGCACCCAGTTGTGGTGCGAATGGTGGTGATGCCGGAGCAGCAGGGCCACGCTGAGAGCGCCGGTTATGCAGAGCAGCTTCAGCCAGGGGACGACCGCGAGGTGCAGGCCGTAGGAGAGCGCCGCGGCGGCGATCAGCGTCGCGGCGAGATGCAGCAGGACCGTGAGCACGATCAGCCGCCGGAACTGGGGGGCGCCGCGGCTCGCCGCGTGGTCGCACTTCTGCTGGAACGCGAAGATGGCGCTCGGAGCCCGGAACGGATTCTCGGCCCCGCCCACCATCGTCGCCGGCAGCTCGTTCAGCTTGGCGAGGCTCGAGTCGACCCGCTCGAGCTTCTCCAGGTTCTCGCGGCTCACCCGGAGCGTGTTCGCGTCGATCAGGATCAGCGGCCTTCCGAGCGACCTCGCATAGGACACCACGTCGCCGGTGCCCCCCCTTCCCCGCGCCGGCTCGCCGTCCCAGACGGCGATGAGCACGTCGGATCCGTCCACCGTCGCCATCCCGCAGTCGAGATAGGCGTCATCGCGGGTTCCGTTCTCGGTGATGATCCGCACGTGCTCGGCCTGGTCGAGGATCCGCTCCACGGCCTCCCATTCGGCCGGGGGGAAGTCCCTGGCGAACTCGGACCGCGGCAGCGGCAGGATCGCGTGCCAGGACATCCCGAGCGCACGGACCTGGGAGATGAAGAGCTGGTCGCCGCCCTCGGCGACGGAGGAAAGGCCGAGCCATTCGCCCGGCGCCCGCTGCCGCAGGGACTCCAGCGCGGCGGCGATCGCCTTTGCCAGCCCGTCGGGGTCGATGATCTGCCGGTGCCCCGAGAACCCTACTACGTGGAACAGGGGGATCTCGGACGGGGTGGTCATGAGGGGTCATAATGTGACCGTCCGCCTCCTCCACCTGTCAACGTCCAAGGCGCAGCGGCAGGGGCCCGGCGGCCGCGATTTATTGGCTGGCACGGCCCTTGCCCGGCGCTACCTTGTGCCGACAATGTCCAGCGCGAACCCGAACCCCGACGACGGGCTGACGCATCGTGCGGTTTTCATCAGCTACGCGCGCGAGGACACCGCGGCCGCGCAGCTTCTGGCGGACGCCCTGCGCAGCCAGGGCGTCGAGGTGTGGTTCGACCAGGCCCAGCTGCGCGGAGGGGACGCCTGGGACCAGAAGATCCGCAGGCTGATCAGGGAATGCGCCCTGTTCATGCCGATCATCTCGGAGCGCACGCAGGCGCGCGGCGAGGGGTATTTCCGGCTGGAATGGAAGCTGGCGGTCGAGCGCACCCACCTGATGGCCGAGGGCGTGATCTTCCTGGCCCCCGTGGTCGTGGACGCCACGCTGGAGGGCGCCGCGGTGGTGCCCCCGGAGTTCCTGCGCGTGCAGTGGATCCGCCTTCCCGGATCGCTTCCGACGCCGCAGTTCGTAGAGCAGGTCAAGTCTATGCTGAGCGCCCAGCGCAAGGCAGGGGTCCCGGCCCCGACGGGCCGACCGGCCCCGGCGGCGCCCCCGGCGCGCGCAGGCCTTTGGGCGGCTGGCGCGCTCGTC
>CALAOT010000052.1 GCA_937889545.1 uncultured Opitutaceae bacterium
GGCAGGGACTCCTCGCGCGGCGCAGTTGATCCATTCGGTCGCGCCGTCGGTGTAATGCTCCTTCTTCCAGATCGGCATGCGCGCCTTGGTTTCGTCGATGATGTAGCGGCAGGCCTCGAAGGCCGCGTCGCGGTGTCCGGCCGTGACCGCGATCCAGACGGCGATGTCGCCCGGCCCGAGGCTTCCCGTCCGATGAACGCACACGGCCCCGGCGATCCGGAATCTCCCCATGGCCTCCGTCAGGATCTTCTCCCCCTCCTTTTCCGCGAGCGGGGCGTAGGCCTCGTAGTCCAGAGCCCTGACGGCCCGCCCGTCGTTGCGGTCCCGCACGCGGCCCTCGAACGTGACGCAGGCCCCGGCGCGCGCGTCGCGGAGGCCGTCCATGAGGGCGGGAACGTCGATCGCCGTTCCGGTCAGCTTGAACGTCATCCGCTCAGCCTCCGGCGACCGGGGGCATGAAGGCAAGCGCGTCGCCGTCGCGGATGGCCGCCGCCCAGGACTCGAAATTGCCGTTGATTGCAACTCGCAGCCTGTCAGCGGGAAACGCGAACCGGTGGCGTTTTCGGAGCTCCTCGTAGAGATCGCCGGCGGTCGCCGCCTCGGTCGCCACCTGCTCCTCGTCGAGCCCGCGCTGTTCGCGAAGGACGGCGAAATAGCGAACGCGGACCGTCTTCTTCACGGCACCCGGTAGTCCTTCCTGCCCCCGGTCTTCTCCAGGAGCCGGATCTCCCGGATCACGATCCCCTGCGTGACGGCCTTGCCCATGTCGTAGAGCGTGAGCGCCGCAATGCTGGCGCCGGTCAGCGCCTCCATCTCGACTCCGGTCCGTGCCTCGGTCCGCACGAGGCAGTGGATCTCCACCTCCACCGAGCCGTCCGCACCTGGCGGGCGCGCCTTGATCTCGACCCTGCAGTCGTCAAGCGGGAGGGGGTGGCAGAGCGGGACGAGCTCGGCCGTCCTCTTCGCGCCCATGATCCCGGCAAGGGTCGCCGCATGGAAGACCGGCCCCTTCGGCGTCGCGATCTCGCCTGCGTCCAGGCGCTCGGCGAGGGCCGCCGGCAGCACGACGACGGCGATCGCGTGCGCTGTCCGCCGGGTCGCGGGCTTCCCTCCCACGTCCACCATTTGGGGACGGTTGCCGGGGCCGAGGTGCGACAGGGTGCGTTTGGAGGCCATCTGGCCCGGGACGATGGCCCCCCCGCCCCTCCTGTTCAATCGCAACCGTTCGGTGGCGCCGCCCTCAGACCCAGCTCCGGTACAGCGCGACATAGCCCGCGGGGAACTCGTCCTCGCCTGCGGGCAGCTCCACAAAACCGTCCGTATCCACCAGGCCCGCAAAATCTCCGGAATTGCCCACCGCGGCCGGGGTTGCGAGAAGCTGCGCGCTCGGCCCGCTCGACAGCCGGACCGGAAGCAGCCACGCGAGTTTCGGCCTGAACACGACCGGCTGCGCGAGCGCGGCAGCCAGCGGGGTCCTGGGCGCCATCCCGCTCGCATGGTCGAGCGCCGGCAGGACATACCGGTGGAGGCAGGTGTACGCCGAGACCGGGTTGCCGGGCAGGGCGAACACGGGGGTCATCCTGGCGCTGAGCCCGAACCAGAAGGGTTTTCCCGGCCGCTGCGCCACGCTCTGGAATACCTTCCGAACCCCCTGGCGCTCGAGCTCGGAGGGCAGGAAGTCGAATTTCCCCTTGGACACCCCCCCGGTGATCAGCACGATGTCGTATTCGGCGAGGATGTGCCAGAGCATGTGCTCGATCTCGTGCCGGACGTCGCGCATGTGAAAGCGGTCGGCCCGCGGATAGCCGGCCTTGATGAGCGCGGCCCTCAGCGAATGGTCGTTGCTGCGGCGGATCTGGTGCGGCGCGACCAGCGCGTCGACCTCCACCAGCTCGTCCCCGGTCGAGACGACCGCGACCTTCGGCGATTGGGCGACCGTCAGGGAAGGATGTCCGCACGCGGCCGCGACCGCGATCTCGCGCCCCGTGAGCCTGGCGCCGGCGCGCACGATCACGTCGCCCGCCCTGTGGTCCGAGCCGCGCCGGTGGACGTTGCCGCCCGGCGGGGAGGGAACCGCCTGGGCCGCGACGATCCAATCCCCCTCGCGCGTCGCCTCCTCGCAGGGGACGACGCAGTCGGCGCTCTCCGGGAGGACGGCCCCCGTCATGACCTCGATGCACGCCTCGTCCCCGGGGCCCAGCGCGAACGGCCTCATGCCCGCCGCCTGGGTGGCCTCCACGCGGAACCTCGCAACGCCCCTTGCGAGCGACGACGCGCGGAGCGCAAACCCGTCCATGGTCACCCGGTCGAACGGCGGCAGGTCGCGGTCGGCCCGCAGGTCGCTCCTCAGGACCCGGCCATGGGCCTCGGAGATCGCGCAGTCCTCCTTGTGGAAGAGAGGAATGGTGTCGAAGATCAGCTTCTCGGCGGCCGCAGGGGTGAGCACGCGGCTAGGGTAATACACAAATCCCGGCTCGCGGAATAACGATTTCATGCCTTTTGTGGCTGCCCCATGGCCGCCGTACGCGACACCCTTGGCCGCCCGATCCGCGACCTACGCATTTCCGTCACGGACCGCTGCAACTTCCGCTGCCCCTATTGCATGCCCAAGGATGCCTTCGGGCCGGATCATCCGTTCCTGGCCGCGGGGCGGCTCATGACCCACGGGGAGCTCGTCAGGATCGTCGGGGTGTTCGTCGGGCTCGGGGTCGAGAAGGTCCGGCTGACCGGCGGAGAGCCCCTGCTCCGGAGCGACCTGCCGGCGATCATCCGCGCGATCAAGCGGGACCTGGGCGTCGCCGAGGTCGCGCTCACGACGAACGGGTGGCTGCTCGGCAAGCAGGCCCCCGCGCTCCGCGCCGCCGGCCTGGACCGGCTCAATGTTTCCGTCGATTCGCTCGACGAGGCGACGGCGGGGCGGATGAACGGCCTCGGCTTCAGCGTGTCGCGCGTCCTGGCCGGGATCGACGCCGCCGCGGCCGAGGGCTTCCCGATCAAGGTCAACTGCGTCGTCCAGCGGGGCGTGAACGAAGGCGAGATCATCTCGCTCTGCGGCTATTTCAGGGAGAAGGGCCACACGCTCCGCTTCATCGAGTTCATGGACGTGGGCAACACGAACCACTGGTCGCAGTCGCAGGTTGTGCCCGCGAGGGAGATCGTCGCGCGCGTGTCGGCGGCGTGGTCCCTGGAGCCTGTGGACCCGGCCTACCGGGGGGAGGTTGCCGCCCGCTACCGCTACGCCGACGGCCGCGGCGAGATCGGGATCGTGAGCTCCGTGACGGAGCCCTTCTGCAAGGACTGCGACCGGGCGAGGCTTTCCGCCGACGGAAAGCTCTTTACGTGCCTGTTCGCCTCCGCCGGCCGCGATGTCCTGGGCCTCGTTAGGTCGGGCGCGGACGACGCGGCGATCTCAAGTTTCGTGGCCGGGATCTGGCGCGCGCGCTCGGACCGCTACAGTGACGAGAGGAACAGCGTCCTCGCGGCCGGCATGGAGCGCAAGAAGGTCGAGATGAGCTACATCGGCGGCTAGCGCCAAGTTCCGCCGCGCCTCAGGCCCTGACCTTCTCCAGAATCGCAAGAAGCGCCGCAAAGTCCTCGTCCCGCATCCTGCTCTCGATGACGTAGTCGAACTTCGGGGCCTCGCGGAGCTCGGCCTCCGCCGTGGCCATCCGCCGGGCGATCTCGGCCTCATTGTCCTTGCCCCTCTCCCGCATGCGCGCGAGCAGCCGGCCGTAGTCGACCACGATGAACACCGTCGTCATCGCCCTCCTTAGGACGGGATTCCCGGCGGCGATCCGGCGGAGGCTCTCGACGCCCTGGACATCCACGCTCATCACGAGATTCCCGCCAACCTGGAGCGGCCCCAGGACGCTCGCCGCGAGGGTGCCGTAGCGGCGCTCGCCGTGGACCCAGGCCCATTCCAGGAATTCCCCGCCGGCCACCTTGGCGTCGAACTCCTGCGGCGTGAAGAAGTGGTAGTGGACCCCGTTCACCTCGCCCTCGCGGGGCGAGCGGGTGGTGCTTGTCACGACCCGCGCAAAGCCAATGCCCGCTGCGACCAGCCGGTCGCACAGCGTGCTCTTCCCGGATCCCGCCGGCCCGGCCAAGACGAGCAGGACGGGGCCCGACGCTCCGGTCCGCGGACTGGGCTCGGGGGTCATCGGAGCGTGAACGCCACGCCGCAGAGCAGGAGGCCGTAGGCCACGAGGAACCCGCCCAGCCCCCGGGACCGCGCAGGCCGGGCAAAAAGCCAGTCGAAGAAGTCGCGCAGCCTCCAAGGCTGGGCCCCGAGCCAGATCGCGAGCGTCAGGGCCGCATAGACGAACGCCGCCATGAAAAGGCGCTGCGGGCGGTCGTACCGCATGAACGCCGCGTTCAGGAACGGCATGGCCCCGAGTAGGACGAGCGCGCAGGCGCCGCGGACTCCGAGGAAGTCCGGCAGGCACTTGAACGCTAGGACGGCGACCGCCGCGAAGCCGATGAACAGGATCGTCCGGTACTCGCCAAAATCCGCCTTGGACAGGTTCCAGATGTTGTAGAGGAACCAGCCGGCGCCGGCGCTGAAGGCGACATACCCGGCCGAAGTTGATCTCGGGAAGGCCCTAATCGCGGCCTTTATCGCGGAATGGTCGATCAAGAGCGGCATCCCCAGCGCGACCAGGATGAGGCCGGAGACAATGGCGGCGGTGAATAGTGACATGTGCGGGTGATGTCTCGGCCGGGCTTGGCGGACCTCAGAGTGACGCGGGGGCGTGCGCGGTTTGCAAGCCGGCGTCCGCAGGGGCGACGTTTCCGTACAGCGTGCTCACGCTCGCCCTCGTGACTTCAAGGGGGACGAGCGAGCCCACGAGGCGGGGCGGTGCATCGAACACGGCGACCCGGTTGGCCCGCGTCCTTCCCGTGAACCGGAGCCCGGTCTTGTCGGGGCCCTCGACAAGGATCTCCTGCTCGGTCCCCACAAGCGCTTGGCTGCGCCGGAGAGAACCCGTCCTCAGGAGATCGAGCAGGATGCGGTTGCGCTCCTCCTTCACGTGACCGGGCACCTGGTCCGGCATCTCGGCTGATGGCGTTCCCGTGCGGACCGAGTACTTGAAGATGTAGGCCATGTCGTAGTCCACGGCTTCGCAAAGCGCGCACGTCTCCCCGAAGTCCGCGTCCGTCTCGCCCGGGAACCCGACGATCACGTCCGTCGAGAACGCCATGGCCGGCTGCGCGGCGCGCAGCGAGTCGACGATCTCCAGGTAGCGCTCGCGCGTGTACGGCCGGTTCATCGCCCGCAGGACCCTGTTGCTTCCCGACTGCACGGGAAGGTGGACGTGCTCGCCGAGCTTGGGCAGCCGGACGAATGCGTTCGCCAGGTCCTGCCTGAATCCGCGCGGGTGGGGCGATGTGAACCGGATCCGCTCGACCCCGTGGATCCCGTGGACCCGTTCGAGCAGCTGGACGAATGGCGAGACCCCTCCGGTGTGCGGGTAGTCGCGCCTGCCGTAGCTCGTGACGATCTGCCCCAGGAGCGTGATCTCCCGCGCGCCGCGCGCCGCGAGCTCCTCGCATTCAAGCACGATGTCATCCATCGGGCGCGACCTCTCGTCGCCCCGGGTCGTCGGGACGATGCAGAACGAGCATGCCATGTCGCACCCCTGCTGGATCGACACGAATGCGCACACCCGACGGTCCGGCCCGTCCATGTGGTCGCGGATCGTGTTCTGCGAACCCGCCTCCTCCGCCGTGTCGACGATCGCCTCGCCCACCGGAACCCCAGCCTCGCGGGCGGCGCGGAGGTTGTCGAGGTAATCGGGAACCCTGTGGAACTTCTGGGTGCCGACGATCAGGTCCACGTCGGGCAGCCGGTCGAGCAGGCTTTCGCCCCGGTTCTGCGCCATGCAGCCCAGGATGCCCAGGATGAAGTCGGGCTTGCTCCTCTTCCTTGCAGCGGAGTAGCCCGCCTTGCCGATGGCCTTCTGCTCGGCCGCGTCGCGGACGCTGCAGGTGTTCAAAAGGAGCACGTCGCACTCGTCCTCGCTCGCGACGATCCGGTAGCCCCGCGCGCGAAGCATCGCCGCGACAGCCTCGCTGTCGCGCTCGTTCATCTGGCATCCGTAGGTCTTTATGTGGACCCGGTTCATGTGCGGGAGGCGACTTGCTTACCCTCCAAGAAAACCGCGGTCAAACGGGAACTGCCCCGCCGGGCCTGCGCAGGCGCCCCCGGGGGCGCCACGACCCGCCCGCAGGTCCATGCACAAACCCATTCCGGTCGTCCCGCCGGGACGGGCGCCGACGCCCAGGGCGGGAGCTCGGGCGACGGCAGTTCGCCTCAATTCTCCGGCAGTTCGCGTCAATTCTGTTCGCCAGAAGCCCTCCGGTTGCTTTGCTCGCAGGCAATGGGCCTCTTCGACCACTTCGCCGGCAATCCCGCCTCGCCTGACAACGGAAACGGCCATGGGGCGCCGGCGGCGCCCGGGACCGATCCGACCGCCCCAGCCGTTGGGCCCCGCCTGGCGGCCGCGCGCGAGCGGCTTGACGCATTGGACCTCCAGGGAGCCCTGGCGATCTACGACGAGGTGCTCGCGAGCGCGGGGGACCGCGCCGACGTGCTGGTGGCGATCTCGGGCGATCTTGGGCACACCGGAAACATACCCCAGATCATCGAGATCGTCGCCCCGCGCTATGATGCGCAGCGGCATGGATACGCCATCGGATTCAACCTGATCCAGGCATATCTCGCCGTCCGCGACGCCAACGCGGCGCAGCATATCCTCGACATCCTCTTTGCCCTCGAACGCCCCGAGCTCGAGGAACGTCTCCACGGGTATTCCAACGCGATCGCCGAGCTGATGACCGAGGGCACCGTGAAGGGCATCCCGCAGGTCGACGCCCAGGCCGGTGCCCAGGAGGCGGCTGGCCAGGCCTCCGCAATGGGCATGGCGCTGGTCACCCTGAGCAGGCCGGTGTGGGCCTACGGCCTCGAGTCGTTCGAGGAGATACTTCCCAAGAAGGAGTCCGGGCACCGCCGCGTCGCGTTCGCCCAGCTTTCCCTTCCCGGAGCCTACACCGACGTCCCGGCGGCAATGAGGCAGCCCGAGGACGAGCTCGGGCGGCTGTCGCGCGCTCTTCCCCTGTGGTTCGCCGAGACGTTCTACTTCTCGCCCTCCTATTCCCCCATCGCGGCGCTGGGCTGCTTCCATGACGCCGGCGGCGTGCGGCGCCCCGCGATATTCCCCTCGGACTGGACCGTCGAGAACCTCAGGCAGCTCGCCGACACGTCCACCAACGGGCTCGACTACATCTTCACGGGCTCGCTCCGCCGCGACGGCGCGGAGCTCGCCCTCGTCCTGCGAATCTGGGAGGTCAAGAAGCTCCGCGAACGCAAGCAGGTTTCGGTCCGCTGGGCGCCCGCCACGGCCGACGAGGAGCTAAAGAAGCTCCACGAATACATTCGCGCCTATATGGAGTGGGCCCCCTATCCCGAGGGATCCGGGATTCCCTATTCCGCGCCGTCCAGCCCGACCGCGTGGCTCGACGCCCTGGGGGCCCTCCTGGGGCTTTTCATGGTAGAAAAGGATCTCCTTCCGCGGGAACAGCTTCCGGAATACGCCTCCGTCTTCGATGCGTTCGCCCCGCACGCGTTCAGCCCGCCCGCCTCGTCCCTCGCCTGGATTTCGCTTCGCTCCCGCGCAACGGCGCTCGGGCTGGCGCCGGGCATGACAGGAGTCCTCCTGAACCATCATCCGGCGGTCGCCCGCGCCCGAAAACTGATAGAAGCCTGATCGCGGCGCCCTAAACCGGACCGCCCGGCATGCAATCACCCACCTCTGACCTGCGCATCCGCGCGATGAGGCCGCTTCCGGCCCCGGTGATTTTCGAGCAGGCGTTCCCGCTTGAGGAAGCCGAAGCGGTCCGGATCTTCCGCGTGAGGAGGGACATCTCGTCGATCATGTCGGGGGCGGACGACCGCCTGCTCCTGGTTGTGGGCCCTTGCTCGATCCACGACCCGGCGGCGGCGATGGAATTCGCGGCCAACCTGCGCGAGGCGGCGGACCGGCACGCGGGCGAACTTCTCATCGTCATGCGCGTCTATTTCGAGAAGCCGCGCACGGTGGTCGGCTGGAAGGGCCTGATCAACGACCCGGACCTCGACGGGACCTTCCACATCAACAAGGGACTGCGGCTCGCAAGGAAGCTCATGACGGACATCACGGTCGCCGGCATTCCAATCGCGACCGAGTTCCTGGACACTACGCTCGGGCAGTACTATGCGGACCTCGTGAGCTGGGGGGCCATCGGGGCCCGCACGGTCGAGAGCCAGATACACCGCCAGCTGGCCTCGGGCCTTTCGATGCCGGTCGGATTCAAGAACCGAACGGACGGGAGCACCCAGGTGGCCGTCGACGCGATTCTGTCGGCCCGGCACCCTCACTGGTTCCCGTCGGTCACGCGCAAAGGTCTGCCGGCCAGCATGCAGACGACGGGGAACAACGACACCCATCTCGTGCTTCGCGGGGGGTCGCACGGCCCGAATTACTCTGACAGGGACGTCCTTGCGGCCGTCGAGCTGCTTTCGAGGAACGGGCTTCCCCCCCACCTCATGGTGGACTGTAGTCACGGCAACAGCGGAAAGGATGCCGAACGGCAGTCCGCCGTGGCCGCCGACCTGGCAAAGCGGATCGGAGCCGGCGACCGCGCAATCGCCGCCGTCATGCTCGAGAGCAACCTGTTGGGGGGGTCTCAGGATTACCGCGCCGTCCCTCTCGTACGGGGACGCAGCGTCACGGATCCGTGCCTCTCTTGGGAAAAGACGGTTCCGGTAATCGCGCGGTTGGCCGACGCGGTCGGCGCGCGCCGCACGATCCGCTCCTAAGGGCCCATCCCGCAGGGCTGCTGGGTTCAGCTCGCCTGCGGAGTCGAGGGGAGTGGAGGAGGGAGTTCCGGGGGGAGTTCCGGGGGGAGTTCCGGCCGGGCTTCCGGCGGGGCTTCGCCGCTCGGATGCTCCTTCGTCTTCGGGCGCGAACGCCGATTGCCTTTCTCGGCCGAATCCCCGCCGCCGCCGCTGGAATACTTTGACGCCTTGGCGTTCAGCCAGAGCTCGCCCTTTCCGTTGAGGTTGAGCCAGAAAATCTCGCCGGCGTGTTCGGCAAACGCTGGTTTTTCGCGGGCCTTTTCCGGCACCCGCAGCCCCGATGCCGTGAGGGCGCCGAGCAGCTCGTCAACCGACTTGCCCAGATCGCCCGCGAGGCGTCCCACGGGCGCTGCGACCCCTCCTCTTTTGGTCTCCCTGAGAAGGAGCCGGACGGCGGCAAGCACGTTGCCTGGCGCGGGCGCAGCCGAATCGGACGGAGGCGGCTGCGCGCCGGGAGTCTCGGCTCCGCGCTTCTCGCGGGCGTTGATCCAGATCCCCCCGCGCTGGTCCTTGTTGAGCCACCACGATTCGTTTCCGATGTCCATGCAGGCGGGCGGATCGCCCGCGGCCCCCGGTGGCGCGAGCCCCATGGCAATGAATGCCTCGACGAGCGCGGTCTCGCCGCACTTGAGGGCGCGTGACAGAAAGCTGACGCTGCCCGAGCCGCCCGGGTCGCGCCGGTTCCGGCGCATGTGCGGGCGTATCCGCTCAAGGAGGGCCTCCCCCGCGGGAAGCGTCGCGGCGGGCGCGCCGGAATCCTTCTCGTCGTCATGCCTCTTTGGCCTTTGCTTGGCTTCCCCCTGATCGCCGGCGTCCTCGGCCGCTGCGGCGCCCTCCTCCGGCTCAACGCGCGAAGCCTTCACGGTCCGGAACACGGGACGGGATTTTTCCTTCGTGTTGACCCAGAGCTCCCCCCGCCGGTTGATGTTCACCCAGTACAGGTCGCCGTCGTAGTCCACGTAGGCGGGCTTGGCGTTCTCGTCGTCGGGGATCTCCAAGCCGCACTCTTTGAGCGCGCCGATCACGTCGTCCTCGGAAATGTCCCATTTCTTGGCGAGGTAGTCGACCCCGACAGAGAGGCCCGGCCCGCGCTGGTTCCTCCGGAGGTGGGGGCGCATGGCCTCGAAGAAGGTCGGCATCTCGTCCTCGGCGCCCAGCTTGTCCCATTCATCCTCCGGGGCGTCGACGTCGGGCGCGTCGGGATCCGAGTCGCGCTCGGTGTCGCGAAGCCTCCTCAGCCCGTCCTGCTCCCTTCCAGCCTCCTCCGCAGGAGCCTCGGCCGGCGTCGCTGCGGACGCGGCCGTCGCGCTCCTGAATTTCGCCTCGAATTCCACGCGAAGCTTTTCGGCCTCAACCCGCGCGGCCGCCGCAGCTGCGTCCTCCAGGGTCCAGTCGCGCTGCGCCGGACGCCTTGCCAGCCCCGAAAAGGCCAAGGGATTGTCCGGCTGCCCCCGAAAATCGACGATCTCCCACTCTTCCGTGCCGAGTTGGTTGAGAAATGATTCCAGCAGCGCGGGCGTGGCGAAGCCCCCCTTGCCGCTCGAGATTACCTTGTATTCCCAGACTGCCATAATGTGTCGTGAGGGTTAGACATCCCAAATGCCGGCCCTCTTGCCGAGCCTATTCTTGGAGGGACCGCAAAAAGGCCCGCAACGGCGGGTTGATCAACCCGGTCCACCCTGCCCCAATGGCATCCGCCATGCGCCGCATCGACCAGCTCATTGCCAGCCTGGGCTATGGCACGCGGCGCGAGGCCCGGGAGTGGCTGCGGGAGAGCCGCGTGACGGTCCGCGGCGTTCCCGCGACGGACCCCGGCGCGCGCGTCGAGCCCGCCGATGTGAGGATCGACGGCGAGCCGCTCGACCATCCCGGCCGGCTCCTGATCCTGCTCAACAAGCCCGCAGGCCGGGTATGCTCGCACGATCCCTCCGAGGGCCCGAGCGTGTACGGTCTGCTCCCGGCGCGCTGGCAGCGCCGCAACCCGGCCGTGACGAGCGTGGGCCGGCTCGACAAGGAGACGACGGGGCTGCTGCTGCTGACCGACTGCAGCGCGATCGTCCACCGGCTGACCTCTCCAAGGCACAAGGTTCCAAAAGTGTACCGCGCCATCCTCGACTGCGGGCTTCCGCCAGGCGCCGAGGCTGTTTTTGCAAGCGGCCGCTGCCTGCTTGCGGGGGACGACAAGCCGTGCGAACCGGCCACGTTGCGCAGAATCGGCGAACGGGAGGTGGAGATTGCCGTGACCGAGGGCCGCTATCACCAGGTGCGAAGGATGTTCGCCAGCCTCGGCTGCGCGGTGCTGAGCCTTCACCGCACCCGCTTCGGGGACCTCGATATGGGAAACCTGGCTCCAGGCCAATGGATTGAATTTCCGGTCAACCACTTCGATCCGGCGTGAATGGCTCCTAAGGGGGACGATTCGAATGGAGGCCCCGTTGGATTCCTCCCCTTCTCACGATGCTTGCATTTCTGGATGATTAGGCGCCTAATCACCTCTCCACGAATGAACAACGTCATTTCTGCTGCGGTGGGCATGCGCATGGGGGCGGCCGTCGCCGGGACCCTGATCGCGCTCGCGATCGCCGCGCCCGCATGGGCGGAGCAATCCACCCCGGGTGCGCTCACGCTCGCGCAGACGATCGAAACGGTGCTTGCGCGCTACCCGACTATCGATGCCGCACGAGCCGCCATAGACGCCGCGCGCGCGCGCACGATGCAGTCCAACGCGGACCGTCTGCCCCAGGTGAGCGCCCAGGGGACCTACACCTACGATTCGCTGCGCCCGTACGTCGCCATTTCGATTCCGGGACTGCCAAGCGGCGCGATCTATGAGAGCGTCCAGAACGCCTACGGGGTGAGCGTCACGGCAAGGCAGCTGCTTACCGACTTCGGCCGCACCGACAAGATCGTGGAGATGGCGCGATCCGGGCAGATCACGGCGCAGGATGCGCTCGAGGAAACGATGAACCAGCTCGGCTATCAGGCGATCCAGTCGTTCTACAGCGTCCTGCTGCTGCGCAATTCCGCGGATGTCGCCAGGGAGGAGATCAGCGCCCTAGAGGAGGCCCTGCGCATCTCGCAGAAGAAGTTCGGGGCGGGCAGCGCGACCAAGTTTGACGTGCTGACGACCCAGGTCCGCCTCTCCAACGCGCGGAACCACCTCACCGACACGCTCGCTTCGCTCGAGAAGCAGGAGAACGGGCTCCGCCAGCTTCTGGGCCGGACGCACGGAACGCCGCTCGACATCGCCGGGGATTTTGACGCCGAGGCTCCTGCGATCCCCGAGTCGACGGCGATCGCCGACGGAATGCACAACCGGCCCGAGATGAAGCTGGCGCGCGACAGCGAGCAGACCGCGCGTCTGAAGCAGGACGCAGCCGACCGCGGCAACAGGCCCACGCTTGCCGCACAGGTGACCGGCGGCGTCGCAAACGGGTTCGTGCCCAACCTCTACGACAACAAGGGGTATGTCACAGCGGGCCTGTCCGTCGACGTGCCGATCCTCACGGGCAGGCGCGTGACGGGAGAGCGCCTGGAGGCGACTGCCGGCGTCCGCGAGGCACAGGCGCACGAGCGCGACTTGACCGAGACCATTGCGACGGATGTTGCGGACGCCTATTCGGACCTGAACGCCGCAAAGGCCAGACTCGGGAACGCCGACACGCTCGTGGCCCAGGCAACGGAGGCGCTAACCCTGGCGCAGACCCGCTACACCAATGGCGTGATCACGAATTTCGAGCTGCTGGACGCGCAGAGTTCGCTCCGGGCGGCAGAACTCAGCCGCCTGCAGGCCCGCTACGACTGCGTCCTCGCGCGGCAGGCCGTCGCGCGCGCAGCGGGAGTGGCGCCGCAGCCATAGGCTCCCAGGCCGACAACGGCGTTCTCGGGCTGCCGACGCCCGCGGTCGGCTGAGGAGGTTGACGGGGCCCTGCGGGCGTGATGTTTTCGGCGCATGTATACGATCATTGGCGGCGACGGAAAGGAGTACGGACCGGTGACGGCGGACCAGATCCGCGCGTGGATTGCCGGGGGACGGGCCAATCTCGACACAAAGGTCAAGGCGCTGGGAACCGATGAATGGAAGCGCATTGCGGATTTTCCGGAACTGGCGGGATCGGGCGCCGCGGGCGCAGCCCCGCCTCTGAACGCGCCCGCCGGCCACGCGCCCCCGCTGAATGTCATCAGCTGCTACGAACGCAGCTGGGCGCTCCTCAAGGCCAACTTCTGGCCGCTGGTCGGGGTGAGCTTTCTCATGATGGTCGTCCTATCGCTCTTCGGGTACACCCATTTCCTTGGGGTGTTCTTCGTTAGCCCGCTTCTTGGCGGTGTCTTGTCCGGCGGCTGGTGCTATTATTTCCTGCTCAAGATCCGCGGCCAGCCGGCGACGGTCGGCGACGCGTTTGCCGGCTTCACGCGGGCTTTCATCAACCTGGTCGCGACGGGGCTGCTCGTCACCCTATTCGTGACGCTCGGCCTGTTCTGCCTTGTGCTCCCGGGAATCTACCTGGCGGTGGCCTACGGGTTCGCCTACATGCTGGCGACCGACAAGCGCCTTGGGATCTGGGAATCCATGGAGACGAGCCGCCGCGTGATCACACGCCAGTGGTGGCGGGTCCTGGGGCTTCTGCTGCTCGGCATCCCGTTCTTCCTGCTCGGGATCGCCGCGCTCGGCGTGGGAATCTTCGTGGCGGTGCCCCTCATTGTGGGAGCAGTCGCGTACGCCTACGAGGACCTCTGCAATCCCAGGAAGTGAGGGTCCCGGCAGGCCCTACGGCTCAGGCCTTCCTGTCTTCGCCGGTCAGCGCGTCGAGCGATAGCTTCCCGGGTCCGAACGCAAACGCGATGACGGCCGCGAAGAGGAAGGGAAACGGGGTCGCTCCAAGGAACTTGTCGGGATCGGTGAAGATCGCGTGGAGCGCCGCCTTTTCCGCCGTTGCGAATGCGACGCACATGACCCCGATCAGCGCAAGCGCCGCGAAGCGCGTGAATAGGCCCGCCAGAAGGAGCAGCCCGCATGCGCACTCGACGGAGCTGGCCAGGATCGCGTTCAGCTTGGGCATGACAATGCCCAGGTCCGAGAAGAATGCGGTCGTCTTGTCCAGGTGCTGAAGCTTTCCCTTGCCCGCGAGAAAGAACTGCCAGCCCCAGTAGAGCCGGATGACAAGGAGGAGCGGGCTTCTGAGGAACCCGCCGATGGTTGCGAGCAGGGCGCGGAGTTTTGAGAACATGGGTTAGGAGGGTTGCCTGAAGCGTCAGGACAGGGAATGCTTGGGTCAAGACGCAGCCCGGCGCCGCTTGTTCCCGTAGGCGCAAAACCATCCCAACGCCATCCAGGACCCGAACCAGGCTTTTACTTGCGCCGGCGTGACCCTCGGGCCGCCGGCGGCGATCGCGCGCGAAAGCGTGCTGCCGCTGCCCAGCGCCTCGAGGATCCGGAACGCCGCGGGGTCGAGCCGCTTGTAGAAGAGGCGGTTGTTGTGCCGGTGCACCGCGACATGGGTGCGCCTCGGCCGGGGCAAGGCTGCCCGCCGGAACGCCCGGTGGACCGCGGCCGCGCCGGGGGTGTTGCTCGCCTCGGAACGCAGGGCGTCGCGCCGCTTCACTGCGATCACGTACGTGTCGATGGGGTGCCGAAGTTCGAGAAGCGTTATATAGGGCTGCAGCCCGATCCGGAGGCGGGACGGCGGCGTGCGCGCCAGGTGTGACGCGGCGATCACCGGCCGCGCCGGCCCGTCGAACGCGACCGTCTGCGCCCACTCGAACCGCGCGATCTCGGCAGCCAGCGCGGTCCGCGGGGCCGTGAGCCGCGGCTCTTCCAGGATAAACCGCTCCAGCCGCGAGCACAGGTCGCGCAGGGTGAACGAGCGCGAGGGGTGCCGCGCCAGGTAGGCCTGGGTGAGGCGCCCGAATGCGCGCTCCCCGAGGGCCGCAAGCAGGCCCGGGCAGTCGTCGCGGATCGCGTCGAACAGCCGGAACCAGTACATCCTGTTGTAGAGCTGGAGGCGCTCGAACGATGTCAGCCTGTCGTTCGGCTTGATGAATTCCGCCGCGACCTTGTCCATGGCCCGGCCGTCGATCCAGCGGGGCTGAAGCTTGTCGTCCGCCGTGAGCGGCCTCGTGATGGCCGATGCCATCATCCGCTGGAACGCGCGCAGGTCGTCCGTGGACGCGATGCGCGACGGCGCGTGCTTGGGCGGCCTCTTCACACCGCGGCCTTTTTCGCTCCGTCGATGAACTCGTTCGCCTTGAGCGCCTCGCCGTGGACCTCGTCGAACGACGGGATCTTGTCGTCCCATTCGAGCAGGGTCGCCGTGATGCCGCACAAGCGCGTCGCGTGCGCATAGAGCTTCCAGACCGGGTCGAGCACGGGGTGGTCGTGCGTGTCGAGGATGTACTTCTCGAACTTGGTGTGGCCGGCGATGTGCATCTGGCCCACGCGGTGGTGCGGCACGTTATTCACGTAGTCGTAGGGGTTGAACCCGTGGTTCTTCGACGAGACGTAGATGTTGTTCACGTCGAGTAGAATGCCGCAGTCCGCAAGCTCAACGACCTCCGTCAGGAACTCCCACTCGGTCATTTCCGAGGCGTGGAACTCGGCGTAGCTGCTCACGTTCTCGACGCAGATGGGAACCTCCAGGTAGTCGCGGATCTGCCGGATCTTTTCGGCCGTGCGGCGTGCGGCCGCAAACGTGTACGGCATCGGCAGCAGATCATGCGTGTACGTTCCGTCGACACTTCCCCAGCACAGGTGATCGGAGAGCCAGGGGGTCTTGGTCCGCTTCACAAGGCCCTTCAAGCGCTTCAGGTGCGTGCGGTCCGGCTTGTCCGCGGAGCCGAAATACATCGAGACCCCGTGCTGCACGACGCGGTACTGCTCAAGGATCGTGTCGAGAAGCTGGAGCGGCCTGCCGCCCTCCACCATGAAATTCTCCGAGATGATCTCAAACCAGTCGACGACCGGCTTTTTCGAGAGGATGTGGGAGTAGTGCGGGACCCGCAGGCCTATTCCGATCCCGTAATCCGAGTGTCCGTTGAACCGGTTTGCTGGCATTACGAAAAAAACGCGGCCGGCGTTCGGCCGGCCGCGTCACTTAAAGACCGCTTGGGTAAACGTGACTTCGCCGAGCCGGTCAGCTCGACTTGTTCGTGTTGCAGCCACCCTTGCCCTTGCAGCTGTTCTGGCCCTTGCAGCCGTTGTCCCCGGACTTGCAGCCGCCCGTGCCCTTACAGCTGTTCTGGCCCTTGCAGTCATGCTTGCCAGCGTCCTTGGAGGCGTCCTTGGACGAGTCGCCGCTGCCGGCTTGGTCGTCGGCATACGCTCGCGAGGCCATGGATCCGGCATAGAGCCCGGCCATGGCCGCGGCGGTGACGATGAAGCGTGTCGATTTGTTCATATTTCGTTTGATTATTATTGTTCTGGGAGACCACAAAGGCCGGCACCATGCCGTCCAGGGGCCGTAATAAGAGGCATTACGACCGCTAATATTCCCGGAACGCAAGGAAAACGTTGCGCCGACGTCTTTCGCGGGCCGCCCGTCTCGGAAACGTCACAGGATCCGGTCAGTCATCGGCCTGCCGTCCTCGAAGGACGCGAGGTTCGATAGGAAGTGGCGGACGAGATCGAGATTCACATTGTTGCGGCCGCCGGCCGTGTGCGGCGTTATGAAGCAGTTCGGCGCGGACCAGAGCGGGTGGCTCGGCGGCAGCGGCTCGGGAACGGTGACGTCCAGGTAGGCGGCGCCGATCCTGCCGTTATGAAGGCCGTCGATGAGCGCGTCCTGGTCCACCGTGGCCCCGCGGCCCACGTTGTAGAACCGCGCGCCGGCCTTGAAGCAGGCGATCCGCCGCGCGTTAACGTAGTTTCGGGTGGAGTCGTTCTCGGGCAGGATGTCGATTACGTGGTCGGCCTCGGCCAGGACCTTCGTCAGGTCCGCCTCCGGGACAATATGGACCCCGGGCTCGCTGTGGATCTGCCGCCTGACGGCGTAGATCCTACCCCCGAACGGCGCCAGCAGCGCCGCGAGCCGCCGGCCGATCGAGCCAAACCCGAGCATGACCACCGTCTGGCCCTTGACGAGGCGCGATTCGTCGCGCCTCTCGCCGAAGGGCCATGGCCTGTCGCCCAGCTGGCCCGCGTGGGAAGGAAGGAGCTTGCGGCCCAGGGCGAGCATCATGGCCAGCAGGTGCTCCGCGCACGCGTCCGCATACACCTGCGAGGCGTTGGTGAACACGGCTCCGCGCGATCGCATGCCCTCCCGGAAACGGTCGTTGTCGTAGCGCGTGTACCCTGCGCTCGACACCTCGACCCAGCGAAGCTTCGCGCTCTCGATGCAGTCCTCGGGGTCGGGCTGCCCGAACGCGACGTCCGCCTCCGCGACAGCCGGGTCGCGTTCCCCTGCCGCAAGGACGGAGCGACTCCGCTTGTCGGAGAGCACGAGGCTGTGGGTGCGCGCGCCATCCGCCAGGATCCTCATCCCTTCCGCCCCGAAATTGGCGTTGCACCAGATCCTCACGTCCCCGTCGGATTCACGGTGATCCGGTGCTCGTTCGCGGCGTTGCCGAGGGTCAGGGCGTACTGGTTCCTGTTGAAATACCTCACCCTGCCGCCGTAGGAGATGCGAACCTCGATGTTAAGGCCGCGGCGAAGGAGCTCGTCCTCGGCTCGGTATTCGACGCGAAACGCGATCGGCGCGGCACCCGGGTTGCGGAGGGTCTGGGTTCCCAGCACCTCGGGCGGCATGCCCGCGGCCGAGGAGTCGACGACCCGCACCGTCACGACCGTGTCCGCGGGGAGCGCGGCCGCTTCGCCGAGGTCTATCCGTCCGTTGGCGGCGCGGCTTGGGTCGCCCTCGGGAGTGAGATCCAGCTGGCCGCACCCCGAAAGGGCAAGCGCGGCGGCCGCAGAAAGCAGGGCTATCAGGTGTTTCATGGGAGGTAGCTGGTTGTCATCACTTCGTCGGCCGATAGCTTCCCCTTGGGCAGGATCCCAAGGTCCTCGAGCTGGCGGATCTGGACTGCGAACCGCTCGCGCGTGATCCGGCCCGTCAGCGAATCATCCGCCGCGGTCCGCCCGATCGCGAGTTTTTCGTTGATGACCATCTTGCGCGAGAACGCGAGGAACTCGTCCGAGTCGTTGGGGTTGAGCTTCTTCATGAGCGCGTGGGCGGGCGCCGGATCCCCCTCGAGGTAATCCTTCCAGCCCCGGATGAAGGCGGCCATGAACGCGCGGACACGGGACGGGGTCCTTTGCGCCCACGGGCGGTTGGCGACCAGCACGGTGTAGGCGTCGAACCCCGCGTCCCAGGCGTACAGGAACCTGGGATATCTCGCCCCCCCCTTGACTATGTAGAACGGCTCGGCGGTGTAGTACCCCTGCTGGATGAAGTTGCGGTCCGCGATGAAATTCCCGACCGCGAAGTTCTGCGGGATGATGCTGAAGTTGATGTGGTATTTGTTCTTCAAATACGGTATGAACGCCCACTCGGGGCGGGCCATGATGGTCTTCCCATCCAGATCCTCGAAGCGCTTCACCGGACTGTCGGCGTGGAGCATCAGGACGGACGGGTCGTTCTGGAAAACGGCGCCGATCTGGACCAGGGGAAGGCCCTGGGCGATGGCGAGGAGCGTGTTCGTGCTGTCGGACTGGCCGATGTCCGCATTGCCCGTCGCGAGCTTCTGCATCACGAAGGCGTTCGGGCCGCCCTGGACGACCGTCACATCGAGGCCGGCCTCGCTGAAAAAGCCCCTTGCAAGGGCCTGATAAATCCCGCCGTGCTCGGGCTCGGCGACCCAGTCCAGCTGGAGAGTAATCCTGAACGGCGCCGCGGCAGTCCCTGGCGCCGCGGCCGGCTGCCTGGAACAGCCCCAGCAGAGAAGCGCAGCGGCCGCCGCCGCCAGGGTGCTCGATTTCGAAGGGCTCATGCGGACGGGATGCCTAGCGGGGCGGTGTTCCGCCCGCAACAGCGCAGTGCTCGCCGGGAGGCCATTTTTCCCTCTACTTTCAGCCAATGAGAATAAGCCCAACGACCGCCGTCCTCCTCGGCGCTCTTGCCGCGGCGCAGCCGGCCCTCGCCCTCGACCTGCACCGCGAGCGGAGCTCCCCGTACGACCTCGCTCTGACAGGCAGCCTGGCCGGCGTGGCAGCCGGCGAGACTCGGTACGCGCGCTGGTCCGACCTTCGCTCCCTGCCGACCTCCGAGCTGAAAGTGGACGGAGAGTTCGTCAAGGGACCCCAGGCCCTGACGGTCGTGTTCCTGGATGACCTTTGGAAGGCGCTGCCCGCAGCCCCCGGCGCGGACGCGTTCCTGGCGACCTGCACCGATGGCTACGCGTCGGTCTACACCTCCGCATTCATCTCGAGGTACCGGCCATTCCTCGTGCTCGAGATCAATGGAAAGGGCCCGAAGGACTGGCCGCCTCCGGGCATCGCGTTCAATCCCGGCCCGTACGTCGTGACGGTTTCGGCGGACCTTGTCCCCGGGGCCGCGCGGCTCCGGGACCTGAGGCACAAGAAGCCCTGGGGCGTCACGGCGCTCGAGGTCGCGTCCTATGCCGCGCGTTTCAAGCCGCTCTACACGGGCAAGTGGGCCTCCCTTTCCCCCTCCGCCAGGGACGGCCGGGATATCTGGGTCAACGCCTGCGCAAGCTGCCATCAGGGCCCCTCCGGCGTCTTCGGGGGCACGAGGGCAGGAAAGCCATTCGAGGTCATCGAGGCATATGCGGGCCATGACCGCGCCTATTTCACGAAATACGTGAGGGACCCCAAGTCGGTTGTCCCGTGCGCGAAGATGGAGGCCCATCCCGGCTACACGGACATCGAACTGTCGGGGCTGGTCGAGTTCGTCACAGCCGGCGGGCGCTGAGCCAGGGGGCGGCCGCCAGGCCAAGTGAAAGGGGGCCCGCCGGGGCACCCTTTTGTCCAAGGCATTCGCCGAAGCGCCGGATCAGAAGTGCAGGCGCAACGTCCCCGAGGCCGAGATCGGCTTGCGGACGTATATCACGTCGTTGCCCGCAAAGCTGACGTCGATCGGGTCGAGGATTCGGTTGTTGGTGATGTTGGTGACGTTCAGGCGCACATCCCAGCGTTTGCTCGGCACCCAGAGGATGTATCCGTCGAGCTCATATTCGTTGGGAATGTACAGGCTGTCCTGGTCGTTGGCATACTGCTTGCCGATGAAGTTGGGGCCGACGCCGATGCCCCACCCGTTCCTTGTCTTGTATTCGACGAACAGGTTGCCGATCAGCTGGGGAACGCCCGGGGCCCGCATGCGCCCGCTCGGGGGGTTCCAGCCCACATAGTTGACCGCGCCGTTGCCCGTTCCGAACGTGCCGTCGACGGGCGTCGAGGGATCATAGGCGTCCAGGTAGCTTCCGGTCTCCTGGAAGAAGAATCCGCCCCCCACCTCGCCGGGACCCACCGCGGAATTGTACCCGAACGCGGTCGCATTCTGGTACGTAATGTTGGCGTTGACCGTCCAAGCCTTGGTCGGCTGGAACACGATGTTGCCCTCAAGTCCGTTGTCCTTGACCTTGAACGGGAGGCCGACCGTCTGGGGCTCGATCTTCAGCTGCTGGAAAGCCGCCGCGCTGAAAAAGAGGGTGTTGTTGAGGAAGCTCCCCTTGTACCCGATCTCATAGAGGGTGCTGCCGACCGAAATCGACGCCTTCTCGGCCGCGTCGGTTCCTGCGGGCATCATCCCCGGGCCGAACGCGGTGCCGTTGCCGCCGCTGTCGACGCCGCCGAAGTTGGTGGCGCCGTGGACGGCGTTGGTGCGGTCGTATGTGATGTAGGCCGACTGCGTCTCAGTCAGCTTATAGACCAGGCTCGCGAAATAGGACGGGTCGAGCGAGGAGGCATTGGCGCTGTAGGCCGCGCCGCGGTTGAAGTAGATCGGGGTCGCCAGCGGATAGTATGTGTACTGGTAGTAGAAGCCCACCTCGGTCAGGGGGGGGTTGGCGGTGTTCGCCTTGATGTAGTCCTCCCGGAAACCGACGATCGCCGAGAGCTTCTTCGTTATCTTGATGTCGTCCTGGATGAACGCCGCGGAATCCTTGAGGGTGGTGTCCTGGTGCTCGACGCTGCTGTAGCCCGGAGCGCCAGGCACCTGCAGCCCGCTGCCCCACGTCTTGCCCTCGAGATAGTATCCGGGGTAGAATATGTTGTTAAGCGACTGGTACACGTCGTAAACGGTGAAAGGCTCGGTCTGGTAGTCGTCGTAGGCCCGCAGATCCTGGAACCGGTAGTCGAGGCCGGTGATCAAGCTGTTTTCGATGGAGCCGAGGGTGAAGGCGACATGGTATTCCAGCCGGTCCTGGACCGAAATGTCGTGGGGGATATACTCATCGTAGCCGTAGGTTTCGAACTTGTTCGAGTGCTCGGAGGCGAAATAGGCCAGGTCCACAATGCTCGAATCGGTCGTGAGCTGGAGTGTCGTCCTCAGCTGGCTCTCGAAGAGCTTGGAGCGGGCCGTGTCGTTCGGGCCGACCAACGCGTCCTGGGGCGGAAGCTTGACCGTATAGGCCGTGGATGGATTCACGGTGGAGTAGGATCCGTCGGGTGCTGACCCATAGGTTCCGAGCGGGGCGCCCGGAGACGTGATGATGTCGTAACCGAAATAGGCGTTGTTGCCGGTCGTGACCGGTGAGGCCGGACCGCCGATATAGGTTCCGTTGTTGATGAATGCCTGCGTCACGCGATTGCCGCCGTTGATCTCGTTGGTGCGGGTCGCAAAGCCCTCGGCCCACCAGTCTAGCGTGAGCGACTTCGTGGCCAAATAGGTCAGGGCCGCGTAGACGTCCTGCGTTTCATCATGGGAATTGATGTAATATCCGTTCCCGTAACGGCCCAGGTAGCTCACCCGGTAGGCAAGCTTGTCGGTCAGGGGCCCGCCAAAATCGATCGTATACTCCGGGTTGGAATACGAATGCCCGCTCGTCAGGTAGCCCATCGTAAGGGAGACGTCGATGTGCTCGCGGTCGAAGTACGGCTCCTTCATCACGAAGTTCACGTAGCCTCCCGGCCCGTTGCCCATGGGGCCGTAGACCGCGGTGCCGGCCCCCTCGACAATGTCCATAGCCGAGACGCCGTTGAAGGAAAGCGACGTGCTGTTGCGCGAGTAGGGCACAATCTGGCCGTCCACATAGATCTGTCCGTAGTCGCCGCGGATCTGCGGAACGCCCGGGATGCCGTAATTCGCGGACGCATACACGCCCGAGGAGAACTGCCCGAAGTCCATGGCGTTCTTGATCTGGCGGTCCTCCATCCACGCCTCGTTGACGCTCGCGACGGACCTCGGGATGTCGAGGATGCTGCGATCGTCGCCGTATACGCTCGAGATCGGGCGCACGGTGGGCAGCACCTGCTCGTTGATCGGAACGTCGCTCACCGTGTATTTTTCAAGGGTGGTGATCTTTCCCATCGAACTGGTCGACGGAGTCGAAGTGGTCGTCGTCGTGGTCGGGGGGCTTTCCGGAGGCGGCGTTGAGGACTGCGCGCGCAATTCGACGGAAAGGGCGCAAGCCAGGCAGAGGGCGGCAGGGCCGATTAAGGCAACTTTCGTGTTCATTAGGTGCATCGTTTCGTTGACATTCTTACGGTTGTTGGGGTTCAAGCACCCGCTATGCCACGCCGTCTCTTGAAGCCCGTGGTCTGCTAATGCGTTGAATTACAGTCACAAAAGACACTCAATGGGCTCCCGGCTGCAGGTCTGCTGGCATCAGGTCAAATCGAGCGAATTTATCGACGGGGATCAATGCTGGAATGATGCCGAGTTGCGAAAGGTCGTTGACCTGCTCCTCCATCCGCCGGCGCGTCATGAGCCCAAGGCGTTCGCCGTCCTCGGCCCTTCCGGTGACGATGTGCTCGTCGCGCATCGCCTTGATCGAGTAGTCCATGAACTCCCCGGACATGCTTGCGTTGCCCTTTGATATGAGCGCCTTTCCCGGCGACGGGTCCCCGTTCATGAAATCATCCCATCCCCGCAGGGACGCCGCGACGAATACCCGCACCTCCCGGGGATGCTCCCGGACGTAGCGCTGGGTCGTGTACAGGACCCGGTAGGGCCTGAAGCCCGAATCGGACATCAGGAGCGTCCGCGGATGGCCCCCGTTCTTGCGGACATAGTAGGGTTCGTTCGTGACGAAGCACTGCTGGACGAAATTCTTGTCCGCCATGAACTGGGCGAGACCGAAATTCGAGGGGATCAGGTTGAAGTCCACGTGGTAGTGGACCTTGATGTACTCGATCCAGTTCGAGCCGGGGACGCCCATGACGGTCCGGCCGTTCAGGTCGGCGAACGCCTTAACCGGGCCCTCCTCGTGGACGAGGATGGCCTGCGGATCCCTCTCCATGTAGACCCCGACGATGACGAAGGGCAGGCCCTTGGACACCCACGCGATCATGTCGTCGCTCCGGCCCATCGCCAGGTCCACCTGGCCGGAAAGGACAATGTCGGAGACGAGGACGCCGGGTCCCCCGGGGACGATCTCCACGTCGATTCCCGCCTCCCGGTAGAAACCCCTCGCGACCGCCTGGTAGAATCCGCCGTGCTCCGCCTGGGGGTACCAGTCCGTCTTGAACCGGACCTTGGGAGGCGCTGGCGCGGTCCCGACGGCCGGCGACGGCCTGGAGCACCCGGCGAGGGCGGCCGCAAGGGCCGCGCAGACCAGCGCAAGGCGGCGCCGCGGCAGATCGTGGATTTGGCTCAATTTTCCGTGTGGCTGAACGAATCGTGCCATTTGTGGAGCGCGAGCCAGCTGAGCGCAATCACACCGGCTACGAACACGAATCCCAGCGCGCAGCTGACGGCCGCCGTCGCGAACAGGGCGCCCATCTGGAAACGCGAGCTGTAGATGATGGCGAGAAAGCCGAGCCCGCCCTGCCCCCCCGCCGAGTTTCCCGCGTAGAAGTCGCCGACGATCGCCCCGATGGGGGCGAGCGTGCCCGCGATACGCAGTCCCGTGAAGAAATACGGCAGTGCCGCGGGAACCCGGAGGAGGAATATCTCCTGCCACTTCGCCGCCTTGCACATCCGGAAGAAGTCCACGAGGTTGCGGTCGGTCGAGATGAGGCCCTGGGTGGTGTTCACGACCATCGGGAAGAAGCAGATCAGGAAGGTGATGATCGTTACGCTCCGGAGCCCCGGGCCGACCCAGAGGATGAGGATGGGCGCCATCACGATGATCGGCGTCATCTGCAAAATCATGAGGTACGGATAGAAGCTCGCGCGGACGAGCGGCGAGATCGATAGGACGAGCGCCAGCGCGAAGCTGAACGCGACCGCGGCCCCGAACCCGAGGAGGGCCCCGCCGCCCGTGTTGAGCGCCGCGCCCCAGAGCGCCGGACCCTCGTCGACGAAAGCCCGGGCGACCTCATGCGGCGCCGGCAGCAGGAACCGCTGCTCGGAGCTCATGCCAAAGTGGATCGCGTACCAGGCGAGGATCATGCCCACGCCGGTCGCCAACGGAAGGAGGCGCATGGCGATGCGCGTCAGCGTGGCTCGCGGGGCGCTCATGGCTTCAGGTCCTCCACGGAACGCAGGATCCTCGAGACCTCTCCGACCAGCTTCTGGTACGGAGCGGACTCCCGGGTCTCCTCCGTCCTCGGATACGGCAGGTCCACCCTCAGCTCCTCGTGCAGCCTTCCCGGGTTGGCCGACATCACCAGGATCCTGTTCGACATGAAGACCGCCTCGGCCACCGAGTGCGTCACGAAGAACGCCGTCCAGGCAAGCTGCTGGCGGATGGCAAGGAGCTCCTCGTTCAGGTGGTTGCGCGTTATCTCGTCCAGCGCGCCGAAGGGCTCGTCCAGGAGAAGGATCCTCGGCGAAACGCTGAGAGCGCGCGCAATCGACACGCGCATCTTCTGGCCCCCCGACAGCTGGCGGGGGTAATAGTCCATCCGGTCCGCAAGGCGCACGAGCGCAAGCGACCGGCTGACGATCTCGGATCGCTTCGCCGCGCCCACCCCCCCGTGGAGCCGCAGCGGGACCTCGACGTTCCGGAAGACGTTGAGCCACGGAAGCAGCGTCGGCTCCTGGAAGACGAAGGCCAGCCGCCCGACCGCGCTGGACGGATCCGTGCCGTCCACGACTATCCGGCCCTCCGAGACGGGAATCAGCCCGGAAATGAGCCTGAGGATCGTCGATTTTCCGCAGCCGCTCGGTCCGATCAGCGTGATGAAGTCGCCCCGCTCCGCCGCGAAGCTCACCTTGTCGAGTATGAGCGGGCCGTCGCCGAAACGCTTGTCGACGTCCCTGAGCTCGACGATCGGAGGTGCGGTCCCCTGCCTCATGTGGCGGCTGGCTCCCGGGCGAACGGATTTACCGGGTACGTCTTCATCTTGCCCGGATTCAGGAGCGCGCGGGGATCGACCCGCTCCTTGAAGGCGCGTTTGTCCGCGATGTTCGGGTGGCGCCCGCCCTCCTCGAGGTGCACCGTGTGCGGATTCGCGATGAACACGCCGATCTCCTCGCAGCAGGCCAGGATCTCGTTCAGCCGCCCCTCGGACCTGAAGAACACGAGCGGAATCCCGCCGACGACGACCTCGTCCGGATTCATCCATACCGCGTTGCCCCTCATCATCTTCGCGTTGCCCGCGGTCCATTCGAGGTGGAGCAGGATTTCACCCGGAAAGCGCCTCCTCAATTCCGCGAACTGCCCGCGAAACCCGGGGCCGAAGCCCGCCTGGATGTAGGTGACCGTGGGATCGGCCTTGATCGCCCAGAGCGTGGTGTGGTTCCAGGTGTAGTCCGTGATGAACGGCGGCCTGGGCGGATCCGCGAGCGGCTTCTGGAAGACGCAGTCAACGCCCGCGGAACTGGCGCTTGCAACCACCTCCGGCGTCTGCGCGCGGTCGATCAGCAGGAATGAAACGGGTTCGCCGGCGCGCAGGTGCCTTGCGAGCGGCTTGAAATACGAGGGGATCGGCCACTCGAACTGCGTGACGAGGCGCTTGCGCCATTCGAGCCGGCGCGCCGCGGCGTCGGTCCAGTCGAGGAGCCTGTCCCAATCCGGGGCGCTCAGGATCAGCTGGTCGTAATCGACTTTTGGGGCCAGCCGCATCTCGACCTCGACCATGAGGCCCGTGGTCCCGTAGGCGTGGAGCGCCTTGAGGCTCTCGGCCTCCTCGAGCCGGATCAGCCGCGGCTCCTCCTCGCATGTCAGCATCGCGACCGACTTCACGTTGCCCGGGGCGTTGATCCCGCCCCAGGTGATCGAGCCGATCCCGCCCGAGCCTCCGCACAGGAACCCCCCCATCGTGCTCTTCACCCAGGTCGATGGCATGCAGCGCAGCTCCCATCCCGACTTTCGCGCCTCGGCCTCTATGGTGCCCAGGCGGGCGCCCGCCTCGACGCGCGCCACCCCCCCATCGAGGGAGAGAATCCGGTCCAGGCGGGAGAAATCGATCACGACGCCGCCGTACAGGGGCACGCACTGCCCGTAGTTTCCCGTTCCCGCCCCCCTGGCCACGACCGGGACGCGCGCGCGCCAGCAAGCCGCAACCACCGCGCGCAGCTCCTCCATGCTTCCCGGGCGCGCCGCCATATCTGCGCGCTTGCCGTCCAGCTGGCGCCGGAGCACCGGCGAGTACCAGTAGAAGTCCTTTGAAAGCGCCTCGAGCGCGTCGCCCCCATCGATGAGATTGTCCGCGCCGACAAGGGCGCGCAGCTCTGTCTTCAGTTCGTCCGTCCGGGCTACCATCGTGGGAAAGGAGCAGGAGTGTTGCCATCGCACCCGCCGCCGCAAGCCGAGGATTCCGTTTGCGGTCCGCGGGACCGATGGAGTCTTGCCGCATCCGGCCCCCGGCCCATACCGTGGTCTTCGCAGACTCCCACTCCCGGAATGCTTCTTCTCCAGAGGGCCCGCATCCCCGCCGCCGTTCTCCCCGCTTCGATCGCCGACCCGGCGCCGGACCCGATGGAGCCGTCCCTTCTCTGCGACATCGCCTTGGATGGGCCGAGGATCGCATCCGTGGCGCGCTCGGCGGCGCCAGGGGCCGCGCCTCCCGTTCCGGGCGCCCCCACCGCGAACGCGGTCGACCTGGACGGAGCCATGGTCTTCCCCGGCTTTGTCGACGCCCATGTCCACCTCGACAAGGCCCACACCTGGGACCGGGCGCCGAACCGGACCGGGAGGTTCTCCGAGGCTTTGGAAACGCTTGCGAGGGACAGGGAAGGCTGGACGAGGCGGGACATCCTGCGCAGGGCGGGCTTCGCTCTGCGCTGCGCCTGGGAGCACGGGACCCGAGCCGTGCGCACCCATGTCGACACCTGGCTTCCCTGGGGCGAGGAGAACCACGCCGTGATGCACGAGCTGCGCGGGGCCTGGCGGGGGCGGATCGCGCTCCAGACGGTGCCGCTCACCGGGATAGCTAACTATTCCGGGACCGAGGGGGACGCGATCGCCGATCTCTCCCTGAAATACGGGGCGTGCGCCCTCGGCGGCTGGTCGCCCATGTCGCCGGACCTGCCGCGCCAGCTGGACCGGCTTCTCGCGATCGCGAGGGACCGGGGATTGGGGCTCGACCTCCATGTGGACGAGAACGGCAGCCCCGCGGAGGAGGTGCTGCGCGCCGTGGCCGAGGCGGTGATCCGAAACCGCTTTGGCAATCCCGTTGTGTGCGGGCACTGCTGCAGCCTCGCCGTCCAGGCTCCGGAGCGGCAGCGCTCGACGATCGCCCTCGCCAGGGAGGCCGCGATCAGGGTGATCTCGCTTCCCCTGTGCAACCTCTACCTCCAGGACCGGCGCGGTCCCGAGTTTCCCCGGACCCCGTACTGGAGGGGCATCACGCTCATACACGAGCTCCTCGATGCCGGCGTCCCGCTGGCGTGCGCGAGCGACAACGTCCGCGACGCGTTCCATGCCTATGGCGACCTCGATGCCGCGGAGGTCTGCATTCAGAGCGTCCGGCTCGCGCACCTCGACTCGCGGCTCGGCGCCTCGGTGGGCCTGGTGACCTCGGCCGCCGCCGACATTGTCGGGCTTCCCGGGATGGGGCGCGTCGCCCCCGGAGCCCCGTCGCAGCTCGTCATCTTTCCGTCCCGATCGTTCAGCGAGTTCCTGAGCCGGCCGGGGTCAGGGAGGAGGCTCGTCGACGGCGAAGCCATCCGGGAGGCGAGTCGGCCCGATTTCGGCGAGCTGAGGTGACAGGACCCGCGCGCCGCCCATTTTCCCGCCCTGACTGCCCAGCCCCAAGCCAAGCGAAAGGCCTCCATCCCATGACCCTGAGACACTGCAAGATCGTCGTCACCGCCCTTTCGTCCGTCTTCCTGCTGGCCGTCTTTTTCAACAACACGACCGATCCCAACTCCAATTACCAGTTCGTCCGCCATGTGCTCAGCATGGACACGACCTTCCCGGGCAACGCAGGGATGTACCGCGCGATCCATGCCCCTGTTCTGCACAAGGCGTTCTACGCGGCGATCATCGGATGGGAGGCGCTCTGCTGCGCACTGATTGGCGCCGGCACCCTGCGGCTCTGGGGCGCCCGGGGCGCCCCCGCCGCCGCCTGGAAGAGGGCCAAGGTGCTGGCGTCGATCGGGCTCACGGCCAGCGTCGTCCAGTGGTATTTCGCATTCATGACGGTCGGCGGCGAATGGTTCCTCATGTGGCAATCAAGGATCTGGAACGGCCAGGAGGCGGCGTTCCGGATGTTCGCATTCGTCGGCCTCAGCCTCCTCTTCCTCAATCAGGCTGACGATTGAGGGGCCCGTCCCAGCGCCCAAGGGAGGACCGGGCTCTGCGGATCATTCACGACGATCTGCAGGCCTGTTGACATCCCCGAGGCAAGCGCGACGGGAATCGTGAGCACGGGCCAGCCGCCGAGGCTGGCGGGCGCGGTGAGGCCGAGCATGCGCAGCCTGTTGGCCTGGGTGCAGTCCGCCTTTGTCACCGCCGGGAACGGCGAGGCGGCCATGACCAGGAAGTCATGGGTCCTGAAAAACTCCGCCCAGACGAGCCTGATCGCGGCGTGGCTCGGCTCCACCGCCGCCACCTGGGCCAGCGAGATCTCCCGCGCGCGATCGAGGCGGTCCCGGACCAGTGGCCCGTAACGCCCGCGGTTCCGGTCCGCCCACTTCTTGTGGATTTTCCAGGTCTGCGTCCCGGCGAGGACCCCGTAGACTTCGGCTGCGGGCGCGAACCGGAGCAGGAGTTCGCCGCGGGCGGCTGCGTCGGCGGGCGGCGCCAGGTTCGCGGCGGCGGCGGCGCATGCCGCCGCAACGTCCGGATCGAGGCCCGGCATGTCGAGGTAGCAGCCGCGCGGGACTTGTCCGCCCGCGCGGGGCCCGACGAGCGCTGCAAGCGCGGAGCGCATGTCCTGGGAGGAACTGGTGAACCAGCCCACGGTGTCGAAATCGGGGGCGAGCGGGACGGCATCGGAAATCCACGGGGCGTGCGGGACGCCCCGGTAGCCGTAGAGCCCGCAGAATGCGGCCGGAACGCGGATCGAGCCGCCGGTGTCGGTCCCGATCGCAAAGGGAACGATGTCCGCCGCAACCGCGGCGGCCGATCCGCTGCTCGACCCCCCGGAGGTGCGCCCGGGAAAACGGGGATGCTCGCAGTCCCCGTAGTGGGCGTTCTCCCCGGTCAGGCCCCATGCGAATTCAAACAGGTGGGTCTTGCCCGCGAGGACTGCTCCGGCCGCGCGCAGGTCGCGCACGATCTGCGAATCCAGGGCGGGGGCCGGCCGGACCTCGGGCAGGAACGAGGATCCGGCAAACGTCGGCATCCCGGCCACGTCGAAAAGGTCCTTGAGCAGGAAGGGGACTCCGCGGAGCGGTCCGCCGGGCGGCGCGGACTCAAATCCCGCGGCGAGGGCCGCCTCGTCCAGGAGCACAGCCATCGCCGCGCTCCTTTGCGCGGCGGTGAGGTGCGCCGCCGCCCTTCGCCGAACCTCGCGTGCGGCGGTTCCGGGCGACATCTGCTGCCATTCGCCAAATGTCATGGGTGGAAGAGCTTCGGACAACTTGCCGCAAATCGCAAACAGCGCCTGAGGTTCGCAGCCCCCGGCAGGCGACAACTTTTTTGGACTTGTCTAATAGTGCCTTGACTTGGCCCCCGGGCCCCGCATGGCTTCCGGGCCCCATCCCAAGCCGTGACCCGCCGAACCCCCGCAGAACCAGCCATCCGCGCCATTCGCTTCACGAGGCAGATCGCCCGGCAGTGCCCCCCAGGGGATGCGCGCCTGGCGGACTGGATCGTGTGCGAGACGATCGCAAACGGATCGAGGCGGCCGATGGGCCGCCTGGGACGCCGCGGCGGGCTGGTCGTCCGGTTCGAGAAGACATTTCCCCGGGTTGCGGGCGGGAGGATGCCGCCTGGCGTCCGGGCGGCGACGGTCGCGGTCCTTGGCGAATTGTTCCGGCACAGCTGCGTCGCCCTCCGGCTGCTCTCCCCCGCGATAGGCCGGGAGAGAATCTGGAGGGATTTGGGATTTTTGAATCGCCCCGGTTCAAAATGAGTGCGTCAACAAGGGTCTTCCTTTCCCCCATGTCCAAAGCCCCTCCCGCAAAAGCCGCCGATACGAAGCCCCAGGTTTCCGCGCCCGCCCCACACGCCCGGGACAAGAACATCGAACTCGCCCTGTCCTCGATCACCAAGCAGTTCGGGGAAGGCTCGATCATGCGCCTGGGCAGCAACGCCAAGATGAAGGTCGAGACGCTTTCAACCGGCTCGCTTGCGATCGACCTGGCGCTCGGAGTCGGCGGCCTGCCGCTCGGCCGCATCATCGAGGTCTACGGGCCCGAGGCGTCGGGTAAGACCACCTTCTGCCTGAGCGTGATCGCCGAGTGCCAGCGCAAGGGCGGACTGGCCGCATTCATCGACGTGGAGCACGCTCTCGACCCGAAATATGCGCGCGTGGTGGGCGTGAAGCTCGACGACCTGCTCGTGTCCCAGCCCGACAGCGGCGAGGACGCCCTCAACATCATGGAGACGCTCATACGCTCCAACAGCATCGATGTCATCGTCCTGGACTCGGTTGCCGCCCTGGTGACCAAGGCCGAGCTCGACGGCCAGATGGGCGACATGACCATGGGAAGCCAGGCCCGGTTGATGTCCCAGGCCATGCGCCGCCTGACGGCGGTCGTCAGCAAGACGAAATGCGTGTGCATTTTCACCAACCAGATCCGCGAGAAGATCGGAGTCATGTTCGGGAACCCGGAGACGACATCGGGCGGGCGGGCGCTGAAGTTCTTCTCGTCGATACGCATCGACATCCGCCGCAAGGACCAGATCAAGACGCCCGAGGGCAAGGTCATCGGCAACCGCACCAAGATCAAGGTGGTGAAGAACAAGGTCGCCCCGCCCTTCACGGAGGTCGAGTTCGACATCATGTACAACGAGGGCATCTCGGCGTCCGGCTCCCTCCTCGACCTCGGCCTCGAGCACAGGATTCTCGAGAAGAAGGGGGCTTGGATCACCTACCAGGGCGAGCTCGTCGGCCAGGGCCGCGACGCGGCCAAGCAGACGTTCAGGGAAAAGCCCGAGCTCGCGGAAAAGATCACCAAGGCAATCCTCGAAAAGGTCAGCGTCACCGGCGGGACCGTGGTCACCGGCGAGAGTCCGGTGTAGCCCCGATCGCGCGCAGGAACGCGCGCGCAATGATCTCGTGCCCCGCCTGCGTGGGGTGCACGCGGTCGCCCGCGATCGCCGTGAAATCGCTCCGCGCAAGCGCGCGGTCCATGGCCGCCTGGGTGTCGACCAGCAGGGCGCCGTGCGCGGCGGCCAGCTCCCTGACGATCGCGCCGTACTCATCCATACGCCTGCGCATGGGGTCGGTTCGCGCGTCCTGGACATAGAACGGGGTCATCAGGACAAGCCCCCGGAGAAGGGGCCTCGTCCGCGCGACAAGGCCCGCGTACGTGGCCCGGAACTCGTCCGACATCACGGCCTCCGCGCGGTTGACGCCGTCAAACTGCCTCCACACGTCATTGACCCCAATCATGATGGAAAGCCAGTCGGGCCGTGACGCCAGCACGTCGGCGTCCCATCGGGACGCGAGGTCCCTGACGGTGTTCCCGCTGACCCCCATGTTGGTGATCCGGACGGGCCGCCCCGGCTGGAGCGGGCCCAGGGCGGCGTCGACAGCGGCCACGTAACCGTCGCCGAGAGCGGCCCGGGATCCCTCGCCGACCGGGCGCAACCGGCCGCAGTCCGTCACGGAGTCGCCGACAAAGAGGAGCCGGGTGCCCGGAGTGATTGTCACGGCCAGGATCGTGAACCCGCGCCCCCACCGGTCAATTCCCGGCGGGTAATCCTTGCTATGGAATCGGCGCAGGGAAAACCTCGCGGTTGCCGCCCTCCCCTCCGGGAGGGGCCGCAGATCCGCCCAAGGGCGACCCAGGTTCCGGGCCCCGCCCCAACACACCCATGAATATCACCCGAATCCTGTCCGTCGCCGGCCTCGCTCTCTGCGCCGCAGGCTGCTTCGCCCTCGCCGACACCCCGGCGGCCCCAGCCAACACGCCCATCGCGCCGGTTCCGCCGGGCGTCGCCCTGCGGGCGGCGACAGTCAGGGTGATTGTCGTCCCGGACCACCGCGACTGGACCTACAAGCTTGGCGAGCACGCCCTGTTCGCGGTCACGGTCACCGCGGACAACGAGCCCATCGACGGCGTCACCGTGAGCTACGCGGTCGGCCCCGACCTGTTTCCCGGGGAAAAGAAGACGGCCGCGCTGCCCCTCGCCGGAATGACGGTTGAAGGGGGAACGATGGCGGCGCCCGGATTCCTCCGCTGCATCGTCACTACGCAGGTCGCCGGCAACAGCTACCGCGGCCTCGCGACCGCCGCGTTCGCCCCCGAGAAGATCGCGCCGACCCAGGTCGAGCCCGCGGATTTCGACGCGTTCTGGGCCGCGGGGAAGGCCGACCTGGACAAGGTCCCAGTCGACGCCCGGATGACGCTCCTGCCCGAGGCGTGCACGTCCGCGGTCGACGTCTACCACGTGAGCTTCCGCACGGTCGGCCCGAAGGGCCCGGTTTCCGCCCGCATCTACGGCATCCTTTGCGAGCCGAGGACGCCGGGCCATTACGCCGCGATCCTCAAGGTGCCGGGCGCGGGCGTGCGTCCCTATTCCGGGGATCCGGAGCTCGCGGCCAGGGGGGCGATCGTCCTCGAGATCGGGATCCACGGGATCCCGGTCAACCTCGCCAAGGAGGTCTACGACGAGCTGGGCTCCGGCGCGCTCAACGGCTACTGGCTCTACAACCTCGATGACCGCGACAGGTACTATTACCGGCGCGTCTACCTGAGCTGCGTGCGGGCGAACGATTTCCTCGCCTCCCGGCCGAATTGGGACGGCAAGCGCCTGCTCGTGATGGGCTCGAGCCAGGGGGGGCAGCTGACGATCGCGACGGCCGCCCTGGATCCGCGCGTCACCGGGCTCTCCGCCACCCATCCCGCGTTCTGCGACGTGAGCGCGGAACTCCACGGACGGGCCGGCGGCTGGCCCCATCCCTTCATGCCAGGACCGGACGGCGCCGTCTCTACCCAGGCCACCATGGCCAAGATCACGACCGCCTCCTACTACGACATCGTCAATTTCGCGCGCCGCGTCCACGTGCCCGGCTATTACAACTGGGGCTACAACGACGAGACCTGCCCGCCGACCGCGGCCTTTGCCGTCTACAACGAGATCACCGCCCCGAAGACGCTCGGGGTCACCCTCGAGCTCGGCCACAGCTACACGGCCGAGCAGTACGACGCGATTTCAGGCTGGGTCACGAGCTTCCTCGGGCTCAGGCAGGCAGGCCCAAAATGAGGATCCTTCCGCTCGCCTCGTCATCGTGGAGATTCCGGGACTGTTCGGGCTCGGCCTGGCTCCCCGCGACCGTCCCGGGATGCGTCCACACCGACCTTCGCCGCCTGAAGAGGATACCCGACCCGCTCTGGGGGACCAATGAGGCCGGGGTCCAGTGGATCGAGGAGCGGGACTGGGAGTATTCAACGGAGTTCGAGGCGGATCCCCGCCTCCTCCGCGAGCAGGTGGTCGAGCTTGCGGCGGACGGGCTCGATACGGTGGCGACGGTGCGCCTCAACGGCCGCGTGGTCGCCCGCACGGACAACATGTTCATCGGCTATCGCTGGGACGTGAAGCCGCTCCTGAAGCTGGGCAGGAACACCCTCAACGCCCGCTTTGGCAGCGCACTGAGGTACATCCGGACCCACCGCACCTCCCACAAGCCACGCGAGTTCAGCGATCCCGTAGGCCGGTGCTCGGTCATCCGCAAGCAGCAGTGCCAGTTCGGCTGGGACTGGGGCCCCCGGTTCGTGACGGCGGGAATCTGGCGTGACATCCGCCTCGAGGGATGGAGCGGCAACCGCCTCGCCGGCGTCGCGGTCAGCCAAACCCACGCGCCCGACGCAAGCGTCACCCTGACCCTGGCTCCAGAACTCGCGCGGCCGGATCCGGGATCGAAGTGCTCGTGGCGCCTGTCGCTCGGCGGCTCGCCCGTGGCGTCCGGCTCCGGCACGAGCATTTCCGTCCCGAGGCCGAGGCTGTGGTGGCCGAGCGGCCAGGGGAGCCAGCCCCTCTATGAGCTTGCGGTCGAGGTCTCGGGCTCCGACGGCCGCGTGATCGGCCGGTGGGCGCGCCGGATCGGCCTCCGGACCATCGCGCTCGACCGGCACGAGGACAAATGGGGCGAGTCGTTCCAGTTCGTCGTCAACGGCAGGCCGGTTTTCGCAAAGGGGGCCAACTGGATCCCGGCAAACTGCTTCGTGGCCGGGCTGGCACGCGCCGACTACGCGCGCGACCTGGGGGCCGCGGTGGCGGCCAACATGAACATGGTGCGGGTCTGGGGCGGCGGGATCTACGAGAGCGAGGATTTCTACGACCTGTGCGACGAACTGGGCCTCCTTGTCTGGCAGGACTTCATGTTCGCCTGCACGCTATACCCGGCCGACCCGCAGTTCGTGTCGAGCGCGCGGGCCGAGGCGGAGCACCAGGTCAAGCGCCTCAGGCACCGCGCCTGCCTCGCTCTCTGGTGCGGGAACAACGAGGTGTGGGGCAACAACTCCCACGAGCTCCTAGACCCCGAGAAGACGGGCCTCCGGGCCGACTACGAGAGGCTCTTCCACCGAGCGCTGCCGCCCCTTGTCGCGGTGCACGGGGGCTCGACCCCGTACTGGCCCTCGTCGCCGTGGAGGGGGGACACGGCCGCCGACCATGCGGCCGGCGAAATGCGGGGGGACACGCACTACTGGGACGTCTGGCACGGGCGCAGCCCCGTGAAGGACTACGAGAAATGGGACTTCCGCTTCGTATCCGAATTCGGGATGCAGAGCTACAGCTCGCCCGACACGCAGGCAACCTTCTGCCCGGCCGGCGACGGCAACGTGTTCGGCGCGATCATGGAGAACCACCAGAAAAACAAGCAGGGCAACCTGATCATCCTCGACTACGTCTCGCGCAGGTACCGGTTCCCCAGGGACCAGGAGGCCCTCGTCTACCTCTCGCAGCTCAACCAGGCCCATTGCATGCAGTCGGGGGCGGAGCACTACCGGCGGCTCATGCCGCGCTGCATGGGCGCGCTCTTCTGGCAGCTGAACGACTGCTGGCCGGTGGCGTCGTGGAGCTCGATCGAGTTCCCCGGGCGCTGGAAGGCGCTCCAGCACGTCGCCCGGCGCTTCTTCGCGCCGGCCTCGGTGAGCGCGCACGTGCCGGGCGAGGAGATCCACGGGATCGGCAACTACAGGATCTCGACCGTGCGCCGTGTCTTCATCCACACGAGCTATGACGGCGCCCGGCCCGCGAGGGGCGCCGTCAGGTGGGACCTGTTCCACATCGACGGTAGGAGGATCCTCGGCGGAAGGAAGCCGGTCTCCCTGCGGCCGATGCAGAGCAGGCTCCAGAAGAGCCTCGACCTGGCCGGGCCGCTGGCGAGGTTCGGCCGCGACCGGATCTACCTGCGAATCGCGCTTGATGTCGCCGGCAAGCGGGTCAGCGAGGACACGGTCCTGCTGACGACCCCGCGCTTCATGGACCTGCCGAAGCCCAGGACGAGGGTCGCCGTCAGGACGACGATGCAGGGGCGCGCCGCGATCGCGTTCACCTCTCCCGTCTTCCAGCACCGGTTCGCGTTCGACCTACCGGGGCTGGCGTTCACGTGCAGCGACAACTACTTCGAGCTCTACCCGGGCGAGACGAAGACGGTCGAGGTGGCCTTCTCCCGCCCGGTGACGGCCGCGCGCCTCAGGCGGTCGATCATCCATCGCTCGCTCGCCGACACGTACTAGCGACCGCCGGAACCCGCACGATGCCCCAATGATCGCCTCACGAACCAGAATCTGGCTGGGCGCCGGGCTCCTGGCCTACGGGGCGCTCCTGTTCGCCCTGGTCGGCGCGGTGCCGGGCGGCTCCGACACCTCGGGGTATTTCAACGAGGCGCGCCTGTTCGCGCGGCTCAAGATCCATGCGGCCGAGCGGACCCTTCCGGGGATTCCCGCAAGAGGCGCCCCGCCCTATCTTTATGTTCCCCTGGGATTCAGACCCTCCGCAGACGGGTCCGCGCAGATGGTGCCGACCTACCCTCCCGGCCTTCCGCTGCTGATTGCCCCGACGGCGCGCGTGGTGGGATGGCGCCACGCCGGCGACATCCTGCTGGTCCTCCACTCGCTCGCAGGGCTTGCTCTCACTTTCGCGCTGGGGCGAATGTGCGGCCTGCCCGCACCATGGTCGCTCCTCGGGGCCGCGGTGATGGCGGCGAGCCCGCTTTATCTATACACGTCGCTCTGCGCATTGAGCGATGTCCCCGCGACAGCCTGGGCGACGGCGGCCGTGCTTGCGGCATGGAAGGGCCGCGAGCGGCCAGCTTGGGCGCTGGCGGCCGGCGCCTGCGTTGCAGTGGGCTTTCTCGTGAGACCCAGCAATTTCCTGATCGTGGTTCCCGTGGCCCTTGCGACCGGACTGTCGCCGGGAAGCCTGATCCTGCTTGGCCTCGGGGCTTTTCCCGGGATCGCAGCGTGGATGGCGGTCAACCACGCCGCCTACGGGGGCTATTTTCAGAGCGGCTACGGCGCCATCGGAAACGAGTTTCACGCCAACCTGGTTCCCGGCACGCTCGCATACGCTGCTCGCTGGCTGCCTCTCCTGCTGAGCCCGATCGTCATTGTGTCGCCCGTCATCCTGGCTCTGTCCCGCCAGCGGACCCGGGTCGTCGCTGTCCTGGCCGCGTGGGCCGCCGTGTACATCGGATTCTATCTGCCGTACCGCTGGACCCACGAGGACTGGTGGTTCCTCAGGTTTCTCCTGCCGGCGGCGCCGGCGCTCATCGTGGCGGGCTTGATCGTCCTGCAGCTGTGCTTTGAGAGGCTGTTCGAGCGTTTCCCGGCGACCTGGGCCCGAGCGCTCCCTGTTTTCCTGCTTTTCGCCTCCCTGGGGGTCGAGGCGGCCCAGAACGTTCCGCTCCACGCATGGGCGATAGGCCAAGGCGAGCGCAAGTACGGCCGCGTCGCGGACTGGCTTGGGGCCAACGTGCCGCGAAATTCCGCAATCATCGCCCACCAGTTCAGCGGAGCGTTGTTCTACTACACCGATCTCACCCTTCTGCGCGCGGACCAGATGGATCCGTCAACAGCAGCGAGGGTCAACACCTCCGTCCGATCGGGCGCAATACCGCTGTATGCGGTCCTTTTCCCGTTTGAGCTGGGCGCCCTGAGGGACCTGCCTGGGCCCTGGGCCCTTGCCGGGTCGGTCGACGACGTCACGATCTGGCGCTGCGATCGGGCACGGATGTAGTTTTGCCGCTCCGCGCTTGAGTCCGGGGCGCTGCAGGGGTTGTTTGGGGCCCCATGGCGCGACACACGGACACGATCGCGGCCCTGGCGACGCCCGCGGGGACCTCGGCGCTCGCCACCATTCGCATCAGCGGGCCGGACACCAAGCGGCTCGCAGGTGAGATATTCGGCAGCGTCCCCCCTGCCCGGGTCGCGACCCACGGCGACTTCGCCGACCGCAGCGGCTTGGTCGTGGATGATGTCGTCGCAACGCTATTCGCGGGCCCCCACTCCTACACCGGCGAGGACTCGCTCGAGATCTCCTGCCACGGCAGCCCGTTCATCGCGCGCAAGATACTCGCCGACCTTCTCTCTCGCGGCTGCCGGCCGGCGGGGCCCGGGGAATTCACGCAGCGGGCTTTTCTCAACGGCCGCATGGACCTCAGCCAGGCCGAGGCGGTCATGGATCTCATAAACGCGCGCAGCGAGAGGGCCCTGGCCGCCGCCCGGCAGGTCCTTCGGGGTGCGCTTTCGCGTCACATGGCGGAGCTTGTCGACGGGCTCCTCGGCACCCTGGCCATGGTCGAGGCCTACATCGACTTTCCGGACGAGGATCTCCCCCCCGAGGACCGCAGCCGCCTGGAGGAGCGCGTCTCGGCGGTCCTCAGGAGAACCCAGCTCCTGCTCGCCACGGAGCGAACGGGCGCGCTCCTGCGCGAAGGGATCAGGACGGTCATCCTGGGCGAGCCCAACGCGGGAAAGAGCTCGCTGCTCAACCGGATTGTCGGCAGCGAACGGGCGATCGTCAGCTCCGAGCCCGGAACCACCCGCGACTTCATCGAGGAACGCGTCACTGTCGGTCCGCACGGCCTTCGCCTGGTCGACACGGCGGGACTCAATCCCGATGCAAGGGGGATCGAGATGCTCGGGGTGGAAAAGACGCTTGAGAACGCGGCCGGCGCCGACCTTTTCCTTCTCGTCCTCGACTCGACCCGCCCCACCCCTCCGCTGCCGCCCGCCCTGCGGGAGCGTATCAATCCTTCCAATACGCTTGTGGTGCTCAACAAGGCCGACCTCCTCGCGGACCGGAATCATCCGACAGCCGTCCCGCCGGGCGGGTTTCCGGCAGTCGCCGTCTGTTCGCTGAGCGGCGACGGATTCGATACGCTCCTCACGGAGATTGAGCGGCTGGCGGAGGGGCTGCAGACGACCGTCGGGGACGAGAGGATAGCCATCAACGTCCGGCACGCCCACTATCTCGCGGAAGCCCGCGTCTGTATCGAGGACGCGCTCGCAAAAATAGCCGGCCGGGCGCCCGCCGAACTCCTGGCAAGCGATCTTCGCGGGGCCCTGGGCGCCCTCGGCGAAATCTCCGGCAAGGTCGACAACGAGCGCATGCTCGATCAATTGTTCGCATCCTTCTGCATCGGGAAATGATGGGGTCGCCCCGTTCGGGGCTCGATTTCCGTCCAATCCCAGGCAGGAAGAATAATTCGTAACACGTTGTATATCAATCACAAAAGATTTGACGTTATCGTCTGTGGCGCCGGACATGCCGGCATCGAGGCCGCCCTTGCCGCATCACGGATGGGAGCCTCTACCCTGCTCGTGACCGGCAATCTCGACACTGTTGCACAGATGAGCTGCAACCCAGCTATCGGCGGCCAGGCCAAAGGCCAAATCGTCCGCGAGATCGACGCCCTCGGTGGCGAAATGGCAATCAACACAGATGTCACCGGGATCCAATTCAGGCTCCTGAACGAATCCAAGGGGCCCGCTGTTCAGTCGCCCCGGGCCCAATGCGACAAGAAGGCCTATCAGTTTCGGATCAAGCATACGCTCGAACTCCAGCCCAACCTGACCCTGTTCCAGGCAACGGTAACCGGGCTCATTTACGACAAAGGCATGGTGGTCGGTTGCCGGACGAATCTCGACATAGACTTTAGCGGCCGTTGCGTCGTCGTGACCACGGGTACCTTCCTTCGAGGTCTGATGCATATCGGCCAGATCAAGAATGAAGGCGGTCGGCTCGGGGATTTCAGCTCTAAGACCCTTTCAGCTAGCCTGATGGAGATCGGCATCGAGCTCAGGCGCCTGAAGACCGGAACCCCTCCTCGGGTTCTGGGCCGAAGCATCGATTTCAGCAAGATGCATGAGCAAAAAGGCGATCCCGAACCGACATTCTTCGCCTTCCATGACACCCGCGACCCCGAGGATTTGTTCCACGTGGAACAATCTGGCGAAGCCCGGATCGGCTGGGTACCAGGCTCAAATCAAGTCTCGTGTTGGATGACCCATACGACGGCGGCGACGAAGCAGATTGTCCGGGATAATCTCCAAAAGTCGGCGATGTACAGCGGCGAAATTGAGGGCATCGGCCCCAGGTACTGCCCGAGCATTGAGGACAAGTTTGTTCGATTCGCGGATAAGCCCAGCCACCTGCTCTTCCTGGAGCCAGAAGGCAGGACAACCAACGAGTATTACGTGAACGGTTTGTCTACCTCTCTGCCATTTGATGTGCAGCTCGATATGGTTCACAGCATTCCTGGGCTTGAGAATGCTGTATTGCTGAGGCCCGCATACGCAGTCGAATACGATTTCGCGCCGCCCACGCAGCTTTATCCTTCGCTCGAATCCAAGCGGATTGAAAACCTGTTCCTGGCTGGCCAGATCAACGGGACTTCCGGCTATGAGGAGGCTGCAGGGCAGGGCCTCGTCGCCGGCATCAACGCCGCCAACAAGGCTAGGGGAGTGGACCCAATCATCCTTGGGCGCCATGAATCCTACATCGGTGTTCTCATCGATGACCTCGTGACAAAAGGAACCGACGAGCCCTACCGAATGTTCACCAGCCGCGCCGAATACCGCCTGCTCCTCAATCACGGGAGCGCCGAGCTCCGGCTCGCGCATCATGCGTCATTTCATAATCTATTAAGCAAGAGTCGATTAGATCGAATCCGCGAAAAAGCGTCCCGAATTGAAAAATGGGTCGCCTCAATGAACACAACTCGTTATAATGGAATTACTTGGGCTGATTTTATCCGCCGCTCGGGGCAGGGGAGTGCGCTTCCCGGGGAATTCATGCGTGAAACGCCTCAGGTGCAGCATGAAGTGTTGTATCGGATTACCTATCAAGGATACATGGAGCGCGAGCAACGCGAGATTGAACGCCTCAAGCACGTTGAGAGGATCCGGATCCCGTTGGCGTTTGACTATCTGGGGATTCCTGGCCTCCGACGCGAAAGCGCGATGAAACTCAATCATATAAAACCTCTTACGCTAGGCCAAGCCAGCCGAATGAGCGGGGTCAATCCGACCGACATCAGCCTTCTCATGGTTGCGATCGAGGCCCAAAAGGAAACGGACTCAGCCGCTTGAGACCCACGAGGATATTGGACCACACGTCGCGCATCGCGGCGCGACGCGAATCGCTGCGAGGAGCGCTGCTCCAGGTCATCCCTTCCTCCTCCCGCTTCGTATGGGAGGTTGGAAGTGGCCACGGCCATTTCCTTGTGGCTTATGCCGCGGCGCACCCGAAAGAACACTGCATCGGAATCGACATTGCGTCCGACCGGATTGCGCGGGCCGTCCGCAAGCACGAGCGGGCGCGCCTCCCAAACCTGCATTTTGTCCGGGCCGACGCCGAAGACTTCCTGGCGGCCATCCCGAAAGGCGCCCGTCTCACCGCGATATTCATCCTTTTCCCCGATCCTTGGCCCAAGCGGCGCCACCATAAGAAACGCGTCATGACGCACGAATTCCTCGGCGCCGCCGCGGCAGCAGCGGGGCAGGGGGCCGGCCTGTATTTCAGGACCGACCACGAGCCCTATTTTCGCGAGGCCGCAACTGCCATCCGTGCCCACGCGGACTGGAAGGAGTCGGACCCAGCGCAATGGCCGTTCGAGGAGCCGTCGGTCTTCCAGAAGCGGGCGGAACGTTATTTTTCCATCGCCGCTACCCGACGTTGAGCTACAAGATCGCCATGAGGAAAAACACCGCCACCCCGGTCTTCGACGATGCCGAGGCGTTTGCTTTCGCCGGCTCGTTCGAGCGATGAAGCCGGCCGCCAAACCATCGAGGGCCTCCTTCATTCTCGCGTTTGCGGCCATCTACCTGATCTGGGGCAGCACATACCTTGGAATCCGGGTGGCGGTGGAGACGCTGCCGCCTTTCCTGATGGCCGGAATGCGGTTTGCCATAGCCGGGGTCCTCATCTTCGTCTATCTCCTGCTGCGGGGCGCCCCCTGGCCGACACGCGTCCAGTGGAGGGATCACTCGATAGTCGGCGTGTTCCTCCTTCTCGGGGGAAACGGGATCGTGTCCTGGGCCGAACTCAGGACCCCCTCGGGCCTCACTTCCCTGATTCTTGGAGCCTCGCCGCTGATCGTGGTGCTGCTGGACTGGGCGCGGCCGGGAGGGAAGCCTCCAACGGCGGGACTGGTGGCCGGTGTGGCGGTCGGCATTGCGGGAATCGCGCTGCTTTTGGGCCCGGGAGCCATTCCCGAGGGTTACCGCCCTCCCGGAATCGATGTCCTCGCCCTGTTTCTTGCTAGCACAAGCTGGTGGATTGGATCGCTTTACAGCAAACATTCCAAGAGCGGCACCCCGCTCTTGATGGCCTCGGCCATCCAGATGCTGGCCGGAAGCGGATCGATGTTGCTCACCGGCTGGATACTGGGGGAGGGGAGCCAGCTTCATTTCGGCTCGGTGAGCCCGCAGTCCTGGCTCGCATTCGGCTACCTTGTGATCGTCGGCTCAATTGTGGCGTTTCCGACCTTTGTCTGGCTTCTCGAGCACTGCACTCCGGCCAAGGTTTCCACGTACGCCTACGTGAATCCGGTCGTGGCCATGTTCCTTGGCTGGGCGATCCTGGGCGAGCCCATGAACCTGCGGATATTCCTGGCCGCGGCCGTGATCATCGGGGCGGTGGCAATCATTACCATTGGAAAGACTTGGAGAGCGGGCCGGGCGTGAAAGCGCCCGGTGCGACCTAGCCGTCGGGGCTTTTCCCTTTTCGGTTATTGACGGAGCGCGGGCCGATTGCCTACGACTACACGTTTCAAGTCCTCACAACCGCCTGTGCGATCCATATCACGAGCAGCAACCTTCGCATCCCTCTTTGCGTTCCTTTCGACCGGAATTCCGGCGTTTGCGGCGGACGGCGGCGGCGTGGAAACCGCTGCGACACCGCTGTTCAAGCTGGGTCCTCTTCCCGTCACCAACAGCATGGTCACGAGCTGGGTGGTGGCGCTGGCCCTCATCATCGTCATCCGGTTCGCCGTTAGGCGGCCCAAGCTCATCCCGACGCGGGCGCAGGCCGTTGTGGAGAGCCTGGTCCAGGGAATCCTCGACCTCACAACGCCCATCGTGGGCAGCAAGGTCGCCAAGCCCACTTTCCCGCTCCTTGTCGGACTTTTCACCTTCATACTCATCCAGAACTGGAGCGGCCTCTTCCCGGGCGTGGGCACGATTTACATGGTCGACCACAAGACGGGCGATTGGATGGAGCTCGTCCGTCCGGGCAACGCGGACCTGAATGCCACCCTCGCCCTCGCCCTTGTGGCGATTGCCGGATGGTTCTATTTCATCATGCGGTACGCGGGGCCGGTTTTCGTCCTGAAGGACATCTTCGGCAACAAGGCGGACAAGAAGGAAGTCCCGGCCGTTCTCTACTACCCGCTCTTTGCCATCTTCTTCCTGGTCGGCATCATCGAGGTGATCTCGATCCTGTTCCGCCCCATATCGCTCTCGTTGCGACTCTTCGGCAACATCTTCGGCGGCGAGAGCCTCATGCACGCGATGAGCGGCATGCAGAAATGGGGCCTTCCGGCGCCGTTCTACCTCCTCGAGCTGCTGATCGGCTTCGTCCAGGCGTTTGTTTTCACGCTTCTTGTGAGCGTGTACATCGGCCTCATCTGCAACCATGGCGACGAACACGACGAGGCCCATGAGGAAGCAGCTCACTGATCCAACCCTTTCCCGCCGGGACCGTGCCAAGCGCGCGGACGGCGGCAACCCACAAAAAACAAAGCATACACAATGATCCAAGTCATCGCTGAAATCACAGGAAGCATCCAGGGTGGTCTAGGCTGTCTCGGCGCCGCCATAGGCGTGGGCCTCGTCGGCTTCAAGGCCGCCGAAGCCGTCGGCCGCAATCCCGGGGCTTCCACGAAGATCCTCGTGCAGGGCATCCTCGGCATGGCCCTTGCCGAAGCGGTCGCGTTCTACGCGCTCTTCATCAAGTAAACCCTACCGGTTGCCCAGCGCCGGCGGCTGTCGCCGGCGCGAACCCTTTAACAGCCCGACGCAATGCTCTCCCACCTGCTCATCCTAGCCCAAGCCGCGGGTCCCGCGGCCGATGCGGCCGCCCACGGGGAGGCCGCAAGCGGCATCACAAAGATCACCCAGGAATTCGGCCTCAGCTGGCCCTTTCTCCTGGCGCAGATACTGAACTTCTCCGTTGTCGCCTTCCTCCTCTGGAGGTTCGCATTCAAGCCGGTGCTCTCGATGCTCGACGAGCGCCAGCAGAAGATAGCCGCCGGCCTCAAGTACGCCGAGGAGATGAAGGCCAAGCTTGATGCCGTCCAGCAGGAGAGCGTGGCAAGCTCCCGGCGGGCGCAGCTCGAGGCGACGAGGATCATCGACGAGGCGCGCAAGTCGGCGAAGGAATTCCTCGACAAGCAGACGCAGGAGGGCGCCGCCAAGGCCGGCGAGATCCTCGTGAAGGCCCAGCAGGCCATCGAGCTTGAGAAGAAGAAGATGCTCGCCGAGGCCCGGTCGGAAATCGCCCGCCTGGTAGTAGCCATCACCGAACGCGTCCTGGCCAAGGAAATGTCCGACGCCGAGCGCAGCCGCTACAACGAGTCCGCCGCCCGCGAACTCACGAACGTCTGAGCTGGCTTCACCCCTTCGCCAAACGCATGGCCTCCCACGCCAAGATCGCCGAACTGTTCGCCCGCCAGCTCTTCAAGCTGAGCGTGGTGGGCGGCGCCGTCTCCGCCGAGCAGGTCGCCGGCGTCCTCGCCTACGTCGAGAAGCACCGGCCCGCCAACTCGGTGATGGTCCTCAAGGCCTATCACCGCCTCGTCGCCGCCGAACTCGCAAAGGGCGAAGCCGTCGTCGAGCACGCCGGCGCGGTCGACGATGCGATGCTCGCCGCCATCGCGGCCTTGATGAGCCGGCAATACGGCCGCCCCGTCGTCGCGACGGCGAAGCCCAGGGCCGCCCTCCTCGCCGGACTGCGCGTGCGCGTGGGCGACGACGTCTACGAATCGTCCATCGCCGGCCAGCTGGCGGCGCTCGCCTCGGCGGTGTGACGCCACACCCCCCTCCCTTTACGAAACCCGTCCCAAGAATCGCCCCATGAGCACCGTCCTCGAACAAATCGAACAGCAGATCGCCAAGTTATCCGGCAAGGGCGTGAAGAAGAACACGGGCAACATCCGCACGGTTGCCGACGGAGTCGCCAAGATCGACGGGCTCTCCGACGTGATGTACAACGAGATGGTGCAGTTTCCCGGGGGCGCGATTGGAATCGCGCTCAACCTTGAGGAGGACGAGGTCGGCTGCGTCATCCTGGGCGACCTTTCCAGCCTCAAGGAGGGCGACGAGGTCACCACCACAGGCAGGCTTCTTTCCGTCCCCGTCGGCAAGGAGCTCCTTGGCCGCACCGTCGACGCGCTCGGCAATCCCGTAGACGGCAAGGGCCCGATCGACGCCAAGGAGTTCTATCCCGTAGAACGGATCGCCCCCGGCGTCGTGGTCCGCAAGTCCGTCTCGCAGGCTCTCTTCACAGGGATCATGGCGATCGATTCCATGATCCCGATCGGGCGCGGACAACGCGAGCTGATCATCGGCGACCGCGGGACCGGCAAGACGACCATCACGATCGACACGATCATCAACCAGGCGCGAATCAACCGGGTGGGCCTGGCCTCCGGAGACGCGAAGTTCCGCCCGGTCTACTCGATCTACGTCGCCGTCGGCCAGAAGAACTCGAACATCGCCCGCACGGTCACGGCTCTCGAGGCCGCTGGCGCGCTCGAATTCACGACCATCGTCGCGGCGCCAGCCGCCGACAACCCCGCCAACCTGTACCTCGCGCCGTATTCCGGCGCCGCCATGGGCGAATGGTTCATGGAGAATGGAATGGACGCCCTGATCGTCTACGACGACCTCTCCAAGCACGCCGTCGCGTACCGCCAGATCTCGCTGATCCTCAAGCGTCCCTCGGGGCGCGAAGCGTATCCGGGCGACGTGTTCTACCTCCACAGCCGCCTCCTCGAGCGCGCTGCGCGCCTTGAAGGGAAGGGCTCGCTCACCGCGCTCCCCATCATCGAGACGCTCGCGGGCGACGTCTCAGCCTATATCTCCACGAACGTCATCTCGATCACGGACGGCCAGATCTTCCTCGAGACGGATCTCTTCAACCAGGGCATCCGGCCCGCCATCTCGGTGGGACTTTCGGTCTCCCGCGTGGGCTCGGCCGCGCAGATCAAGGCGACGAAACAGGTCGGTGGAAAGCTCAAGGGCGAACTCGCACAGTTCCGCGAGCTCGCGGCCTTCGCGCAATTCGGATCGGACCTCGATGCGAAGACGAAGGCGCAGCTCGACCGCGGCAATCGCATTGTCGAGCTCTTCAAGCAGCCGGCGTTTTCGCCGCTGCCCATCGAGCTCCAGGTCGCGGTCCTCTTTGCGATGCAGAAGGGCTTCTTCGAGCCAATCGACATCCGGAAGGTCGTCGAAGCTGCCGTCTCCCTGAAGAGCTTCTTCACCACCCGCAAGGACGCGCTTCTCGCGGAGATCCGCACCAAGGCGGCGCTCGACGCGGAGCTCGAGGCCAAGCTGCAGGCGGCGTGCGAGGAGTGGAAGTCGTCCTTTGCGGCCTGACCGCGCCCGCAACCACACACCCGCCCACCCAGCTGCTCAAAAGGCACCCCGATGGCCAGCACCCGCGACATCCGCCGACGCATCAAGTCGGTAAAGAACACCCGCCAGATCACAAAGGCGATGGAGCTTGTCGCGGCCTCGAAGATGAAGAAGGCGCAGCAGGCCGCCCTTTCCGGCAGGCCCTACGCGAACCTTCTCGCGGACGTCCTGGCCGCGCTGGCAAACAAGGTCGACGCGTCCGCCCATCCCTTCCTTGCCGAGCGCGAGGTCAAGACGCGCGGCATTCTCCTCATCACGACGGACCGCGGCCTCTGCGGGCCGCTGAACGCCAACCTGTTCAGGCTCGTGCAGGAAATCCGCACCCCGGCGAAGTTCTACTCGATCGGCCGCAAGGGGACGCAGTTCCTGGCGCGGACAAACCGCGCGATGGTCGCCGACTTCCAGGTCCACGACCGCGTCCCGTTCTCGCAGGTCAAGGTGGCGGCGGAGTTCATGATCAAGCAGTACATTGAGGGCGTGATAGACACGATCGAGGTGCTCTATTCCCGGTTCAAGAACACGATGGTCCAGCATCCTCGCATGCGCCCCATCCTCCCGCTTCGCAGCCTGAAGGAGTTCCTCGACCAGCTGGCGATCGACACCGGAACGGTCCGCATTCCGCATGCGGACGGCCGCGAGGTGCTCTTCGAGCCGGGCATGGTGGACGTCCTCAACGCGCTGCTTCCATTCTACGTTGATCATCAGATCCACCAGCTCGTTCTTTCGGCAAAGGCCTCCGAGCACAGCGCCCGGATGGTCGCCATGAAGACGGCGACCGACAACGCAACCGAGCTCCTGGGTGATCTGACGCTCGAGTACAACAAGGCCCGCCAGGCCGGCATCACCCAGGAGATCCTGGAGATCGCCGCGGCCCAGTACAGCACCACCTAGGCCCGGACCGCGCCCAGTCATCGCCACGCCCCCCTTTCGAATCAATGAATACAGGCATAATCGTCCAAGTGATCGGCCCCGTGGTCGACGTCCAGTTCGCCGAGCACACGATACCACCGATCTACCAGGCGCTCACCATCGATTTCACGGTGTCGGGCAAGAGGCAGCTTCTCACGCTCGAGATCCAGCAGCACCTCGGCGGCGGAATGGCCCGCGCCATCGCGATGTCGTCCGTCGAGGGCCTCAAGCGCGGGATGCCCGTCACGGACACCGGGGGTCCGATCACCGTTCCCGTAGGCGAAGGCGTCCTCGGCCGGATCTTCAACGTGACCGGCGACACGGTCGACGGCCGCGGCCCGGTGAAATTCGAGAAGAGATACCCGATCCACCGGCCGCCGCCCCTGCTCGTGGACCAGGACACCAAGGCCCAGATCCTCGAGACGGGCATCAAGGTGATCGACCTCATCTGCCCGTTCATCAAGGGCGGCAAGGCGGGGGCCTTCGGCGGCGCCGGGGTGGGGAAGACCGTCGTGATCCTCGAGCTGATCAACAACATCGCCAAGGCGCATGGCGGATTCTCGGTGTTCGCGGGCGTCGGCGAGCGGTCCCGCGAGGGCAACGACCTCTACCATGAGATGTCCGAGGCCGGCGTCATCGACCAGAAGGACCTCTCGAAGTCAAAGGTCGCGCTCGTGTACGGCCAGATGAACGAGCCTCCCGGCGCCCGCATGCGGGTCGGCCTCTCGGCCCTCGCGATGACGGAGTATTTCCGCGACGAGAAGAACCAGGACGTTCTGCTGTTCATCGACAACATCTTCAGGTTCTCGCAGGCCGGCTCCGAGGTTTCCGCGCTCCTGGGCCGCTCGCCATCGGCCGTAGGCTACCAGCCGACGCTCGCTAACGAGATGGGTTTGCTCCAGGAGAGGATCACCTCGACGAACAAGGGCTCCATCACCTCCGTGCAGGCCATATACGTCCCCGCCGACGATCTCACCGACCCGGCGCCGGCGAACACCTTCGCCCACCTCGACTCGACCATTGTCCTTGAGCGCTCCATCGCGGAGCTAGGAATCTACCCGGCCGTCGACCCGCTGGCCTCGGTCTCAAAGGCCCTCGAGATCTCGATCGTCGGCGAGGAGCACTACAACGTGACGCGCGAGCTCCAGCGCGTGCTCCAGCGCTACAAGGACCTGCAGGACATCATCGCGATCCTCGGCCTCGACGAGCTTTCGCCCGAGGACAAGGTCACGGTGTACCGCGCCCGCAAGATCCAGCGTTTCCTTTCGCAGCCGTTCACCGTCGCAGAGGTCTTCACAGGGACGCCCGGCAGATATGTCCCGGTCAAGGAAACCATCCGCGGATTCAAGATGATCCTCGACGGCCAGCTCGACGACGTGCCCGAGGGCGACTTTTACATGAAGGGCGGAATAGACGAGGTCATCGCCGCCGCGAAGAAATAGTCCCATGCCCCTCACGCTTGAGATCGTCACGCCAGAGGCCCTGGTCTACTCCGAAACGGTTGACACGGTTGTCATACCAACCGTGGAGGGAGAGGTCGGCATCCTGCCCGGTCACATTCCCCTGGTCACGCGAGTCGAGGCAGGGGAACTTCGGGCGACCAAGGGCAGCGTGACCCAATTCCTCGTGGTCGGCGGCGGCTTCGCCCAGGTCACCGGGGAAAAGGTCTCCATCTTGGCCGACCGCGCGATCAATGAGGAAAAGATCGACGAGAATGCCGCCGCCGATGCGATGAGGCGCGCCGAGGACGCCCTCAAGGCGAAGCAAACGCTCGAGCCCGCGGAGATCGAGCGTCTCGAGGCGGTCGTCCGTTTCTCTGTCGCACAGCTTGGGGTAAAGCGCCGCCGCTCCTAGGAACATCGGGCCCGCGCGTTCAAACACACCAGATTCGGATCCCGGGAATGCCGAAAATGTGCCCTCGGCGTCTTCGTGTCTTTTTGGCATTTTAGGGCATTTATTGCGAATTTTGCCTCATTTTCTGGAAAAAACACCCCTTTTTTGCCGAAAAAAGGCCTGAATTCCATCGCGCCGAAAATGGGCGCAAAACCTCAAATAAGATTTTCTTGAAACTGAGTCTCAGTTCCCTTACATTTGGCGCGCAATGAAAGGAATGCCGTCCAATTCCCCGCTGCCGCTCTGCCAGTTGCCGCCCCATGCAACGGGGCGCATCCGGGAGCTCAGGGGAGATTCCGAATTCTGCCAGAGGATCCGGGAGATGGGATTCGGCGAGTCAACCTATGTGACCAAGGTCTCCGGGAGTCACACCATCCTTTGCCAGATCAATGGAACGCGCATTGCTCTGAGCCACGGCGCGGCAAGCCAGATACTCGTCGAGCGTATCGGCTCCAGCTAGGCGTGCGGAAGGTTCCATGGCGGCGGCGGTCAAGCTATCCGATCTTCCGATCGGCGCGTCTGCCATCGTCCGCGAATTGCCGAAATCCGGGCTGCTCAGGCTCAGGGAAATGGGCCTCCTGGCGGGAACCCGGGTCACGCTGGTGCGATGCGCTCCCTTTGGCGACCCGATCGAGATCAAGGTTCGCGGCTACCACCTGACTCTCAGGAAGAGTGAGGCGGCGCTCGTCATCGTCGATCCGCAGGAGCCATGACGCCGCCAGCGAAGCCCCCTGGTGCTCCCAGGTCGCCCGTCTACGCGATTGTCGGCAATCCGAACTGCGGGAAGAGCACCCTCTTCAACGCGCTCACCGGGCTGAAGCAGAGGGTCGGAAACTACCCCGGCGTCACCGTGGAAAAGAAGACGGGCACGCTGTACTCGCAGCACGGCCAGCCAATCACGGTCATCGACCTCCCCGGGTCGTATTCCCTGGCCGCGCGCTCACCGGATGAAGCCGTAACACGCGACGTGCTCCTTGGCCGCCGGACGGATACGCCCCAGCCCGACCGAGTACTATGCATCGTCGATACGACGAACCTCGAGCGCAACCTGTACCTGGTTCATCAGGTGCTGGACCTCGGCAGGCCGGTCATCCTGATCCTCAACATGATGGATCTCGTTGCCCAGGCGGGGCTTTCGATCCGCGCCGCTCGATTGGAGCAGATGCTCGGCATCCCGGTGATTCCCTGCGAGGCGGCGAATGGAAAGGGCATCATCGAGCTGAAGCTCGCGATGAGCAGGCACGACCTCCCTCTGCCGCGCCACGCGTGGGATATTCCAGCGGCGATCGCGTCCGCCGTCGCCGAACTGCAGGCGTCGCTGGTCGCAAACGGAGGAAAGGCCCCCCTTATTGCGCGCGCCGAGGCCCTTCTGCTCCTCACCGACCAGGATTCCGTGCGCGTGGCGGGTTCCACGCCCCTTGACCGGCGCACCGAGGAAATCCTGAGGTCCTGGCAGAAGCGCTGGGAGGCCGAGGGGATGGACTGGGCGGGCACGCTCGTGAGCTCGCGCTATGAAGTGATTGGCCGGCTGGCCGCCGAGGTGGTCCAGACAGCCCGCGTGCAAACCCCGACGCCGAGCGACCGGATCGACGCCATAGTCACCCACCCGGTGTGGGGATGGCTCGCCCTGGGCGCCGTGATGACGCTGCTCTTCGTGAGCATCTTCCAGTTCGCGCAGGCTCCGATGGACTGGATCGCCAACGGCAATGCCGCGCTCGCCAACTGGATTAAGCGCCAGATGCCCGAGGGCGACCTTCGGAACCTGCTTACCGACGGGGTCATCGGGGGAGTCGGCACCATCGTGATGTTTCTGCCGCAGATCCTCATCCTGTTTTTCTTCATCGGGTTGCTTGAGAGCACCGGCTACATGGCGCGGGCCGCGTTCATCATGGACCGGCTGATGAGCCGGGTGGGGCTCAACGGCAAGTCGTTCATCCCGCTGCTCAGCTCCTACGCCTGCGCGATTCCGGGCATCATGGCCACGCGCACCATCGAGGATCCCAAGGACCGGCTCGTCACCATCCTGGTGGCGCCGCTGATGAGCTGCTCGGCACGCCTCCCCGTGTACCTGATGATGATCGCGGCCCTGCTGCCCGGGTCCAGCGTGTCGCTCGCGGCAAAGGTCGGCATCATGGTCCTGATGTACGCGCTCGGCACGCTCGGGGCCTTTGGCTTCGCGTGGCTCTTCAAGCGCACGCTGCTCAGGGGCAAGCCGCCCCTGATGATCATGGAACTGCCGCCGTACCGCCTCCCGCGCCTGAGGGACGTCTTCCTGCACATGGTCGAGCGCGCGGGGCTCTTCCTCAAGAACGCAGGGACGATCATCCTGGCAATCAGCGTCGTGCTCTGGTTCCTCGCGGCCTATCCGAAGGCGCCCGCCGGGGCGAACGCCACCCAGCAGCTCGCCCAGAGCTTCGCAGGTCGGGCGGGGCATGCGATCGAGCCGCTAATCAAGCCGATCGGGTTCGACTGGCAGATCGGGATCGGCCTCATCAGCTCATTCGCCGCGCGCGAGGTCTTCGTCAGCACGATGGGCGTGGTCTTCAACGCCGAGGCCGAGGGCGAGAACACCGCACCCCTCACGCACGCCCTCAATGCCGCGAGGTGGCCGGACGGCCGCGTGCTCTTTACGCCGCTCGTCTGCTTCACCCTGATGATCTTCTATGTCTTTGCTATGCAGTGCATGAGCACGATCGCCGTGGTGCGCCGCGAGACGAACTCCTGGCGCTGGCCCATCTTTCAGACGGCATACATGACTGGCGCCGCGTGGATTATCTCGTTCATTGTGTACCAGTCAGGAACCGCCCTGGGTTTCTAGCCGTCCATGTCGCACCAATTCCAGACCCTCTCCGCCCTCCTGCTGGTGGCCATCGCCGCCACCTGGCTCGCCCTGCGCGCGGTCGCGAGGAGGAAGAAGCCGGGATGCGGGGGCGATTGCGGGTGCGCCCCAGGCGACCTGAGGGCAACGGTTTCCCGCCGTGAAAAGGAAAGCTAGGCGCGCGTCCCGGGCCGGCGCCCGGCGAAATTCGGACGGATCGCCCAAGTACCCGCCGCTCCATCCTTCGTGTTTGACGAAGCTGCGCGGCCGGTGACGCTCGCTGGACGAAAAAAACGCGCTGTTCGACCCGCCTCCATGCTCCTGCTTCATGACCCCCGGTGCGCCGAGTACGGCTCGTACGGGCACCCCGAGCAGCCGGCGCGCGTGACCAAGACGGCAGCGCACCTGCGCGCATGCCGCGCCTCGTGGGCCTGGCGCCCGGTCGCCGACGGCGTCCCTGATGAAACCCTTCTGCTCGCGCACACGCCCGCGCACCTCGCCCGCCTCGGGGAGCCGCACGACTTCGATGCGGATACGCCGTATTACCCGGACATCGCCGTCCATGCCCGCCGGTCCGTCGCCGCGGCGCTCGCGGCGGCGGCCCATGCGCATGCAAGCCGGGAGCCTGCATTTGCTCTCATGCGGCCCCCGGGCCACCATGCGACCGCCGACCGGGCGATGGGTTTCTGCTACCTGAACCAGGTCGCAATCGCCGCCCTTGCGGCCCGCCGGGACCTCGGCGCCGAGCGGGTCGCCGTCTGGGACTTCGACGCGCATCACTGCAATGGCACGGAGTCCATCCTCTTCGGCCGCGAGGGGTTCCTTGTCTGCTCCGTGCACCAGGCCGCCGGTTACCCGGGCACCGGCATGCACCACTCCGACAACAGCCGCAACTGGGCCCTTCCCCCAAAAACGCCCCGCGGGCAGCACATGGAGGCGCTGCGAGCGTCGCTCGACGCGGTGGTCTCGTTCCGTCCGGACCTCGTGCTGGTCTCCGCGGGCTTCGACGCCTATGCCCGCGACCCGATCACCGAGATGTCGCTTGAAATCGAGGATTTCGCACGGATCGGGCGGTGGCTTCTCGAGACGAGGCTCCCGGCCGCCGCCATCCTCGAGGGCGGATACAGCTCCGACCTCCCCCTGCTCGTCGAGGCGTTTCTTGCGGCGTGGGCGGCGTAGGAGGCGGGGCTTCCGCGGAAGCGACGAGCCTCGCGCCCCGGGCCGCACGCGGCCGAGATTAGGATTCGCACTTCAACGGTCCATCGCACACGCTCCTCCAGCCTGAGATGATCTCCCGCTTCCTGCCGCACCCGGTCCGCCGCCTGTTCGGCGTCAAGACCCAACACGCCCGCATTTCCGGCCACCGCCTGATCGACCAGCCCGGCCAGCTTCCTCCGCTCCTCGCGGCCATAGACCAGGCGGGCGAGGTCGTCATGGACACGGAGGCGGACAACATGTACCGGTTCCGCGTCCGGGTGTGCCTGCTTCAGTTCTACGTGAACGGAGAGGTATTCCTCGCGGATGCGCTCGCTCCGCTCGACCTCGGGCTGCTCTGGCCGCGGCTTGCGAAGAAGCACCTGGTGATGCATGGGAGCGATTTCGACCTCCGCCTCCTGCATGACCTGTGCGGCTTCCGGGCGAAGAGCCTTTTCGACACGATGCTGGCCGCCCAGCTCCTCGGCAACGGGCGGATCGGGCTCGCGTCGCTGATCGACGACAATTTTGGCGTGAAGCTCGACAAGGACGGCCAGAAGGCCAACTGGTCGCGGCGGCCGATAACCCAGAGGCTGCTCGACTATGCCGCGCTCGACGTGTGGTACCTGCCCGCCCTGCGCGATATTCTCACGCGCGAGCTCAGGCGGCTGGGCCGCCTAGACTGGTTGGAGCAGCAATGCCGGGCGCAGATCGAGGCCGGCACCACGGGGTTTTCTCCGCCCGACGAGAACGACTGGCGGATCGGCAGGTCGGAGCGCCTGCGCGCGCGCGGCCAGGGTGTCCTGCACGCCATCTGGCACTGGCGCCAGGAGCAGGCCCAACGGCTGGACACCCCTCCCTTCAAGGTCTGCTCAAACGAGCTCCTGGTCCGGCTGGCGGCGGCGGCCGACGAGGGCGACTCCGAGGAATCCATCCTGAAGACGGTGAACCTGGGCAAGCGGCATGCGCGACTCATCGGCTCGCTCGCCGCGGCGGTCCGCCAGGGATTGAAGAGGGACCCGCGCACGCTTCCCCGGCGTGCGGGCCGCGACCCCAACCACGCGCCCCTGACCCGGGCGGAGATCGATCTTCTCGACCGGATCAAGGAGGACCGGGACAAGATCGCCGCGAGAATCTCGATCGATCCCACCCTGATCGCCAACCGGTCCCAGCTTGCGCAGATCGCGCGATCCCCCCGCATGCTGGGTGACGTTCTCCTGCCCTGGCAGGCTTCCCTTCTCGCCGAGGCGCCGTCGCTCAAAGCGTGAACGCCAACATCGCCCGCCATCTGGACCGGATGGCCGCTGCGCAACCCGCGGCGACGGCGCTCAAGGTCCCGCGAGGCCGGACGGCCTCGGGCGAAATCGACTACCTCTCCCTCAGTTTTTCCGGGCTCCTTGCGGAGACCGACGCCTGGCGCTCCCGGCTCGCCGAGGGGGGCGTGCGTCGCGGCGACCGCGCCCTCGTGATGGTCCGGCCGGGCCTTCCGCTGGTGGCCTCTGTGTTCGCGCTGTTCAAGATCGGGGCCGTGCCGGTCGTCATCGACCCGGGAATGGGGCTCGGGAACTTCCTCTCCTGCGTCGCCCGCTCGCGGCCGCGCGCGCTCGTCGCGGTCCCTTTCGCCCAGTTCCTCTCCCGCGTGTGCAGGCGGGCCTTCCGCAGCGTCGAGGTCCGGGTGCCCGTGAGCTCCTCGCACACGGCGCGGATCAGCGGCGCCGGCGCAGCTGGGGCGGATGCGGCGGCCGCGGGGCCGGGCGACCTCGCGGCCATCCTCTTCACGTCGGGATCAACCGGGGCCCCCAAGGGCGTGCGCTATGAGCACGGCATGTTCGACGCCCAGGTGCGGCTCATCCGCGACACCTACGGCATAGAGCCCGGGGAGGTCGATCTTCCTCTCCTTCCCCTATTCGCCCTTTTCAACCCGGCGCTCGGGATGACGAGCGTCATCCCCGAGATGGACCCGCGGCGGCCGGCGAAGGCCGATCCGGCGAAGATTGTCCAGGCGATACGGCAGGAAGGGGTGACGAACTCCTTCGGGTCGCCGACGCTCTGGGGAAAGGTCGCCGACTATTGCCGCGCGAAGGACATCTCCCTGCCCAGCCTGCGGCGTGTCCTGTGCGCAGGGGCCCCCGTGCCCGCGGACCTGTGGGATGCGTCGCGCTCGTTCCTCGCGCGGGGCAGGCTGCACAGCCCGTACGGCGCCACCGAGGCCCTTCCCGTGAGCACCGTCTCGGCGGACGAGATCGACGCCGGCTCGACTCGCGGCGCGTGCGTCGGGCGCCCGGTCGCGGGTGTTGACGTCAGGATAATCCCGGTTTCCGACCGGCCGATCGCCGCCCTCGCCCCCGGGGACGGCCTTCCGAGCGGATCGCCGGGCGAGATCATTGTCCGCGGGCCGGTCGTCACCCGGGAGTATGACTCCCTTCCCGACGCCACCGCGGCCGCGAAAATACCCGATCCCGCGGGGCCGGGCGGAGTCTGGCACAGGATGGGCGACTGCGGCACCCTCGACGATTCAGGCCGGCTCTGGTTTCTCGGCCGCAAGGCCGAGCGCGTCGAGTCCCGGAACGGCACGATGTTCACGGAACCCTGCGAGCAGGTCTTCCGCGCACATCCGCGCGCCCGGCGCTGCGCGTTGATCGGCATCGGCTCGGAGCCGGCGCTGGTGGCCGAGACCGGGACGCGCGGGGCCGCC
>CALAOT010000053.1 GCA_937889545.1 uncultured Opitutaceae bacterium
CGGCATACGAGATATTGGCGCGACTGGAGTTCAGACGTGTGCTCTTCCGATCTGCCGCAATCCTAGGCGCGCTCACCTGGTCCCATTGCGCAATGTTCCACGACAATCAGACGCTCTACCTCACCACCCTGGAGCGCAATCCCGGCTCCTGGATCGCCCATAACAATCTGGGATGTGAGCTGGACAAGGTGCCCGGCCGGATGAATGAGGCGGTCGCCCAGTTTGAGGAGGCGCTTCGCCTGAAGCCCGACTTCTTCGAGGCACACAACAACCTGGGGAGCGACCTTGAGAAGATGCCCGGCCGGTTGAATGAGGCGGTCGCCCACTATGAGGAGGCGCTGCGCCTGAAGCCAGACTTCGTGGACGCGCACTACAATCTGGGGAATGCCCTGAACTCCCTTGGCCGGACCCCGGAGGCGATCGCCCAGTTCGAGGAGGCGCTGCGCCTGAGGCCCAGTCATGTCGACGCGCATTACAATCTGGGAAACACCCTGAGCTCCCTTGGCCGGACGCCGGAGGCGGTCGCCCAGTTCGAGGAGGCGCTGCGCCTGAGGCCCGATGACGCCGAGGCGCACAACAATCTGGGCCTAGCATTGTCGAGAATGCCCGGGCGGCTGGAGGACGCGGCCGCACAGTATGGGGAGGCGCTGCGCCTGAAGCCGGGCATCGCCGAGACGCACACAAATCTGGGCAACGCCTTGTCAAGGATGCCGGGGCGGCTGGAGGACGCGATCGCCCAGTATGGGGAGGCGCTGCGCCTGAAGCCGGATTATGCCGATGCGCATTTCTATCTGGCCAACGCCTTTGTTCGGGCCGGGCGGGTTCCCGAGGCGATCCAGCACTATGAGGAGGCCCTGCGGTTCCAGCCAGGCTCAGCCGAGGCGAGCAACAACCTCGGGATGATTCTCTGCCGGATCGGACGCAACCAGGAGGGCATCCAGCGCATCGAGGCGGCAATCCGGATGCAGCCCGACTTCGCCCAGGCGCATTTCGCCCGCGGCGCCGCCCTCCTGCAGGCTGGGCGAAAGGCCGAGGCGATCGCCGAGTACGAGAGGGTGCTGCAGCTGCGGCCGGGGGATCCCTCGGCGCTCAGGATGCTGGAGTTGATCCGCGCCTCGCAATAGGCGGCCGCGCGGCGAGCCTGCCTCCCCTTCACTGGCACGCGCTGCGCCATGTTGGCCCCCATCGCCCGGCCAAGGATTCCTTTTGCCGCTCGCTACTCGCCCATCGCCTTGTGGACGGCACCCTATGGCGCAGGCCATCACGCCATCCTCGACCTCGGAGGCCAAATTGCTGAGTATCCCGCCTGAACCAATGGCCGTCCGCGCCCCCATCTCCGTGCTGATCCCCGCCAAGAACGAAGCGGCCAATCTGCCGGCATGCCTCGCCTCCTGCTCCTTCTGCGACGAAGTGGTGGTCGTCGATTCCGGCAGCACGGACGCCACGGCGGCGATTGCCGCGCAGGCCGGCGCCCAGGTCGCGGACTTTCGCTGGGATGGGCGATTCCCCAAGAAGAAGAACTGGGCGCTGGCCAGCCTGCCGTGGCGGAACGAGTGGGTCTTCATTCTCGATGCCGACGAGCGCATCACGCCGGAACTGGCCGCCGAACTCACGGCCCTGGCCGGCGGCGGCGCCGCCGGCGGCGGCTACTACGTCAACCGCCGCTTCTGGTTCGTGGACGGCTGGCTCAACCACTGCGGCTATTACCCGAGCTGGAACCTCCGCTTTTTCCGCCATCGCCTCGGCCGGTACGAGAGGGCCGCGTCCGAGGGAGACACGGACAGCGGCGACAACGAAATCCACGAGCACGTGAACCTGGAGGGCCCCGCAGGCTACCTGCGTGGCGAGCTGGAGCACTTCGCCTTTCCTGACATCGCCACGTGGGTGGAGAAGCACAACCGTTATAGCAGCTGGGAGGCCCGCGTTCAGTTGGCCTCCTCCCGGGGAGCGGAGGCGCCGGCCGGTCTCGAGGCCGGCCTGGCCCGCAAGCGGCGCTTGCGCCGGCTGGCCTGGGCGCTGCCATTTCGCCCGTCGTTGCGTTTCCTCTACCATTACGTGTGGCGGGCCGGGTTCCTCGACGGCTACCGCGGCTATGTGTTCTGCCGCCTCATGGCCTATTATGAGTTCCTGAGCGCCGCCAAGGCGGCCGAACTCCGCCGCGCGCGGCGCTTTCAGCCATGAAGAAGATATTTGTCCTCCTTTGCCTCATTCCGGGATGCGTCTACGCGCAACCCCAAAGCCAGGTGCCCGCCGTTTCGGCCGGCCGGGTTGAGCGCTGGAATGGTTTTCAGTCCCGGTTTGTGTCTCCCAGGAACATCGATGTCTGGCTGCCGCCGGCCTACGATGGCAGGAGCCGTTGCCAAGTGATCTACATGCACGACGGCCAGATGCTTTTTGATCCGAGCACCACCTGGAACAAGAAGGCGTGGGGCATGGCTGATGCTGTCGCCCTGCTGATTCGCGATGGGAAGATGCCGGCGACCATCGTCGTTGGCATTTGGTCGAACGGCCAACAGCGACACAGCGAATTCTTCCCAGAGAAGGCCCTGCAATTCATGTCCGATCCGTTGCGAACACAGTTCGTCACGCGCGCGCTCAACGGAAAGCCCCAGGCGGACAATTACCTGCGGTTCCTGGTCCAGGAGGTGAAGCCCGAAATCGACAGGAAGTACGCGACCCGGCCGGAGCGAGAGCACACGATCATCATGGGCTCAAGCATGGGCGGAATCATCTCGCTGTATGCGATCTGCGAGTATCCAGAGGTCTTTGGTGCGGCCGGATGCCTCTCCACGCACTGGTTGGGCTCCTTTGAAAAGAACGCGACCATCCCGCTCGCCACATTTGACTACCTTAAGGAGCGCATTCCCGACCCCAAGAGCCATCGGATCTACTTCGACCACGGCACCGAAACCCTGGATTCATTATACTCTGAATCCCAGGCCTTTGCCGACGTCCTGTTCAGGGAGAAGGGCTACACGGACGAAAGCTATATGAGCCGTGTATTCCCCGGCGCCGCGCACACAGAAGACGCCTGGTCGCAGCGAGTCGCCATTCCCTTGGTTTTCCTTTCCGGGCGCTGAACCAAGGAGCGCGAGGCCCTTGGCCCTGTCATTCTCGCATCCGACGCCGGCCCTGCAGAGTTCTCCGGGACACCCCGGCAATAGGATCAACCCTGGTCATTCGGCCCTTTGGCTAGGAGTCAAAATCGCCGTGGCGGCGCCTCGTTCCGCGTCATCCAGCCAGCAGTCAGGCCCCTTTGGGACGGCGTTTGGCGGCCCGCGCATTCCCGCCTAAAATGGCTCCTTCGGCTGCTTCTGCGTCTGGAGCAGGACAATCAGATGGCCAACAGCGCTCGCCAGTCGGTCAGCCATCTTCTTGTCGCGCACGGCCGCGATCGCTGCAAACGATACCGCTTTATTGTATCCTTTGGCTATTGAGCCGCTGCTTCGACTGTCTTCGATCTTTTGATCGCTTAGGGTTTCAATTATCGCATCTTGGTCGGCATCTGATTTTGGAAAGATGCAAACATAATAATAGGTGCCTGCATCGACGCTCCGGTCTTCAGTTTGCTCGGTGCGCCGCAGATATTCCTTATAATCAATTACGATCGGGTCTGGAGATAGCTGGGTCACCTTCAGGTGCCATGTATAGCTGGCCCATGTTTGCCTCGTGAAACTTGCATCCTTGGTGGCTTCCTGCTGGCTTATATCTGTCCCGATCCCGGAACGAAAGACTGCGCGCGTAATGGAGTAGCTTTCGCCATCCGACTCCAGCCCCTTGCTGAAACGCGGGCAGTCCGACTTGGTGGTCCATTTTATCGTCCGCTCCCAGAACCAGTCCCGCGTGCCAGCGAAATCCTTGAAGTCCACCGGCTGCCATTTTGTCGGCCCCTCCGTCGTGTACCATTCGGCCTGAAGGTCAGGCCGATGCTTTTCGATCCATTTCAGCGTATCCTCCAACGTCGCCTCCGATTTCGCCCACAGGCCGCCGCCGCCGCTAGACATCGCTAGGGTTAAGCTAATGGCCCTTATTAAGATCTTCCCGTTCATCCACGTTAGGCTTCAGAGTTTCTGACGGCACATTTCCAAGCATTCCCGGAACGAGTTAACTGCTTGCCAAGGTATTGGGCCCCCGTTCATGCCTTGCGTCCATGGGAAAATCTTTGCCTGCCTTTGTCGAGGGAATAGGGGCTCGGCCGGCTCCTCTGCCGGGCGGATGGCGGCCACCCGGTGCGGCTTGGCCTACGAACGATCTTGAGGGCGGCGCAACGGTCCGCGGTTGATCAAGCGCATGTGGCGGCCCGACCTGGCACGCTCGTCCCGGTATTCGGAACGTGCCTCTTGCGCAGCTCCATTCCGTCGGTGATGGGGTTACTCGCATGCAAATCAGGGAGCTCCATGGGGCTATCCCGCTAGGTAGCCAATGGCACCGGACTCCATAGGTATAACCGAGCGGAGGGACAATGCTATGCAACCACCAGATTCAAGATCCAGGGGACTGGGCCCTGCCCAAGTGACGGCGGTTGCCGAACACGTGGGCTACCAGGACGGCGCGGTCGTCAGCCGCGAGATTGTCAAGACACCTGCCGGCAGCGTCACGCTGTTCGCGTTCGACGAGGGGCAGGGTTTGAGTGAACATACGGTGCCCTTCGACGCGCTGGTGCAGGTCGTGGACGGGCAAGCCGAGATCATGATCTCCGGGAGGACCCACCGAGTGCAAGTCGGCGAGATGATCCTCCTGCCGGCCGGCGAGCCGCACGCGCTTAAAGCGCTGAAGAGGTTCAAGATGATTCTGACCATGGTGCGATTGTGACTCGCGACCGAGGCTTTCAGCCAGGCGCCCTGCGCGCAGGCGCCAGGTCGTCGCTGCCTCAACCGAGATCGGCCAGGATGCTGGAGCCGTCCCTGAGCAGGGCTTCGGGCACGATGTTTCCTTCAAGCGGCTTGCCGTCAACCTGCAACGACTTCACCCCGCGGCATACTCCGGTGGGGTTCCGCACCTCGATGCTCAGTTTCTTTCCGCGGAATACGCGCACCGCCGAAAATCCCGGCCAGGCCTTCGGGATGCAGGGGTCGATGCGCAGCCCGCCGATTTCCGGCCGTATTCCCAGGATGTGCTGCGTCGCTGCGTAGTGCGCCCACGAGGCCGTGCCCGAGAGCCAGGGGATGCGCGAGCGGCCGAACTTCTTCGAGGTCGGGGCGTGGGTGCTCTGGCAATGAACGTAGGGTTCGATCTCTCGCACGTCGGCCCGGTCGTTCTGGGCGGACGGCAAGAACGCCCGGTAGTACGCGTACGCCTGATCGCCGTTTCCGCACGCGATCTCGGCCATGACCGCCCAGCTCTGGGTGTGGCTGAAGATCCCTCCGTTCTCCTTGTTGCCGGGATTGAAAAGCACGGCCCGCATGACCTTGACCGGCGTCTTCGCGAACGGCGGATTGCAGAGCGCCACGCCGTACTCGGAGGCCAACTGGTCCTTCACGGCCTGCAGCGCGAGCTTCGCCTGCCTGGGGGTGGCCGCGCCGGACATGACGGCCCAGCACTGCGTGTTGAGGTAGATCCTTCCCTCGCGGGCCTTCCGGGTGCCGAAGACGACACCGTCCTCGGTGATCGCCCAGATGAACCACCGCCCGTCCCAGCAAACCTTTGCGATCCTGCGATCGAGCTTCTCCAGCTGCGCGAGCGCCCACCTGCGCTCGGCGGGCCGGCCGATCGTTTCGGCGATCTCCGCGTAGGTCTTGAGCCCCAGGCGCACCTGAAACGCGACAAAGACAGATTCCCCCTTGTAGCCCAGCTTGAGGCAGTCGTTCCAGTCGGCCTGGAGGCCGCACGGCAGACCGTGCCGCCCCACCCTCGTGAGGTTGAATTCAAGAGCCCGCCGCAGGTGGCCGAACACCGTGGCGCGACCCCGGTCCGCGTACGGCACGACCTCGCTGTAGAATGCCGTGTCGCCCGTCTCGGCGACGTAGACCGGTATGGCGTTGAAGAACCACTGGCAATCGTCGCTGCGGTAATCCTGGGGCGGCGTCGCCTTCATCTTTCCCGGGGCGTGCGACCACGGGCGGATCTCGGGCTGGGCCCCGCCCGTCGAATCCTGCCCCGAGAGCATGAGCACCAGGCGGCTTCGCACGTCCTTCGGCAGCATCGCACAAACCCCGAGCATGTCCTGGACGGTGTCGCGGAAGCCGAATCCGTCCCGCTGGTCGCCCGTGTACACAAGGGAGCACGAGCGCGACCACTCGAAGGCCACCAGGGCGTTGTACCCACCCCAGACATTGGCCATGTGGTCGAACTCCGGGTCGGGTGTCTTCACCTGGAGCACGTCCACAAGCCCGTGCCAGTGGCGTCTGAGCCTTTCCAGCTCGCGGTCGCAGGCGCCGGCCGAGGCGAACCGGGCCCGGACACGCCTTGCGCGGGCGTGGTCGCCTATCCCGAGGAGGACGAAGACCTCGGCGGAGGCCCCCGGAGCAAGCTCCAGGTCGCTCTGGATTGCGCCGCACCCGTTGTCGGAGAACTGCTCATGGTTGCCGCAGGCGCCTCGCTCCACCGCCTCGGGCCGGTCGAAGCTGCGATAGACGCCGAGGAACTTCTCCCGCTCGCAGTCAAAGCCGGCGATTTCGCCGCCGACCTGGGTCATCCACCACCAGCGCGACTGGTCCTTGTTCGCAAAATTGGAGGAATCGTAGGGCAGGCGCCTGCAGGAGGAGGCAAGGATGAATCCGTCGCGCCAGACGGCGTCGGAAATGTACTGGGTGTACTGGATGTTGAACGTGTCCTGGATGATGTTCCACTCGGTCGTGAACTCGCAGAACGAGAACACGCTCAGGCGCCGCGCCCGCCCGCCCGTGTTGGTGACCCTGAGGCGCCAGTACTCGAACTCCTGGCCCAGCGGCACGAAGTACGTGGCCTCGCTGCGGATGCCCCGCCATTCGCTCTCGATGACCGCGTAGCCCAGGCCGAATCGGGTGGTCGTCTTGTACTCGTCCAGGGGCTTGCCGACCGGCTGCCAGGCCGCTGACCAGAAATCGCCGCCCTCCTTGTCCCGGAGGTAGAACTGGCGCCCCGGCATGTCCATGGGCACGGCGTTATATCGGTGCCGCAGGATGCGGCCCTCGGCGGGGGACTGCGTGAAGCTGTAGCCGCCGGCGTTGTTCGTGATGATCGCCCCATACCGGCGCGAGCCGAGGTAATTGGACCACGCCCGGGGCGTATCCGGTCGGGTGATCACGTATTCGCGGGCGGTGTCGTCGAAATGGCCGTATCGCATGGTGGGGTTAGGTGCTCGGCCTGGGCCTCTCGAGCACCCTTGGTCGGTTGGTGTGGTCATCCAATGTTGACTCGTTCGACGCCGCTTGTCCATCCCTAGCACAAGGGACGGCCCGCCTCGCCGCAATGCCGCTTCAGGACCGGGATAAGAACGCGGCAATAATGGCAAAATCCACGCAGCCGAACTCCCCAACTTTGCGCATTATGGGCGATCATTCTGGGCGGCATGGGCCGCTGCACTGTCATGCCTGATCTGACTCACACGGTGTTCTTCCTCCGGCTAGCGAGGGCCGGACTTGCGGCGGCGGGGCTGGCCGCGACGCTCCGCGCCGCCGGGACCGACCAGGCCTGCCTGGCCTGCCACGGAAATCCCAACCTCGAAGTGCTGCGCGACGGCCGCAGCGTGTCGCTTTATGTCGACGCCCGCGGAGTCGCCGCTTCGGCGCATTCGGACCTTGGCTGCGCCGGCTGCCACGACGCGGTCGACGCCGGCGCCCGGCCGCACCACGCACCCGCCGCCCCCGTGGACTGCCGGGGATGCCATGAAGGCCTAGCGAAGTCGCATGCCTTTCACGCAGATTTCTCCGCGGTGCCGCTCGCCGCGACGGCCGAAACCGATTGCGCGGGCTGCCATGGCACGCACGGCATCCAGGCGGCGTCCGGCGTCAAGTCGTCGTTCGCGGGGCCGAAGCTCGCCGCCGCCTGCGGCGAGTGCCACGCCGACGCCGCCGATCACTACCTAAAGTCGGCCCACGGTGCGGCCTTTGCGGCGGGCCGCGGCGAGGCCCCCAGCTGCCTCACATGCCATCTCCGGCCGGTGGCGGCCGGGAGCGACCGGCTCAAGCTCAAGCGCGAGCAATCCCTCCTCTGCCTTAGCTGCCACCGCGACGAGAGCCGCGTGGTGGCGTCGTCGGTCGTCAGCCGAAGCTTCATCGTCTCCTACGCCGAGAGCGTGCACGGGAAGAGCCTCTCCCATGGCAATCCGGCCGCCGCCAACTGCGTCGACTGTCACGGGAGCCACGAGACCGCCGGCGCGCTCTCCGCGGGCTCGCGTGAAAACCTCCGGAACATTCCGACGACCTGCGCCCGGTGCCATCCGGCCGAGGCGCGGGAGTACGCGCTGAGCTCCCACGCCGCCGCGCTTCGCAAGGGTCTCCCCGACGCGCCGGTTTGCACGACGTGCCACGGAGAGCACCAGATTCTCCATCCCGCCGATCCGAAGGCGCCGGTTTCGGCGCGCAACGTCTCGCAGATGGTGTGCGGGGCGTGCCACGCCTCGGTCAAGCTGAGTGAGCGCTACGGCCTTGCGACCGACCGATTCCAGACCTTTGCCGATAGCTTCCACGGGCTGGCGACCCGCGGCGGCGCCGTGGTCGCCGTCAACTGCGCGAGCTGCCACGGGGTGCACGCCATCCTTCCGTCGTCGGATCCCAAGTCGGCGATCAACCGCATCAACCTCGCGCAGACCTGCGGCCAGTGCCATCCCGGGGCGAACACCCGGTTCGTTTCCGCCCCGGTTCACATCACGGCGAGCGCGGGCGGCCAGGAACCCGTGGTCTACTGGATTGCGACTCTCTACGTGTGGCTGATCGTCGCCGTGGTCGCCGGCATGCTGGTGCACAATGGCCTCGACTTCTTCCGGAAGGTGCGCCGGAAGATCGGCGTCCAGAAGGGGGAGATCGTCGAGGAGGCGGTGCCGCACCGGCTCTACCTGCGGATGACGGCCAACGAGCGGCTGCAGCACGGGACGCTGGTCCTGAGCTTTGTCGCGCTGGTCGTCACCGGGTTCATGCTCCAGTTCCCCGACGCATGGTGGGTCATGCACATCAGGAGCCGGTTCAGCCACCTATTCGAGTGGCGCAGCATCATCCACCGCGTGGCCGGGGTGATCCTGATTGCCGCGGGCGCCTGGCATGTCGCGTACCTGGCGCTGACCGCCCGCGGACGCCGGCTTTTCCGCGACCTCCTGCCGCGCGTGTCGGACCTTTCCGACGCCGCCGGCATCCTCCGGTACAACCTCGGCCTGGCTCCGGCCAAGCCGAAGTTCGGTCGCTTCAGCTACATCGAGAAGACGGAATACTGGGCCATGATGTGGGGCTCGGTCGTGATGGGCATCACGGGGGCGCTGCTCTGGTTCGAGAACACCTCGATTCGCCTCTTCACGAAGCTCGGCTACGACGTCTCCAGGACCGTCCACCTTTACGAGGCCGTGCTGGCAACCCTCGCCATCGTGGTCTGGCACTTCTATTTCGTGATCTTCAACCCGGACGTCTATCCGATGAACCTGTCGTGGCTGACCGGATGGCTGTCGGAGAAGGAGATGAGGGAGGATCATCCGCTTGAGCTGGAGCGGATCGAGGCGGAACAGGGGCGGCCCGGGCGCAAGGACGCTCCGCCCGCGGACGGTCCGGGAGCGCCGTAGAAGCCAGCGGGGCTCCGGTGTATCGCCAATCAACGCACCACGGCCATGAGCACGAGCTACAGCATCGTCGTCACGACCTACTCCAAGGAGGAAACGGGCTCCAGGATCATCGACGCCCTCCTGAGCGCCAAACTGGCCGCCTGCGTTCAAGTGGTTCCCATAAGGAGCTTCTACACGTGGAAGGGCAAAGTCTTAAAGGACCGCGAAAAACTGATGCTCATAAAGGCAAGGTCCGGGGATTTCGGGAAGATCAGGGCGACGATCCTCGGGAATCATGACTACGAGCTGCCCGAGATAATCTCCGTGCGCATAGACCGAGGGCTCGCGGGCTATCTCAGATGGATTGACGGGGTGACCAGGCGGGCTGGGTCCCGTAGGCATCGCACGGCCAGGCCCGGGAAGGTCCTGCCTTGACTGCGGCGGGTTCCTGCCGGTTCGCTCTCAGCCCGCTGCCCCACATCACGACCGACCCCCAAGAACGCCGTGCGGCCTGGCGCGCCATTGGCATATTCCTGCTCCTAACGGCAGGGCTAAGCGCGATCTTTGAGATCCTGATGGGCCGGGTCGGCGCCATGACCCGCCTCCTTGTCATGGGCGTGATGTGGTGCCCGGGCATCGCGGCGATCCTGACCTCGCTCATCCTGAAGCGCGATGTGCGGGCGATGCCCTGGCGCTGGGGCCAGGCGAGATGGATTGTCGCCGCCTGGCTCCTGCCGGCCTGCTACGGACTGGCGGTCTACCTGCCGGTCTGGCTGCTGTCGCTCGGCGGCTCCGGCTTCGGCAACCCCGACACGCTCGCCCAATGGTCGCAGGAGGTCCTGGGCAAGGGCCCGACGAACCTTTCGGGCGCGATGTTCTATCTGTTCCTGCTAGCGACCCTCGGGGTGATAAGCTCGGCGGCCAACGCCCTCGGCGAGGAGATCGGCTGGCGCGGGTTTCTGGTCTGGGAAATGAGGAAGGTGCTGCCGTCCTGGGCGGTGGGCCTCGGATCCGGGCTCATCTGGTCGGTCTGGCACTACCCCGGCATCCTGTTTGCCAACTACAACGCCGGGACCGGCAGCCACGTGCTGCAGCTCGCGCTGTTCACCGCGAGCGTCGCGTCGATAGGGGTCGTGTTCGCCTACTTCGCCTTCCGCACAAGCAGCCTGTGGCCCGCCGTCATCCTGCACGCCAGCCATAACTGCTTCATCCAGCGCGTCTACACTCCGCTGACCACGGCGGGGCCGGGCACCCACCTTTACATCGACGAGTTCGGATGCCTGCTGCCCGTCGCGAGCATCGTGCTGGCCGCGTACTTCATCCGCCGCGCCAAGGCGGAGGGCCTGGCCTGAGGGTCCGGAACGACCGAAGCCCCCCGTGGGGTCCCCGCGGACGCGCGCGCCGTCGGCCGCACGCCCGCGGCATGCCGGAGCCGGCCGGGGCACGGCCAAGGCGGAGGGCAGCGGAAACGAATGGTTTGATCAATCGGCAAATGCCATGACAATCGGACGCGTGAGCGGAATCTCCTACATGCACTTCCTTCCGTGCCTCCGCTGCGGCAGCGATTCGGTAGGCGTCTCGCTGCTTTCCGGAGCCAGCCGCCGGGAGAACGTCTGGTGCCTGGCGAAGGAATGCGAGGCTGTCCACTACCTGCGCATAGCGCCGGATTCCGGCGGCCTCGATGTAGCCTACGGCCGCTACACCCGGGGAGACCCCCTCGAGGCCTACGACGAAGGCGGCCCTCCGGCGCCAAAGCGCACCCGCGGCAAGAAGATGCAGCCCCTGGAGGTCGACGGATTCAGCGGCCCCGTCGCGGTGTACCCCCCCAAGCGGCATTTCAACCGCGCCCAGGTCCACGAGGTCTGGAAGGCCAGCAAGGGCCGCTGCCAACTGTGCGGGCGGCGATGGAGCTCGGACGAGCGCGGTCCGAAGGGCTGGCAGATCGACCACGTCATTCCGAACGCCGGAGCCGGCGCCGGAGGAAAACAAATTGGATTCCGGCTGGCGTGCGCGAATTGCAGCCCGCGCAAGGGCCGCGGCGACCGCCATGCGCGACTCCTGAGGTCGATCAGGGACCTCGTGATGCGGCTGACGCCCTCGGCCCAAAGGTAGCGGCGCCCTGGCCGCCCGGCAGTTCGGGCCTCCCGACCCAAGGCACAGCCGCGCGAAAGAGCGCGGTTCCACGGCCGGAGAGCGCGGTCGCGCCAGTTCCACCTTGATCAACCCGCAGTTGGGCCCTTTTCTTTGCGGACGTTGGAGTCGCTCCGGTTCCTGCACGGTTTGGGCGCGGCGCCGGCGTAATTCGCAGCAAACCCCAGCAGTTTCGGTCGCTATGTGCCTTTATTGCAATGCATAGCGGCACTCGAGACCCGACCTAGGCGCCACCACATGCCCCATCCCACCGTCCCGGAGAACGGCAGTTCCAACGGAGGATCGCGCTTCGACGAGCCCCTTCGCGTCGAAGGATTCAAAGGCACGTCGGAGGAGATCGAGAGGCAGTGGTTCGAGGAGGTTTACCGCGGCCGCGGCGACAGCATGCCACAGCTCACTCTCCGGGCGGTGCTGATGGGCACCGCGCTCGGGGGCGTCCTGTCGCTCACCAACCTCTACATCGGCCTGAAGGCCGGCTGGAGCTTCGGCGTCACGATCACGGCCTGCATCGTGTCCTACGGCGTCTGGTCGGTCTTCCTCCGCCTCGGCCTCGCGAAGACGCCGATGACCATCCTCGAAAACAACTGCATGCAGTCGACGTCAAGCGCCGCGGGCTATTCCACCGGCTCGACGCTCGTGTCGGCCTTCGCCGCGTATTTCATGATCAACAACCAGGCGGTGCCCCTCGGGCTCACGCTCGCGTGGGTGTTCTTCCTCGCGATCCTCGGCGTCACGATGGCGATCCCGATGAAGCGCCAGATGATCAACGTTGAGCAGCTGCGCTTCCCGACGGGGATCGCGACGGCCGAGACGCTGCGGGCCCTGTACTCGAAGGGCCAGCGCGCCGTGCAGTCCGCCCGGGCGCTCACCTACGCCGGCGTGGTCGCGGCGGTCAGCCAGTTCTGGTCCGACGGCCTGCGGCTCATAAGCTCGCGGCTCGAGCCGTTCGGGCTCGGCGCCTTGGTAGACCGGTTCGACAAGGTCGTCTTCGGCCCGGTGTGGGTCGGCCGCACCGTGACCTTCGTGTGGGACCCTATCTTCATCGCCGCCGGCACCCTCATGGGGATCCGCCCCGCCGCAAGCATCCTTTTGGGCGGAACTCTGTGCTGGGCGGTGTTCGTGCCGGTCATGCAGGCGCACGGCGTCATCACCGGGACGAGTTACCGCAACATCGTCCAGTGGACGCTGTGGGGCGGCGTCTCGTGCATGGTCGTGTCGGGGCTGCTGGCGTTCTTCATGCAGTGGCGCGCGATCGCGAAGGCCTTTCGCGGACTGCGCGGCCTCTTCAGCGGCGCGTCGAGGCCGAACGGAGACATCGATGCGATCGAGACGCCCGTTTCCTGGTTCGTGGCGGGCCAGGCCGTGTCGCTCGTGGCCCTCTGCTGGCTGGCCAAGGTGAGCTTCAACATGCCCATATGGCAGTGCGTCATCGCCGTCCTGATGTCGTTCTTCCTCTCGCTCGTCGCGTGCCGCGTGACCGGCGAGACCGACACGACGCCCACCGGCGCCATGGGTAAGGTAACCCAGCTGGTCTTCGGCGCGCTCAACCCGGGCAACATGAACGTGAACCTCATGAGCGCGAACATCACCTCGAGCGCCGCGATCTCCTCGGCCGACCTGCTCACCGATCTGAAGAGCGGCTACCTTCTCGGGGCGAACCCGCGCAAGCAGTTCATCGCCCAGTTCTGCGGCATCTTCATAGGCACGCTGGCCACGGTCCTCGCCTTCCGCGTCATGGTGCCCACGGCCAGCGTGCTCGGCTCCGACCAGTTTCCGGCGCCGGCGGCGCAATCGTGGCGCGCCGTCGCCCTGGCGCTCAGCAAGGGCTTCGAATCGCTCGAGCCCGTGAAGATCTGGTCGATCGCCATCGGCGGCGCCACGGGCGCGCTGCTCACGCTGCTGCCCCTGTGGTTTCCGCGCCATGCCAAGTGGATGCCCTCCGCGGCCGGCATCGGCCTGTCGTGGACGTTCCACTGGTACTACGGCTTCCTCTTCTTCGTCGGCGCGCTCGCCGGCTGGCTGATGGAACGCAAGGATCCGGAACGCGCCGATCTTTACAACTACCCCGTGGCATCCGGCGTCATCGCCGGCGGCTCGCTGATGGGCGTGGCGCTGATCTTCTGGGAGAACGTCCCGATCGTCTTCCGGCAGCTTTTCGGCGGCGGCTGACCTTCGGTGCGGGGGCCGGGCCTCTCCTATCGCAGGAGCTCGACGAGGTAGGATTTCCAGACGGCGGCGTGAGTGTGGGTCCCGTGGCCGTGCGTGGCCTCGCTGGCCGGGATAACGATCGCCCGGCCGCGCGGCACGCGGCCGATCTCGCGCTCCAGGATCCCGAGCTCCGGCGGATTGATCAGGTCGTCGGCGGAATTGACCGCCAGGAGCCGGGCGCGGATCCTCCCAAGGCCCGGGCCCGGGTCGTAGTCGCGCGAGGCGGAGACGGCGTAGAGGATGTCGTTGGCGTCGCTCGTCCTAACAATGCTCTGCACATTGTGGTCAAGCACCTCGTCGGCCTTTGCCAGGGTCGGCATCTCCCGCTGGCGGAGGACCGGGTTGCTGCTCATGAAGAACAACATCTCCACGGCGGTGCGCAGGCTCGTCGGCTCTTCCCTGTATTCCCCGCCCTTCCAATCCGGGTCGCCTCGGATCGCGTCGATCACCATCCGCCGCCAGACCCGGTTGCGGCCGGAAATCTGCGCCGGGAGGCTGGCGAGGGGCATGAGGGCGTCCATGAAGTCCGGATATCGCTCGCCCCAGACCCAGGTGTGCATGCCGCCCATCGACGTGCCGAGGACCAGGCGAAGATGGTTCACGCCGAGCCCCTCGGTCAGCAGTCGGTACTGGGCGTCCACCATGTCGGCATACCCGTACGAGGGAAACCGCGCGTGCAGGCCGTCGCTCGGCTTGCTCGATTTCCCGTGCCCGATCCCGTCCGGGATGACGATGTAGGTGCGGGCGGCGTCGAGCGGCTGCCCGGCCCCGAAAAGCTCGCCCGCAAACTCCGGCCGGATGAAGTTCGCCCCGGAGCCGCCCGTGCCGTGGAGGATGAGCACGGCGTTGCGCACGGTCCCGTCGGCCCCCCGCTCCGGCCGTCCCAGGACACGGTAGTGGATGCGCAGGGCGGGCAGGCTCTCGCCCGAGGCGAACCTGAAGTCCTTGATCACGTAGTCGGCCTCCGACGGCTGGGGGAATTCGGCCGCGCGGGCGGCCAGCGCAAGGAGGCCGGCCGCGACGAGCAGAGAGGCGAGCCGATCGGGTCTCACGGGCCCGAATAAGCAGCCTCCAGGACGCCCGCGGCAAGGACAAACGGGCTCCCGGCACGGGGTGCGAGCGCTCCGCCGCCGTTCAATAACTGCGCATTGTCTCGCAAGATACGGCGAGGCGGCGGACGGCGCGCACCCTAGAATCGCCGGATGCCGACTCAAACGTCTGCATGCCGGCTGGATGGCGCGCGGCCGCTCCTGCGCGGAGCGATGCTGCTGCTCATCCTTGCCGCGGGCTCCCTTGCCCAAGCCGTCCCGCTGACGAACCAGTCATGCCTCGACTGCCACGAGAAGACCCCGCCGGACAAGAAGGACAAGGATGCCGAGTCCAATCCCGCGATCGAAGTCCTGAGGGTGGAGTATTTCTCCAAGTCGGTGCACGGCAGACTCCTGTGCGTCGACTGCCACGTGGGGATAGCCGACATACCCCACGATGACAAGCTGCCCCCGGCGCAGTGCACTTCCTGCCACGGGAAGGAGTCGGCGGCGTACGCCAACAGCATCCACGGGATGAGCCACGCCATGGGCGCTTCCGGCGCAGCCACCTGCGCCAGCTGCCACGGCAACCACGAGATCGTGCCGGTGAAGCACATCGACTCTCCCGTTTTCAAGCTCAACCTCCTGCAGACCTGCGCGAAGTGCCACAGTAACGCGAAGCTGACGGACGAATACCGGATAGGAAGCCCCCAGGCCCCGGCCAACTACGCAGACAGCATCCACGGGCAGGCGCTTCTCAAGATGGGGCTCATCGTCGCCCCTTCGTGCAACGATTGCCATGGCGTCCACGACATCAAGCGCAGCGTCGACCAGAGCTCGCGCACGAACAAGGGCAACATCGCGGACACGTGCGGGCAGTGCCACGTGGGCATCGAGGCCGTCTACAGCCAGAGCGTGCACGGCATGCTTCTCGCCAAGGGGGACCGCCGCGGCCCGGTGTGCTCGGACTGCCACAGCGCGCACCAGATCGCGGCGCCCACGAGCGTGAATTTCAAGGCGCACAGCGACTTTGTCTGCGGCCGCTGCCACCAGGACCGCCTCGCCCGATACCGCGACACGTACCACGGCAAGGCGATGGCCCTCGGGCGGCCCAACGTCGCGTCCGACGTGGCGGCCTGCTATGACTGCCACGGCCACCACGACGTCTTCCCGGTCAAGGATCCCAGGTCCCGCCTCTCCAAGGAGCGCATCGTCGACACGTGCCGGCAGTGCCACCCGGGAGTGAACGCAAAGTTCACGGACTATCGCCCGCACGCCGATCCGCTGGACGCGTCCAACTATCCCCTGCTCCACAAGGTCTACGTCGGGATGACGGCGCTCTTGATCGGCGTCTTTGCCATCTTCGGGCTGCACACCCTCCTCTGGCTCGTCCGCTCGGTGTACCTGTACCTGAACGATTCCAAGACCTTCCGGGAGGCCAAGGTCCAGAGGCACGACGACGACGAGCAGTACACCCGCTTCACCTCATTCGAGCGGTTCCTGCACCTGATGGTGGTGACGAGCTTCCTGCTGCTCGTTCTGACGGGAATGCCGCTCAAGTTCTACTACACGAGCTGGGCGAAGGCTATCTTCAGCCTCCTCGGCGGCGCCGAGGTCGCCCGCGCCCTGCACCATTTTGGCGCGATCATCACGTTCGCCTACTTCGGCCTCCACCTGGCGGCCCTCGTGGCCGGGCTGTGGAGGAAGCGCGGTTTTCTGCGCAATCCCGAGACCGGGCGGATCGAGCCGCGACGTCTCTGGACGGCGCTTTTCGGGCCCGACTCGATGGTGCCCTCGTTGCAGGACCTGCGCGATTTCGTGGCGCACCAGAAATGGTTCTTCGGCAAGGGGCCGCTGCCCCAGTTCGACCGGTGGACCTACTGGGAGCGGTTCGACTACTTCGCCGTGTTCTGGGGCATCTTCATCATCGGCGCCTCGGGCCTCGTCATGTGGTTCCCGAAGTTCTTCACCGGATTCCTCCCCGGCTGGATGATCAACGTCGCGCTCATCCTCCACTCCGACGAGGCCCTGCTCGCGGCCGGCTTCATCTTCACCTTCCACTTCTTCAACACGCACTTCCGCATCGAGAAGTTCCCGATGGACACGGTCATCTTCTCCGGCCGGATCTCGAAGACCGAGCTCCTGCACGAAAGGAAGCGCTGGTACGACCGCCTCGTCGCCACGGGCCGCCTGGAGGCCCACCGCGTGAAGGACGAATGGGAGGGCCAGAAGACAATCGCCCGGGCATTCGGCTTCCTCTTCTTCGGAACGGGGCTCGTCCTTCTCGCGCTGATCGTCTACGCGATGGTCTCGCGGCTCCTGCACTGACCCGGGGGCAGCCGCAGGCGCCGGATGCCCGCTGCGGCGCCATGGCGACAGGCCCATTGGGCGCCGCCGGCATCGCCGGAACGCCCGTCCCTAGTTGATGCCCACGCAGCCCCTGACCGAGTCAAGGAGCCGGCCTGAATCATAGCCCACGCCATCCTTGAATACCGTCTCCACCTTGCGGATGTCGCCGATCGACTGGAGCGGGTTGCCCGCCAGGACGACAAGGTCGGCCGCTTTGCCCGCCTCGAGGGAGCCCACCTCGCGGTCTATGCCCAGAAGCTTTGCCCCGTTGGTGGTCGCCACTTGGATGGCCTGCGCAGGCGTGAGGCCAGCTTCGGCCAGGAGCTCCACTTCGCGAAGGCTGCCGTGGCCGGCCACGGCGTTGCCCCAGCCGGTCGGGTCGGTTCCGGCGACGAGGAGGCCGCCGGCGTCAAAGAACTTCTTTTCCAGCGCCATAAGCTTCCGGAACCGCGGCACCATGCTCGCGTTGTGCTCGTTGGCCCGCGCCCAAAACGTCAGGTATTTCTCGCGCGCCGGCTCCGACATGGATTCAAGCACGCGGGCCGCCAGAATGGGGCGGCCGGCGACAAATCCCTCGATGACGGTGAGCGTGGAGGTGAGCGCGACATGCCTGGAGACGAGCAGCTGGATCAGCTCGTTGGCCTCCGGCGAATCCACCTTGAGCTCGTCCAGGCTCGCCTGGGCGACGGCGGGGACCGGCAACTCGTTCTCCTTCTTCCCCCTGACAAAATCGGTCGACGCAAAGAACCCGTGCTCCAGGTTGTCGATGCCGAGCTCCGCCGCCTCCCGGTAGGTCATGACCCCGATGTGGCCGGTGACCTGGAGCCCGCGCTGGTGGGCTGCAGCAATCGCGGCCGCGGCCACGTCGCGGCGCAGGTGGACGTAGAGCTTGAAGGAGGTGAAGCCCTGGTCCGCCCAATAGTTGACGAGCTTGACCGCGTCCTCCGGGCCGCCCACGGCGTGGAGCTGCGCAAAAGGGGTTGGCGAGCCCTCGATGTAGGGAGCAGTCAGGTGCATCTTGGGTCCGGGCATCTCGCCCGCGTCGATCCGCCGCTTGATTTCCATGTCGGCATAAGGCTCGATCGACCCGCCGGTGCGGATGGACGTCAGGCCGCAGGCCAGATAGAGCCGCGGGAAGGAGTAATCCATCTCGTTCGTGTGAAACGAGCCCGCTCCCGCCGACACCGCGTAGAACAGGTGCTCGTGCACCATGACGAGGCCGGGAATGACGGTCTTGCCCGTGAGGTCGACGGTCCGGGCGTCCTGCGGCACCGAAACCTTGCCGAATGGGCCCAGCGCGGCGATCTTCCCGTCCCTGATGAGGAGGGTCTGGTCCTCGCGGGCGGCCGGGCTCGACGAATCGACAAGCCGGGCGTGGACCAGCGCGATGAGCGGGGCGCGAAAGGAGACCTCCGGATGGCTCTCCTGGGCGCCAAGCGCAAACGAGGCGAGCCCGCCGGCGGCCACGAGCGTCCGGGAAAGCGGCGAACAACAAACGGGGCGGAGGGACATCCGCGGGAGATAGCTTCGGGACCCCGGCCGCGCAAGAGCGATTGCGGCTCCGGCCATAGCATGCGCAGCCCGGGAAGGCCGTTCAGCGCGCCTCAAGCACCCGGATGCGCCGGTACTCCATCTGGCCGTGGTCGCTCTCCAGGCCGATGGGGCCGGTGGAGGGAACCGGCATTGCGTCCACGAGCACGTCGCCGTTGCACGTGCAGTGGGCCAGGCCGTTCCTGACGGTCACGACGATTTCGTTCCAGTCGAGCGGCCGGTAGTGCGCCAGCGTCGCGAATGGCCCGGCGATGATGAAGTCGCGGCACTGCAGCTGCGGCTCCCTCACGAATATCCCGCTGTCGGCATTGGGACTCGCCCGGAACTCGAGCTTGAGCACGAAGTTCCTCGAATACTTGAGCGTCGTCCACAGCACCTTGTTCTCCTGTCCCTTGTGCGAAACCGTCACGACCAGGCGCCCGTTGCGCACGACGTAGCGTCCGTCGTCGGTCGCGGCCTTCCCCTTGAAGACCGGGCCTCCGGCGTACTGCCAGCCCGTGAGGTCGCGCCCGTTAAAGAGGCCCACAAAGCCGGTCTCCGGGACGAAGTCATCCGGCCATGCCGGCGCAAGGCCGACCGTCTCGAGAATGGGCCGCAGGGCGGCCGCCCATTTCGCGTAGCCAACGATATCGGGGTGCAGCAGGTCGGGCATCTCATCCTCCTTTGCGTCCCCGTGCGGGTTGGCGAATAGCGACCATGTGTCCAGGACGGTGACCTGCGGCTGGTCGGCGACCGCCTCTATGTAGAGAGAGTTGAGCTTCCTGATCGTGTCGGTCGGCCTGGACTTCGACAGCGAGCTCGGGAACACCTCGCACAGGATCACGGGCATCTCCGGGTTGTGCTGCCGGAGCGCTGCCACGATGAGCTTCATGTTGCCTGCGACAACGTCGGGCTCCGTCTTCTCCTCGAGGTCATTGGTGCCGATCAGCAGCACGACGCCCCGCGGATTCAGGGCGATAACGTCATCCTGGAGACGGATCAGCACCCCCCGGGTCGTATCGCCGCTGATCCCCCGGTTGGCTGTCTTTATCCCCGGGAAGCTGCTGCCGACGTCCGCCCAGCCCTGCGTGATCGAGTCGCCCACGAATACCAGCGCCTCCTGGTCCTGCTGCACCTGCGACGCCCACAGCGTTCGGCGGTCGAGCCAGACCTTCCTGAACCAGTCGGAGCGGCGGACGGGGCCCGCGCCCGGCAGGCCGTCGTCGGTGGCCGGGACCTGGAGATGGCTCTCGGCCGCGGCGGCCGGAGCCGCGGGCTCGTCCGCGGGAAGACGGATGGTCAGGGCAAGGATGCACAGCGCTCCTGCGAGCAGGGGTAGAATGCGGTGTCTCACGGGGTGGCGGGGTTTGGGGTGTTAGGCTGGCAAGGTTTGGCGAGTCCGATCAAATTCAAATTCGCGGCGCCCCTAGCGTTGCTCGTCGCCGGCCGGCTCGTCGAGCAGCTGTATGGAGGAGGCGGGGCCGAGGTCGCCCGGGTCCGTCCAGGACCGCAGCGCCCAGACCACCATCTTGCCGGGAGTCACCTCGAGCACCTGGACCGTGCGCGGCCAATCCTCCGTGTTCTTGTCGCCGGCGCACCAGTTGGTGATCACCGTATTGCCGTTCGCCAGCCGGTTTGCGGTCTGCAGATTGAACAGCCTGATGTCCGGCACGTCGGCCTGGGTGAATTCCCACACCGTCTCGCCCCCCGGGTTCACCTCGCGCACATACCCGCTCCAGTCGCCCGCGATGAGCGTGTTGCCGTTCCTTAGCCGGACAGCCGACCACGGGGACTTCGCGGGCACCGACCAGAGAACCTTTCCGTCGAGGCCATACTCGACGACCTTGCCCTCGCCCAGATGGGGGACGAGCAGCGTGCCGGCCCCCGTCATGCGGATGTGCCGGAACTGCCCGTGAGTGCCCGCCACCGTCGTCGGGATCGGAATCACCCTCTCCGCAACACCCGTGGAGGTGTTGATGATCATGGCCTGGGCGGGATTCCCGTTGCGCATGATCAGCACGCGGTCCGCTCCGACCGCCTGGATGGAATGGATCTCGGTCCCGGGCGGCGCCGGGTAATCCCAGACCAGCTTCTTGTCGGGGCCGATCTCCCCCGCCCCGGACATCCGCGAGAAGATGATGTTTCCGTTCGGCAGGAGCGTGGCGTCGTCGAACTCCTGGTTGGCGCCGGGCTTCGGATGGAGGGGTATGGACGCCGACCAGACGATTCGCCCGTCCCGCACGAGGAACATGGACTGGTCGGGTTTGCGCGTGTCCCATTCTCCGGCATAGAGAAAGGGATGCTGCGCCAGCCCGTTGCCCGGGAGGATGGCCGGTGAGAAAGGTGTGACCAAAGGGGCCGCAACCGGGATGTCGCCCGCGCCCGCCACGGCGCCGATTGTGACGATCGGGAGAGAAGCGAGAAGGAGGCTGCGCATGCGCCGGAACATGGGGGGCGCCGACTCTCGCTCAGTTTCGCTGCAAAGAGAACAAGATACTGGCGGGGCAGTGCCGGGACATCGGCGAGTCGTGCCCCGCCCTCTTACGGGTCGCGACTCCCGCCTAACGCTGACGCTCGATCCCGGCGCCTTCGACTGCGAGGGGCGAAACGGCAATGGATTCGACGGCTCCGCAGTCCGGTCAGATAGTTCTGGATTTTCACTCTGAACCCCCTCATCTCGTTTTTGCATGCAGTCCCAGCCGGCCCCTAGCCCCTTCGTCATTCCCCGTGGCCCCGCCAGCTAACCGCACGGCTCCGGCCAGGACGGAGCGAATGCCCGCCGGCATTCCCTACATCGTGGGCAACGAGGCCGCGGAGCGCTTCAACTTCTACGGCATGCGCGCCATCCTGGTGGTGTTCATGACGCAGTACCTGCGCAGCCGGAGCGGGGCTCTGGCGCCCATGAGCGAGAACGAAGCCGACCAATGGTATCACGCCTTCGTCGCCTCGAATTATTTCTTCCCGATCTTCGGCGCCATCCTGGCGGATGCGATCTGGGGCAAGTACCGGACAATCTTTTGGCTCTCGATAGTCTACAGTTTCGGTTCGTTTGTCCTCGCCATCGACGACACGCGGCTCGGCCTGGCCGCGGGCCTGAGCCTGATCGCGATCGGCTCGGGCGGGATCAAGCCCTGCGTCTCGGCCAACGTGGGCGACCAGTTCGGAGCCTCGAACCAGCACCTAATCTCCCGCGCCTTCGGCTGGTTCTACTTCTCGATCAACGCCGGCTCATTCTTCTCGATCCTGCTGATTCCCTGGCTGCTCCAGCATTACAGTTCCAGGGTGGCGTTCGGCGTTCCGGGCATCCTGATGGCGCTGGCGACGATCATCTTCCGGATGGGGCGCACGAAGTTCATCCACATTCCGCCTAGCGGCAGGGCGTTCCTGCGCGACACCTTTAGCCGCGAGGGCATTACGACGCTGGTCCGGCTGGGCATCATCTACTCGTTCGTCGCCGTTTTCTGGTCGCTTTGGGACCAGAGCGGCGGCGAGTGGGTGCTTCAGGCCGACAAGATGGACCTGCACTTCGCCTGGATCACGTGGCTGCCGTCGCAGATCCAGGCCGTGAACGCGATCATGGTCCTCGCGTTCATTCCGCTCTTCCAGTATCTGATCTACCCGGCGATCAGCAAAGTCTTCCCGCTGACGCCCCTTCGCAAGATCGGGCTGGGGCTCATTGTGACCGCGGCCTCGTTCCTCATCAGCGCCTGGATCGAGACCCAGCTTACGGCAGGCTTGAAGCCAAACGTCGCCTGGCAATTGCCGGCATACGCGCTGCTGACGGCCGGGGAAATCATGGTGTCCATCACCTCGCTTGAGTTCGCGTACACGCAGGCGCCGAAGACCATGAAGTCGATCGTCATGGCGGCGTACCTCCTGTCGATCAGCGCGGGCAACGCATTCACCTTCCTGGTCCACCTGTTCAACAAGAATCCCGACGGCACGCTCAAGCTGAGCGGTTCGCCCTACTACCTGTTCTTTTCGGGCCTGTCCGCCGCGGCCGCCGTCCTGTTTGCCTTCGTGGCGACGAGGTACCGCGGGAAGACCCACCTGCAGGACGAGCATCCAGGCGATGCGCCTCCGGCCGGGGCCGCACCCGCGGCGCAGACGTAGGCCGGCCCTGAGCCGACATCAGCCTAGACCGATGCCGCGTGTTCCCAGCCAGGGTCCCGCCAATCTGACCCATGAACATCAAATCGCTGATCCGCACAATACCTGACTGGCCCCATCCCCCCGTGCGTTTTCGCGACGTCAGCTCGCTGCTGCGCGATCCCGAAGGATTCGGCGCCGCCATGGACGCGTTCGTCGGCTTCTACAGGGACAAGCCCATCGAAATCATCGCCGGCCTGGACGCCCGGGGCTTCATTCCCGCCAGCGTCCTAGCCTACGTGCTCAAGAAGCCGCTGGTCATGGTCCGAAAGAAGGGGAAGCTGCCCGGCGAGACCATACACACCGCATATCAGCTGGAGTATGGGCAGAGCATCCTGGAGATCCAGACGGACGCCGCCCCGAAGGGCGCCAATGTGCTGCTGATGGACGATCTAATCGCGACGGGCGGCACCCTCTGCGCGGCCGTCCGGCTGTTCGGGAACATCGGCTGCCCGATCACCGATGTGGGCGCCATCGTGAATCTCTCCGAGCTCGATGGCTCACGGCGCCTCGAGCGCATCGGCGTCAGGGTCTTTTCGCTCTGCGAGTTCAACGAGACGGAGTGACGCCCGCCGCGGGATGGCGGATTCCGCAAGCGGCCCTGCCCAACGCCGGCTCCTAGAACAACGGTGCCGTTCCACCTATCCCGGTCCCCGCGAACGCCGGGGCGTAGCCCGGTGCCGGAAGCTTGATCCCGGCTCCGGTGATGGACGGCGAATAGCCCAGCCCAGCCAGCGCATTCAGCGACGTGACATGCTGAAGCAGGTATCCAAGGCTCGGGATGTCGTCGGCCGGCGCCACGGCGAGGGTCACCTGGACGGCAACCTGGATGGGCGACAGATTCGGGTCAAAGAGGCTCTCGACGATATTGAGCCCGGTCACCAGCACCGGGAGGATCCTGTTCGGCCCCCAGACAAAAAGGGTGACCGGAATCAGGCCCGGAAGGGGCGGATACATGAGAAGCTCAATCGCCGAGAGCACCGGGTAGACTCCCGTGGAGGCCGCCTGCGCGCTCCCCTGCCCGAGCGCGTCCAAGGCGTCGAGCGTGAGGGTGAACACGATCGTTTCCTGCGGGCTTCCCGTGGCCGGGTTCGGCTTGCCTATGGTGACTGACGGGGGGCTGGGCAGGATCGTGCGGCTCAGCGTCTCCGGATTATAGGGGAAGATGATGATCTTGGGGCTTGCCGCCGCCGTATCATAGCGGACGAAGGCCCCCTTGAGGATTCTCGGCGATCCTGGAAAACCCGGCATGGGAGACGGAATTGCGGCCCGTTAGGCGTTTCCGCTGCTGAAGGACGGCTCCTTTGGCTCTGTGACGCTCACGTCGCGCTCCCAGCCCTCATTCTGCAGGACGATGAGCTGGATGGCGATGGCCGAGCGGTTGGCGTCGAGATCGGGGAGCGCCTGGTACTCCGAAACCCAGCAGCGATAGATATTGTAGCCGAAGACCTTCTGTCCGGCCTCGTTGTAGAGCTCCAGGACAATGTCCTTCCGGAAATCCGCCAGGGATACCTCCGAGCCCAGGCCCGCCCCGAAGTTCCACACCTTTGCGGCCCACTGCTCGAACTCCATGTCGTAGGTGACGCCCCGTTCGAGCGTGATGGCCTCGTACTCGGTCCGGCCCGGCGACTTGTGGCTCGTGCTGGGATCGCCCCCTTCTCGGAATCGGATGACCTCGGTCGAGCGCCGGAGGGGGCTCACCTTCGAGATGCCGGCCACGTATTTCCCATCCCACTTGACGCGGAATTTGAAGTTCTTGTACGCGTCCAACCGGCTGGGATTAGCGGGGAATATTGCCATGGGAGCCGACGAGCGGCGCTCGGTTCTCCCTGCCCGAATCCTTTCGGTCAAGCCGCCTTTTCGGGCGGCGCTAAGGTTCAGGCGGTCAGCGCCGGAGCAAACAAGGGCTGCATCATGAAGCCATGGGCCCGCTCGATCACGCGGGCTGCGGCCGCATCCACGGCTTGCTCGACGACGGGTGTCATCTGCGTTGCCAGCGTGAAGGGGTCCGCCACCTCGATCGCGATTATCCAAACGTTGCCCGGCATGGCGACGCCGAGCCGCTTGCCCAGCTCCAGCGTCTCGGCGACGCCGAGGAAATGCGGCGTCGAGATGCGGCGACCCGCTCTCACCATTCGTCGCCCACCCTGCCGCGCCGCGCCTTGTGTTTCGCGCGGTGCTTCTTCGCCTGGATCATCCGGACCTTCTGGCCGCGGCTCTTCTGGCGCGTTTGCCGGCGCCCTTTCTCCCGCTCCTGCTCCGCGGAGTCCCGGGCGGCCCGTACCCGGGCCTCGAGCTTGCCGCACAGCTCCAGCCACGCCCGTTCCCTGTTTGCAGACTGCGATCGCTCCGCCTGGCAGCGCACCTCGATCCCCGAGGGCCGGTGGCGCAGCCACACGGTGGACGACGTCTTGTTGATCTTCTGCCCGCCCGGGCCGCCTCCGCGGATGAAACGCTCCTCGACGTCGGAGACCGGCACCCCCAGCGCGTGGAGTTTGGATTGGATGAGCGTCGGCATTGGCATCGGCGTGCCCGTTACTCTCACAGATATTCCCGCCGGGTCGACAAGCCAATCCCATCCCCCCTGCCCTCCCAACCGTTTCGCGTGGCCTCGAGATGCGCGCGCAAGCGGTGTGGCAGGCGGACGGCCGCCGCCCGCCAGACCGGCTGCAGGCCCTTGGCGATCCTGGCCAATGCGTGCTGATCCCGGGGGCTGCCCTCGGCGCAATTCGGCCCTAGCGGAGCGCGATCGGCGGCCCGAGGATCTCGCGGACGAGAATGGCCCGGCGGACCGTGTCGCGGGACCGGAGCACGTCGAGCCACAACGCGCCGGCCGACGGACCCGGCGCCCCTCCCAACAGCGCGCCAGCCGGCGGGAGGCCCGATGGTGCGGTCGCCAGCGGCTGCACCCCGGCAACCCTCACCGCGGCGGCGGCATCCGCCGCTCCGCGGCTTCCTGCCGGCGCCTCCCCGGCGATGGGGGGCGGCTCGATCGCCATTCGCTCCGCGCGGATGAGCGCAGGCTGCGGGGCCAACGAGCCCGCGCGCCGCTCGGCTATCTTCCGCAGGATTTCCTCACGCACGCGCCGCGCGCGAAACTCGTCGTCGGGATCCTGCCCGGCCGGAGGCCCTTGGCCACCGGGCTCCGGCCGCTCTGCCTCCTGGGATCCGCGAGCCCTGTTTGAGGCCGAGGCCCTCGCGCGGGCGATCATTTTAAACACCCACACTGCGCCCGCGAACAGGACGAAGAGCAGCTGCGGCTGCGTCAGCAGCCAGTTGCGCGGGTCGGATGCCGCCAGCGGGGGCATGGTCACTTCTTCTCGCCCGGTTGCGCGATGCTCTGGCGCATCGAAGTGTCGGACTGGATGTTCTCCATCCTGTAGTAGTCCATGACGCCGAGCCGGCCGCTGCGGAAGGCCTCGGCCATAGCGAGCGGAACCTGTGCCTGCGACTCGACGACCTTGGCCTGCATCTCCTGCACCCTCGCCTTCATCTCCTGCTCGAGCGCCACGGCGGCTGCACGACGGATCTCAGCCTGGGCCTGCGCCATGTTCTTGTTGGCCTCTGCCTGCGCGACCTGGAGGCGCGCTCCGATGTTTTCGCCGACGTCGACGTCGGCGATGTCGATCGAGAGGATCTCGAAAGCCGAGCCGACATCGAGTCCGCGGGCGAGCACCGTCTTCGAAATGCTGTCGGGCGATTCCAGGACATGCTTGTAGCTGTCCGCCACGCCGATGGTCGTCACAATGCCCTCGCCGACGCGCGCGATGATCGTCTCCTCCTTTGCCCCGCCGACAAACCGGTCCAGGTGGGTGCGCACGGTGACCCGCGCCTTCACCTTCACCTGGATCCCGTCCTTCGCCACGCCGTCGATCGTCAGACGCCCGCTCTCGGGGTTGGGGCAGTCGATCACCTTCGGGTCGACCGAGGTGCGCACCGCCTCGAGGACCGACTTGCCCGAGCCCTTCGTCGCGAGGTCGATGGCGCAGGCGCGGTCCCAGTTGAGCTCTATCCCGGCCTTCTGGGCGGCGACGATTGCCTGGACGGTGGGGATGACGTTGCCGCCGGCCAGGAAATGCGCCGAGATCTTGTCGGTGGAGAGCGGTATGCCCGCCTTGACGGCCGTGATGCGCGCCCCGACGACAAGGTTGTACGGCACGCCGCCCAGGCGCATGCCGACGAGGTTGACAATGCTGACAGGCGCGCCGTTGAGCCGGGCCTTGAGCCAGGTGCCAATGTAGGAAATGAAGATTCCGATGACGACCAGGCCGACGATGAGGAGCGGGATGGCGATGATGAGGGAGATGTCAGGCATATGTGTTTATGGTTTGGCTACTATGAGGCGAAAATTGTCCATGCCGATCACGCGCAGGGCCTCACCCCGAGCCACGTGGCCCGTCCGGCAGAATGCCTCGTAACGGCGCCCGTCGACGAGAACATAACCGCTCGGGGCGAGCGTGGTGTCGGCGGTGGCCGGCCTGCCTATCACCGCGGCGCTGGGGGCGACCGGGGGCTGGCTGCTCGAGCCCGACGTGGATTCGACGACCAGGCCGCGACCCATGCGCGTCTTCGGCAGGAGCACGAGCTCGGCGTAGATCGCGCCCCCGAGGAGCGCCACGGCGGCTGCTCCCGCCAATCCGGCCGCGAGGATGCCGAAGTCCCGGTACGCGACGAAGCAGCCTGCCAGCAGAGCCACTCCGCCGACCGCGGCCATGATGAAGCTCGAGACAAAGACGTCGGCCGCCAAGAGCATGATCCCGACGATGAAGAGGAGCAGGATAGTGGTCATCCGTTGACGTCCCGATTGTCGGCGGTGTCCCTCTCGACAACGAGCGCGAAATCGCCCCGCCCAAGAACGACGATCGGCGCCCCGGCGTCGATCGCGCCCACCTTGACCTCGGCCTCGAAGCGCCGGCCGTCGATCTCCACCTGCCCGCCGGGCCGCAGGGCCGTGGCCGCGATGCCGCGGCGCCCCACAAGGGTGTCGAGGAGCCCGGCCGTCCCGGGAGCGCCGCCCGCCGCCTGGGCCGAGCCCCCGACCGTCTCGCTCACCGTGAGCCTGTCCCAGACCCAGCCGCGCGGCAGGAAACGCAGCAGGCACGCGCCGAGGACGACCGCGATGCCTATGCCCGAGGCCAGGTTTATCATCGGCTGCACGAACGCGTCGGCCGACCAGGCCACCTGGATCGGCTCCCCGGGCCACAGGTCGGCCATCGCCCAGAAAAGGGAGCCGAGCATGAGCAGGAATCCGATGACCCCGAGAAAACCGGCGCTGTGGAAGAACAGGATCTCAGCCAGAAGGAGCACGAGCCCGATCGCGAACACGATCACCGGCTCGTGCCCCGACAGCCCCGAGACGTAGCTGCTAAGGAATACGACCGTGAGGAGGGCAACGCCGACGGCGATGAACCCGCCAAAACCCTGCGACTTGAACCCGATGAAAAGCGCGAGGATGCCGAGCCCGAGCATGGCGGGCGCCAGGTGGTTGAGGAACACCGCCAGCGCCTCGGACCATGTCGCCTGGAGGCGCGTGGCCTTGAACTCGCCGGCGCCGAAGCACCTTGCAAGCAGGTCGTCGAGGTCCCTGGCCTCCCCTGCGCCGAGGAGCGGCTGGGGTGGCGTCCCGACGGGGTGCATCGCCTCCGTCGCCGTGAGGGACAGCAGGGCCCCCTTCTCCTTGATCGGCTTTCCGTCGATCTTGACCTCCTCGCCGTCGATCCTGAGCTCCATGTCGGCGTCGATCATCGCGGAGATGACCTCCCCCCTGTGCCCCTTTCCCTGCGAGATCGCCCGCATCCGCACCTTGAGGTAGCTCACGAGCTTTGCCTTCATCGTCGCGTCGATGTCCTGGCCGGTGCCTTGCACCGGGGCCGCGGCCCCGATGATCCCCTCGGTGGGCGTGGTCACGAACCAGATCTCGTCGCAGACGGCCGAGATGAACGCTCCCGCAGACATCGCCTCGTTGTCCACGAAGGCGATCGTCCTGCCGGGGAACTTTTTCAGGTCGTTCATCATCTCCATCGTGACGTCGATGGCGCCGCCCGGCGTGTTGATGTCCAGGATGACGGCGTCGGCGTGCTCCGCCACGGCCTCCTTGAGGCCGCGCCTGAGGACGAACAGCCCGGGCTCCGCGATTTCGTCGCGGATCGGAATCACATAGACGCGCCTCGGCGAATGGGACACCCTGGCGTTGACCGCCTCGGATGCCGCGGCCGGAGGGGGCTCCGCCTGGCGGGCCTGGATGGCGGTCGAGGCAGGGGGCGCCGGCTGGTCCGTCGCCGCCGCCACGTCGGGCGGCATGGCGCCCCACGCGAGCGCCGTTGCGGCGATCAGGGAGGGGAACCGGAACTCTGGAAAAGCCCACCGCATTGTGATGATCAGCCGTGTGTCTATCGGGGGCGCGGCGTCTGTGCAAGATTGCTGGAACACCGGAAGTCCATCAGTACGAGGGCCGGCCGGAGCGCCGATGACCCCGGGGGTCCAGCGGGTCGCCTCGCGGCTTGCGGCAACCGCAGCAACAGCGTTGTGATGGGCCCACGCACCGTCTATCCGGCGGAGTGATCCCATGCCCCCCGACAAGCCCGCGCCAGGCACCAGCCCTGGCCAGCGCACGCTCGCCGCCATTGTCTTCACCGACGTGGTCAGCTTCAGCGCCCGCATGCATTCCGACGAGGTGGGCACGCTCAGGCTGCTGCAACGCGACTTCGCCGAAATGCGCCGGCTCTGCGCGGACTTCGAGGGCCAGGTCCTGAAGACGACCGGCGACGGCCTGCTGCTCACGTTCACGAGCGCCGTCCAGGCCGTGGCGTGCGCACTGGCGATGCAGCGCCAGTTCGCCGCCGAGGCGAAGGGGCAGCCTTCGCAAGGGGGGGCTCTGCAGCATCGCATCGGCATACACCTCGGCGATGTCCTCGTGCAGGACCAGGACGTGATGGGAGACGGAGTGAACATCGCCTCGCGGCTCCAGGCGGAGGCCGAGCCCGGGGGCATCTGCATCTCGCAGACCGTCTACGACGTCGTGAAGAACAAGCTCGAGATGAAGGTGGTGAGCCTCGGGGCGCGCGACCTGAAGAATATCGCCCAGGCCATGCCGGTTTACCGCCTTCTCCTCGACGCGCAGACGCTCGATCCTGCATCCAAAGGCGCTTCCCCTGCCCCGGGGCCCGCGGCATCTCGCCCCCGCCGCTGGGTCCTCGCGGCAGCCGGGGCCGCCGCCGCGCTGGCCGCCGCTATCGCAACCGTTGTGATTCTCAGCCGCCGCGCACCCGCCAATCCCAGGATTGCAGCGACCGTGCAGCCTCCCGCCGCGCCTGCCGCCCCGTCAACCGCCCCGGCGCCCCCAGCCCAGGTTGCGGCCGGCGCCGCCGGGAGCGATCTTGCCGACAATCTCGCGAGCGAATACAACAGGCGCAGGGACGTGACGCAGCAGCTGCACGCCCTCTACCTGGACAAGTACGATTTCAGCGGCCTGGTGCTGGCGCTTCGCGACAAGGGGGAGAGCCCGTCGGCCCCCCCAAGCGTGCAGCAGACGCTGCGTGCCGCGGAGCAACTCGTCAGGATGAAGAAGTGGCTCGACCTCGCGCTGGGCCGCTACAGCGCGCAGCATCCCCTGCAGGTGCGCGACCTTTCGGGCGATTCCGCAAAGGACGTGAGCCTGTATCTCGCCCCGGACGAACGCGTGGTCCTCATGGAGAACGGGGCCCCCAGGCCGCGCGACTGGGTCGAGCTCAAGCCCGAGGTATTCGGAGCCATCATCGTGAGCGCGGTGCGCGAGGCGAAGGAGCCGCCGCGCGCAGCCCTGTTCGGCGCCCAGGCCTTTGCCCGGTTCTACGCCCTGCCGTCGATGACCGAGGCTCTGGCCTCGATCAAGGCCCAGCGCCAGAAGAGCGCCCCGCCTAGGTGACGAGGGTGTCGGCGGCCGAGCTTGCGGCCGGCATTCCTGTCGGATCCGCGCCCCTCTCGGAGGCGAACAACTGGGATTGCGGGCGCCGGCGAAACCCCCTAGCTCCTGTGAGCCAGGTTCCCCACACATCGCAGCCAACGAAGGGATTGCCTCCCACAGCCCCGCCATGAACAAAAGACTCCTTCTGCTCCTGTCCGTCGCCTGCCTGATCTGCTTTTCGGGCCTAGCGTATTCCTCGCTCGCGCAGACAACCCCGCCGCCCACGACGCCGCCCGGCGAACCTGGGGGCCAGCAGAGGCCCCCCAGGGGACGCCATCCCGCCATCCGCGCCGCGATTGCGGCGCTCGAGCGGGCCAAGGCCGACATGCAGGCGGCGGCCCATGATTTTGGAGGCCACCGGGTGGATGCCATTGCCGCCTGCGACACGGCGATCGCTCAGCTAAGGCTCGCGCCGCAGTACGCAAACGGCAATCAGCCGAACCAGGGCGAGCCGCCGGCCCCGCCCACCCAGTAAGGTGAGCCTCCTGCCCATTGCGGCGGCCGGGCAAGGGGCCCGGTCGGCCCCAGCCTGAGGAAGGTTCCGCACCCAGCCGATGCCCGACCTAACGCGCCGAAATTTCCTCAAGGCCTCCGCCGTCGCCGGGGCCGCCATCACTCTCGGCAAAATCGCTGCGGGCCCGGCCCCCGGCGCCGAAACCCCGGAGGCGGGGCCTCCCCCGCCCTCGTGGACGGACAAGCCCATGCGGTGGGCCCAGCTCACGCTTGTCGAAAACGACCCCGGCACCTTCGACGCCCAGTTCTGGCTCGACTACTTCCGCCGCACCCATTCCGACGCCGCTTGCCTGAGCGCGGGCGGCTGCGTGGCGTACTACCCGACGCAGATTCCCTTTCACCACCGGAGCGCCTGGCTCGGCGGCCGCGACGTCTTCGGAGAGCTCGTCGACGGCTGCCGCAAGCTCGGCATGGTCGTCATCGCGCGCACCGATCCGCACGCCACCTACGACGACGTGAAGGCGGCGCATCCCGACTGGATCGCGGTGGGGGCCGACGGCCAGCCGCGCCGCCACTGGGCCTCGCCCGAGATGTGGGTCACCTGCGGCCTAGGCCCCTACAACTTCGAGTTCATGACCGAGGTGAAGAAGGAGATCATGTCGCGCTACCGCGTGGACGGCATCTTCATCAACCGATGGGACGGGGCCGGGATGTGCTACTGCGAGCACTGCCGCGCAAACTTCAGGGCGGCCAGCGGCCTCGACCTGCCCCGCGCGGACAACCCGGGGGACCCCGCGCGCCGCGCCTATGTGCTGTGGCGCCAGGAGCGCCTCTTTGGCCTGTGGCGCCTCTGGGACGGCGAGGTGCGCAGGATCAACCCCGATTCGTGCGTGATTCCCAACACGGGCGGAGGCGCGGCGAGTTCGCTCGACATGAGGCGGATCGGCGAACTGGCGCCGACGCTCATGGCCGACCGCCAATCGCGCCGCGGCATGATGGCGCCGTGGGCCAACGGCAAGAACGGCAAGGAGTATCGCGCGGCGATGGGCGCCAAGCCGATCGTCGGCATCTTCAGCGTCGGGCTGGACGAGACCTACCGCTGGAAGGATGCCGTGCAGAGCCCCGAGGAGACCCGCCTCTGGGTGGCCGACGGGCTCGCCAATGGCATGCGCCCGTGGTTCACCAAGTTCGGCGGCAGCATCAACGACCCCAGGTGGCTCAGGCCCGTCGAGGAGATCTATGCGTGGTGCCACGGCGCGGAGCGTTACCTGCGCAATGAGCGCCCGCTCGCCCGGGTCGCGATCGTATACTCGCAGCAGACCGCCTGGTTCTACTCCCCCGAGCGCGGCGCGCCCGCCGGCGTGGAAGACGCGGAGCTCGGCTGGTACCAGGCGCTCATCGAGGCGCGGATTCCGTTCGAGATGGTGCACGACCGCCTGCTGGACGCCGGGCACCTCGCGCCGTTCCGGACGCTCATCCTGCCCAACATCGCCGCGCTCTCCGACGCCCAGTGCGACCAGCTCCGCCAGTTCGTAGCCCGCGGCGGCGGGCTGGTGGCCACCTCCGAGACCTCGCTCTGCGACGAATGGGGCGCCCTCCGGAAGGACTTTGGCCTCGCCGACCTCTTTGGCGCGACCTGGCGGGGCCGCACCGAGGGCCCGATGCACAACGCCTACCTGCGGCTCGAGCACGACTCCGCGCCTGCGCATCCGCTCCTGCGCGGGCTGGAGGACGCGCCGCGCATCATCCACGGCGTATGGCGCGTGGAGGTGGCGGCCAACGCGCCGCATCCGCCCCCTTTGCTCACGCTGATCCCGTCCTATCCCGACCTGCCCATGGAGAAGGTCTACGCTCGCCAGCCGCGAACGAACATCCCCCAGGTCATCCTGAGCGACCCGCCTGCGGCGGGCCGCGTCGCATATTTCCCGTGGGACATCGACCGGACGTATTGGGACGTGCTTGCGGTCGACCATGGCAGGCTGCTGCGCAACGCGGTCGCCTGGGCCACGAACGAGGATCCCCCGGTGACCGTGTCCGGGCCGGGCCTGCTCGACGTGACCCTGTGGAGGCAGAGGGACTCGCTCACCGTCCATCTCGTCAACCTGACCAACCCGATGATGCTGAAGGGACCGGTCCGCGAGCTGCTCCCGGTGGGAGAGCAGCGGGTGCGCGTCCGCATGCCCGGGGGCCTGAGGGCGCGCAGTGTGCGCCTGCTCGTGGCCGGCACGACGCCGCAATTCCGGCAGGCGGGCGAGTGGCTGGACGCCACCGTGCCGCCCTTCGCGGCCCATGAGGTTGTTGCGATCGACGTGTGACGACCGCCCTTCGCCGGGGATTGCCAACCCGGCACTAGCCTGAGACAACCGCGCGCCATACAACCCATGCACCGCATCATCCTATCAAACATGCCGGTGACGGCGCGCCTCCTGTCGGCCATTGCGCTGGGACTGACCCTTGCGGCCGGCCCGGCCCGGGCAGAGGCGCCGTCCGGGAAGGACGTCCTGAAGATCAACGACCAGGAGTATCTCGAGATGAGGGGGCTCAACGTCATGCTCGCGCACGATTACTACCCGGAGGGCCACCAGGGAGGGGTCGGCGTCATCCAGAACGGCCAGCGCGTGGCCACCAACGGCGACCTCAGGCTTAAGCCCACGCCCGGCCAGTGGCAGCCAACGCCCGCTGTCGGCAAGCGCCAGGTCGACCGCACCGCGCAGGAAATCAGCGTGCGCATGGCCTATCCCGACGAGAGCCAGGACCGCAAGGGCGAGAACCCGATCGGCTATCCCGACCTCAAGATGAGCTATGCCGTCAGGGTGAGAGCCGATGGCAGCGCCTTCCGGATCATGGTCGACCTCGACGAGCCGCTGCCGGCCGGGTGGGCCGGCAAGGTCGGCTTCAACCTTGAGCTATTCCCCGGCATCCTGTTCGGCAAGTCCTTCGAGATCGGCGGCCAGTCCGGCATCTTCCCGCGCCAGGCAAACGGCCCCGGCGCCGTCGCGGACGGCGACTACGAGCTCGCCCCGCTCGGCCGCGGGCCAAAGCTCACGGTTGCGCCCGAGTCCGATCGCCAGCGCATGACGATCGAGGCCGTGCGCGGCGGAGAAATCGAGCTCCTCGACGGCCGCGCGCAGCACAACAACGGCTGGTTTGTCGCGCGCACGCTCGTGCCGGCAGGCGTTACGAGGGGCGCGATCGAGTGGCTCGTCACCCCGCACGCGATCCCGGGCTGGAAATCCGACCCCGTCATCCAGGTCTCCCAGGTCGGCTACCACCCGAGGCAGCGCAAGGTCGCCGTCATCGAGCTCGACCGGCATGAGACGGACTTCAGGGCCGCGGCGCTCTTCCGCGTCACCGACGGCGGGCTCGAGCGCGTGGCCGAGCGCCCGGCCGCGGACTGGGGCCGATTCCTGCGCTACCACTACCTGCAGTTTGACTTCACCGACGTCGTGCGGCCCGGAATGTATGTCGTCGGCTACGGAGACCAGCGCTCAAACGTCTTCCAGATCGGCGAACACGTCTTCGAGCGCAATGTCTGGCAGCCGACCGTCGAGTATTTCCTTCCCGTGCAGATGGCCCATATGCGCGTGAATGACCACTACCGCGTCTGGCACGGCCTCGACCACATGGACGACGCGCTCATGGCGCCGCTCAACCACAACCACTTCGACGGCTATGTGCAGGGCCCCTCGACCCTCACGAAGTTCAAGCCCGGCGAGCACGTGCCCGGCCTCGACCGCGGCGGCTGGTTCGACGCCGGCGACCATGACTTTCGCATCGAGTCGCAGGCCGACACGGTCCACGGGCTGGCGCTCGCGTGGGAGCTGTTCCACCCCGCCCTCGACAACACCACGATTGACCAAGCCGCGCACATCGTCGAAATCCACCGGCCCGACGGGAAGCCCGACGTCCTCCAGCAGATCGAGCACGGCGTGCTCACGATCGTCGGCGGCTACAACTCCCTGGGCCGGCTCTATCGCGGCATCCAGGACGCATCGCTCCACCAATACACGTTCCTCGGGGACGCGGCCGGCATGACCGACAACCTGGTTTTTCACGACGCCGGCGGCAGCGCGATGAGGGTGCTCGCCGAGGCGGCGGTCTCCGGCTCGCAGGCCGAGCCCGGCATCGACCATCTTCCGCCGCTTGGCTCGCAGGGCTCGGCCGACGACCGCTGGGTCTTCACCGAGGATAACGCCCAAAGCGAATTGGGCGTGGCCGGCGGGCTAGCCGCGGCGTCCCGGGCGCTCACGGGATTCAACGACCCGCTCGCCAAGGACTGCCTGCGCATAGCCCGGGAGCTCTGGAAGGGCGCCAAGGCGCCGGACGCCTCGGTCTTCCGCCTCGAAGCCGCGATCGAGCTCTACCAGACCACCGGCGAGAGGGAGTACGCCGACGTGATCCTCGGGCTGGGCGACCAGATCGTGGCGCGGGTCGACCACATCGGCTGGCTTGGAGCGCGTTCCCTTCCGCTCCTCAACGACGACGCCTTCACCGCGAAGATCAAGGGCGCCCTGCGCCTGTACCGAGCGCGGATAGACACCCTGGAGAAGGAGACTCCCTACGGCGTGCCCTACGAGCCAGACATCTGGGGCGCGGGCTGGAACATCCAGCGCTTCGGCGTCCAGCAGTACTTCCTGCACGCCGGCGCGCCCGAGATATTCCCCACGATCTACATGCTCCACGCAGTCGACTTCATCCTCGGATGCCACCCGGGGCCAAACACGGCGTCCTTCGTGTCCGGCGTCGGCGCAAAGTCGTTGATTCCCGCCTATGGCACCAACCGCGCCGACTGGTCCTACATCCCGGGCGGCATCGCGTCCGGCACGGCGATCATCCGCCCCGACTTCCCGGAGCTGCTCGATTGGCCCTTCCTCTGGCAGCAGGGCGAATACTGCCTCGGGTACCCGACGTCGGACTACGTGTTCCTGATCCTCGCCGCCGACCACCTTCTCAACCAGTAGCTCCGGCGGGGATTCCCGTGCCATTCCTGGGCGCCCGGCAGGCGGGGCGCGGCGGCAAGGCGGCATCCGATCGCCGCGTGCGCGGCCGCACGATGGGGCCTTGCGAGGGCCCGGGATCCGGCGGGCTCAGTTCAGCTTCGCCCAACCAAGGCCGTCGGCCACCGGGCCAACGGCGATGAGCCGTTCCAGCCTCCAGTTGTTCACGTCAATGACCGCGATCTGCCCGCTGGCGTCGCAGGAGACGTACGCCACCGCCCCGTCGGGCCGGATCAGCACTTCCTGCGGAGCCCTGGGAAGGTTCAAGGTGTGCACCACGCTCATCGTCGCCAGGTCGACCAGCCCGACCATTCCGACGGCGGGAAGCGCCACGATCAGCCAGCGGCCGTCGGGCGTGGCAGCCGTCCCGTACCCGAGGCCTGGCAGCGGGATGGACGCGCTGACGGTGTTTGTCTCCGTATCGATCACAATGAGGCGCAACTTGGTCTGGTCGGCCGTAAACGCCCAGCGGTCGTCCGCGGACAGCGAGATGCGCTGCGCAATGGTCGCGACCGGGATCATTGTGATGAGCTTCCTTGCCTTCAGGTCCAGAACCGACACGGAGCCGGGATCCACGTTTGCCGTGTAGCCGCGGAGGCCATCGTGCGTAATCGCAAGCATATGCGACTGCCGGCTGCCGGTGGGAATGGAACCCAGGATCCTGAGGGTCCAGGGATCGATGATCGCAACGGAGTTCGCCAGTTCCGTGGTGACGTACAGCAGTCCGTCTCTCGGGCCGAACACGGGGCAATGGGGGCGCATCCCCTTGCCGAAATCAACCGTGCCCACCACCTCGCATTTCCGCAAGTCGACCACCTTTATCAGCCGCCCGTCGGTGCCCGCCTTGCCGACGCCGCCGCTGCCGTAGATCGGGACAAAGGCGCGCCTGCCGTCTGGCGAAGCCGCCACCTCGTGACCGGTCGTGCCCCCCTCCTGGACCACGGCTGCCTGGATCCCCAGGTTTATGTCCACAAGGGAGAGGGTGTCATCGCCCTTGTTGGCGACCAGAAGGTAGCCCCGCGACGGGGCGGGACCGCCGGGCGGCTCCGCAAACGCCCATCCCGCCAAACCAACCGCGAGGCTCACGCAGAACATCAGGCGGAACTGGGAGAATGGATTCACGGCAAGCGCACGCGCGGCAGCCAGTATCTGGAACCGGGGGCTCGAAAGTCAAACGCCAGTGAATTGGGTTGACGGCGCCGTGCAGCCCGAGGCAACGCTTCCTGCGCATGGAACTGAGTTTTTTCGTAAAGGGCGCGGCCATAGGCTTTTCGATAGCGGCTCCGGTCGGCCCGATCGGAATCCTGTGCATCCGCCGATCCCTGGCGGACGGCGTCTGGAAAGGTTTCTCGGCCGGGCTCGGCGCCGCCACGGCGGACGCGGCCTACGGGTGCCTTGCGGCGTTCGGGCTCACCGCGATATCCGGCTTCCTCGTCGCGCACGAGGCCTGGCTCGGCCTGTTTGGAGGCGTGTTTCTCTGCTACCTGGGGGCCCGCACGTTCTTGAGCAGACCGGCGCAGGACGCACCCGCTGCAGGCAGCCGATTCCTCTCGGTGTACGGGTCGACGCTGCTGCTGACGCTCGCCAACCCCGCGACCATCCTTTCCTTTGCGGCCGTCTTCTGCGCGCTTGGGCTCGGAACCTCCGCCGATTACCTCGGCGCAGGCGCGCTGGTCCTGGGTGTCTTCCTGGGCTCGGCGGCCTGGTGGCTGGCCCTTAGCGGCGGCGTCGGACTGCTTCGCTCCCGGGTGAATGCCACCTGGATGCGGGCCGTCAACCGCGCCTCCGGCTGCGTGCTTTTTGCCTTCGGGATCTGGGCGCTCGGCAGGATGCTGCCGTGAGCTCCGAATCCCCGGCTGACTGGAGCATCGGCCGATCCCTCAACGGCCGCCCTCAACGTAGGGAATCGTGGATGAAGCATGAGGCAAAATGCCTATGCGTTCGCCGGGCTGCAGGTCGCGCAGCGCCAGGTCCAGGGCGGCCTGCAGATCCCTGACCGGATTGAGCAGCAGGGCGCGTGACAGGCGTTCCTCCATCCCGGAGCAGAACATCAAGCGCATCCTGGAGGCATCGCGGGCGATTTGATACCCTTTGTGCGGGCCGATCCGAAAGCCTTCGGAGCGGAAACGCTCGAGGACCTCATCGTAGGTCTTCTTGCCCGACATCCACTCCTCGTAACGCGCGCTTCCCGTTCCTTCGGGGCAGGCCGCTGCAAGGATGACCGTGCCGCCGGTTCGCGTGATCAGCGCCGCGTGCCCCAGCGCCTTCTGGGCCTGGTAGAGGTTTATGTCCTTGGGATGCCCGCCGGGCGAGGATATCACCAGACCGTATCTTGTGCCGACGCCGACCTGGCATACCCGACGCGAGAGCAGAACGCCCGGCCCCATCACCGCGCGCGGCCCACCGGCCAGCACATGCACAATCTGCCTCTTCTGATTCAAGATGGCATTCAGAGCCAGGTGGACTCCAACTCGTTCCCCAATTTCCTCCACGTCCCGCCGCGCCGGGTTGGCTTCGTATTCGCCCAGCCTCGAATCGGGATGCATCATCAGGGCGTGGTTCCGGTCGATCGTTCGTGCCCCGGCAAGCCCGATCGCCGCGGTTTTTACGCCGCCCGAAAAACCGACGAACTGGTGCGGCTCGATGTTGCCGACCACGATCTTGAAACCTGACTCCACGTAGGCCCTGTTCGACCAGACCGGTGTGCCGCCGGAGGTTTCACCGAGGTTGATCAACCCGTCGTCGTTTCCCGAGTCGTGCGAAACGACCCGATAGCGCCGCAGGACCTCCTCAGGCAGGATGGCCGGGAACTCATCCGGCGTCATCGGCAGATGCATGCCGACCGCCACGTAAAAGGTTATCGCCGCGTCCGGGATGCCGAGGGCTGCGAGACGCTCCAGCAGCGGCGGCAGGAGCTGATGGTGCGGAACCGGGCGCGTCTTGTCATTGACGGCAATCGCCACCGAGCGGGCACCCGCGAAATCCGCCCACGCCGCCCCGCCCAGCAGCTTGTCCAACGCGGAGCGGACGGTGTCCAGCGGATCGGCGGCCCCGCAGGTCTCCGGCGCTTCGATGATATCCACGCCAACGGTGTCGGGGACGCTGGCTGTCAGGAACGAACGCCCGTATGGAACCTGGATTCGCATGGCTTCGGCAGCGCGCGCATCCAAATGACTCAACCTGCGCTCTCCCGGCCGGACCCGAAGCCGTCGAAAGCCCTGCCGGGTGACGCCTGCGCTTCCCGGCTCGCGCCATGGTGCAGCGCGCCAGGGATGGACCTTCGGTTGCCACGTCTCATCGAGGCAAGGGGCGGCCCTTTAGGCGCTTCTGTGGGTTTTCTTCATCACGTGAACGGATCCGCCTTCTCGAGCCACCCCCGGGGGTCGGCCTGGATGGTTGCCTGATGCTGACACGGCTGACGCTGGTTGTCCATCCCCGGCGGCGGGCCTGCCCCGGGGAAAATGCGGAACGCCCGCTGCCGCCGGAAGGTTCCCGGGCAGGTTGACAGGGCCGCGGCCAACCGTAGGTTTGTGCGACAAACACCGGCTACCCGATGAGCAGATTTACCCTTAGAGTGAACGGGCAGTCCCACAAGGTGGATGTCGCGCCCGACACACCCCTCCTCTGGGTCCTGCGCGACAACCTCGGCCTCGTCGGCGCGAAGTTTGGATGCGGCATCGGCCAGTGCGCCGCCTGCGTCGTGCATCTCGGAGGCGCTCCCATACGGTCGTGCATGATGCCGGTGTCTGCGGCGGCCTCCGCGGACATAACGACCATCGAGGGCCTTTCGGCCGACGGATCCCATGCCCTGCAGAAGGCCTGGTGCGAACTCGACGTCGCCCAATGCGGATATTGCCAGCCGGGTCAGATCATGTCGGCCGCGGCGCTTCTCGCCCACAACCCGAATCCCAGCGACGACGACATTGACGACGCGATGGCGGGCAATATCTGCCGCTGCGCAACCTATCACCGGATCCGGGCGGGGATACACAAGGCGGCCGAGATCATGGCCGCGGCCAAGGAGGTCCGGACATGAGCGCGATCCTTGAGGCGCCGCTGGGCAGGCGCTCCTTCCTGAAGATTGTGACCATGGCCGGTGGAGGCCTCGTCCTCGGATATTATGTCAGGCCTGAGGCCAGGGCCGACGCCGCCAAGGCGGACGTGAAGAACGCGGAGGGCTCATTCGCTCCAAACGCCTTCATCCGGATCGGTCCGGACGGGACCGTAACCGTGTACTCCGCGCGGCCGGAGGTCGGCCAGGGGATAAAGACGTCGCTCCCGATGGTCGTCGCCGAGGAGCTCGGCGCAGACTGGGGGAGCGTGAAGGTGGTTTCGGCGCAGCTTGATCCGGTGTTTGGCCCGCAGTTCGCCGGCGGGAGCATGTCGACGCCCATGGACTACGCGGTGATGCGAAAGATGGGCGCCACCGCGCGCACGATCCTGGTCGAGGCCGCGGCCCAGACGTGGGGCGCGCCCGCCGGCGAATGCGTGGCGGCCGGCGGCATGGTCCGCCACACCCCTTCCGGGCGATCGATCAAGTTTGGCGACCTGGTGGCGAAGGCGTCGACCCTTCCCGTGCCCGCCGAGGATTCCGTCAAGCTCAAGGATCCCAAGAACTTCACGCTCCTCGGATCGAGGATAGGCGGGGTCGACAACCCCAAGGTGGTCACCGGACAGCCTCTTTTCGGAATCGACCAGACGCGCCCCGGGATGGTGTACGCGGTCTACGAGAAGAGCCCGGTCTGGGGCGCCCGTCCGCTGAGCGCCAACCTGGACCAGGTCAGGGCGCTTCCCGGGGTCCGCGACGCCTTCATCATCGACCGGACCGTGCCCGAGAATGAGCTCACCGGCCTGGTGCCCGGGGTCGCGATCGTGGCCGACTCGACGTGGGCCGCGTTCAGCGCCCGCAGGCAGCTCAAGGTTCAGTGGGAGGAGGGCCGCTTCCCCGACAGCAGCTGGGACGACTTCGCACGGCAGGCCCGGGAGCTGGCGAATGCGGCGCCCGGCGCGAACAATGTCACCGAGGCGAGGAGGGACGGCGACCTTGACAAGGCCTTCGCCGGCGCGGCCCGGGTAGTCGAGGCCTCGTACTCCTATCCGTTCATCTCGCACGCGAATCTCGAGCCCCAGAACTGCCTCGCGCACGTGCAGGGGGACCGGGCCGAGGTTTGGGCACCGACCCAGGACCCCGAAGGCGCCCGCAGGCTGGCCTCGAAGGTGCTGGGCACCGCGCCGGAGAAGGTCCAGGTGAACATCACGCGCATCGGAGGCGGCTTCGGCCGCAGGCTCGACGCGGACCCGGTCGCCGAGGCGGTCGCGATCTCCCAGCGCGTCGGCCTCCCGGTCAAGCTGACCTGGAACCGCACCGACGACCTGCAGCACGACCATTACAGGCCGGGCGGCTTCCATTTCCTAAAGGGCGCCGTCGATTCGAAGGGCGGGCTGAGCGCGTGGAGGAGCCACCACGTCGCCTTTGGGTCCAACATGGGCGCGGACGACTATCCCGCCCGCTTCGTGCCGAATTACCTTCTGCTCAACAGCAAGCTCGAGAACGGCATCCCGCAGGGGCCGTGGCGGGCGCCGGGCAGCAACACGTACGCCTGGGTGGTCTGCTGCTTCCTCGATGAGCTCGCCCGCGCCGCGGGCAGGGACCCCGTGGAGTTCAATCTCGCGCTGCTCGGGGACCGGGACCTTGTCCCCGGCTCAGGCGCCCGGGGCCGTCCCTACAACGCCAGCCGCATGCGCAACGTCGTGCGCCAGGTCGCCGAGAAGGCCGGCTGGGGCAAGCCGCTCTCCCGGGGCAAGGGAATGGGGCTCGGCTACTACTTCTGCCACCAGGGCTATGTGGCGGAGGTGGCCGAGGTGACGGTTTCACCGAAGGGGGAGCTGAGGGTCGACCGCGTCGTGGCGGCCGTGGACGTCGGCTCCCAGATCGTCAACCTGAGCGGTGCGGAGAACCAGGTGCAGGGCGCAATCATCGACGGACTGAGCGCCGCATGGCTGCAGGAGCTCGACATCCGCCAGGGCCGCGTCGTCCAGGCCAATTTCGACGACTATACCATGCTGCGCATGAACGACGCGCCGCGCGCGATCGAGGTCCACTTCATCAAGACCGACTATCCCCCGACGGGACTGGGCGAGCCAGCTCTTCCGCCCCTTGCGCCCGCCGTGTACAACGCTATCTTTGCCGCCACCGGCAAGCGCGTCCGCCAGCTTCCGCTCTCCCGGACCGACCTTTCGTGGTCCTGACCCGGGCGCTGGTTTCTGAAGCAGCCCACTGTGAATGAGCTGCAGGCAATAGTCCGCCACCTCAACCGCGCCGGGGCCGGAAGCGTGCTCGCGACCCTGGTGACGGTCGAGGGATCCTCCTACCGAAGGCCCGGGGCGAGGATGCTCATCGCCGAGGGCGGCGTCCGGATCGGCTCGGTCAGCGGAGGATGCCTCGAGGAGGACCTGTTTGAGCGCTCCAAACGGGTCTCGGCAACCGGCAGGGCGCAACTCGTCGTCTACGACACAACGGCCGAGAACGACCTTCTGTGGGGCGTGGGGCTCGGCTGCCACGGCGTCGTCCGCATCCTGCTCGAGCCCCTGCCCTCCCGCCCGGCCTGGGCAGCAGCCATCGCCGAGAATCTGCGCACAGGCCGCGCAACCGAGCTTGCGGTCGTCTGGGACGGCCCCGCGGGGCCGCCGGGAACCATGCTCCGGGACGCGCATGCGGGAACCAGCCTCAAGGCGGAGTCCGGCGTCTTCAGCGAGACGGTCAAGCCGCCAACCCCGCTCTCCATCTTCGGGGCGGGTGACGACGCCCAGCCCCTGGCTCGCCTCGCGCAGGACCTCGGGTGGAGCGTGACCGTCGCGGATCCGCGGCCGGCGATGCCGACCGCGGCCCGGTTTCCCGGCGTGTCCGGGCTCGTGGCGGGCCCCGCGGACGAGCTTGCCGCACGGGTCGCGCCAGCCCCGGGCTCCCTCGCCATCGTCATGACGCACCACTACGTGCACGACCGGCCGCTCCTGCGCCACCTTCTGCCGCTTCCTCTCGCCTACCTGGGGCTTCTTGGGCCAAGGGCGAGGGCGCAGAGGATCCTGGCGGACATCGCGGAGGAGGGCCTTGCCGTCACGCCAGCGATGCGGTTGCGCCTGCGCGCGCCCGTAGGACTCGACCTCGGGGCCGACGGCCCGCAGGAGGTCGCCCTGAGCGTCATCGCCGAAATGAAGGCCGTCCTCGCCGGCCGCGACGGCCGCCCGCTGCGCGACCGGACCCTCCCGATCCATGCCTGAGACGGCACCGGGCGCCCGGCCACCGTTCCGGCTGGGGGCAATCGTGCTCGCCGCCGGCGGGTCGTCGCGCATGGGAACCGTAAAGCAGCTCCTGGAATTGGACGGCAAGCCCCTCATCGTTAGGGCTGCCGACGCCGTGCTCGGATCGCCGGCCAGGCCGGTCGTGGTCGTGGTCGGGGCGCACGCCGAGATGGTCCGGGCTCCCATCGCCCGGCACCCGGTTTCCGTGGTGTTCAACCCGGAATGGGCCTCGGGCCTTGCCTCCTCGATCCGGGTGGGGCTGGCCGCCCTGCTGGCCGCCGAACCCGGGCTCGACGCGGTGCTCGTGGCGCTCTGCGACCAGCCGGCCCTGTCCCCCGAGGTCATCGGGAGTCTCGCCGCCCTTCACCGGGCGACGGGCCGGATTGCGGCCGCCCGCTACGGCGGGCGCAATGGCGCGCCGGCCGTGTTCGGCCGCGGGCACCTTGCGGCGCTCGGAGCCCTGGACGGGGACGAGGGCGCCCGCAGGATGCTCAACGGCGATCCCGAAGGCGTCGCGGCGGCGGACCTACCCGAGATGGGAGCCGACCTGGACACGCCCGCCGACTGCCGGGGCTGGGCGAGCCGGCACTCGAAGCCGTGACGTCATGCCGCGAGAGGATGCGGAGTATTGTCCTGTTCAGCAACGCGCCGGCGCAGTTGAAGCGCCGCTGGACCGCTCAGCCCTCCGAGTCGTAGACCTGCACCCTCACCCAGGACGCCTGGTTCCCCTCCACAAATGAAACGTGGATGGGATCGACCTGGTAGGCGTCGTGCGCGGCGGCGTTCCTGAAAAGGATCGTCAGGGCCACATCGAAGGTCTTGTCGGTCACGCCGCGCTCCGGCGTGCCGGCCGGCGGGCCGATGTAGGTCTTCTCGACCGTCCGGACGGCGGCGAGTTTTCCGACCTCCGCTCTGAAGCGGGCGCGCTGGGCGCGCGTGAGTTCAGGCTTCAGCCAGAAGTAGACGGAGTGGACGAGCATGGCGCCCTGCCTATCAGACCAGGTTCATCGGGTCCACATCAAGAAACTGGGTGATGCCGTCCGGCCATTCGAACTCGTCCCTCATGCGCGAGAGCTCGCCGATGACCTTCGTCACGCTGTCGACGAAGTACCAGAGCTGCCAGCGGTACTCGTCGCGGATCTTCTCAAATGGCGCCGGCGCCGGGCCGCGGACCTCCGCGCGCCTGCCGAGGGCCTCCCGGACGCGCTTGGCCCACTGCTCGGCAAAGAACCTGAGCTTGTCCGGGTTCGCGCCGCGGAAGAGATGCTGGATCAGGTGCCGCTGCGGCGGGTACCCGAATTCGCGGCGCACCGCGAGCTCGGCATCGGCGAATCCCGCGTAGTCCGCGTGGCGCGCAAACTGGATCGCCTCGGACTGCGGGGTGAAGCTCTGAACGACCACCTCGCCGGCCAGGTCGCCCCTTCCCGCCCGGCCCGCGACCTGGACGAGGAGCTGGAATGTCCGCTCGTTCGCGCGGAAATCCGGGATGTGCATCGAAAGGTCCGCATCCACGAGGCCGACGAGGGTCACATTGGGGAAATCCAGGCCCTTGCCGATCATCTGGGTTCCGACTAGGACATCGATCTTCCCGCTGCGGAAGTCGCCCAGAATCTCGCGGAAGCGGTTCTTCCTCGCCATCGCGTCTGTGTCCATCCGCTCGATCCTCGCCCTGGGAAGCACCCGCTTGACAGCCTCCTCCACGCGCTGGGTTCCGATCCCGCGCCAGCGTATGTCGGGCGCACCGCACCGGGTGCAGCGCACGGGAGCCGGGCGCTGGTCGCCGCACAGGTGGCAGCGGAGCGTCTCGTCCGTGCGGTGGTAGGTCATCGAAACGCTGCAGTGGGGGCACTCCTCGACGTGCCCGCACTTCCGGCACTGCATCGAGGGCGAATAGCCGCGCCGATTGATGAAAAGGATGGTCTGCTCCCCGCGCTCGAACCTCGCCTGGATGGCGTCCACGAGAGAGCTCGACAGGGCCGCGACCCCGCGCTGGCGCGCCGCCTCGACGCGCATGTCGACCACCGTGAACGAGGGAAGGCTCCGGGAGTCGACCCTCTGGGTGAGCTCAAGGAGCCTGTATTTTCCCGAGAGGGCGTTGGCGTAGCTCTCGAGCGAGGGCGTCGCCGATCCCAGCAGGCACTGGGCGCCGCACAGCCGCGCCCGCATCACCGCAACGTCGCGGCCGTGGTACCTTGGGCTCTCGTCCTGCTTGTAGGCGGGCTCGTGCTCCTCGTCGACGACGATGAGCCGCAGGTTGCGGACCGGCGCGAAGACGGCTGACCTGGCGCCGACGGCGATGCGCACCTCGCCCGACGCGAGCGCCAGCCAGCCGTCGAGCCGCTCGCCCTCGCCCAGGTGGCTGTGCCAGACGACGCACCGGTGCCCCGGCGCGATCGCCTCGAGCCGCGAGCGCAGTCGCGCGACCGTCTGCGGCGTGAGCGCGACCTCGGGGACTAGGAGGATCACCCCGCCCCCCGATTCGAGCGCGGTCTGGATCGCCCGCAGGTAGACCTCCGTCTTGCCCGACCCCGTCACCCCGTGGAGAAGCGCAACGCCAAACTTCATCCCGGCGAGCGCCCCCGCGAGCGCCGCGGCCGCGGCGGCCTGCTCGGCGTTGAGGGC
>CALAOT010000054.1 GCA_937889545.1 uncultured Opitutaceae bacterium
CGAGTACAGGACCAAGGACCCGGCCTTCGAGGCCGACATCCTGCGCATCTTTGCGGCCTTTGTGGACAAGGGCCTGGTCTACCGGAGCAAGAAGCCGGTGTATTGGTCGATACCCTTCGAAACGGCGCTCGCCGAGGCGGAGGTCGAGTACCGCGAGCACGCGTCCCCGTCGGTATGGGTAAGGTTCAGGGTTCCGGCAGAGGAGGCCGCGCGCTTCGGCCTTCCCGCCGACAAGCCGCTCAGCCTCGTGATCTGGACGACGACTCCATGGACCCTTCCGGGAAACCTGGCCATCGCGCTCAATCCCAACGTTGAGTACGCCGTGGCCGACACCGGCCCGGAGCGGATCATCGTCGCCGCCGCCCTGCTTGGCACCGTCGCCAAGGAGGCGGGGCTCGAACCCCCTCCCGCGGTGCTCAGGACGCTTCCCGGACGGGCCCTCGAGCACCTCGGCGCGCGCCATCCCTTCATCGACCGCGCCTCCCCGGTCGTCCTCGCGGACTACGTCACGACCGATAGCGGCACGGGCTGCGTCCACACGGCGCCCGGACACGGAGCCGAGGACTACCAGACCGGGCTCGCGTACGGCCTCGAGATCTACTGCCCCGTGGGTGACAACGGGGCGTTCCTGGACGACGGCCGCGTCCCCGCGGATCTCGTGGGCGCCACGACGCTCGAAAGCGTCGAGGATCTGGAGAAGAAGAGGACCTCCCCGGCGAATATCGCTGTTCTGAGGAAGCTCGATTCGACCGGAGCCCTCCTTGCAAAGCACAAGTACACGCACAGCTACCCGCATTGCTGGCGGTCCAAGACGCCGATCATCTTCAGGGCCGTCGATCAGTGGTTCGTGGCGCTCGACAAGGCGGGCTCGAGGGACGCCGCGCTCAGGGAGATTTCCAGGATGGCCGCCGCGGGAGGCTGGGTCCCCGCCTGGGGGGAGGCCCGAATCCGGGGCGCCGTCGAATCGCGCCCCGACTGGTGCGTCAGCCGCCAGCGGTCCTGGGGCGTCCCGATCCCCGCATTCTTCGACGCGAGCAAGCGCCCGTTCCTCGACGCGGGCGTGATCCGAGCGGTGGCCGACAAGGTCGAACGGCGGGGGACGAACCTGTGGTACGACGCCTCGCCCGCGGAGATCCTGGACGGGGTCGAGCTTCCCAAGGGCTGGCCCGAGGCCTCGACACTGGCATGCGGACGGGACACGCTCGACGTGTGGCTCGACTCCGGATCGACCCACTCCGCCGTGTTGAAGCGCGGGCGGGGCGGCACCAGCTGGCCGGCCGACCTCTATCTCGAGGGGAGCGACCAGCACCGCGGCTGGTTCCAGTCCTCTCTCTGGACGTCGGTCGTCGCGTACGGCGCGGCGCCCTACAAGGCCGTCCTCACCCACGGTTTCATTGTCGACGAGGAGCGCAAGAAGATCTCCAAGAGCTCCACGTACCAGAAGCCCCAGACGAGCGACGTCTACGTCGCAGAGTACGGCGCCGACGTCATCCGCCTCTGGATCGCCTCGCAGGATTTCAGGGACGACATTCCCATATCGAAGGAGATCCTCTCGCACGTGGGGGAAACCTACCGGCTCGTCCGGAATACGTTGCGCTTCCAGCTGGCCAACCTGTTCGACTTTGAGGCGTCGCGCGACGCGGTGCCCCCCGAGCGCATGGATGCGCTCGACCGCTGGGCGCTCCACCAGACCGCGGAGCTCGCCCGTGCCTGCGGGGCGGCGTACGACGCCTACGAATTCCATCGCGTTTACCAGCTCTGCAACCAGTTTTGCGCGGTCACGCTCTCCGCGACCTACCACGACATCCTGAAAGACCGGCTTTACACGCTGGGAACCGCGCATCGCCTCCGCCGTTCGTCGCAGACGGCGATCCACAACATCTTCCAGACGCTGGTCCGGATCCTTGCCCCGGTGATACCGTTCACGACAGACGAGGCCTGGTCGTTCGCGAGCACCGGCACCGAGTTTGGGGCGGGCTCGGTGCACCTGGAGGACTGGCCGACACTACCCCCGTCGTGGTCCGTCCCGCAGGTCGAGTCTGAAATGGCCTCACTGCTCAAGGTGCGGGCCCGGGTCAATGAGGCGATCGAGCCGCTGCGCGCGGCCGGGCGGATCGGAAAGTCCCTGGACGCCGCGGTGACGCTTCTGGTGCCGGCCGCAGACCAGCTACGACAAGTCATTGATAAGCAGATAGATTCGTTGCCCGAGATCTTTATCGTCTCCGATGTGCGGATTGAGGCTCCGGCAAAGCCCGGGGATCCGCTTTCTGTCAATGTGCGGGCCTGTTCCGAGCTCGGCCTCGTGCGCTGCCCGCGGTGCTGGCGCTGGGTGGCCGCCCTCGTGAAGAGCCCGCTCGCCGACGTATGCCCGCGGTGCGCGGAGGCCCTGAATCCCTGAGGCAGCGCTCCCTTTCACAATCCCAAGACTCCCCATGGCAAAGACAAAAAAAACCAAACCGTCCAAGAAGAAATCGCTCAGGAGCGGCACGAAGAAGGCGCCTGTCCCCAAGGCCGCCCCGCCTGCGCCGGTCGCCTCCGAGAAACGTCCGACCATGGAAAAACCATCCAAGAAATCCGCATTGCGCGAGAGCATCCTGGCCCGAAAGGCCGCGACCAAGCCGATTGCGCTCAGCCTTGACGAGGTGCGCGCCATCGCGAAGGCCGTCTCCGCGAAGGCCGAATCTACCGCGAAGTCCGCCAAGGCAGCCAAGGCCACGTCGAAGCCGTCGGCCGCGCAGCTCGCGGTCTCTCTCGAGAGGCCGGCCAAGCCGAACCACATCAAGGCCGCGTCGCTCTCCGACATACTGGGATTCAACCCGAAAAGGACCCGGGCCGCGGAGGCTATCGAGGAGCGCGACGTTCCCGAGAAGTTCAAGCGCTACCACAGGCTGCTGGTCGACCTTCGGAGGCACCTAACCGAAGGCATCGAGCGCCACTCCGAGGAGACGCTGAAGCGCTCCGTGAAGGACGACGCCGGTGACCTCTCCGCCTACGGGCAGCACATGGCCGACGCGGGAACGGACACGTTCGACCGCGACTTCGCCCTCAGCCTGGTCTCGAGCGAGCAGGATGCGCTCTCGGAGATCGACGCCGCGATCAAGCGGATACGCGACGGCACGTACGGCATCTGCGAGATCACCTCGAAGCCGATTTCGAAGGAGCGGTTGCTGGCCGTTCCCTTCACCCGCCATTCCGCGGAAGCCCAGAAGCAGATTGAGCGCAACCGGCACCACTCCCGCACGCAGGCGGGCCTCCTCGGCGAGGCCGGCGAGGAGGGCGGCAAGATCATGGATGACGACGGCGGAGAGGAATGAGCGAGTCCCTGGATCCCGGGGTGTCGCTCACCTGGCGCCTCCTGAGGTATAGGTGGCTCATCACGATCTCCACCGCCGTCCTCGCGGTGGACCAAGGGACAAAGGCCTGGATCCGCGCGCGCCTGCCCTTCAACACCTACGGGGAGGCCGCGGGCGCGATCCGCGTCGTCCGCGGATTCCTCTACATCGTCCACGTCGGGAACACGGGGGCCGCCTGGAGCATTCTCACGGGAAGGAGCATCCTGCTCGCCGCCCTCGCCGCAGCCACCCTGGCCGCGATCTTCTTCGGGCGCCGCGCTCTCGGGCTGGGCGTACCCTATGCGCAGGTCTGCTTCGGCCTGCTTTGCGGCGGGATAGCGGGGAACCTGGTGGACCGCATCACGCGCGGCCACGTGATCGATTTCCTCGACTTCCATTTTGGCGAGTACGCCTACCCGACCTTCAACCTCGCCGACACGGCAATCTGCATCGGTGTAGCGCTCTATATCCTATCCTCGCTGAAGTCGTCCCGGCTCGTCGCCTCTTAGGCGCGGTCCCGGGGGCCCTCACTCGACGTTCGCCATCTGCTCCCGGACGCGCTCCAGCTCGTTCTTCAGCTCGATGACGCTCTTCGAAATCGCGAGGTCGTTCGCCTTGCTCCCGATGGTGTTGGCCTCGCGGCCCATCTCCTGGAGGATGAAGTCGGCCTTGCGGCCGATCTCATCATCGGACCTGAGGAGCGCGGTCAGCTGTTCCATGTGGCTGCGGAACCGGGTGATCTCCTCCGTGACGTCGCTTCGGTCCGCGAATAGCGCTATCTCGCGAAGCACACGCTCGTCGTCGACGTCGAGTTCCAGTCCTGCCTCGCGGAGGCGCTTCAGCAGCTGCGCGCGGTACGACGGCGCAACGCCCGGCGCTCGCTCGAGGACGGCGTCGACGTGCCTCCGGCAGACGCCGATCCGCTCGATGAAGTCCACAAACAACGCCTCCCCCTCCTTCGCCCGCATCGCGGCGAATTCGCGGAGCGCCTTGTCCAGGACCGCGAGCAATTCGGGGCGCACGCGGTCCGCCGACGGAACCTCGGTTGCGACCCTCTGCGAAACCGCGATCTGCCACAGCAGCTCGGTCGTGGGCTCGAACCGAATCCGCCGTGTAATGGCGAGAGCCGCGAGCTTGTCCAGGGCGGCGGACACCGCGGAGTCATTCCAGGCGATCTCGTCGCGTCCCTTGGCGGGCGTGAACTCGATGTCCACGTGGATCTTTCCCCGGGTCGCCACGCGGCGGACGCGCACGCCCACCTCGGCCTCGAGGCTCTCCCAGTCGTCGGGAATCTTGACTGTGAGATCGAGGCTGCGCCGGTTCACGGAACTCACCTGGACCGTGAGTGTTCCCCCCGCAAGGGCCGCGGTCGCGCGGCCGTATCCGGTCATGCTTTTCATTCGCGCTTTGCGAGCAGCCTGGCGACCTCCTGGACATCCTTGTCGCCGCGTCCGCTCAGGTTGACGATCACGATTTTGTCAGCGGCGAGGGCCCGGGCGCGTTTGCACCCGTGTGCGAGTGCGTGGGCGCTCTCGAGCGCGGGAATGATGCCCTCCATGCTGGAGCAGAGCTGGAACGCCTCGAGCACCTCGTCGTCCGTTGCAAATGCGTACTCGATTCGCCCGAGGTCGCGGTAGAACGCGTGCTCGGGCCCGACGGCGGCGTAATCGAGGCCGGCGGACAGGGAATGGGTGAGCTCGATCTGCCCGTCCGGATTCTGGAGAATGAACGTCTTGCATCCCTGGAGGACGCCGAGTTTGCCGCCCGCGAAGCGGGCCGCGTGCTCGCCCCTGCGAATGCCCCTTCCGCCCGCCTCGACCCCGATCATCCGGACGCCGGGCTCCTCGAGGAACTCGAAGTAGAGCCCGATCGCGTTGCTCCCGCCGCCGACGCATGCGACAAGCTCGTCGGGAAGCCTTCCCTCGCGGGACAGGATCTGCTCCTTCGCCTCAGCCCCGATGACGCGGTGGAAGTCGCGGACCATCTCCGGATAGGGCCGCGCGCCGTACACCGTTCCGAGGATGTAATGGGTGCCCCGGACATTGGTGACCCAATCGCGCATCGCCTCGTTGATGGCTTCCTTGAGGGTCCTCTGGCCGGCCTCGACGGCGCGCACCTCCGCTCCCATGAGCCGCATCCGGAACACGTTGAGCGCCTGCCGTTCCATGTCGACCGAACCCATGTAGATGACGCACTGAAGCCCGAATTTGGCGCACACGGCGGCCGTGGCCACGCCGTGCTGCCCCGCGCCCGTCTCGGCGATGATTCTCTTCTTCCCCATCCGACGCGCAAGGAGCGCCTGGCCGATCGCATTGTTGATCTTGTGGGCACCCGTGTGCAGCAGGTCCTCGCGCTTGAAGTAGATCTTCGCGCCGCCGCAGTGCCGCGTCAGGCGCTCCGCGAAATACAGGGGGGTCGGCCTCCCGGCAAACTCGGACAGATGGTGCCGTAGCTCGGCCTGAAACGCGGGATCCGCCCGGGCCGAGCGATACACGGCCTCAAGTTCCGCCAGGGCCGCCATCAGGGTCTCCGGGACAAAGGTGCCACCGTACGGGCCGAAATGCCCGGAGGCGTCCGGAACCGAGAGGCGGTCGATGCGTGGCGCGGCGGTGGCTGGCATGCGCCCTCCACCCTTGGATCGGAGGGGCGGCGTGGCAAGTCGCCTTGCGCAGGCTTCTTTCCTTGTGCAATCAGCAAATCCCGGCAATTTTGGCTGCGCCCCCTCACCTTTCGGGGCGCCCGCGCCTTTCCTCGCGCGGGCCTCAAATGACCCCCACCCGCAGATGAAATCGAAGCTAATCGCCGCCCTTCTCCTCGCATCCGCCTCGGCGTTCGCCGCCGAGTCCGTTCCGCTGGGCATCCAGCTCTGGAGCCTTCGCGCCCAACTGCTGCCGAGCCTGCCTTCCGGGCTGGCCAAGACCAAGGCCCTCGGGTTCACGATCGTCGAGGCCGCCGGGACCTACGGGCACACTGCGAAGGAGTTTCGGTCGCTGGCCGATGCAAACGGCCTGAAGATCGTCGGCGCCCACATCGGCTACGACCGCATGCAGTCGGACCTGCCGGGCGTGATTGCCGAAGTGAAGACCCTCGGCGCCTCCTACGTGTGCGTCGCTTGGATCCCCCACGAGGGCGCATTCACGGTCGCCATGGCCAAGGCGGCTGCGGCCAATTTCAACGCCTGGGGCGCCGCGCTGAAGGCCGAGGGGCTGGGATTCGGATTCCACACCCATGGCTACGAATTCAAGCCCTTGGCTGACGGAAGCTCGGCGTTTGATGTCCTCCTTAACGAGACGAATCCCGACCTGGTTTTCTGCGAGATGGACGTGTTCTGGGTCGTCCAGGGCGGGGTGGATCCGGTCATGCTGCTCCAGAAATATCCCACACGATTCAAGGCTTTCCATATCAAGGACATGAGGAAGGGAGCGCCGACGGGCCTCTATGAGGGCCGTGCGCCGGCCTCGGACAATGTCATCGTCGGCCAGGGCATCATGGATTGGCCTGCGATCGTCGCCGAAGGACGCAAGGACGGCGTCCAATATTACCTGATTGAGGACGAAACGGCGGACCCGGTTAACAACATCCCGCCGAGCATCACGTACCTCGAGACTCTCGGCCTCAGGCCCTGATCGCACATCCAGGGACGCAAGACGCCCTCCCCTCGCGAGCAGCGAAGCGCTGGTCGTTTCCGGAATGAGTTTCGCGCCGGGACCCTTCCCGGCGTGGGATTCGATGCTCTTGCGGACGAGCCGCTGCTCAGGCTCCGGGCTTGGCCGGCTGTGGTGCCGAGCCGGGCAGCGGGACTACCGGCGATTCAAGCCCAATCTTGGCGCATAGGTAATAGACCACCGCGCCAACGATGAACGCCAGCACCGGTGCGGCTGGCACGTCCACGCCGAGGTTCGGCAGGATGCCGACCACAAAGCCCAGCGCCCACGAGATCCAGCCCGCCGGGTTGAACCCCGCGCGCGGCCCGGTCCACTTGCCGTTGGACTTCAGATAATCGACCATCATCGCGCCACAGATCGGTCCAAACGAGGCTCCAATGATCACGAAGACCGGGATGACCTTGCCGGCGTAGCCCGTCACCCCGAGGAAAATGCTCACGGCCGCGCCGATCCCGACAGAGATGAACGGGCTCACCTTCGGGAGCGTGGTCTTGAAACTGTTGGCGGCGATGAAGGCGGAGAAGCAGGCCGGAGGAAACGCCGCCACGGCCAGGAGGAACATGACCCACTTGGCGACGCCCGGGCCCAGAACCACCGGGATCAGGTTAAAGGAGTCGAGTATCAAGCTCTTCCTCTCCCCGCCCAAAGCCAACGCCCTTGCGCTCATCTCCGGCGAACCATAGACGCCCGCCACGATGAGCATGGAAAGGCCAGCCGTCACAACGATTGCAAGCGCGATGCCCAGGAGGCCGCCCATGCTGACGTCCCGCTTGTCGCGGCTGTTCATGCCGAAGTCCGCGCCCGCAGCTCCCGCAGTGGCGAAAAACCCGACAACGTAGGTCAGGACTGCAGCGATCACACCGGCAATCCCTAGCTGCGCGGGGGCGTCCGGCGCCAGGGCGCGGTGGGCAACGACGAACTTGGCCGGATCAAAGCTGCCCACGCTGCCCACTGTCCTTATAAACAGCCAAATCAGCGCAATCAGCGGGATCAGCGGAATATAGGTGGCCACCTTTCCGACATACTGGATGCCCTTGAGCCCGACAAACGCGGCCAGCAGGCCCCAGATCACCATGATGATCCGCGGATCCACGGGAATCATCGCGGCCAGCGCCAGGGAGGAAAAATAGACGTTCACGCCCAGCCAGCCGAATTGCAGGATGCCCATCAGGAAGCCCGGCATCAGGAATCCGCCCTTCGCACCGAAGGTTGAGGTGCCGACGATGTAGAGCGGCAGGCCTGTCTTCATGCCCAACAGGCCTGGCACCAGGTAGAACAAATAGTGGCAGATCAGCGCCGATATGACGAGGGCGAGCAGGCACACGCCGACGCCCTGCGCCAACGTGCCGCCCAGAAAGCCCGCCTGGGTGGTGCTGGCGTCCTGCCAGAACACGAACCACAGGAAGATGCCCGCATAGGTCGGCGCGGTGTTCTTGTACCAAGGGGCGCGATTCGCGGGCGCATTGGGTGTCGCGCTCGTGAGGTAGAACGGGAGCTGGCCGGTCGGTCCATTTGTTTGATTGCTCATGGAAGTTCCTTACTAGGTTTCACTGCCTTCCCAAGGGGTTTTGGGATTTCGGGGCACAAAAAACGGTTCGTTTGAAGCTGGGCAGCCTGCCCGGAGGCAGGATGTTACGAACAATACTTCTGTACAACCGAACCGCCGCCACCATATGGGGCCGCGCCAGATAGGCGAGCCTGATCCGAATCGCCTAAAGGAAGAACCAGCGCGCCTCACGCGCGGCAGCGTTCCACGAGCGCTGCCGGGGCGCATCAGCGCAGGGCCATTGCCCTGCCCGCCTGCCAGCCGGTTGTCCAGGCAGCCTGGAAGTTGTATCCGCCCGTGATCCCGTCGATGTCGAGCACCTCGCCGGCGAAATGCAGTCCCGGGCAGATGCGGCTCTCCATGGTCGCCATGTCCACCTCGTCCAGGCGCACCCCGCCGCATGTCACGAACTCCTCCTTGTTCATGCTCTTGCCCGCAACCGCGAATTCCGATGCCGTCGCCTGAAGGGCAAGGGCCCTGAGCAAGTCGTTGGGGAGCCTTGCCCACGTCGCCTCGGACGCGATGCCCGCCCCCGCGACAAGCCGCTCCCAGAGCCGCACGGGCAGCCCGAACGGATTCGCGGTAGCCACCCTGCGGCGAGGATGTGCGGCCCGGTCGGATTCGAGATCGGCCCTGGCCTGCTCCGCCGTCCGCGGCTCCGCCCAGTTGACGGCCAGGGTGAAGCGGTATCCGGCGGCGTGCAGTTCGCGCGCGCCCCAGGCCGAGAGTCTGAGAATCGCGGGGCCGCTGATGCCCCAATGGGTCACGAGCACCGGTCCGCACTCGCGCAGGCGCATCGCCCGGACCGAGGCGCCCGCCGCCGGGACCGAGACGCCCTCGAGGCCCCTCAGCCGGGTGTCGTCGATATGGAATGTGAACAGCGAGGGGACCGGGGGAACGATCGAATGGCCCAGGCCCGCGGCGATCGAGAGGCCGGCGGACGCCCTGCCGCCCCCCGTTGCGATCAGGACGCGGTCCGCCCGCACCTCCTCGCCGCTCGAGAGCGCCACGGCGAGGCGCCTGTCGGCGTCCCCGGGCCTTCTCGAGACCCCCTTTACGCCGCTTCCAATGAGGAGGCGCACGCCCGCCTGGCCTGCGGCCCTCGTCAGGCAGTCTACGACCGTCGCGGACTCGTCGGTGACCGGAAACATCCTGCCGTCCCCCTCGGTCTTGAGCTCGACGCCGCGATCCTTGAACCACGCGACCGTCTCGGCCGGCCCGAACCGGTGGAAGGGGCCGATGAGCTCCCTCGACCCGCGGGGAAAGTTCCTCGCGAACTCGCCGGCGTCGGGGCACGCGTGGGTGACGTTGCACCGGCCGCCGCCCGAAACGCGCACCTTTGAGAGCGGGTGGGCGGCGGCCTCGTGGATCGCCACGTCCGATCCGGGATCGGCCTCGGCGCACGCGATCGCGCCAAAGAAGCCGGCCGCGCCTCCGCCGGCGACCAGGACCCGCCTTCGCTCGGCCTGTGTTGCGCCGGCCATTTCGGGTCAGGCCCTTCTCACCGTCACCAGGGTCAGGTCGTCGCGCTGGACCGCCTCGCCCGCAAACCTGCGTATGCTTTCGAGGATCCCGTCGTTGATCTCGCGCGCCGGGCGCGTGTGGAGGGCGCGGACCACGTCCGCGAGGCGCGAGCCCGAGAACTCCTTGTCCTCCTCGTTGGGCGCCTCGGTGACGCCGTCGGTGTAGAGGACAAGGGTGTCGCCCGCATTGAACGGCTCCATCCGGTCCTCGATGGCCGAGGCGAAGAGGTCGTCGGGAACCAGTCCCAGGGGCATTCCCTCCGAGCGCACGAGATGGGTGAGGTAGGCCCCGGTCGAGGGCTCCGTGCGCGCAAAAAGCGGCAACTCGTGGCCGCCCCGGGCGAAGGTCACGCGGTTCGACTCCGTGTCGATCACGGCGTAGAGCATCGTGACATAAAGGTCGCCCTGGATGTCGGCCTCCATGGCGCGGTTGAGGTCGACGAGGACCTGGGCCGGCGAGATGTGCCTGCCAGCGATCTGCCGGAGGTTGGTCCGGCACACCGCCATGTAGAGCGAAGCGGCGATCCCCTTGCCCGACACGTCGGCCACGGCCACGCCCAGCCGCGTCGGCGAGAGCACGATGATGTCGAAGAGGTCGCCGCCCACCCGCTGGGCCGGAGAGTAGCGGGCGTCGAGGTCGAGCCCGGGAAACACGGTCGAGTTGGCGGGAAGCAGCATCTGCTGGATGCCGCTCGCGATCGAAAGGTCCAGGTCGAGCTGCTTGCGCTCGATCTGAAGGCTCATGGATTCCGCGTTGTGCAGCGCGAGCGCGGCCTGCTCCGCAAGCGACTGCATCAGCGTGCACTCCGTCTCTGTGAAAAGGCCGTTGTCCACGGGATTCGCCACGACGAGGACACCGAAGAATCGCTCGCGGAACTTCATCGGCACGGCGATCACCGACCTCACGGTGAGGCTCGGGTCCTCGTGCCTCACGATGCGGGGGTCCAGGGTCGCGTCCCCGATGAGCTCGCCGCTCCCGGTCTCGGCCACCCGGCCCACGACACCCTCCCCGACCGGGAATTCCTCCGACCTGAGCACCTGTTCGATGAACTTGGCGCGGGTGGCGGGCTTGCCCTCCCCGTGGTCGAGAAGCGGCCTGTGGGGCGGGAAGAGCCCCTCCACGGCCACGCTGCGCATCATGTTGGCGGGCGTCCGCTCGAAGATGCAGGCGCTGAGCGCGCCCGTGCAAAGGATCGACCCGTGCACAATGCGCTGGTGCAGCTCCTGGCGGGACAGGCCCTCGCCCACCGCCTCCGCCATCATGTGCATGAAATCGAGGGCGCGCTGGCGGTCGTGGATGGCCTGCCTGCGCTGCTCCTCCCTCCTGTCGGATTCCCTCCCGACCCTGTACAGGACCAGGCAGAGAGACGCCGCGATGAGAAGGAGGCAGGTGATGAGAAAATAGGCCATACGCGGGCCGGCGGGCGGCCGGAGACTCTGCGGACGATTGAACCGGAAGCCCTAGCCCTTCTCAACGCGGTTCTTCATGAAAATGAGGACGTCCTGAAACTTTCCGCGGTTCGACTCGTCTGCCGAGACGAGGTTCTCGTGCGCCTCGAGCACGAGCCGCGCGTTCTCGAGCTCGCCGCGCTTGCCGATGTCGAGGGGCGTGTCGCATGCGCCCAGGCTCGCCCCCTCGCCAGCCGCGTCGACCGTCAGAAGCTTGTGGAGCCCGAGGTTCCGGACGAGCTCCAGGTTGCGCTGCCCCATCCGAGTGAGCACGAGGCTGCCCTTCGGGGAGAGCTTGCGCAGCTCGAGCGCCATCCCGGCTAGCACGCCTAGGAACGTGCTGTCCATGCTCGTGCACCCACGGAAATCGATGACGAAACGGGCCTTCCCGGACTTCAACATCTGAAGCATGAAGTCGCGCAGGCAGGCGCTGTTGAGGAAGCTGGCCCTGCCCTCGATGCGGACGACCACGGGGTCGGAGTAGGCATCGACCAGGTAGGCCGGCTTTGCCGTTTCTGAAATCACGTCTTTGCGAGGATTTGGCGGAGGACGTAGGGGAGGATTCCTCCATGCTGGTAGTAGTCGATCTCGATTGGGGTGTCTATCCGGCAGCGCACCGGGACGTCGAGGGTCTCGCCGCCCTTCCGCGCGATTCGCAACATCAGGTCCTGCTGCGGCCGCAGCGAACGCCCCAGGCCGAGGACGTCGTACGTCTCGGAGCCGTCCAGCCCGAGCGTCTTGGCCGTGGTGCCGTCCATGAACTGGAGCGGGAGGACGCCCATCCCTACCAAGTTGCTCCTGTGGATCCGCTCGTAGCTCTGCGCGACGACGGCCTTGACCCCGAGGAGCCTCGTGCCCTTGGCGGCCCAGTCGCGGGACGAGCCGGCCCCGTAGTCCTGGCCCGCAAGGACAACCAGGGGGGTCCCGCGCCTGCGGTACTCGACGGCGGCCTCGTGGATCGAGAGTCGGGTGCCCTCAGGCTGGAGGAGCGTGTCGCCGCCCTCCTCGCCCGCGAGCATCAGGTTCTTGATCCTCACGTTCGCAAACGTGCCGCGCGTCATCACGCGGTCGTTGCCGCGCCGCGAGCCGTAGCTGTTGAAGTCCTCGAAGGCCACGCCGTTCTCGAGGAGAAACCGGCCCGCTGGAGACGCCTTCTTAATGGAGCCCGCCGGCGAGATGTGGTCGGTCGTCACGGAGTCGCCAAAGATGCCCAGCGCCCGGGCCCCCTTCAGCTCGGCGATGGGGCCGGGCCCGGCCGAGAAGTCCTCGAAGAACGGCGGCTCCTGGATATACGTCGACGTGGCGTCGAACGCGTAGGTGTCGCCCGTCGACGACGGGATCTCGTTCCACTTTGGATTTTGCGAGGCAAAATCCGAATAGAGCCTCCGGAAGACCTCGGGCCTCAGGGCCGATTGCATCAGGTTCCTGACCTCGGCGAGGGTCGGCCAGATGTCGCTGAGGAACACGTCCTTCCCGTCGCTCCCCCTTCCCAGGGGATCGCGGGTCAGGTCGATGTCCACGCGGCCCGCGAGGGCGAACGCCACGACCAGCGGGGGCGACATGAGGAAGTTCGCCTTGATGCTCGGGTGTACCCTCGCCTCGAAATTGCGGTTCCCCGACAGGACGGACGCCGCGACCAGGTCGTTCTTCACAATCGCCTCCTCGATCGGCGCCGCCAAGGGGCCCGAATTCCCGATGCAGGTGGTGCAGCCGTAACCGACGGTCTGGAAGCCAAGCGTGTCGAGGAAGGACTGGAGCCGCGTCCGGGTGAGGTAATCCGTCACGACCCGCGAGCCCGGCGCGAGCGACGCCTTGACCGCCGGCCCCACCTTGAGGCCTCGCTCGACCGCCTTCTTGGCGAGCAGCCCGGCGGCCAGCATGACCGAGGGATTCGACGTGTTCGTGCAGCTCGTGATGGCGGCGATCACGACGCTGCCGTGGCCCAGCCTAACCTTGCCCTTGCCGCTTAGCAGAACGTCCGTGGAGGCCGTCCGGAGCTCCTCGGCCCTCTTGCCAAACCCGTTTTCAGAGACAGGCCGCGAGAATGACCCAAGGAACTCCTTCCTGAGCGCGGGAAGCTCGATCCTGTCCTGGGGCCGCTTCGGGCCGGCGACGCTCGGGACGACCAATCCCAGGTCCAGCTCGATGTCCTGCGAATAGTCGATCTGCCCCTTCTGGGGCATTCCCCAGAGGCCCTGCGCCCTGTAATATGCCTCGTAGAGGACGACATGCTCCGCGCTGCGGCCCGTCGCCAAGAGGTAGTCCGTGCACTCCGAGTCGATCGGGAAGTAGCCCATGGTGGCGCCGTACTCCGGAGCCATGTTTGCGATCGTAGCGCGGTCCACGACCGGCAGCGCGGCGGCGCCGGGGCCGTAGAACTCGACGAACTTGCCCACGACCTTGGCCTTCCTTAGGAGCTGCGTGACCGTGAGAGCGAGGTCCGTCGCCGTGACACCCTCGCGGAGCGAGCCCGTCAGGTGGACGCCCACGACGTCGGGCGTTAGGAAATAGACGGGCTGGCCCAGCATCCCCGCCTCGGCCTCGATGCCTCCGACGCCCCATCCCACGATGCCCAGGCCGTTGATCATCGTGGTGTGCGAATCGGTGCCCACCAGCGTGTCCGGATACCAGACGCCGCTCGGGTCGCGCAGCAGGCCCTTCGCCAGGTACTCGAGGTTCACCTGGTGGACGATTCCGATCCCCGGCGGGACGACCTTGAAGGTCTCGAAGGCCTGCATGCCCCATTTCAGGAACTGGTAGCGCTCGCGGTTGCGCACGAACTCCATCTCGATGTTCTTCGCCAGGGCCTCCGCGCTCCCGGAGTAGTCGACCTGGACGGAATGGTCGACGACCAGGTCGACGGGGACGAGGGGCTCGATCATCTTCGGGCTCCTGCCCATCCTGGCGACCGCGGAGCGCATCGCGGCGAGGTCGACGAGAAGCGGCACGCCGGTGAAGTCCTGGAGCACGATCCTGGCGACGACAAACGGGATCTCCTCGGTCCGGGGCGCCTTCGCCTGCCACGACGCTAGGGCGCGAACGGCGTGCTCGGTCACCCGCCTTCCGTCGCAGTTCCTTAGGAGCGACTCGAGGACGAGCCGGATCGACACCGGGAGCCTGGAGACGTCGATGCCGGCCTTCGCGAGCGCGGGCAGCGAGTGGAACCTGTGCCTCGCCCCGCTTGCCTCAAAGTCCTGCAGCGTCGCCAGGGGAACCGGTTGCTGGCTCATCGGAAGAATCGCCGGATCACTTCGCGAGGGCGGCCTTGACCGCCGCAAAATTCGGAAGGTCCTTGGGTGTCGGGGTCTGCTCGGCGTACTGTACGATCCCGTCGGTTCCGATGACGAAGGCGGCCCGGGCCGCGGTGTCCCCGATCCCCAAAAGCCCGGGGAAGATGACCCCGTAAGCGGCGGCCACCTTCTTGTCGAGGTCGCTGAGGAGCGTCACGGAGATCTTGCTCTGCTTCGCCCACGCGGCCTGGGCTAACGGGCTGTCGACGCTGATGCCGTAGACCTCGGCGTTGAGCCCTGAGTAGTCGCCCAGGCCGGCCGTCACGTCGCACATCTCCTGGGTGCAGGGGCCTGAGAATGCCAGGGGGAAGAAAAGGATCACTGTCTTCTTCTTGCCGAAGTTGTCGCTAAGCTTCACGTCCTTGAGGCCTTCCGCAGTGGAGGTCTTGAGCGTGAAGTCCGGGGCCTTGGTTCCGATGGCTATTGGCATGGTGGGGGGCGGGTTTGCGTGTGAGCTGCGTCTCTTTCGCCGCCCCGACGGGGGCGGCTTCTGGGAGGGGGGCAACATGGGCATGGGTCACCTCCTCCGCAAATCGTTTTTTGCGCCGCGCCCGCCGCCATCGCCAAAATCCCTTGCCGCGGGAGCCCCGGGGGGGCTTTTTGGGGTGTTCCCATGACAATCATCGAAGAGCTGAACTGGCGCGGGCTCGTGGCCGACTGCACCGACCTGGACGGGCTGACCAAGCGCTCCGCGTCCGGCCCGCTCACGTTGTACTGCGGATTCGATCCCACGGGGGACTCCCTGCACGTGGGCAGCCTCGTGGGCCAGCTGGCCCTTCGCCGGTTCCAGCTCCACTGCCACCACCCCATCGCCCTTGCGGGCGGTGCCACCGGGATGATCGGCGACCCGTCGGGCAAGTCGGCCGAGCGCAACCTCCTCTCGCGCGAGCAGCTCGACAGCAACCTCGCCAGCATCAAGGCCCAGCTTTCCCGCATTCTGGACTTCGACTCCAAGGCAAACCCGGCGCGCATGGTGGACAACGCCGCGTGGACGGCCGGCGTCGGCTACCTCGATTTCCTGCGCGACATCGGAAAGCATTTTTCCGTCAACGTGATGGTGGCGAAGGAAGGAGTCCGCTCCCGGATGGAGGGCGAGGGGGGAATCAGCTACACTGAGTTCAGCTACATGGTCCTCCAGGCCCATGATTTCTACCACCTGCGCAAGACCCTCGGCTGCGAGCTCCAGATCGGAGGGTCCGATCAGTGGGGAAACATCACGGCCGGCACCGATCTTATCCGCAAGACGCTTGGCGCGCCTTCCTGGGGCCTGACCTTCCCCCTCATCACAAAGTCTGACGGCACCAAGTTCGGCAAGACGGAGACCGGCACGGTCTGGCTGGACGCGCGGAAGACAAGCCCCTACCGGTTCTACCAGTTCTTCATCAACACCGAGGACGCCATGGTGCCGGCCTACCTGAGGAAGTTCACGCTGCTGTCCGCCGACGAGATCGGCGCCCTCGAGGCAAGTCACCGGTCGAACCCGGGGGCCCGCGAGGCCCACAAGGCGCTAGCCCGCGAAGTGACCTCGATCGTCCACGGCAAGACCGCTTGCGACGACGCGCTCCGGGCGAGCGAGATCATGTTCGGCGGCGGCCTCGACGGCATCACCGAGTCCCTGTTCAACGACGTTTCCGAGGAGATCCCGACCCGCGACTTCGAGAAATCAAGGATCGAGGGTCCCGGCTGCCCGGTCGCCGATCTTCTCGTCCACAGCGGCCTTTGCGCGTCGAAGGGCCAGGCGCGCAAGGACATCGAGGGCGGAGGGATCTACCTGAACAACAGCCGGGTCCAAGAGGCCGCGCGGGCCGTCGTCCTCACTGACCTGCTCTTCGGCCGGTACCTTCTGCTGCGCAAGGGCCGGCGCAGCTACGTCCTCCTGCGGGCGAAATAGAGGGCGCTAGAAGAACATCGCCTCGCTAAGGGCGCTCTCCGGCGGGAGAAGCGCGACCGACGCGGGCATGGCCGTGCGGCCCGTCCCGAGATCCGCCTCCAGGCCGGCATGGCCCGACGCCAGGTCGGCGTTCCACGTGAAGAACCTCTTGTCGCCATAGGCGAAGGCGAGCGCGAACGCCCCCGGGGCGATATCCCCGGGTTGCGTGAGCTCGCACGCCTCGCCGGTCGCCCCGCAGTCGCCGATCCGGTCCTTCACCCACTTCAACAGGACGCGGGCCTCCGCGAAGACCTCGGAGCCGTGGGCGAGCGTGATCGACCTGAGGCCCCTGGAGAGCGCGTCCACCGGGTACCGGCTGAGGAACTGGCCGATCGTGTGGCGCACGGGCAGCAGCCGGGCAAACGCAAGGTCGCGGACGTTCTCCGGCCGGGGCCACGGGTAGCCGAGCGCGTCCGCCGGCGCCGTGGCGCCGTCTATCAGGACACGCTTGGCCGTCGTGAGCAGGTACCGGTAGTCGGCGAGCCGAGCCGCATCGCTGAAGCGGTGAGCCCAGTAGTAGAGGGGCAGTTCGGTCGAGAGGCAGACCGAAACCTGGTTCTCCAGGTAGGTGCGCGCGCTGCGCGGGTAGCTCAGCATGACGAACTCGCAGCAGCGCGTGTCTTCCGCCTCCTTTCCGACCGAGCACTCGCCGTACACCTTGGCCCGCATCTGCGCCTCCTCGGAGTCCTCCTTGAGCGGGCAAAGGACGACGACCCGGCACGGGTGGCTCCGGGAGAAGCGGACCGCGGTCTCAAACTGGTGGACTGCGTCGCCCGCGTCCGTCCTCAAGCCGAGGTGCAGCACAAAGTTGACCTGGGTCGCCTTTGCGTCGTCGGTCGGGGGCGAAGGACGGCCGTCGGCCGCCGCGCCCGCCCACATCTGGTCCAGGCCGCCGGCGATGGAGTCCACGGAAACCTCGATCCCCGGCAGCGCGTCGAAAATCGAGGGCATGGGCGGTCAGGGCTGGCGCCACGCGTGGCCCCGCGGGGCGAGCAGGCCGCCCGCCTCATTGGGGCCCCACGACCCCGCCGGATACCCCTCCATTCCCTTGCGGCCCTGCGACCGCCAGAAGTCAAGTACCGGCGTGTAGAGCTTCCAGGAGGTCTCGGTCTCGTCGCCGCGGATGAAGAGCGTCCCGTCCCCGATCATGGCGTCCAGCACGAGGCGCTCATAGGCCTCGGGTGTGTTGGAGCCGAACGCGGTCGCGTAGCGGAAGCTCATCTTGACCGGCTGGGTCCGCGTCTCGAGGCCGGGAATCTTCGCGTTGAGGATCATGCTCAGCCCCTCGTCCGGCTGGATCTGGAACGAGAGCGTGTTCGCCGCCAAGTCGAACCTTTCCTTCTGGCCGAAGATGGTTCCCGGCGGGGCCTTGAACTGGACGGCGATCTCCGAGACCCGCCTGGCGAGGCGCTTGCCGGAGCGCAGGTAGAACGGCACTCCATGCCACCTCCAGTTGTTGATCGAGAGCCTGATCGCCGCGTACGTCTCGGTGCCGGAGCCGGGCGCCACGCCCTCCTCATCGAGGTAGCCCGGGACGCTCTTGCCGCCGGTCATCCCGGCCACGTACTGCGCGCGGCAGACATCGCCCGGCTCCGCGAGCGCGATCGGCTGGATCGCCTTCAGCACCTTCACCTTCTCGTCCCGGACGGCCTCCGCCTCGAAGGACCCGGGCGCCTCCATCGCGGTCAGAGCCAGCAGCTGCATCGTGTGGTTCTGGATCATGTCGCGCAGGCACCCGCTCTGCTCGTAATACCCGGCGCGGGTGCCCACGCCCTGGTCCTCCGCGACGGTTATCTGCACGCTTTCTATGTAATTGCGGTTCCAGAGCGGCTCAAAGATCGAGTTGGCAAAGCGCTGGACGAGGAGGTCCTGCACCGTCTCCTTGCCCAGGTAGTGGTCGATCCGATACACCTGCTCCTCCGAAAAGACCGATCTCAGCGCGGAGTTGAGAAGGCGCGCCGAGTTGAGGTCCCGGCCGAAGGGCTTCTCGACCACGACCTTCGAGTGGTTGGCGTTGCCCAGGTTCCTGCCTCCCAGGCCGCTAAGGCCAAGGTTTTCGATGATCGGCCCGAACACGGAGGGCGGGGTCGAGATGTAGAACAGCGACTGCACCTCGCCGCCGATGCCCTTTTCGATCTCGCCGATATGGGCGGCAAGCCGGTCGAAGCCGGCCCTCTCGTCGTATCCGCCGGAGACGTACGTCGTGTTGGCGGCCACCCGCCCCCAGATCTCGGCGTCGAGCTCGCGGCGGGAGAACTCCTTCACCGCGCCCGACGCCATCGTGCGGAACTCCTCGTCCGGGATCGGCTTGCGGCCGTATCCGACCAGGTGAAAGTCCGCGGGCAGGAGGTTGTCGTAGCTCAGGTTGTAGATCGCGGGGATGAGCTTCCTGGCCGTGAGGTCGCCGGATGCGCCGAAGATGACCACGACGGTCGCAGGGGCGCCGCGGTGCTTGCTAAAACCCTGCAAAAATGGGTGTCGGTCGGAGTCGGCCATGGAAGACGCCGACTTTTTTGCCAAGTTCGAGGCTAAGCAAGGGAAATGGCGCCTGCCCGCCGCGCGGGCTCCGGCGGCGGCGGGTTCGTTTCTCGTTGCGAGGCAGCGCAGGCGGTGGCAATCCCGTCAATCACACACCGTATGGCAGCACCTTCGATCACGAGCTCCCTCAGACGCTCCCTGCTGATCAAGATCATTTCCAAGCCTGCGCCCAGCAAGGAGGATGTGGCCTCAGTGATCGAGCTCACGGCCTCAAAGGTCGTCGAGGCCCTCAATGCGCAGTCGATGACCCTGTACATGGTCGAGGGCAACGACATCGCCTTCAAGCATGTCTACTACTCGCCCACCCTCTGGGCCGGGGACCCGAATAAGGAGAAGAGATTCAAGGAGATGGAGGCGAAGCTCCTCCAGCTCAAGATTCCGGTCGGCACCGGGATCGTGGGCAAGGTGATCCAGACGGGCGAGCCGGTGTTCTTCAGGAACACGGAGGGGCAGTCGCCGATAATGACGTCGATAACGAAGACGACGGGCTTCGAGGTGCGGTCGATGCTGACGGTCCCGCTGAAGACTACGATCACGCTCGGCGCGATCCAGACGCTCAACAAGGAGGTCTCGGCGGGGACGAACGGCGAATTCACCGAGGCCGACCTCAAGCTGCTCCAGGAGGTCGCCAAATACTCGTCGACCCTCATCCACCGGATGATCGACCCGAGGTTCCAGCTCGGGTCCGACGACACGGCGCGGTTTGTGTCCAGGCTCACCGAGCTGCCGCTCGTCAAGAACATCGACTTCCTGGAAATCGACCAAGGCCTTCTCGACGAGATCGGCGACGCGGTCATTCGCCGGGAGGGGGTCTTCCCGCTCAAGCGCATGGGGCCGGGGTCGGCGTCCGTGGTCATGATCAACCCCCTCGACTACGCGAAGCGCGAAGCGTTCACCCAGGCCACGGAGCTCAGCATCGACGAGGTCCGCGTCGTCCCCGCGGTGCTCTTCGAGGCCCTGCTCAAGAAGTTCTTCAAGGACTCGAGGCCGATGGCAATAGGGGGTGAGAACGTCGACATCGGCTCGGTCGCCCACGTGATCACCACGGCCTACGAGGCCGACGCCGAGTCCGGGGACCTGAAGGCAGGCGACCTCGAGAGCGAGGACTCGGCCCCCATCATCCAGCTCGCAAACCGCATCGTGGAGGACGCGTACATCCTGGGGGCGTCGGATATCCACATCGAGCCGATGGAAAAGGACCTGGTCATCCGCTACCGGATCGACGGCCTGTGCCAGGAGAAGCTGCGCCTTCCGAAGAAGGTGGCCAACGCTCTCGTCACCCGCCTGAAGATCATGTGCAACATGGACATCTCCGAGCGACGCCTTCCGCAGGACGGGCGCATCGTCTTCAAGAAATTCACAAAGAAGAACATCGACATTGACCTTCGCGTCGCGACCGGGCCGATGAATTTTGGAGAGAAGGTGGTCCTGCGCATACTGGACAAGCAGAAATCGACCCTTCCGCTGACGGCCCTTGGCTTTTCGGAGGAGAACCTTGAGAGGTACCGCGAATGCATCCGGCAGCCCTACGGGATGATCCTGCACTGCGGGCCGACCGGGTCGGGAAAGTCCATGACCCTTTACTCCGCCCTGGCCGAGGTGAACACGCCGGACGTGAACATTCAGACCGCGGAGGACCCGATCGAGTACACGCTTGCCGGCCTGAACCAGATGCAGATGAACCGGCAGATCGGGCTCACGTTCGCCCGCGCCCTGCGCTGCTACCTGCGCATGGACCCGGATGTGATCCTGGTGGGTGAGATCCGCGACGAGGAAACGGCCGGCATCGCCTGCGAGGCGGCGCTCACCGGGCACCTGCTCGTCTCCACGCTCCACACGAATGACGCGCCGTCCACGGTCACGCGGCTCAGCGAGATGGGCATCGAGCCCTTCAACATCTCGGCATCGCTCGTGTGCGTGTGCGCCCAGCGGCTTCTGCGCAGGGTCTGCAAGAACTGCAAGATTCCCTACGAGCCGGAGGGCCGCGAAAAGATGCTCCTTGAGAAGGCGATCGGCTGGAGCGGCCAGATCTTCAAGCGGAATCCCCAGGGCTGCCCCGTGTGTAACGGCCTGGGCTACAAGGGCCGCGTCGGCATCCACGAGCTGATGGTCAACTGCGAGGAACTGACGGAGGCGATCAACAGGGAGGTCGAGGTCGCCCAGCTCAAGAAGATAGCGATGAAGACGGGGATGAAGACCCTTCACCAGGACTCGATGCTCAAGGTGAAGACGGGGATTACGACGGTCGAGGAGGCCCTCGCCAACGTCCCGCCGGACCTCATCCTTTAACCCGGCCCGGCGCGACCGATGCCCGCTGCCCCGCAGGAGCACGGGGCGCCAATGCGCATATCATTTTCGTAACCGCAGGCGGGGACCCGCCCCTGCACCGCCCAAGCGCCATGGTTGACACTGCGCCCAGTTGTCCTTAACTTGCGGACAAATGACTCCCGCAAAATATAGCTCCGTCTTCCACTCCTATCCGCTCAGCAACGACCTCAAGATGGCCGAGCTCGTCTCGCTTGGGCTGCCGGCTGGAATCCTAGGCCACCTCGCCGTTGCCTTCGGCGTGCAGCCGTCGGGGATCGCGCCCTACGTCAACATTTCGGAGAAGACGATCCTCCGCCGGCTCGGCGCCAGGGGAAAGCTCAAGCCTGACGAGTCCGAGAGGGCCGCCCGGCTGATGCGGGTGTTCGTCCGTGCCGTGAACGTGCTTAAAGACGAGGACAGGGCGCGCGGCTGGCTCGCAAGGCCGCTCCGCGTTCTTGGCGGGCGGACCCCCCTCTCGCTCATGGCATCCGAACAGGGCGCCAGGGAGGTCGAGCAGGCATTGGGACGTCTGGAACATGGCGTGTTCGCTTGATCACGGCTTGGCGGATCTGCAAGACCAAGCATGCCCATACGGCATTCGACGGGCGTGGTGCGGCTGAGTTTCCGGGTAGATGGAATCCTCTTGGGGTCCGCGCGGTCTACACCTCGGAAAACCGCTCCCTGGCCCAATTGGAGGTCATCGCCAACGCTGACGACCGGGAACTGCTCACCGCCGCGGCGTGGAGCGTTATCCCGGTGCGCTTTGACCTCGATCTGCTTCACGCTCCAGAGAAATTCCCGGATGATTGGCGGCAGGTCCCGGCACCGGACTCCACGCGGCGATTCGGAGGCGATTGGTTGAAGAAGGGAGTCTCCCCTGCCCTGCGGGTTCCAAGCGTCGCGACGCCGGGGGAGTATAACTACATCCTGAACCCGAACCATCCCGAGTTTCGCAGGCTCGCGATAGGGCCGCCGGAGGCCTTCACGTTCGACTCCCGGGTGAAATGAGATCCACTCGGGAGCGAAGCCATGAGGCTGGACATGTCTCGCTTCGTTCGAACCCGCGCGTGCGCGGGCTGATGCCGCGGTTTCGGTCATTCAGGAGACTCGCCGACGAAGGTCTCAGAACCGTTGTGACGTTAGGCTCCAATCCCAAGTTGATAGAGTCGAATCGGCAGGACCATCTTGTATCCCAGGAAGTCCTTGTCGTCTGTGAAAACCTCAAGTTCGTACCGTATTGCGACCGCGCAAATGACAAAGTCGGTAAATGATCCCTGGATCCCTTTGGACCGACAACGATTATAATACACGGCAGCCTCCTCGTTATCGTCAGTCCCGATTTCAAGATCGGGAAACGCACGTAAGCGATCTTTCACAACATCGAATTTCGACGGGCCCCGAATTCCAGACAATATCTCTTGGCGAATCGGGCCAATGATCTCCACCAGCCC
>CALAOT010000055.1 GCA_937889545.1 uncultured Opitutaceae bacterium
GCCTTGGCCTCCGCTCCGCGCTGCACCCGTCGCGACTCGCGCTGCGCGAGGCCGGACTGTATGGCGGCCACGACCGTCTCCACGATGATCCGGATGGACTTCACCGCGTCGTCGTTACCAGGAATCGGATACGTCACCAGCGACGGGTCCGAGTTTGTGTCCACGAGGGCGATAGAGGGGATGGCGCAGCGCTTGGCCTCGGCCACCGCGATCTTCTCGTAACCCACGTCGATAATGAAGAGCGCGGAGGGCAGCCCTGCCATCTCCACGATCCCGTTGAAATTGCGCTGCATCCGCCCCATTTCGCGCTTGATGGCCGACTCCTCCTTGCGGGGCAGCTTGGAGAGCTCGCCGCTCGTCTCCATCTGCTGGTATTTCTTGAACTTGGCGACCGAGCGCTTGACGGTCTCGTAGTTGGTCAGCGTGCCGCCCAGCCAGCGGTCGACGGAGAATGGCATCCCGGTCGCCGCCGCCGCCTCGCGGACGATGTCCTTTGCCTGCCTCTTGGTGCCGACGAAGAGGACGTTCCCGCCGTTGGCCACGGTGTCCTCCGCGAACGCGCACGCCTTCTCCAGGGCTTCATGGGTCTTGGCGAGGTCGATGATCGTGACCCCTTGGCGGTGGTCGAAGACGAAGGGCTTCGAGCGCGGGTTCCAGCGCTTTGTCTGGTGCCCGAAATGGACGCCTGCGTCGAGCAGGTCCTTTGGAGTGATGCTGATGCTCATGTGGATCTATGTATCTGTCCGGTACACAGGTCGGCCAGAAAGGGCCGCCTTGCGATCGAGGTTGGAACTGACGTTGGTTTGGTTCTGAGGGACGAAAGGTCCAAAACAGGGTCTTCAGCGGCGACTGGCAAGCGCGAAGTGGCCCTCCTCCCGACGTGGATTCGCAGGACTCGGGCGGGCGGACCGCCTGGCGTCCCCGGGGATAGCTCGTTCTGGGCGTCGATACCCCTGCAAAGTCCGTTCAAATCGGGGGTCGCGGGGCGAAGATGGCACGCCCGATACGTTCGCTCCCATCGCCTTGCGGAGCAGTGACCCTGTCCGGAAAGATTTCGATTGGCTTTAACCTTAAAGCAAGTAATCTTCATCTTCCCGAATTTCCGGTTGGAAAAAAGGCGCGCCCGGCAGTGTTCGACAACCAAGAGCTCAAGTCCCAAGTGGGTTTTACCATCATGGAGGTGGCGCTAGCCGCGACCGTCCTTGCGCTTACGCTTGTCGGCATGATCCAGGTCGTCGATTCGGGTTCGGAAATGCTCGATCTTTCGAGGAAGCAAACGATCGCTAGCCAGATCCTTCACAGCGAAATCGATCAGTTGCGCCTGCAGAACTGGAACACGGTTGCCGCGTACCAATCCGGGCCCACTCCATTCACAATGGCAGGCGACCCGGTACTGGCTGGAATGGCGCAGCAATTGGGGGGGACGTTCCCCTACACCGTCACCCGCACGGTGTCCTGCGTCGAGCCGCTTGCGAATCCCGGCCCCCCATACTTTCTTCAGCCCCTGCTATTGCAAGTGAGTTTCACCGTTAGCTGGATCGGCATAACGGGCCACGCATATTCCCGCACAAGCATGACCTACGTCGGCAAAAATGGACTCTCCGCAGCGTATCAAAGATCGTAGGCAGCGGGCCTCGCTGCTGCGGGGCTTCTCGCTGCTGGAGGTGATGATGGTGACCTTCATCTCGGCCTTCGTGTTCGCAGGGGTGCTCTCGGCGTACATTTTTCTCGGGCGGGGCCTGATGCGCCAGGGCAACGAAGAGCAGCTGGAATCACGGAGCCGGCAGGCGCTCTACGATTTCACACAGGACATAAGCGCCGCAAGCGCGGTGACCTTCGCGAACGCCACCATGCTGACCGTGAACACGTGGGTCCCGCAGACATCCCCCAACCCTCCGGCGATGGGGACGGCAACCTATGAGTATTTTCCCGCCGAGGGGCAGCTCACTGTCACGCGCACGGCGCCTCCCGCATCGTCGCTCGCCTTCCCGAACTGGCCGACGCCTGCGGGGCTCCAGGGTCTCGTTCTGCTAAACAACGTAACGAATTTCAGCTTCGGCACCTACGACATCAGCGGCAACGCCACCGGCCTGGCGCCGCTGATTAAGCAGGTCAACATGAGCTTCACGACCACGGCAGGCTCCCAGATGGGCGGCGCCCAATCCAAATTAACTGTAGTCTCGCCACAGGTGATTCTGAAGAATAAGTCTAGCCCGCAATGAGCAAGCTCCGGCCCCAATCCATTCCGGAGAACGAGCGTGGCTCAGCCATGCTCGCGGCGCTCTGCCTTGCGATGGTGTTCGCGCTGTGCCTGTCGAGCTACATCGCGCTCTGCTACACGTCGCTCAAGATGAGCACGCGCAATCTGATGGGTTCGCACTGCATCGAACTCGCGGAAACCGGGCTCGAGCAGGCGCTCTACTCGCAGAACAACTGGGACTGGTCGGCCCCGTGGAACGTGAACGCCGTAAGCGCGACCGCGACCCTGCCCGCGTTCCGCTTCGAGAATGGCGCAACCGGGCAGGTCAGCGTGAAAGTGCTGGAGAACACCCCCCAGAGCAATTGGGCCCAGATCACGTCCACGGGCACCGTGACGCTTTCCGACGGCACCACCGTGACTAGGACGCTCCAGTGCGTGTGCCAGCCCGTGTCGGCCTTCGTGAATGCGGCCGCCGCAACGGCGGGCAACATTAGTTTTACGACAGGCGGCAACCTGGATAGCTACTTCTCGAGCCACGGTGCGTATTTCAGGGACCCGATCAACCCGAATAACCCGCTTAATAATTATGACTATTCGGCGGTCGTTTTTTCGGGATACACGCCGTCCCCCCCACCCCCTTACCCCTCCCCGTCAGTTCTTCTCAATACGGCGGTTGTCGACGGCTATGCGGCAGGCACCTTTTCCAACGCGGTTTCCTTCGCAAGTGGAGCCCAGGTCGTCGGCCCGAACACGCCCATTGGGATAAGTATCGACCCAAACCGCTTGCTTATTTCGTCGCAAACCTTCCAGCCGCAGTTCCCTGAGAGTTTCCCGACGTCCGGCGCGTCGATCTCGTCCATCAACCTAGACAGCACAATGCCTTCGGTGCCCCTCGGTAGCTCTGGGGCCACTTTGCCTTACGTCGTTTATGTCAGTGGCGACGTGAATCTTTCAGGCTCAATGCTGAAAATTAAGGGTCCGGTGATCTTGGAGATCGCTAACGGCAGTCTCAACGTAAGCGGCACGGGCCAAATTGTGATCGTCAAGGGCGCGACGCCCGCCCTTAGCGGCTCGCTCGAGATCCACCTTGAGAAGGGCAACATGAATCTCGACGGGAACGGGATCGACAACCAAACGGATATCCCCGAGCGCCTGGCGATCATTGGCACGCAACCCCCATCGTCAACTACCCAGATGCTCGAGATAGGCACGTCCATTCCGTTCTATGGCGTCGTCTATTTTCCTTATGCACCGCTTGTCGTCAAAAACAGCCCGACAATCTATGGCTCATTAGTAGCAAGTTCGATCACGTTTAACCCGTCACCCTACAGCGGTTCGCCCACCATCCACTACGACATGTCCCTGCGCTCCCCGGACGGTCTGGTCGGCGACACAGCGTTCACGAGCATCGAGACACCCCAGCCTACGGGCGCAATATCGCCGGGCCCGGTCGTGGCGCCCATAACTGTCGTCCCCGGCACCCTGGTCGAGGTGCCGGCGCAGTGACGCCTGCATAGGCATTCGAGGCCGGTTGACAGCCAGGGGCGGCTTTAGCCTAATGCCCTGCCCATGTTCATACGCAGGCAGCGCCACAGTGTTCTGATCAACCTGACAGACCATTGCGTGCAATTGGCCCGCTTGGGGCGCCTGGACGTGCGCCCGCTCACCATAGACACGTTTGCCGAGGTTTCGATCGCGGACGTGGGGTCGGTCGCGCGCTGGCTCGACTTCAACTTCAACAACCGTTCCGGGAAGTTCATCACGGCCTATTGCGGGTTCCACCCCGCCGAGCGGATCTTCCAGCGGGATTCGATCAACGTCCGCCGGCTGTACGACCGCGAATACCTCTGCAACATCGTCGCCGAGCACGCGAAGATCATCTCGGCCAAGGCCTGGCACGTTGCCGCGCTGAACCCGGGGGACGGAATACCCCTCTCGGCGGATTCAAGCGCACGGTCCGCCATTTTTCTGGGTGTCCCGTGGTCGGCCACGAGGCAGGTGCAGGTGATGCTGCGCGACTGGGGAGTGCGCCCCCGCCGGCTGGAGCTCGGAACGCCCGTGCTCCTCGGGGGCCTCACTCGCTACGCGAGCCTGGTCGGATACAACAAGCTCATAGCCGTCTGCGAGATCTCCCGAAACCAGACCCACCTGTATTTCATCGCCAAGGACGGCGTGCACACGCCGCCGCCGCTTCCCCACGGCCTCCTGTCGATCGAGGAGGCCGCGATGAAGGAGCTCTCCGCCCCGGATGCCGAAGCGGCGCGCAAGCTGCTCGAGCAGCCGGCGGAGGAGTTAAAGCATCATGGGCGTCGGCTCATCAGGATGCTGTCGCGGCACCTGCGCCCGGCCGTCGACTATTTCGAGATGCAGACCGGGCAGCGCATCGGCGCCCTTTTCTGCGCCCATCTGCCCGAGAGGCTGGGCTGGCTCGAGGAGGCGCTCGCGGCCTCGGTTGACCTTGAGTTCCTTTCACCCGATTTCGCCAAGTGGCTGCCCGCTGTAGGGATCGACGCCCCCGGGCACGCGATGCTCGGGCCCTCGTGGATTCAGCCGCTGTCGGTGGTCGCCCAGCTCGGGGCGGCTTCAGCCCCCGCAACCCCATGAAGAGCGCAGGCGACCGCCTATTCCTTTCCCCGAACTGGCACATCGACTGCCGGCTCATCGTGGAGCTGCCCGAGGACAGCGTGATCGGCGTGCGCTTCATGAGCTACACGATCACCAGCGCGGTCACGCTGGCCGCGGTGCTCTTCACGGGATGGCTCGGCTACAGGGACCTGAGCATCCGGCGCATGATCGAGGACGCGGAGCAGAGGATCGAGCAGGATCGCTGGGACGTGATCGAGATCAGGCGCCTGCAGCGCTTCTACGAGCTGGAGACCAAGAAGATCGAGGGCGCCTACGCGGAGATGAGATCCCCGCTCCTCATTTCGGGATTCATGTCCGAGGTGGGCCGCACCCTTCCCGATCGGATGCTCGTCGATACGATCGACCGGACCGAGAGCAAGGTGATCATCCGCGGCGGCATCCGCGAGAGCTCCGAGCGCGCGAGCATGATCCTCGGAAACTACGTGGAGCTGCTGCGCGCCGATTCCGAGATCGGCCCCCATTTCACGTCGATCACCCTCACCGGCCTCAACCGGTCGATCGAGGACGACCAGGTCATGGGCTACGAGATCACGTTTCACCTCAAGCCGCGCAGCCCGTGAACACCGCCGACATCATCCAATGGATAGCCGTACTGCGCCGCCACCCGCTGAGCGTGCTCTGCTCGATCGTGTGCGTGATCTGCGCGGCCGCTTCCTGGTACATCCGCAGCAACCTAGCCTGGCTCGAGCTTGAGCACAGGCAGCTCAGCCAGGATGCCGAGCTGGCCGTGTCGACGCTCATATCGGGGCCCGCCGTCCGCCAGGAGCTCGCCGCAGCCCGAGAAATCACGCGCCGGATCGACGACAACCTGGTCGTGCCGGACAATCTGGCCGAGAATCTCTGGTATTTCTACAAGATTGAGCAGCAATCCAAGGCGCACCTGGTCGAGCTGCACCCGCTCAACGCGATCACCTCGGATTCAAGGGCGCTCTACAAGCGGATCCCCTTCTCGATAAAGGTGACGGGCACCTACGACCAGGTCGGGGCGTTTCTTTACCTGACCGAGACGGGCCCGCGCCTCGCCAACATCACGTCCGTGACGTTCAGGCGCCATGAACCGGGCAGCCTGCTGATCGTCCTCGACATGAATGTCGAACTGCTAGGCAAGAAATGAAGAAGCAACGCAAGCAGCTGGCTATCCTGGTCTTCCTGCTCGTCTCCTGGGCGGTCATCTGGCACTATTTCATAAAGGTGCCTCCCGCTCCCCCACCCGTCGCGAAGCCGTCACCTGCGAAGCCGGTGCAGGCCGACAGCCTGCTGAAGACGCGGTTTCGCAGGGTGCGCTCAGAGATGGACGCGCTTTATCATTATCGGATCAAGCCGACCCCCTTCAACCCGCGCTGGAACCCGTTCCGCCTCCCGGGCGTGTCGGACGTGCAGCCCGGGAATCTGACGGCGCAGAAGGCGACGACGGAGGCCTCGCAGACCGGTATCCCGTCACCCGATATCGCTGAAAACCTCCTCAAGAGCGCGATAAGCGTGGCACGGATAGGCGGAGTCGTGACCATGAATGGGACGGTCCAGCTCACCGTGGGCGCGCAGCTCCACAAGGAGGGAGACATCTTCACGGTGAAGGTCCTGAACCCCAAGACCCAGGTGCAGTCGGTCCGGATCCGGATCAAGCAGCTCTCGGAGGCCGCCGTAACCCTCGCGCTCGAGGATTCGGATGTCGGAAGCGCGGAAATCAAGGTCCGCCTCAAGTAGGGAAAGGCGTTGACACTTTTTGGGGCGCGAAGCACCTTTCCCTCCCCCTTGTTGCAGGGTGGAGCAGCCTGGTAGCTCGTCAGGCTCATAACCTGAAGGTCGCTGGTTCAAATCCAGCCCCTGCACCCAATTTGAAACCTCCGGTAACCACCGGAGGTTTCTTGGTGTTAAGGGCTTGCGGGACGATACAGGTCGCTGACCGGGGAAAGCAAAGAACGGGAAGCTTCAGGCAACCTTGGCTGCTTTTGTGAAACTAGTGACCGAGTTTACGCCCGAGTTTTCTTGGCGCAAGCCGCTTTTGATCGGGCCCGGTCCTAGAGGGAAAGAATCAGAGGTGCGTTGTTCTCGGCGCGATCTTGCTTTGTCTCAGGCCATGTAGCCTCCAGAGAGATGGCGTTGGAAGATGAGGAGGCGACTAGCGAGCGCTGCGACTCATGCAACGCGAGTATGCGATGATCAGCTGCTCTCATCCGAAGAATGCTTCCTTTCTCCGCCTGGCGGATTTGAATAGGGAGGAGCTTGGATTATCGGTAAGGGCATTCCATGGGTCTTCTGCTCAACCAAGATCCAATCTAAGGCAACAGGAGGTGGCCACGGATTCGAATCAGCTAGATGGTTATGGAGATATGCTTCTTTCCGCTGCGTTAGCCAACCTCGAGAGGATTGTTCCGACTCATCCCTTCCCCCTGCGAGATCGGCAAGAGTTCCCAAAGCGTCCCCTAACACGCTAGGTTGATCGTCTTGCATTGTGGTTAACCAATTTCGGCTTTTTCCCTCATTGATTGCAGCTTCCAGAGGAGCTATAAAAGCTCGGATCGCGTGATTGGGTTCGGTTCTATTGCACCG
>CALAOT010000056.1 GCA_937889545.1 uncultured Opitutaceae bacterium
GGAGGGGGCACGGGGGGATTGTGCCGCGACCTTCCCGCGGGGTGTTTCGAGGCACCGCTCTCAGATGGGCGCTTAGGCGTATACTCCCTCCGTTCGATCTCCTTTCTATTGACGGAGCGGACCGAGAACCGAAAGGTCCCCGTCGACCCCAACCTTCCCCTCCCCACCATCTCCCAGCCGCGCTCGTCCATTTGGACGCGCGTTATCACAGAGGAACCTCATGAAGCTCTACGTTGGAAACCTGTCCTATTCCGTCAACGACTCCACCCTGAAGGAACTGTTTCAGCCCTTCGGCAACATCGAATCCGCCCGCGTGATCTCTGACCGCGACAGCGGCCAGTCCAAGGGCTTCGGGTTCGTCGAAATGGCCGACGCCGATGCGCAGAAGGCGATGGGCGCTCTCAACGGCCGCGATCAGGACGGCCGCGCGCTGAAGGTGAACGAGGCCAAGCCCCAGGAGAACCGCGGTGGCGGCGGTGGCTTCGGTGGCGGCGGCCGCAACCGCTACTGATCGAAATCCCGTTCTTTCTCTTTGGCGCCGGAGTGGAAACGCTCCGGCGCCTTTTTCTTTCGGAGGAAGCCCGAGATCTTGATCGCAGTACCCTAGTCGTCATCTCGAAGTGCTTGGTCCTGGCTGCGCTCCTCGCCGCTTCGCCCCTCGCGGCGGCTGAGCCCACACGTCTCGTCATCGAGCCGCAGGCGGGCCTCCCGCCAGCCGCGAACCGCCTCGTCGCCGGGCCGCATCCGTGGGTCGCGAGCGTGATGGAGCTGGTGGGCCTCGATGCGCCGGGGCCGGACATCCGGGTCATCCTCGCGCCGGAGTCGTCGCCGTTCGCGCGCGCGGTGCCGGCTTGGGTGTCGGGGTACACGGACGGCGTCTCGAACGCCGTCGTCCTTCTGGCCGAGCGCACGCCGTCATACCCGGACGGCGGCCTCGAGGAGGTGCTCGCGCACGAGGTCGCGCATGTCCTCATCCACCGTGCAAGCGGTGGGCGGAAGGTGCCGAGGTGGTTCGACGAGGGCCTCGCGATGCTCGCGGCGCGCTCGTGGCGGCTGCGCGACGAGACCGAGCTGGCGCTGGGTGTGCTGTCGGGCCCGCGGGTGCCGCTCTGGAAGCTGGACGACCTGTTTCAGGGGGACCGACGGGAGGTGGAGCACGGATACGCGCTGTCGGGCACGCTCGTGCAGGATCTCCTCGATCGCTACGGCCCGGCGGTGCCGCGCATCGTCCTCGCGCGCCTCGCGCGCGGAGACGTCTTCGACGAGGCGATGCGCGGCGCGACGGGCGCGACACTCCTCGACATCGGCGAGGCGTTCTACGCGCGGCAGGCGTCGCTGAAGCGTTGGATCCCGATCCTCACGAGCACCGCGGCCCTGTGGTTCGCGATCTCTCTCCTCGCGATCGTCGCGGCGATCCGGAAGCGGCGGAGAAGAATGGAGTTCGAGGATGAGGCGGGGGGTAGCGACTTCTCGCGGGAGTCATAGACTCCGGACAGCAGGAGGCCGTCCATGCCCTTTCGCCTGATCTACTCCTCCGAGGCGACACCGGGCCTCGCCGCGGCCGAGCTCGAGGAGATGCTCGCGGAGTCGCGGATCCGCAACCAGGTGTACGGAATCACGGGAGTGCTCCTCTTCGTCGAGGGCGCGTTCCTCCAGATCCTCGAAGGCGAGAGGGACGACGTCCTCGGCCTGATGGAGCGGATCGAGCGCGACCCGAGACATCGCGGCGTCAAGGTGTTCTACGAGCAGGAAGTCGACGAACGCGCCTTCGCGTCGTGGAGCATGGCCTACCTCAGCCCCAGCGCCGAGGAGGTCGCGAAGTGGGCCGAGCTCGAAGGCGCCACGACGATCGGGGCCGTCCTCGCCTCCATCGAGAGCAACCCGGGGCGCCTCCCCGTGATGGTCGTCAACATCCTGAAGACGCTCGCGGCGCCGTAGGCCCTGCGGGCCAAGCTTGCGCGCTCGGGCGGAGCTTCATGATCCACATCCCAGTCCGCCGAATACAGACTTGGCCGGAAGATGGAAGTCGAAGTCGGCTTCCCACGAATACTTCAGGCCGTCGCGAGTCGGACATGAGGACCCCCTTCTTCTTGAAGACGGGCGGTTTGCCCAAAAAGCATGGCGCCATCCGGCTGGAGATCCATCCGGACGAGGAGTTCGAGGTTGCGGCGGGGGGTGCGGCTAGTTCCAATGCTTGAAGTCGGAGGTCCAGTACTCCGCCAGCGTATGGCGGAGGTCGCGGCACAGGTAGATCGCGCGGTTCTCCTCGGCCATCCCCCACGGGTGGAAGTGCTCCCCGACTTTCTCGACCGAGCGGCAGTGGTCTTCCACGCCCTCCCGGCCCCACTGCAGCCAGATGAGGTTCTCGGGCTCCGGCTTCGGCGGCCCCCAGAAGTAGTGGCTCTGGTGGGCGCAAATGGGCGCCGGCAAGCCGTAGGCGGGACCGAAGAGGTTCAGCGCGCCGGCCTCCCCGTAGTTGCTCGCGAAGATGCCGGTACGCGCGCGTTCTTCTGGCGGCAGTGACCGATAGATCCGGGCCACGTCCGCAACCAGCTCCTCCCAGCCGAACTGGTCCCCGAGGCGCTGCTCCAGAGGGCCGTCATGCCTCACCTCGGTCTTCGGCGGCGCGACCCCGAGCCGCCTCTGGTAAGCGAGCAGCTTCTCCGGCGGCAGAATCGGCAGGATCGCGGGAACCAGGATCGCGCCCGCAGCGAGGACGTACGCCACAAGGGCAGCCTTCGGCCAGAGCCTCTCGCGGCTCCACGCGCGGCGCGTCAGCCAGCCTTCCACCGCCACGGCCCCGGAAGCGAAGAGCATCGGGTAAATGGGGGCGAGGTAGTAGTTCTTCGCCTCGAGGACGATCATCATCGAAAGGAGCAGCACGTAGGTCCAGCCGAGGACGCGCAGCCGCGACCCTCGCCCGAAAAGGAAGGAGACGAGCCCTGCGAGCCAGATCGGGAACAGGGCCGGGTGAAGCAGGAAGATCTGCTGGCCCACGAACTGCACCGGGCTCAGAACGACGTTCTTGCCCATCCTTCGCACGTTCTCGAGATCCTCGAGGGTGGGATACCCGTGCCGAACCTGCCAGACGAGGTTGGGAAGGAAGATCAGAAGTGCGATGCCTCCGGCCATCCAGATCCAGGGCTTGAGCAGCTCGCGGCGCTGAGGGCTGAGGAGCAACGCGGCCGCGACGGCGGCGCCGAAGAGCAGCGTCGAATGTTTGTTCTCGAGCCCGAGCCCCGCAAGCACGCCGAACCACAACCAGAGCCGGGAGTCGCCCGTGCGCACGATGCGGATCAGGAAGAAGACGCACCCCATCCAGAACAGTGACTCGAAGCCGTTCATCGTGAGGATGCTGTCGACGCCGAGGTAGATGGGCGCAGAGAGCGCGCAGAGGCCGGCGAGCGCCTGGGAGAAGCGTCCGCCCCCGAGCTCGCGCGCGAGGATCGTCGTCAGCACCACGCGAGCCGCCCCCGCAAGCGCTGCGAGCGAACGCAAGACCGGCAGGGAACCGCCGAGGAGGAGGGCGACCTTCGCGTAGAGAGCGATCAGGGGCGCGCAGTCCACGTAGCCCCAGTCGAGGTGGCGGCCACAGTCGAGGAAGTAGAGCTCGTCCCGGAAGTAGCCGTACCGGCCGGCGGTCACGAGGTGGACGAGAAGTTTCGCCCCCACGAGCAGCGCAATGACACGAAGATCGAGTGGCCGGACTGACCACCGTTCGTCCGCACGCGTCGCCGGCCCAATTTTCTGCATGGGTATCGAGGTACGCGGCGCGATGTCCGCTGGTTTCGGGGCGCTCAGCTCCCCTTCAAGCTCGCGATGTCGATCACGAAGCGGTAGCGGACGTCGCTCTTGAGCATCCTTTCGTACGCCTCGTTGATCTTCCGGATCGGGATCATCTCGACGTCTGCGGTGATCTTCTTCGACGCGCAGTAGTCCAGCATCTCCTGGGTCTCGGCGATGCCGCCGATCATGGATCCGGCGAGCTTCTTGTTGCCGTAGATGAGCGACATGACGGCCACGGAGGCAGGCTTCGGCGGGACGCCGAGGCAGACCATCGCCCCCTCCGTTTTGAGAAGACCGAGATAGGTGTTGAGGTCATGCTCGACCGAGACGGTGTCGATCAGGATGTCGAACCGCCCGGCCAGCTTTTTGAGCGTCTGGGGCTCGTTCGTGAGCTCGAAGGCATGGGCGCCGAGCCTTCGCGCGTCCGCCTCCTTGGCGCGCGACGTGCTGAGCATCGTGACCTCGGCCCCCATCGACGCGGCCAGCTTCACGGCCATGTGGCCCAGGCCCCCGAGCCCCACGACGCCCACGCGGCTGCCGGGCGCGCACTTCCAACGCTTGAGAGGCGAATAGGTGGTGATTCCGGCGCAGAGGAGCGGAGCCGTCGCCGCCAGGTCGAGGCCGGGCGGGACCTTCAGCGTGTACTTTTCCGCGACGACAATTTGCGTCGAGTAGCCGCCGAACGTCGGCGTCTTGCGGTCCATCTCGGTGCCGTTGTACGTGAAGGCCGCCCCTTTCTCGCAGAACTGCTCGAGGTGGCGCGTGCACGGGTCGCACGCGTGGCAGGAGTCGACGAAGCAGCCGACGCCGGCGAGGTCTCCCACGGCGAACTTCGAGACGTCGGCGCCGACCGCCGTCACCTTGCCGACGATCTCGTGGCCCGGCACCATCGGGAAGATGGAGTCGCCCCACTCGTCGCGGACCTGGTGGATGTCAGAGTGACAGACGCCGCAGTAGAGAATCTCGATCTGGACGTCGCGCGGCCCCGGCTCGCGGCGCGTGATCGGGTGCGGAACGAGCGGCGCCTTCGCGGAAGGTGCGGCCCAGGCGGCTACGGGAGCGGTCATCGTGAATTCCTCCTCATCACGCCCTCGATCCTACATTCAGGTCACGGGTGCTCGCCGCCCGGCCTGTAGACTGAGCCGGTGGGCTCTTCCGGTGGCGCCGTGACGGACCTGGCGTCGCTCATTGGCTCGATCGACATCTACCTCTTCGATC
>CALAOT010000057.1 GCA_937889545.1 uncultured Opitutaceae bacterium
ATCAGCTGACGCACGCACTATTGCACCGGCTGTTGCATGTGGTCATCGGGAACGATACTGGCTGGAGTCGGGCCGTGAGCGAGACAGCGCTCTAAAGGCGCTCGAGCCCGTAACTGACGATGCATTGTGTCGCAACGGATGGCGTATGCGTTGGCTACCATGGCGGCTGATGAGTCGTTGTATGAGGTGTTGCATCAGCTGGCGTTTGAGCTTGAAAGGCATCGTGGGTTGATTCTTGATCCGACCATGGCCAACGAGATCAGCCCCGAGAAGCCCGGCGGGCAGATAGGGGTCAACCTGCCGCGAACCTTACCGTTCAATGTCGTTCGTGGCAGCCTTCGGACTGAGGATGCGAAGGGTAGGGTGGCGAGGCCGTCGATGCGTGTCCTGCCGCTCAAAACGTACCTCCTTTTGGCGGAGTTTGGCGAACGACTGTACCTCACGGGGATGGTGACCAGTGGATATGAGACGTCGCCCAATGTGGGTGAGGAGGGCAGGGGACGGCTCGGACAGCATCCGGTCCGAAGCTTCAGGCAGCTTGCGGTGGTGCTTCGAGGCGAGGGGCTGGACGTGAACGTGTCGACGCTTAGCCGGGCGTTCAAAATCGTCCGGACCCTGATCGAGGATAGTCCGGATGAATATACGGCGATTCAGACCGCCGCGGACCAACGGGCGGCTCTGGCGGACTACATTTTCGGCAAGATCTACGGTTTCCCGCACTGGCGCTCGCGTCGGTCCGCCGTTGCCGTGGTTCAACACCGCATCATGGGTCTAAATGCCGGCCAGGACGACCCAGTGGCGCCTGATGGATCCTCCAAGCGCAAGCGCGGGCAGCGGGGGAAGGATAAGCAGCCCCGCCGGCGGCCCGCCGCCCAGGTGACGGGCACAAGTAGGCCGGCCGAGGCTCCGGCCAGCCCTGTGGCCCCAGCGGGCGATGGAGCGCGCAAGAATCCCTTCGATACCTCAAAGGCGACCCAGGTCGAGGCCGCGTCGCGTGTGGGCAAGCCGCCATCCTCCTAACCATGCCGGGCCCATTGGCAGTCTTCGTTCAGCAGGAGAAGGGTGGGGAGAGGAAGACGTTCCTGGCCGCCCAGCTCTACGGATGGCAGAAATCCCACGGGTGCAACTCGGCTCTCGTCGACGCCGATGTCAGCTTCTCGCCGATTTCGCTCATTTTCCCGACGGAGGTGATCAAGATCGAGATGCGGGAGAACGCGCTTAAGGCGTCGATCGCCGACGTCGAAAAGGTGGCCCACATACTCCTCGAGGAGAAGCGCAGCGTGCTTGTCGACTTCGGCGCCAACACCTCGAGGGTGTTTTACGACTACTTTGTGCAGCTGCTAAACCTCCCTGAGGCGCTTAAGCAGATCGGCGGCCGCATCACGGTGGTGACCCCCGTTAGCGCCAGCAAGAAGTCCCAGTTCTATTTCCAGGAGTACACGAAGCACTACGGAGCGTTCGCCACGGTGATCATGGCAAAGGTTCTTCCGGAGGTCGTAAGCGACATCAAACTGGTGGACTACCCGGAGGACCTGACGATCCGGATTGAGGCGATGCATTATCACCTGCAGGAGGCCTACGAGAACGCCTCTGTGCCCCTGGCGCGCCTCGCCACAGACAAGCAATTCGGCCTGGTGCAGCGCATGGCCTCGGCCGCGTATCTCCGGCGCCTCCATGCAGAGTTCGAAAAAGTATCCAAACATCTCCTCCCATGAAAAAATCCGTCCCTGAAATTCAAGCGATCCTGAACGAAGGAGGCCTCGGCCGCGAGCCCCTGGCGGTCGCGATGGTCAAGGGCTTCGAGCTCTTGTCCGAACGCATTGAGGCAGGCGGGCCAGCCCCGGTCACCGCCACGCAGGGCACCAGGCTTCTTGTCATCGGTGCCTATGTCGTTCCGGTGGTCGTGCTGGCTCTCGTCGCCTTGATTGTCGGTCCAGCCCTCCGCTCCCGCGATGCACAGCTCACTGACGCGGTTGCCGCGGTTCAGGGGGCCGCCTCCGACATGCGCAAGGCTACGGCGCTTCAGATCCAATCCGCCGGCAGTGTGCTCCAGGGCAATACCGACACCCAGGCGCTGACCGCAAAGCAGCTTTCCGCACTGGTCGACAATCTTAACGCGGCCAGCAAGACCTTGGAGCAAGCCATCGCGGAGCAGAAGGCTCTCGCGCCAACGACTCCTGCCGGCTC
>CALAOT010000058.1 GCA_937889545.1 uncultured Opitutaceae bacterium
CCGAGCACCGGATGTACCTGCCGCTCGCTGCCGTGGCCGTGCTGGTGGTGCTGGGCATCCACCGGTGGCTGGGACGCGGGACCCTGCCTCTCTGCCTCGCCCTGGCCGCGGGACTGTCATGGGCCACCTGGCAGCGGAACGGGACCTACCGCAGCAGCGAGGAAATCTGGAGCGACACGGTCGCCAAGCGCCCGGAAAATGAGCGGGCGCAATACAACCTGGGTTGCATTCTGCAGGCGAAGCCCGGCCGTCTGGGCGATGCGGTCGCCCACTATGAGGAGGCGCTGCGCCTGAAGCCCGGCTATGCCGAGGCGCACAACAATCTCGGCAATGCCCTGGACTCCTTGGGCCGGACAACGGAGGCGATCGCGCATTTTGAGGAGGCGCTGCGCCTGAAGCCCAATTATGTCGAGGCGCACAACGATCTCGGGATCGCCCTAGGCTCCGTTGGCCGGACTCCGGAGGCTATCGAGCAGTACGAGGAGGCGCTGCGCCTGAAGCCCGATTTTTTTCAGGCGAGCTTCAACCTGGGCAATGCCCTGGACTCATTGGACCGGACGCCGGAGGCGATCGAGCAGTACGAGCAGGCGCTGCGCATCAAGCCCGATGACGCCACGATCCATTTCTACCTTGCCGGCGCACTGCTCAGGACCCCCGGCCGGATCCATGACGCGGCTGCGCATCTCAGGGAAGTCGTGCGCCTTCAGCCCGACAACCAACAGGCCCGCCAAATCCTGGCCCGGATTGACACATTGCGGCAATGAACGCTCCTCCTTTCCCTGGCGGTGGGGCAAGTGAGCGCAGGAGGCCTGAAGCGACGGGTTCCGAGGAGGGTGGCAGCGGGTACCCCGGCCTGTAGGCCCGCAACTCCTGTCCTGCAATGAGAGGCAGGCCATCCCGCAGGCTTTTTCAGCGCTGGGACACCCCGATGGCGTTTAGCATCTTCCGGGCAACGTCATTCACCGGCTGAAGCCGCAAGGCGGCCTCAAGGTGCGCCATGGCCTCATCGCGGCGGCCGGGCTGGTCGAGCAAGGCGGCCGCCAGGCTGACATGCACTTCTGCATAGTCCGGTTTCAGCCGCAGGGCCTCCCCATACTGGGCGATCGCGTCGTCCAACCTCCCCGGCACGCTCGCTAGGGCGATGCCCAGGTTGAAGTGCGCCTTGGCATAGTTCGGTGCGAGACGCAGGGCCTCCTCATACTGGGCGATCGCATCATTCAACCTCCCCGGCACACTCGACAAGGCATAGCCCAGGTTGTTGTGCGCCTTGGGATCATCGGGCCTCAGGCGCAGCGCCTCCTGATACTGGGCGATCGCGTCGTTCACGTGCCCGGGCATCTCCAACCAGGCGTTGCCCAGATCAAAGTGTGCCTCGGCATCGTCCGGCCTCAGGCGAAGCGCCTCCCGAAACTGGGCGATCGCGTCATCCAGCCGCCCCGGCAGGCTCAACCAGGCATTGCCGAGATTGTTGTGCGCCTGGACGTAATCGGGCTTCAGGCGCAGCGCCTCCTGATATTGGGCGATCGCGTCATTCAGCCGTCCCGGCACGGTCGACAAGGCGTAGCCCAGGTTGTTATGCACCTCGGCGTCGTCCGGTTTCAGGCGCAGGGCCTCCCCATACTGGGCGATCGCGTCGTCCATCCGCCCCGGCACATTCGACAAGGCGTAGCCCAGATTGTTGCGCGCCTCGATGTAACCGGGTTTCAGGCGCACCGCCTCCTCATACTCGGCGACCGCGTCGTTCAACCGCCCCGGCAGTTTCAGCCACAGGCTGCCCAGGTCGTTATGCACTTCGGCATCGTCCGGCTTCAGGCGCCGCGCCTCCTCGTACTGGGCGATCGCGTCGTTCAAGCGTCCGGGAATCCCCAACCAAACGGCACCCAGGTTGACGTGCGCCCGCTCATTTTCCGGGCGCTTGGCGACCGTGTCGCTCCAGATTCCCTCGCTGCTGCGGTAGGTCCCGTTCCGCTGCCAGGTGGCCCATGACAGCCCCGCGGCCAGGGCGAGGCAGAGAGGCAGGGTCCCGCGTCCCAGCCACCGGTGGATGCCCAGCACCACCAGCACGGCCACGGCAGCGAGCGGCAGGTACATCCGGTGCTCGGCCATCGTCTCGGTGGCGACGGGGACGACGCTGGAGCTGGCCGCAAGGACCGCAAAGAAGCTGGCCCCCAGGAATCCGATGGCCGGCCGCCTGACAAGCGCCCACGCGACCGCCGCCACCATCGCCATGATGAGCAGGGCGTACGGGAGGACACCAAGGGAAGGGCGCACGAGGGCGCTGCCGTAGTCGAAGATCAGCGGGTGCGGCCAGAAGCAGAGCCGCAGATAATGGGCGATCGCCTCAGACTGCGTCAAAGCGTAGCGCCACCAGGCGACTCCACTGCCGAATCCGGCGTTCCCCCCCCTGCCCTTCCCGGAAAGCACGACAAGGGCCAGGATCAGCCACGTGGCGGCCAGCCCCGCATACAGGCGCCAGCGGCGCCTGAATGCCTCCCGGAAGCCGCCGGCAAGAAACGTGCGGTCGTACAGCAGCACGACCAGCGGCGCCGAGACCATCACCTCCTTGGTGCCCATCCCGAGGAGGCAGGCGAAGACCGACGCGGCGAGCCACCAGAATCTCCCCGGGCCGCCCGCCCCGGCGCCCCGGATGAAGCAGTACAGGGTGAGCAGGTAGAAGAGCCCCATGAGCGACTCCGCGCGCTGGACGATGTAGGTGACCGATTCGGTCTGCAGGGGGTGCAGGGTCCAGAGAAGGGAGGCCGAGAATGCGACCGCGAAGGCCGAAGCCCCCGTCCGCGGCGCAAGCGTGCGCCGGACGATTCCGAACAACGTCAGCCCGGCCAGTATGTGGATCGCCAGGTTCACCGCATGATAGCTCCCCACCGCCGTCCCGCTCACGGCATAGTTGGCCGCCAGGGAAAGGTTCAGGACGGGCCGCCCGCTCGCGGTTGAATTATCCGGCGGCCGCAGGACTGTCTCCCAGTGCCGAATCGTCGAGTTTTCGACGATGGTGGGAACGTCGTCGTAAAGCAGGGGGATGGAGAAGGTCCCGCTGTAGACCGCAATCGCCCCTGCGGCGAGAATGGCTCCGCCCAGCAACCCGGCCCAATCCGCCCGCCTGGCGCGGGTGCTCCAGTCGGACGGGGTGCCTGCGGGCGGATTTCGAGTTAGCATGGCAGGGGGCGGGCCATCCCGTGAGGGAGGTCTGAGGGCTTGTCTGCTTTGTTTGGCGCAATATGCCCAGAACCTTTTCTACGCCGCGTCATCCCTTCATGATTCTCGCTCGGGCCGCTCCCGCCAAGAATTCTTAGTCTTAAATGCCGGCGAAACCAACTGTCACTCCGTTTGGTTGAAGCGTGATGCGCAACGCCCGTCTCCAGGCCCCGGGATGGCTCGGCTGGCGGAGCAGGGGTCGAAGAACAAGGCGGGAGTGGCGGCACGTTCTCCCCCGAATCATCACGCATATTAATAGGTTGGACATATGTCCGGCCACGGGGAAAGGCGGTCGCCGAGGGCCATCCCAAAGGCATCCGGACTCCGACGCTGGCCGGCAGCCCGGGTGACAGCATTCTCCATGTCGGGCGGTCGACGCCGTTGAACCAGCCATTGACGGGGGGCGGGCTGGCCCTAAGCTGCGTGACCGATGCCCGAAGGGACACGGAACACCCAGATGGACGGGCTGCGAGGATATGCCGCGATCGCGGTGGTGGTATTTCATTCCATCCTCGATCGCGATCCGACCCAGAACCAGCGCATCGTTCGCCCGACCATTCAAGAGGCCCACGGACTTTACGACGTGGTAACCAAGCTCGTCTTCATGGTCGTGAGCGGAGAGACGGCGGTTGTGCTTTTCTTTGTGCTGAGCGGCGCGGTGCTGTTCGAGAGCCTTAAGCAGCGGCATGCGGATCCCGTTGCGACAGCTGTCGGCTTCTCCGTAAGGCGTTTTTTCCGGCTCTATCCCACTTTCTTCGTCAGCTTGGTCGGTTGCCTGGCCGCGTTCGCGGTTGCTGGTGCGTATTCCTCGCAGGCCGGCCACTTTTGGCCGAATGCAGCCCTCTATGACTTTTCGGTCCTCGGCGCATCCTGGACGTTGCAGGTGGAGTTCCTCGCGGTTCCCTTCATTCTGGTAGGGTATTGGTCCTATCGGCGCTTTGGGGTCGTGGGAATTGCCTTGGCATACGCGATCTTCGCGACGGTCCTTTGCGCACCGTGGTTACGGACGCACTTCGTCTATTACCAGCGGTTCCTGTCCTGTTTTGCCCTCGGTCTCCTGATACCGACGTGCGTGGGGGCGGAGGTGGCCAAGCGGCTACCTGCGATGGCCTGGCCGGCCGTCCTGGTAGGGATGCTCGCCTCACGCCACACAATGGGGCTTCACTGGTGGTCGATGGATACGGAGCAGGTTCTGGCGGCGATTCTTGTCACGCTCCTTTTTTACAGGCGGGCGGGCGGCCTCGGACGATTCTTCGACCGTGGTGTGTCGCAATACCTGGGCCGCATGAGCTACAGCCTGTATTTGTTCAATGTAATCTATCTCATCCTCGTCGACCATTGGACCCATGGGCAGAGCGTGGTCAGGGGCCATCCGCTTGAGTGGGGCATCCTGCTCGCCATCCCGATTGTCGCGGCAGCAATCGCGACGGCCCACATTGCCGAGATCGGCCTTGAGCGCCCGTCGATCGCGTTGGGCCGCAGACTGACCCAGTTCTCCGTGCGGCCCGAGCGTCGCGGGGAACACACTCCCGTGCTTTCGTGATTCGGGCCAAGGCGGTCCACTTGGGCTTGAGTTACGACTAGGCGACGATCCGCAGATCTGAGGTTTGCCGTCCATAAAGGCGGGCGAGATTACTTGTCACCTGGTTTGACGAGGGCGTAATACCCGCCGCTCATCTTCAAACAGCAAGATAGCTCAGTTGGTAGAGCAGAGGACTGAAAAAACGAAACGGCGATTTCAGCCTATTTCCTCCTGAGTCATCTGGCGTCACAATTCAGCGCCAGCGGAGGCGGTTGTGCAAAAAGGCAATTATCCTGAGTCATCCTGAAAGGGCCCAAATCTTTGAATTGGATGACAAATCGGGTGACAACGGATGATCGTTCCCAATCCCACCGACTGTGGGACGGCTGTGTTCACCGGTGTTTGGACGTTTTTTCTGACATTGGTCGATTTTGCCGGAGCGATGGCTCTCAGAGATCAGCCAGAACATGGGCATGGAGATCGGCTGAAAAGAGATGGGCATGACCCCGGTTCCTGGTCGCCCGCAATCGGTGAAATTGCCTTTCAGCTCCAGGTGCTAAAACCGCAAGAAGGCGGGATGGCGGCGCGCCGAGTGACGGTCAGGGTTGGGAAAGCAGCCTCGCCTTGGCCTTTTGGAACTCCTCGTCGCTCAGTACGCTCTGGTCCTTTAGCGCCTCGAGCATTTTCAGCTCTTCCGCCAGACCGAACGTGGGCGTCGGGCTATCGGTTTTGACAACGACCGGGGGCGGCGGCAGCGGGCCTCCCGGATTGTTTGCCGGCTGAGGAAAACCGGGTTGCCCGGGAAGCGCCGTGGTGATTGGCCGGTTGTGCAGGTCGAAGAGTTCCGCAATGCGGCCGAACGACTCCACCTTGCCGTTGACCAAGCGGATCACGTACGGTCGGTCGCGAAAGAAGGAGTCTACATGAGTCGGTAGTTCGAGGTAATAGACCATGTACTCTGCGTTTGCCTGCGCGCTCGTGCTGTCGGGTGCACCCAGGATTGATTGGACCTCAGCTTTGGCCATGCCGATCCGAATATTGCCGAGCTTCACGGAGGTGTTATCGCGCGAGGTGCTGTTAGGTACCTTGTAGGAATAGCCCCCCGGAAGATGGTTGGGATCGGCGGAGGATTGGCATCCGGCGAGGACCATTCCTATGAGCGGTGCGAAGATCAGCGTGCCCTTGGGCTTCATTCTGCCGAAGAATTAGACCTAATGTCCAAGAAGACGCGACAGCGCTCCATCAGCGGGATGGCGGCGACCTGAATGGGGTTCAGGGTTGCGAAAGCAGCTTCACCTTGGCCTTCTGAAACTCCTCTTCGGTAAGGGCGCCCTGATCCTTAAGCGCTTTGAGCTTTTCCAGCTCGGCCACCAAGTCGACTCTGGTTCCCGAGCTGTCGGTTCTCACGACTGTCGGGGGCGGCAGCAGCGGGTTTCCCAGATTGTACGCCGGTTGCGGAAAATCGGGTTGGCCGGGAAGCGCATTGGTAACTGGTCGGTTGTAAAGGTCGAAGAGCTGAGCAAAGCGGCCAAACGACTCGACCTTGCCGTTGACCAATCGGATCATGTACGGCTGGTCGCGGCCGTAGCCGGATTCAGCCTCGAGGTAATAGGTCAGGTACTCCACGTTTGCCTGCGCGCTCGTGCTGTCGGGCGTTCCAAGGATCGATTGCACGTCTGCCTTTGTCATGCCGATCCGAATATTATTGAGCTTCGCGGAGGATTCACATCCGGCAAGGAGGACGCCGGCGAGCAGGGCGAAGACTAGGGCTATTTTGGATTTCATTTTTTCCTGCCATTCAGGTTACCGATCAGGTTTCAATTGATCCTTGGGATCCCAGGGGCGTGTTCTCATGGATGAGAAGGGGGCGTTTCAAGAGCTCTTGCAAAATGGCAAGACGTGCTTCGCCCGAAAAGGTTGTACGCGGGGTCAATGGCCACCCTGAGGCCGCGGCGAGCTCTTAGGCGCTGACACGGATACCTCAAGATCAAGAACCATCGAAACCGATCCCCGCCGAGATTTCCATGCCGTTTCTTGAAGGACAATAACTGTCGCGCGCGTTAACCGCTCGACAAGAGATCTAAACCCGGATTTCCCAGATTGGCATGAAGAATGCTCTCCATGGAACCGCTTAAGATCTTACCCATGAACGGCATAACCGACTTCGAGGCTGAAAAGTCCTACAATCCTAAGGGTGCGACCAAAAACGAACATATAGGACTGAGTTTCGACCGGCGTCTGGCGCTGGAATTCCATGGCGCCAAAATCTCTTCTGATGCCGGTCTGCTTGCCTATAGAGAGATGGACGAGGTGCTCGGACTGACGTCGATGGGCGGCCGTGTGCTAAACGACTGGCGGACCGGCAAGAACACCCAGCACTCGATGCTGGCCCTGATTCGCCAGTCTATATACAGCCGGCTTGCTGGCTATGAAGATACAAACGACGCTGAACGGCTCGCGGTTGATCCGATCATGCGGCACGTGGTTGGCGGGCGTGCGACCGAGCACGCGGCCGCGTCCACCAGCCAAATGGCGAGATTCGAGACCGAAGTGCTGGCACAGACCCGGAATCTGGCGACCCTGGCGAACCTCTCTGGCGAATGGATCGATCGGTTACGCGATCATCGGCAACTGCGGGAGGTGATCCTCGACATGGACAGCTCCGTCAGCGAGACCTACGGAAAACAGGAGGGCACGGCCTATAACGGGCATTTCGGCTGCACCTGCTATCACCCCCTCTTCTGTTTCAACCAGTTTGGCGATGTCGAACGCTCGATCCTGAGGGAGGGCAACGTCCACAGCGCTAAGGATTGGAGGGAGGTCTTGGAGCCGGTCGTAGCCCGCTACCGCGATCTGGAACTTCCCTGCCGCTTTCGAGCCGACGCCGCATTCGCCCAGCCGGAACTCTATGAGTTCCTGGAGGCAGAAGGATACGACTACGCGATCCGCCTTCCGGGAAACGATGTCTTGCAGAGGGAGATCGAGCCGCTCTTGACCCGGCCGGTGGGCCGTCCCTCGAATGCGCCCTTGGTCCGCTATTCCGACTTCTCCTACCAGGCGCAGAGCTGGAACCGGTCCCGTCGAGTGGTCGCCAAGGTCGAATGGCACAAAGGCGAGCTGTTCCCTCGGGTAGGCTTCATCGTGACGAATCTCATCCGACCGGCAAAACGGGTCGTCCGGTTTTACAATCAGAGGGGAACCGCCGAGCAATGGATCAAGGAGGGCAAGAATGCGGTGAAGTGGACGCGGCTGTCGTGCCACGAATTCGACGACAACAAGGTCCGACTGCATCTCTTCGTCCTGGCCTACAACCTTGGGAACTTCCTTCGACAGCTGGTCCTGCCGCGAGAGATCAAGCGCTGGACCCTGACAACGACTCGGGAGAAATTGATCAAGATTGGGGCAAAGATCGTTCGCCATGCCCGCCGGGTGGTCTTCCAGCTGGCTGAGGTGGCGGTGCCCCGGAGGTTATTCCTGGCGATCCTTTGTGCGATCGACCGCCTGAGGCTGCCGATGCCGGCTCCCGGATGAGCCCCATTCCTCCAACCGTGCAGTTCAATCTCAAAGGCCGTGGGCGTAGTGTCCCCTATTGCCAAGGATTTCGCCGGCTGTCGCGCCAGTGGCGGCCCCAATAGCCGCAAACTACATGATGATGGCAGTCCGGAGCACCAAAACTTGAATTGCAGCCGAGAATCGGGCAGATTTTTATACGTTCACTCCACCCGATCCCACAGCTCACTCAAAACATGAATTCAAATGGGAAATCCCGATTGTATACGGCGATTGGCGTCGGCACCGTTCGCCAATCGTATGGCATAGGGCCCACGAAAGGAGTCACACCACCTTGACAATCAGAGTCGTAACAATTGGCAGGATCATCGTTTCAACAAATAGAAACCCACCGATCCATGCCGACTTGGAAACGTCCCACGTCGAGCCGAATTGAGCAATAATCAAATCTGCCCTGCCCTTCCGGTAATATACGTCGAATGTCCAGGCCCATGAAATAACCAAAAACACTACCAGGTAAGGATTAAAGATTTTATGCGGCACCATCTTTCGATGGCTTGCTAGTGACCACAGGTAATATATCCACATTGCTTGAAGCACCAAGACATATGACCCGGTATCTATTCCATCAAGAAGATGGACACCTTTGAGCGTGTGCGTCGTTCGGCACGCAAGGGAGCCGATGGCGAGACCAGGGTCGGACAGATTCTGGGCGATTTTCCGGAAAGCTTTAGCGTAATCCGCAAAGCAGCTTTCCGCACTGGTCGACAATCTTAACGCGGCCAGCAAGACCCTGGAGCAAGCCATCGCGGAGCAGAAGGCTCTCGCGCCAACGACTCCTGCCGGCTCACAGCATCCGTAACGGGGGCGCCTTTGAGGAAGGGCAGGGTAGGGGGATTCGAACCCTTCTGCCGCCTCGAAGCTTATGTCGTCAGTAAATGCGGACTTAGTTAATGGTTAATGGGACATTGCTCGCAGCTTATCTTCCTTCGTGAGGAATGGCGAACTATGCACGGCAGTATCCAGAATGGCCCTTAGAATCTGCGCCTGCGCAGATACCAGCACCCCCATTATGTATATGGGAATTGCAGCGATCGCGCCAAGCAACAAACCCACTGTGAAATATAATCCGGTGCTGCCATTTTGGCCCCCGACGACGACCGCAACGACGATGATCAGGCCGCCGAGCGCGATACCGACACCCTTGACGACGCCGCCAATGGCTGCCGTCGCATTGGCGACAAGATATGCATCGCGGTAACGAAATATCTGCGATGAAATGCCGGTTTCTAGCTGGCGGGGCGCGCTGCGAGCTTCATTTAGTTCAATCGCGACGGGAACAGCTATATTTTCTTTTTCGCCTTTCGGTGCGGCGGCCGCTTCTGTCAGCGATTTGGCAGATGCTGGCTGGTCCGCCTTTGTGCAGAATGCTTGAAACTGGCGCGCACTTTTCTCAACCGCTCCGCAGTGGATGCATTTTCCACTCTCGAATTCATGGCCTAAGTAGTTCGTCATGCATGTAATGGGTCAATTCTCTATGGATTCAAAGGGGACGCGGCAAGTGGCAACGCGACGTGCTAGATTGCTTCGTCCCGTCTACTCCCTCCCGCCACACTTGGTTTTATCCGGGATTTCCCATTTGAGTTCATGATTTGAGCGGATTGTGGGCTCGTTCGTGTGAAACATACGGAAATCGGCTTGGTCTTCGAGCCCGAAGTTACTTTTGCGGCATGCCGGGGGCCCGCCGTGATGTATGCTCCGCACAAATGGGCTGCCGGTGGCACGAAACGTCGCCGTAAGGGGACAGTGCTCCCATGAACTCCAAGACTCGATAGCTGGTTCAGAGAAGTGTTCATCCGGGAGCCGGTATCGGCAGTCTCAACCGGTCGATCGCACACAGGATCGCCTGGAACAACTTCCGGGGCACTGCCACCTCCGCGAGTTGGAAGGTGACCCGCCGGGCGTGGCGAACAACCTTCGCCCCGATCTTGATCAATTTCTCCCGAGTCGTCGTCAAGGTCCAGCGCCGCACTTCCCGCGGCAGGACCAGCTGCCGGAGGAAGTTTCCAAGGTTGTAGGCCAACACGAAGAGATGCAGCTGCACCTGGTTGTCCACGAAATCATGGCACGATAGACGCGTCCACTTTACCGCATTCTTGCCTTCCTTGATCCATTGTTCTGCCGTTCCCCGCTGGTTGTAGAAGCGGACGACGCGTTTGGCCGGACGCGTGAGATTCGTCACGATGAAGCCAACCCGTGGAAACAACTCGCCTTTGTGCCATTCAACCTTGGCGACCGCCCGCCTGGAGCGGTTCCAGCTCTGGGCCTGGTAGGAAAAGTCGGCATACCGGACCAGCGGTGCATTTGAGGGTCGGCCCACGGGCCGCGTCAAGAGGGGCTCTATCTCCCGCTGCAATACGTCGTTCCCTGGGAGCCGAATGGCATAGGAATATCCTTCGTCCTCCAGAAACCGGTAGAGCTCCGGCTGAGCGAATGCGGCGTCTGCTCGAAAACGACGGGGGAGCTTCCGGCCACGGTAACGTGCCACGACCGGTTCCAAGACATTCCTCCAATCCTTGGCGCTGTGGACGTTCCCCTCCCTGAGCATGGAGCGTTCGACGTCTCCAAACTGGTTGAAGCAGAAGAGCGGGTGATAGCAGGTGCAGCCAAAATGCCCATTGTAGGCTGTGCCCTCCTGCTCGCCGTAGGTCTCGCTGACGGAGCTGTCCATGTCCAGGACAACCTCCCGCAGTCGCCTGCGTTCCCGCAATTGATCGATCCATTCACCGGAGGTGTTCGCAAGAGCGGCCAGATTGCGGGGCTGTGTCAGCACCTCGGTCTCGAACCGTGACATCTGGCTTGTCGACGCTGCCGCATGCTCTGTCGCTCGTCCTCCGAGCACCTGCCTCATGACCGGATCGACCGCGAGCCGCTCGGCATCGTTGGTGTCTTCGTAGCCTGCAAGCCGACTATATATAGACTGGCGAATCAGGGCCAACATCGAATGCTGCGTGTTCCTTCCGGTCCGCCAGTCGTTCAGCAGACGACCACCCATCGCTGTCAGTCCGAGCACGTCGTCCATCTCCCTATAGGCAAGTAGCCCCGCGTCGGAAGAGATGTTGGCGCCGTGAAATTCCAACGTCAGGCGTCGGTCAAAACTCAGCTTCAAACCCTCGGTTTTAGTCGCACCCATTGGATTTCGTGTTCTCAAGGTTTCATGCGTTTCTATACCATTAAACATCATATGGTTACGCATCCTTATCGTTAGCAGTCGTCATGCCAATCTGGGAAATCCGGGATGACGTCATCACCATGCCCCATGTTCGTGCAAGCATTTCATCCTGCCGCATACCTCTCTTAGTAAAAGAGTAAATTACGTAAAAGATGGTATCAAGAATCCTCATTCAATTGGAACACCCTCCGCCTCCACCTCCAGCTCCAGCTCCGCCTCCAAAGAGTCCACCGACCCAACCATAGAAGCTTGCTATAGTATTAGTGACCGAGTCAAGGCCGCCTGCGGCGTTTGCAACGCTTAGAACGAGTGCGACAACAGGCCCGAGAACTGGAATAAACGAAATTAATGCAGCGGTCGCTGCGCGCTTCTCGTAGTCTTCCAACGGTGGCAGTGTGACCTGTGCATTCTTAGAATAGGCGCGATGAACAGCCTTGCTGTTGTGTCCCAGTGCCTCCTGTGCGAATCGTTCAGGGTAACCGCAGGTCTTAGCGCGCTCGGCCCAGGCATACCGGTAGCTATGCAAGGTAATGCCACGGATCCCAATTCGTTTGCAGCACCGGGCGAATTCGCGCTTGGATCGTATTCCTAGCCAACACCCAAATCAACTGAATGTGGATCGTCTAGTTGTGAAAGTAGCGAGGCTGCGTGCGGGGATTATGCTCACTCGGCGTGGACGAAAAATATGACAATCGAGGCCGTGAAACCCGCTACTCCCGACTCACATTCCCAGTAAGGAAAACGACTAAGCGCCGCCTCTACCGGGCTCATCCGATCTAAAGACTCAAGACGGCTTCTCGTCCGGGCTCGGCGCTCTGAGCGCCCGGCGAAAATGCTTGTCGCCCGGTTTGCTGGATTTGCAATGCCCGCCACTCATCTCCAAACGGCAAGATGGCTCAGTTGGCAGAGCAGGGGGCTGAAAAAACGAATCGGCTATTTTGGCCCGAGTCGGCTGGACTCACCTGCTGTGAGCAAACCGCTACTTGCCAGTGATAAGATCGAATACGGACTTCATCTTGAATAAGCCTGAAGGCGCCCAAATTTTTTGGTCGGGTGACAACTCGGGTGACAACATTTCGGAGAAATGGCGTGAAAAAAACATACGGGGATAGTTCTCTTGGAGCAGGCGAAGACCCCATAGGAGCGGTGGCAAGTGGGTGCTATCATGCAATCGTGAACTACCTATTGCTCCCCGCAATCATGTTCCTTCTCTTGCTCATCGGTGGGTGTTATTACTTTGGAGGGCTCGTCATCGGTGAAAGTGTGCTCGGCCTAATTCTGTTGACATGCCTTATCGTCTTTTTACCTGGCGCACTTAACAGGAAGGCCTGACGGGAGCGGGAATTATAGACGGTGATGGCTGATGCTCAAAAAGCCATTTCCCATAGAGTCAGCCCAGTAATGCCGGAGTAATTCGTGCGTATCTGCCCATTCGAAATGGGCCAAATTATCGTTGAAGGTTTGAAGACGTGCGATCGGACGCGAAGCCGACCTCTGTGGACCTGCGCCGAATGGCATTTGCTTGCGGGCGGCCATCGCGAAGCCGCATTTGGCTACCAGGGATGACGCATAAGAATGCATCCGGGGGAGGCGTTTGGCCTTATGTTTTGCCTTTGTTCGATCGCATGCGGGGCCAAAGAAAGCGTGGACGCCCATCGGAAGTGACAAGGAATGCGAACTTCCATTGAAGAGTGGATGTCCTCACGAGCACAGCTTGTTGCCTCTTAGGGAATCCTCAGGTGTCGCCTTGATGAGGAGTTCGGCCACGCCCACGGCGATGACTCAATCGACGTAGGCATCGCCGCAGTGCGCGGAAACGCATTCCCCTCGCTGACTATGCCAGTCAACGAAGCACTAGGACAAGAACGACGATGAGGAGAACGAGGCCCAAGCCGCCGCCAATATAGATGGCGCTGCCAAGAACAGGTGCGAATAGGAGGTGCATAATGTAACTTTTGTTTTTGACGGCAAGGGTGCTCGCCATCGCTTTCCAAGTAGGTTACGCGATCGGCCGGTCTTTGGCTATGGGTCGTTGACCTACCGCAGCGAAATGCCCCGATGCAGCGGGATAATATCCAGAGGATGAAAGGCAGACGAAACAGTCATTCTAGGCTGAATTTGACCGAGTGATCGGGTGTTATAGGAGGCTGGATACTGGTCGCGAAACGCGATTGAGTTGCCCGATCCTTAGCACCCTGAATATTGGCGCCGGTTGACAACTCGGGTGACAACATTTTGATCGGTATTGGCGTGCCGGCCTCGACGCTTCAAGCCGCCGCCCTTGAATTGACGCCCGACGACCAGGGCCTATTGCTGAAGCTATGCCTCACGTCCATAAAGTTGCTCGCTACGTCCAGCTTCTTCGCGCCAATCCGGCACGCAGGGCGCCGCAGGTCCATGTCGTTGAGGCGACAACGGCTGACGATGTGCGTTTATGGCGGAGGACTGAAAAAACGAAACGGGTATTTTAGCCCATGTCATCCCCAATCATCTGGTGTCATGCCTAGTTGAATACGAATCCGTTTGGGGAAGGAATAGATCATCCCGAGTCATCCTGAGAGCGCCTAGATTTCTGAACCGGGTGACAACATTCTGGGGTCGAAGTTGACACGGCGGCAGGAATGTATCTACATGTAGATATGCCTACGACATCAACTCGCGCCAAACTCTTTCGGCATGGCGGATCTCAAGCTGCCAGATTGCCTCGCGAATTTCGTCTTCCCGGCACCGAGGCTGCGATATCACGCACTCCGACCGGCGGCGTTCTTCTTGAACCTCTCGATGCCGATTTCGAAGCCAGACGCCGGCGTTTCATCGCTCTGGCCGGCTCGTGTCCCGACCTTCTGGACGTTCCGCCGCACTCCGCGCCTGATGTTCCTCGCGACGAATGAACTACCTGCCAGACACAAACGCGGTCTCTGCCTACATGCGTGGGGACAATCCGAAGCTCGTGGAGAAAATGAAAGACTCCTTTGGCGAGTTATGCCTGTCGGTCATCGTGCTTGCCGAGCGAGAATTTGGCGTGACGAAGGGGTCCAACGCTAACGCTAGATTAAAACTCGCTGAGCTGGCTCAGACCCTCCCGGTTGAGCCGTTCACCAGGGACGACAGCACTCACTACGCAGCCATCCGCCACGATCTCGAAGCTCGTGGGGTTGGAATTGGGCCAATGGATACGCTCATCGCCGCACAGGCTTTGCGTCTTGGAGGCACAATCATTACTCGCAACGTCCGTGAATTTGGACGCGTACCTGGGCTGAGAATAGAGAATTGGCAGGATTGATACTGTTTCCACCTGACGGCGAAATTACTTGTCCCTCCGATTGATGGGGGCGTAATACCCGCCACTCGTCTTCAAACGGCAAGATAGCTCAGTTGGTAGAGCAGGGGACTGAAAAAACGAATCGGGCATTTTGGCCTGTGTCTTTCTTAGTCATCTGGGGACATAATTCACTGGATGCGGGAGCGGTTGCAGAAGGAGACCGATCATCCTGAGTCACCCTGAATACGCTTAGATTTCGAAGTCGGGTGACCACAAGGGTGACAACGGATTGTTCCTAATCCCACTGTTTGTGAAACGAGATAGCGCGCTGAGAACCAGCAGCTTTTTGCCATTTGAGAGGGTGATAGGCGGTCAAGATCCGTGAAGAGGGAAATGCGCCGGTGGTAGATCGACGGTGTGATAATTGTTCAACGCCTCGACCACTCGATAGAAGATCTGGGAATTCCGAGCGCAATTTCAGGCGCCCCAACTATTCGCCAGCATGCAACCTGCTGAGAAAATCCGCGCGACTGACAATATCCACATCCCGAAATCTTCCCAATGGCAGCAAATGTCGTTTGTCACCCGTGACGATCATGTTCGCATCAGATGCAAGCGCACACTCCAATACCATCTCGTCTCCGGGATCTGGGGTAGCGCCGCCAGCGCGCTCGGTTGGAAAGACCAAGATCGCTGCTTCTGTCAGCGCTTCTGCCCAAGCCGCGCAAGCGCGGTTCGGATACTCCCGGCGGAGCAATTCCATGGTTTCATGATACTCGGCAAGCAGCGCCGGACTAACCACAGCTTCACATCGCCCTTGGGCCCACGCCGCCAGACAATCAAACGGCGCACCGCGCCAAAAGGTCGCGCTCGCCACGACGTTCGTGTCGAAAACGACCCTCAAGATCAGCTTCCCTTGCGGACACGCTCGATAGCGCGACCAACCGCGATTTCATCCCGTTGTGATTGTTCGGGCAGTTCGCGCCCCGACAGCAGCAATGATCGGATGCGCCCTGGCGTCAACGCTCGGCGCTTGCGCAGCACAATGAGACCGTTGAAGGAGCCAACTTCCAATTCATCCCCGGGACGAATTCGCGCCTGCTCGCGGAGAGCCTCTGGGATGACCATCTGACCCTTGACCGATACTTTAGCAATCATGCGGTAAGGCTGGCCTTACTATGGAAAGAATCAACCTTTTCCGAGATTTAACGCATGCGTGTCAGCCCCAGTCACTCCAATTTCCGCTTGCCGCTCTCTCACTAACAGCAGTAATCGAACCTTTCCCACTACGGCAAGATAGCTCAGTTGGTAGAGCAGAGGACTGAAAAAACGAAACAGGCATTTTGGCCTGTGTCCTCCTGAGTCATCTGGGGTAATAATTCACTGGATACGGGAGCGGTTGCAGAAGGAGACCAATCATCCTGAGTCACCCTGAATACGCTTAAATTTCGAAGTCGGGTGACAACAAGGGTGACAACTTTCTTGAGAAAGTCCCAGCTACGAATGCACCCGGTCAGATTTTCTCGGCACAATGGTTCATTCGTCGTGCTTCCACTGTGATGAAGGATCGGCCTCCCTACTATAGTGGGGAAACGGGAAGGGAAAACTTCCGACGAGTCATTCCTGGAATTGCGAGTAACCTGGGGCGCATATTTCTTTGTTGGGCGCTGACAATATGTTTTGCCATTGCCTTCAGTTTCTACTGCTCATCGGATCATTCTGCGAATGATTGCAAACATCTGGCGTGGGTGGCGTCCTATGGCTCGTTTTCGGAACGTGTTTCAAGGGGTTCGCGACCGCTGTTTTTCATTTTTCGCGGCTGCGATCTTCGTTGGTGGAGGGATTGCCGGATCACCGGCCCACGCGCAGACATTACCCGGAGTGACGTGGACGACCTCAACCCACAAGCCGACGACGGGAGCCAACCCCCGATCCATTGTGGTGGGGGATTTTAACGGTGACGGCATTGCCGATATCGTGGTGGGACAAGCAGGTTCCATCGGCGTTTTTCTAGGCAACGGTGATGGCACCTTCAAGCCCGCCGATGCCGCCAATGACGGCATGACTTTCCAAGCCCCCCTGAGCGGCACGATAGCGATTGCCGCAGCTGCGTTCCAAAGTGGCAAGCCCGATGGAATCATCGTTGTGAGCAACACATACAACGCCATCATCTTCAGCAACGGAACGGGCGGTGAAATGGCACCCAGTCCCTTTTCCCTGACCACGTCCACTACTTCAGTGGCCACCGGCGCTTTGACTGGGAGCGGGAATAAGGACTTCGTCGTCGCCGGCCTCATCCCCAACACTCAAGATCCCGTGATCGCCATCTACCTAAACGCGGGGAATGGCGCGTTCGGGACACCGACGCTCATCCCCACTGCCGCCACTTCTCCTGAATTCCTGGCGGTGGGGGACTTCGTCGGAAACGGCCATTTGGATTTGGCCGTGACTGACGGCAACGCAGTGGATGTATTTCTGGGCGACGGATCAGGAAACTTTTCCCAAGGGGTGGGAGCGGCCGTTGGCAGTGGTCCCGTCAGCATCGCGGTGGCTGATTTCAATGGGGACGGCAAACAGGACCTGGCCGTTTTGAACCAAGCCGACGGAACGGTATCGGTGCTGTTGAGCATCGGGAATATTGGGCAGTTTACTGCGGCACCGACCGTGAAAGTGGGCAATAATCCCTCCAGTATCGTGGTGGGGGACTTCAACAAAGACGGAAAGGCGGACCTGGCCGTGACCAACCAAGCCGACAATACGGTAACGGTGCTGCTGGGCAACGGAGACGGAACGTTTGCGGCACCCATGACCTTGCCAGTGGGCACGGCTCCCACATCCTTGGCGGTTGGCAAATTCAACGGAAACGGCGACGTCGACCTGGCCGTGGTAAACAGTGGCGACAATACCGTGACAATCCTGTTGTCGCAGGTGACGGGGACGCCGACGCCAACTCCGACGCCCACGCCGACGCCCTCTGGAGGCGGTGGGGGAGGCGGGGGCGGAAACGGAACCGCACGTCTCATCAATATCTCCACCCGCGCGGAGGTCGGGACCGGAGGCAACATCCTGATCCCTGGATTGGTGATCGGCGGAAGCGGAACGGAGACGCTCCTCATCCGTGCCGATGGCCCTGCGCTGACGCAGTTTGGCGTCGGTGGAGCCCTGGCCCAGCCGAGCCTGAGCGTGTTTAACAACGCAGGTACCGTGATCGCCTCAAACACGGGCTGGGGAACCAATGCCAACCCAGCCCAGATCGCGAGCACGACCGCCTCTGTCGGAGCCTTTGCGCTACAAACGGGCAGCGCGGATTGCGCATTGATCGCCAGCCTGCCCGCGGGTGCCTACACGGTCCAGGTCTCGGGCGTAGGCGCTACCACCGGGGTTGCCCTTGCCGAAGTCTACGAGGTGTCGGCAAGCGGCACCCGCCTTATCAACATCTCCACCCGTGCCCAGGTAGGGACAGGAGCCAATATCCTCATTCCCGGCTTCGTGATTTCAGGCTCCGGCAACGAGCAGTTGCTCGTGCGCGCCGACGGGCCCGCCCTGACGCAATTCGGCGTCAGCGGGGCATTGGCGCAGCCGAGCCTGAGCGTGTTCAACAACGCGGGGACGGTGATCGCCTCCAACACGGTCTGGGGAACGAATGCCAACCCAGCCCTGATCACGAGCACGGCAGCCTCCGTCGGCGCTTTTGCGCTGACTCCAGGAAGCGCTGACAGCGCCCAGATTGTGAACCTCACGTCGGGCGCCTACACGATGCAGATTACTGGGGTGGGCAACACGACCGGCGTCAGTTTGGCGGAGGTTTACGAGGTTCCAGTGCAATGAGGAACGGGTTCGGCGTCTGGTTCGCTGCATTTGAAGAAACAGATCCAGATTTCGGCCAAACAGAGATCCGCGAGCTTTTGATCCTTGGTATCCGGCAATCGGCGAAATCGCTTGTCACTCAATCTAATGGGAGCGTAATACCCGCCACCCATCTTCGCTTGGCAAGATAGCTCAGTTGGTAGAGCAGAGGACTGAAAATCCTTGTGTCGCCGGTTCGATTCCGGCTCTTGCCACCACTTTCAAAACGACCCGATTGCAACACTTGTGGGTTCTTTGGCCCTTGATCTGGACCGGGTGCCTTGGAACGAACGCTAGGGTAGATTCGCCCGAATCTGGGCAAGAAGTTGCCGGGCCATCTCATTCTCGGGCTTGATTCGCAAGAACGCCTCGAGTTGCTCCGCCGCTTCATTTTCGCGGCCAGGGATGCGGAGCAGCGCTCCGGCGAGGTTAAAGTGGAAATCGGCGTAACCCGGCATCAACCGGATCGCTTCCTTATATTCGGTGATCGCGTCATCCATTAGGTCGGCCTTCCTCAAGGCGTTCGCGAGGTTGTTGTGCGCCTCGGCAAGATCGGGATTGATGCGCAGTGTTTCCTTGAACTCAGCGACCGCGTCGTTCAACCGCCCCGGCGTATTGTGCCAGACGATCCCCAGGTTGTTGTGCGCGGCGGCAAAATTCGGCTGAAGGCGCAAGGCCTCCTGAAGATGGGCGATCGCCTCATTCGACCGGCCGGGCATTCTCGAAAGTATGGCGCCCAAATTGCTATGCGCCCCGGCGTAATCCCCCTTCTGGCGAAGGGCCTCCTCATATTGGGAAATCGCCTTTTCTGGATCCCCGCGATGTTCATAGATCATGCCCAGATTGTTATGGGCCAGCCAGGCGCCGGGATTTTCTGCGATGGTGCTTTGCCACAGCGCCTCCGTATCATGGTATTTCGGGCACTCCCGGGCGGTGAGCGCGGCGAGCACCGACAGGAGCAAACCGCAAAGGAGCGGCGCCAGGACGGACCGCCCCTTCCATGGGAAGCCGAGAGAGGTCGTAATCGCGGCGGCCGCCAGGGCCAGCGGCCCGATACTGGCGAGATATTGGAAGTGGTCGCCGACAAAGGAATAGCGCCAGAAATACGTGTCAACCAGACCCAGCACCGGGAGCAGCGCCACCAGGAAGTAGGCAAACGAGAAGAATACGGGCCTTATCCTCCCTTCGCGATTCCACCAGAGGATGAGGAGCGCGAGGCACGCCGCCGCCGAGGGAAGATAGGTTGCCGCATGCGTCCAGTCGACGTGCCAGCGCGGGTAGATGAAGATGAGGGGATTGGGCCAGATCAGCTTGCCGAGGTAGAACCAGACCACGTTGCCGGCGGCTGCAATGCGCTCGGGGAGGGCCCGAGACAATTCCGGATCGTTTGCGCCCTCAAGGCGCTGCGTCCACAGCGTCAGGACGCCCGAGGCAAGGGACATCGCGAAGACCGGCAAAAGCGCTATCAATGTGCGCCACCGCCAACGCCCGCTGATCCACCACGCGCACAGGAGAAGCGCGACGGGGAGGACGACGGTCGAGGACTTGCTGGCCATGGCCATCGCGGCGCTGGCGAGCGCCAGCGCGTAGTCCCGCGCCCGGGAGTCCCGGGCTGCGCCCCCCTCCGCCGCAAGCCATCGGACAAAGAAGAGGGCCGACAGCAGGTAGAACAGGCACGACTGGGTGTTCTTCAGCTCGGTGATCCACGCCACCGTCTCCGCCTGCACGGGGTGGAGCGCCCAGAGCGCGGCGCCCAGCCAGGCACCGCGGACGCGCAGGCTCTTCAGGACCCGCCAGAGAAGCACCGCGCAGGCCCCGTGCATGAAGACGTTGACGACATGGTACGGAAGCGGGTTAAGGCCCCACAGTGCGTGCTCCATCCAGAAAGTGGTCAGCGTAAGGGGGCATATTCGCGCCGCACGGCTGGTCCAGATGTCCATCAATCCCAGCGGGCCGACTATCACGGGATTGGCGGTCAGGTGCCTGTCGTCATCCCACATGAATCCCGCGTGCCGCACGCGCTCGTATGCTATGAGCGTCATGACCAGCAACGCCAGGCCGGGAAGCCAGTCCCTGCGCCAGGATGGGGCGAGTTGAAAAGCCGCGGCTGCCGGGCGCGCCGTCGCCGCGCCGCGATCAGTTTCGTTCTTTGGGCTTCGGCTCATCCGGTTTCCATCTGTTGAGACCTGCACGATATGAATTCGGACGGGCGCTGCACGCCCGATTGTCTGGAATGCGGCCGGGGATCCGGCGCGCGGTGAATTGGCGGAGCCCCCCTGTTCGGGCGCTGCCTTCAAGACTGGATTCACCGCGATTGCAGATTCGGGGATCCCCGACTAACTTTTCGGTTGAAAGGTGAAGTGATCGGCCCGGTTTCGCTGTTATTCATAGTAGCCATGCATGCCCTAAGCCGATTCCTGCCGGCGTTGCTCATCGGGCTCCTGATCCAGACGGTCGGGGCCTCGGAATCGCCGCCCGATTCTGCGAACGCGGGATCCAAGGCCGCGGCCGCCGCCCCCGAGAGGCCCGAGGAATCACTGATGCCCTCGATGCCCGCCAGGGTCGTGATCAAGGTCATGGGCAAGCCCGATAGCGTCAAACCCGTGAAGGGGCGGGAGGGGAAGGCCGAGGTCTGGTTGTATTCCCGCCAGGTCAGCGACAGGGTCGACTACGTGCAGCTTTCCGTGCCGATCATGGGAGCCGTCCCGAGCGGGAACGGAACCGCCCGCAGAGCGGTGACAGGCGAGAAACTGGAAACCCGGGCGGAGCATCACATCACCACGGAGGTGATCGAGCTGCTGATGTTCAACGGCGCCTTTGTCACCCAGAAGGTTTCTCGCGCGGAGTCGGTGAAGATCTATTGACCCTGCGCCGGCTCGCACTCAGGGCTCCAGGCGCCTGCGAAGTTCGGGCGGCAACAGATCGACTGCGAGCTCGCGCAGCCGCGGGTCCGCGATCCCCAGACCAAGCGCCTTGCTCAATTCCTGCAGGCGGTAGAGCGAGCCCGTGGGGAGCGCGCGCAGCCTTGCGTCGTCGGCGTCCGCGAGGCAGTGCGTCACCTCCACGCGGGCCAGGTCGACCTGCTGCGCCTGCGCCAGGACAACCGCGAGGCCGACCCGCCGGTCCCACGGCAGGGTCCGGTCCGCTCCGCCGGAAAGGCGGTGCAGCAGCAGATCGACCGTCTGGGCGAAGGCGCCCTTGTCTCCCCGCGCGATCTCGACCTGCGCCCGGCCGACGAGGGCGTCGAGATCCGCCGGAAAGCGCCGCAGCGCCGCACCCGCCGAGGCTGCGAGTTCCGTCTGGTCCATTTCGGCGAAATACTCCGCGAGGCGGCTCTGCGCCGTTGCGTCGTCCTGGTCCTCGACCACTTCGAAGACCGCCGCCTGCTCTTCGAACCCGCCGATCCTGATGATCGGATAGGCCACCGGCCGCAGCCAGGGCGGCAGCTCCCAGCGCTGGAGCCGGCCCATGAACGTGTCCTCGGGCCGCCCTTGCCCCATGCGCGCATACACGTCGAGACGGGAATCCCACGACGGGACGACGATGTGGGTCACCCCGCGCCGTTCGACCTGTTCCCTGGCCTCCTCGGGCGTCGACGCGCTGGCGATCCGGACCGCAGCCTCGATTCCGTCCCGATTCTCCCAGCCGGGGGCCGCGAGACCGCGGAGTCCGCCGAAATAATGCAGGGTGACCGTCTCGTTGAACGGCGCCAGGACCACCGCCCTCGCTCCCGCGTGCAGCGCCAGCCACCGGGCCAGGTCCCGCTCGACCAGCCCGACAACCTCGGTCTCCCTGAGCGGGGCCCCGGCCACGCTGACCGCCCGCCGAAGGACCTGGATACCGGGCACCAGAACCAGCGCCATGAAACAGGCCAACGCCAGGCGGCCCGGCAGGCGATCGATCGCCCTGGGCATCGAGGCCGCCGCCGCGGTGAGCAGCGCGAGCAGGAGCGCGTCCGCCCCGCTCCACCAGGTGAGCTCGCGGCACGCAAACCCGAGCGCGACCACTACCGGGCCCAGCGCGATGGCGATCGAGGCGCGGGCGCCGGGGCCGGTCCCGCGGCGCACGAGCAGCCAGATCGCCGGCCAGATGAGGAGCATCGGCAGGAGCGTCGCCAAGAGCATCGCGGACAAGCCATCGCGGGCGACCCACGATGGGAGGTCGGTGGCGGCCGGGCTGTCCTGCAGCCTTGCGAGACGCAGCGAGGGCAGGTCCAGAGCCATGAAACCCGGGTCGTGGGCCCGCCACATGGCGACCGGCACCGCCGCCATGGCAAGCAGGGCGAGCGCGCCAACGGCGTTGTCGCGGAGGCTCCGCTCGGGCTTCCTCCGCTTGTGCCATGCCGCCGCAATGGCGTCGGCGGCAAGCACTCCGCCGGCGGGATTGGGAGGGCCGGTTTCGGGCTTCCTCTGCCGGATCCAGGCTCCCGTCTGCGCCAGCAGTTCCCCAGCCCCCAGCCACGCGAGCCCATAAAGGGGGTGGACGGCCTGGAGCTGAAGCGACCCCATGTGCGCCGGAGAATATTCGGCCAGGTAGGCCCCGAGGCTGGCCGCGGCGCCCCCGAGCGCCCACGCGCGCCAAGGGGCGATCCCGGGCGCTTCGGCCGGTGCATTTGCCCTGTCGCCCCGAGCGGCCTCCTCAGCCATCAATGCGCCCAGCGCTATTCCGATAAGGACGGGGATCTGGTGGGGCACGCTGATCCACAATCCAATGCCGCCCGCAAAGCCTGCCAGGAAGAACCACCGGCGCGCGCGCCGGCTGGCGCCCGACCCGTCCGAATGGGCCGCGCCGATCCCTGCCAGCAGCGGAAGCACGCTCCAGACGGAGCATGCCTGCGCCAAACCGTGGTCGGCGGGCGCCCCCGGAAGGAACTCCGAGGCGAGCGGGAACAGGGCCACCAGCCCGATTGAGAAGACCGCGGCCGGAAAGCAGCCAAACTGCCACGCGACAAAAACCGCGGTGCCCACGAGCAGCAGCATGTGCAGCAGCGGGTCCGCGAAGAGCGCTGCCCGCTCCAATGACTTGCCGAGCGGGCGGCCGGACACCTCGTTGTCGGCCCAGGCGAAAAGCCCCAGCCACCACCTGTAGGGTGAGGCCGCATGCACATCGCGGCCGAGCGGCGCGTTCTCGTAGTCCACGTGGCGCACCCGCCATTCGCCGCGCTCGAACATGTGCCTGGCCTGGTCGAGCCATTCATAGCTTTCGCTGTCGTTGCCCGGCACGATCTGCCGGGGCTGCCATCCGGCGTCCCCGGCGGGCGCCTCCGCCACGGACCACCCGGAGGTCTCCGTCACGTGAACAACCCGCTGGATCCGGCGCATGTTTATCCAGATCAGGAACCCGAACGCACAGAGCGGTATTGCCAGCCACGCGCGGGATGAGAGCCGGGATGGGGTGCTCACTGGAGTCGCTGCATTTGCCGCAATTCTCGGAATCACGCACGCAATCGCACAAAGAAGGTCGGGGCAAGCAAAGTTCGGGCGCGCGGTGCCGGGCGGAACCGCGCGTCCGGCAAGACGCGCAGATAGTTGTTTATTCGCCGCGGTCGACCGCCCAAGATCCACTTTGCGATGGCGAAAACCGCCGGTTCCGTTCCATTCTCAAGGATGCCCCAAAAAGATGGCGCGTCGGCCCCCGGGCCGGTCCCCAACGGACCGGCAAGGCAAGCCGCGGCGGGCCTGCGGGACATCATCGACCGCCGCTCGTTCCTGAGGTCGGCATTCGGGGGATCGCTCGGGTTGGCCGCGTCGCTCGCGTGGCCCGTGAGGCTGACGGCCGGCTTGGGCTCCGGCGGATCGGGCCCGGCCGCGGCCAAGGCCGCAGGGTCCGCCCAGCCGGAGAGCAACCGAAAGATGGCCGCGCTCCTCGAGAAGATCACGCGCGAGGCGGATCCCCTGAAGAATCCCTTCCGGAACAAGGAGCAGGCTGCGATCCTGAGTGCGCTCAAGGAGCGGACCTCCGATCCCCGGCAGCTCTTCCAGCTCAGGATCAAGCTCGCGTGGCAGTTCCTGGACGCCGGCGACACGAACGGGGCCCTCAAGGAGTACGACGCGATCCAGCAGTACATGGAGGACAACGGGGTTCCCCAGGAGGAGCGCAAGGAGGTGGAGTGGCTGACATTCAAGGCGGTGTGCTACCTGCGGATGGGAGAGAACGAGAACTGCCTCGCCAACACCAACGCCGACTCGTGCCTCTTCCCGGTCCGCGGCAAGGGGGTGCACACGGTGCAGCGCGGCTCGCGGGGCGCCGTCGCGGTCCTGACCGAGCTGCTCGACAAGTACCCGGGGTGCCTGCGCGCGCGCTGGCTCCTGAACATCGCCTACATGACCCTTGGCGAATACCCCGACAAGGTCCCGTCCAAATGGGTTCTCGATCCCAAGCTCTTCGAGTCGGACTACGACATCAAGCGCTTCCCCGACATCGCGCCCGCGGTGGGGCTCGACGTCCACGGCCTCTCGGGGGGCGTCGTCCTGGAGGACTTCGACAACGACGGGTTCCTCGACGTGATGGTCTCGGCGTGGGGTCTCAATGACCAGCTGCGGCTGTTCCACAACAACGGGGACGGGACGTTCACCGAGCGCACCGAGGAGGCCGGCCTCCTCGGCCTCACGGGCGGGCTCAACATGGTCCACTGCGACTACAACAACGACGGGTTCATGGATGTGATGGTGCTTCGGGGCGCATGGATGTCGACCGAGGGCCATTATCCGTTCTCGCTCTTGCGCAACAACGGCGACTTCACCTTCACCGACGTGACGGAGGAGGCGGGGCTCCTGAGGCTGCGCCCGACGCATTCGGCGGCATGGTTCGACTACAACGGCGACGGCTGGCTCGACGTCTTCGTTATCAGTGAGACGAAGAACGGCGACCGGGTTTCCTGCGAGCTCTACCGCAACAACGGCGACGGCACGTTCACCGAGTGCGCGGCCGAGAATGGCCTCGACTACGTGGGGTTCTTCAAGGCCGCCGCGACCGCAGATTACAACAACGACGGGCGCCCGGATCTTTTCCTCTCGCGCCTCGACGGCCCCAGGATCCTCCTGCGCAACGACGGCCCGGCCGGCCCCGACCGGTCGCCCGGCGCCCGGTGGCGGTTCACGGACGTAACCGACGAGGCGGGCATCACCGGGCCGCCGGAGTCCTTCACCTGCTGGTTCTGGGACTACAACAATGACGGGTGGCCCGACATCATGGTCACCGGCTACCTCATCCAGGACGCGGGCGACATCGCCGCGGATTACCTTGGCCTGCCGTACGCCGGGCAGCGCCCCAAGCTCTACCGCAACAACGGCGACGGCACGTTCACCGATGTCACCAAGGAATGCGGCCTGGACCGGCTGCTCCTCACGATGGGCGCGGGTTTCGGCGACCTGGACAACGACGGCTGGCTGGACCCCTATTTTGGCACCGGGAACCCGGACCTGTCCACGCTCATCCCGAACCGGATGTTCCGCAACGACGGCGGCAGGCGCTTCCAGGACGTGACGACGTCCGGAGGGTTCGGCCAGCTGCAGAAGGGCCACGCGGTCGCCTTCGGCGACATCAACAACAGCGGAACGCAGGACATCTACTGCGTCATCGGCGGGGCCGTCTCGGGCGACACCTTCCAGAACCAGCTCTTCGCGAACCCGGGCCACGGGAACAACTGGCTCAAGCTCAAGCTGGAGGGAGTGAAGACAAACCGCGCCGCGTTCGGGGCCCGCATCAAGGTCGTGCTGCAGACGGACGAGGGGGAGCGGGCCATCCACCGCATCGTGGGCTCCGGGAGCAGCTTCGGGTCCACCACGGTGAGGCAGGAGATCGGGCTGGGGAAGGCCACCGTCATCAAGCGAGTCGAGGTATTCTGGCCGGTCCCGGGAATCACCCAGGTGCTCGAGGGACTGGAGATCAACCGGTTCTACCACGTGAAGGAGGGGGCCGCCGAGCCGACCAGGGTCGACCTCAAGAGCTTCAAGTGGCCGGTCGCCCTTGACGCGTAGGACCCGTTCTGCCGTGACGCCTCCGGGATCCACAAACATGACAACGTTCAAGATCCGGTTCATTTGGGGCCTGATGCCGGCCTTTGCGCTCGCGGCCGCCGGAGCGCAGCCCCCCCAGAATGCCGGCAACTTTGATCCGGCCGTGGAGGCCGTCCAGCCGTCCTCAAGCCTGTCCGCAAACGCGACGCAGGCCTTCCCGCTCACCACGTTCTCGGCCTTCGGGACGTCCCTTGCGCAAACCGGCCACTTTGCGGAGCTGGGGTGGAGCGAGGAGCAGTTCAACGCCTTTCTCGACGGGATGCGCGCGGCCTTCCAGGGCAAGGGGTACCCCATGGATCCAGCGGCCCAGCGGTTCGCATTCGAAATGAGCCGGCGGATCGGCGATGTCGTGGCGCGCGAAAAGCGGCAGGCGGTGGTATGGATCCCCAACCAGAAGGGGCAGGCTGGAAAGTACTTCAAGGAGATGCAGAAACGCCTGAGCCTGCAGGTCGCGGACAGCGGCCTCGGCTACAACGTCCAGCCGGGCCAGAACGGGATCAGGCCCCGCCCAGGCGACACGATCGTCCTCACCTGCCACGCAACGGCGGCCAACGGCGTCACCAAGTTGGCGCAGCTTTCCTGCGAGCGGCTCCAGATAAAGATGGAAGGCATGCTTCCCGGCCTGATGGAGGGCCTCCGGATGATGACGGTGGGCAGCCAGGCCGTCTTCGTGCTGCCGCCCAACCTCACCTTCAGCGACGGGCAATGGCCCGAAGGCGTGGAGCGTGACTCCCCTCTGGTGTACTGGGTCACGCTCCACAACGTGTTCGCCGCGGAGACGCAGCCCTGATCTGGCTTGGGAGCCATCCGCCGGAATCAGTCGCCCGCGGGGCGCGGTTCCATGCAAGGAAACTTATGGGAGGGCTTCCTGGCCGGAATTCTCGACTGCCGGAAGACGACAAGTGTAGACAAGGGGGCGCCGAGGGATCATCGAAGGCTCTTCCAACGACCGACTCCAGACAGCACGCCCCGTCCCAGATGAGTTCGCCCGATCCCGCCGACTACATTGCCCGAATCGAGGGCGACCTGCGCCGGAACATTCTTCCCTTCTGGATGGACCGGGCCGTCGCCGGAGGGGAGCGCGGCTTCCTTGGGGCGCTGACGAACGACCTCGTGCCCGACCCGGCCGCCGAGCGCGGGGCCCTCCTGACCTCGCGCATCCTCTGGACCTTCGCCGCCGCCTACGGCCGATACCGGGACCCGGCCTACCTCAGGATGGCGGACACCGCCTACGCAGACCTGACCGCGCATTTCCACGATCCGAAGAACGGAGGCTTCTGGTGGTCCATCGCCGCCGACGGCCGGGTCCTGCGCGACCGCAAGCAGGTGTACGGCCACGCGTTCGCCATCTACGCGCTGGCGGAGTACCACGCCGCCACGGGCCGCAGCGAGCCCCTCGAGCGGGCGATCGCCGTATACAGGCTGCTCGAGGGGCACGCCACCGAGCGCCGCCACGGCGGATACCTGGAGGCGTTCGACCGGGCGTGGAATCCGATTGCCGACATGCGCCTGAGCGAGGTCGACCTGAACGAGCCCAAGTCGCAGAACACCCACCTCCACGTCATGGAGGCGTACACCCGCCTCCTGGGCGTATGGCCCGACCCGGGCCTGCGCCGGGCGCTCGCCGGGATCGTGGAGATCATGCTCTCCAGGATAGTCGACCCGGCAACCGGGCACCTCGGCTTGTTCTTCTCGGAGGACTGGTCGCCGCGGTCCGACCGGGTCTCGTACGGGCACGACATCGAGGCGGCATGGCTCCTCACGTGGGCCGCGGACGTCCTGGACGATCCCGCGCTTGCCGCCCGGATCCGGACGCTGGCCGTGAAAATTGCGGAGGTCACGCTGGCCGAGGGTGTCGATTCCGACGGCGGAGTCTTCAACGAGGCTGGGCCGGGCGGCCTCACGAACACCGACAAGGAATGGTGGCCCCAGGCCGAGGCGGTCGTCGGCTTCATCAATGCCTTCCAGCTGTCCGGGCAGGAGCGGTTCCTCGCTGCGGCGTTCCGGACGTGGGACTTCATCGAGCTCAAGCTTGTTGACCGCCTGCACGGCGAATGGTTCAGGGGCGTCACGCGGGATGGCCGCGTGCTCGAGAATGAGCTCAAGGTCAGTTTCTGGAAATGTCCTTACCACAACGGCCGCACCGGCCTCGAGGCCGTGCGGCGCCTGCGCGACCTCTCGGGCCGCGCCGGCAGGGGCCTAATGCAAAAATGAAAAAAAAGCTCCCCTCAAGCCGGGCGAAGGCCGCATCCGCCCCGTCCCGCGAAAAGAATCCCGGAATCCAGGCCGGGGCGCCCAGTGCCTGGGCCGCCCGGCTCCGCAGGCTCCGCGCCGAGCACGAGAGGTTCCTGTCGCGCAGGAATCCGGTCGACCGCAGCTGGGACAACGGCGTCTTCGAGCGCTTCGTGCACCCGGCGATCAGCTACCGCCACGCGCCGATAGAGTGGCGCTTCGACCTGAACCCGAGGACCAACCCGTTCCTCATGGAGCGCCTTGGCGTCAACGCGACACTCAACCCGGGGGCCTTCCTCTGGCATGGCAAGGCGCACATGGTCGTGCGCTTCGAGGGCCACGACCGCAAGAGCATCTTCGCGGTCGCCGAGAGCCCCAACGGCATCGACAACTGGCGGTTCTGGGACGAGCCCGTCGACCTTCCCGAGCTCCGGCCCGAGACGAACGTCTATGACATGCGCATCACGTTCCACCAGGACGGCTGGATCTACGGCGTGTTCTGCGCCGAGGCGAAGGATCCCGATGCAAAGCCCGGCGACCTCTCCAGCGCCGTCGCGGCGGCGGCCATCGTGCGCACGCGCGATTTCAAGAAGTGGGAGCGCCTTCCCAACCTCAAGACCCCCGCGTCGCAGCAGCGCAACGTGGTGCTCCACCCGGAGTTCGTGGACGGCCGGTATGCCTTCTATACGCGCCCGATGGACGGCTTCATCGATGTCGGCTCGGGCGGCGGCATCGGCTGGACCCTGTGCCAGGACATCGCGACCGGGGTGACCGGCCCCGAGGCCATCATCGACGGGCGAGCCTACCACACGATCAAGGAGGTGAAGAACGGCCAGGGGCCCGCCCCCATCAAGACCCAGGGGGGATGGCTCCACCTCGCCCACGGCGTGCGCGCCTGCGCCTCGGGCCTGCGCTACGTCCTCTACATGTTCATGACCTCGATCGACGATCCGTCGCGGGTCATCGCGCGGCCGGGCGGCTATTTTCTCGCGCCGTACGGCAACGAGGGCGTCGGGGATGTTTCCAACGTGACCTTCAGCAACGGCTGGGTGCAGCTCGCCGACGAGGCCAAGACCGTCCTCATCTACTACGGCGGCTCGGACACGCGCTGCTACGTGGCGAGGTCGACCGTCGACAGGCTGGTCGACTGGTGCCTCCACACGCCCGAGGACGCCCTGACCAGCCGCCGCGCGGTCGATCAGCGCCTGGCGCTCATCCGGGCCAACAGGGCCCTCCTGGGCCGCTGAATCCGCTGTGCAGGCGATGCTCCCCAGGTTCCGGGCGATTCTCATCCTTGCCTCGGGCGCGGGCCTCGGGCTGGCGCCATTCGCGCGGGCGGGCGACGGAGCGGCGGCGCCACCTGCGCCCGCGATCGCCGTGGGGGATCCGGCCGGGTTCCTCGCGGACGCGTGCGGCCGCGCGGACGGCGCCCTGGCGCGGTCCGACCTCGCCGCCTACCGGGGCTGGATAAAGTACCTGCGCCTCGACGCGGTGGCGGCGCCGGCAAAGGCGCACCGGCTCGGCGAATGGGTGCGGCGCATCGAGGCCGACCCCAATCTGCTGGCCACGATGGGCGGGGTGCAGGAATGGGCCTACGAGTCGCCCGTCGACGATTCGGGCCAGCCCTTCAGGATCGCCATACCGACGGACTACGATCCCGCGCGCCCGGCGCCGCTCACCGTCTACATGCACGGCTACAGCGGCAACCACATCGAGCATTCGGCGGGGATGCACGCCCACCCGGGTTCCTTTGACATCGCCGTGCTCGGGCGCTCCCGCGGCGGCGGCTACCGCGCCCTCTCGGAGGCCGACGTGCTCCAGGCCGTCGACTATGTCGAGGCGCACTGGGCGATCGATCCCGACCGCGTCAGCCTGAACGGCGGCAGCATGGGCGGGGGCGCAACCTACCGGCTGGGCTCGCGCTACCCGCACCTCTGGTCCTCCGGCCGCCCGACCTGCGGCTACGCCAGCTACCTGCCGATGGGCAACCTCGTCACCCTGCCGATCTACGCAACCCACAGCGCCGACGACCCGACCGTGTCCGTGCTCCACGACCGGGGGCCGCTCGCCCTGCTGCGCGAGCTCGGCGGGCAGGTAGTCTATGACGAGACCGACGGCTACGGGCACGCCGTGTGGAACTACAAGGAGGGCAACGAGCGCGGCCTGGCGTGGGAAAAGTCCCAGGTGCGGCCCGACTCGCGCACGGTGCGCCGTGTCGACTACACTGCGCTCGACGGCGGGGCGGTGCGGGGCTGGTGGGGGGAGATTGCGGAGTGGGGCGCCGCGCCGCGGCCCGCCCGCTTCGTCCTGGTGGCCGGCGATCCCAACCTGCTCCATGCCGAGCTGACAAACATCGCCCGACTGCGCCTACGCCTCGCGGAATCGCCCTTCGACCGCAAGCGGTCCCTGCAGGTTTCCGTCAACGGCGCCGTCCCGTTCTCCCTGCCGGCGCCGCTGCCCGGGAGCGCCGTCCTTGTGCTCGGCGCAAAGGGGTGGGGCCCCGAGGCCGAGTCCGGGCCGCCGCCGTTCCGGCTGCACACCCCGGGCAGCGCGATCCTGCTCTACGGTGGTGAGCCGCTCCTCATCGTCTACGGCACGCGCGGCAGCGATGCCGAGCGCAGGGCGATGCGCGCAGCGGCCGTCGCCGCGAGCAAGAGCCCGAGTCCAGCGTGGCCGGACGACGCCGGCGAGGCCGCCCCCGACGGGGTTCCCCACAACCAGAATCTCTACGGGCGGCTGAGCACCAAGGAGGATGTGCAGGTGACCGATGCCGATATTGCCCGCTGCCATCTTGTTCTCATCGGAACCGCGGCGCAAAACGCTGTTGTGGCCCGTGTCGCCGACGCGCTGCCGGTGCATCTCGGCGAAGGGGGCATCACGTGCAGCGACGGCGCGCGGTTCCCGGGCAGCGGGCTCGCGCTGGGGCTCGTGCATTACAATCCCCTCGCCCCAGGGCGCCTCATCTTCTGGGTAGCGTCGTACGACCCGGCGGCGTACGCCGCGAACTCGGCGATCCCCGCGACGATGGCCGGCGGCGGGTTTCACACGGCCAACGCGTTCGGCGCGGACCTGCTCATCATGCCCGCTGGATCCCCGACCCTCGTCGCGGCCCGCAGCTTTGACTCCCGCTGGCGCTGGGTCCCAGGGCGCGAGGCCTCGCCGCTAGTGCCCGGCTCGCTCGGGGCGGCCGGGGATTTTTCGCGCGCGGTCGGGAAGGCCATCAGCCGGGCCGCCGCCGCCGACTTCTCAGTCGTCGGATCCTACGGTTCGGCCGCCGCGCCGCCGTTTGCCGCAGGCGTCACGCGCGTCTCGGACGTAACGCCGCTTTTTTCCAACATCCCGATCGGCGTCTTCGAAATGTCTGGGACAGAAGTCCTTGAAATGGCCCGGCGCGCCCCCGCAAAGGGCCCGGATTCCCTGATCATAGCCGGTCTGGACTCCGCGAAGGTGGAGGCTGCGCATGTATATCACATAGCATTGCCAATCAATATGCTATGGATTCTGAGCGCTGTCGTCCAGCCACCGCCGGGCAACTACAGGCTCACCGGCCTCGACACCGGCGACGCGATCGAGCGCTTTCTTCTACAATAGGCGGCTACGCGATGCGGCGGGGCAGGGCGGTCACGGCTGCCCGGCTGCCGGCGGGGCGGACAGGGTGAGGGTGGCCGCCCCGGCCGGATAGCCGTGCTCGGAAGATAGGCCCGAGGGCCACCTGACGCGGATCTTCCTCGGCGGATTGGATTCCGGGTATCCGAAGAAGCTTGCGGAGGTCGACTGGCTGTAATGGCCCGAGCCAGCATAGACCTCGCTCGTCTCCGTCGAGCCGTCGGCCAGCTCCACGGTGATCCTTGCGCCGACAGCGGTCGGGTTCCCGGCGGCTCCGCGCAGGAGGATCCGAAGCGGCCTGTGGCCGACGGCCCCCCGGTTGTGGAACGCCAGCGTCGTGCCGTTGTTCCTTGTCACGAGGAAGTCGGCCCAGCCGTCCTGGTCGAGGTCGAATGCGGCAAGGGCCTTTGCGTCCCCCGGCACGACAAGGCCGCTCTCCAGCGGCGGGACGACAGCGAAGTGCCCATGCCCGTCGCCGCGGAGAAGCTGGCTCAAGCCGCCGTCGAAGCGCCCCACCGAGATGATTGGCGCAAAGGAGTTCTGCACGGCATAGACGCCGATGTGGCCGTCGCCCCAAAAATCCCCGGCGACCATGCCCTGCAGCGGGGATATCTGGGCCTCGTGCGGCAGGGGTTCGAACCGGTAGGTGCCGTCGGGCTGGCTCAGGAACACGCCGCTGCGGAGCTCGGTCGCGGCGAAGCGGCGGGCCCTGGCCAGCTTCTCCTCGCCCACGATCTGGCCGAGATTGGCCCTGGCATAGGAGTCGTACGTCGGAAAACGCTTCAGGACCGCGGGCAAGGCGGCTCCGAGGTCGCGGCGGCTGCGCCTGGGGTAGAGTACGCTTCCCTCATAGTACCCCTCGACGAGCTGCTTCGGGCCCCCGTCCTTGAAGTCGCCGTAGAAGAGCAGCGCCGGGTGGGCGGGATCGGCGGCGTAAGCCGTGTTCAGGCCGACATTGCCGACGACGTAGTCGATCCGCCCGTCCCCGTTGAAGTCCGCGGCCGCGATCGAGGTCCACCATCCGGTGCCGGCCGAGGCGAAGCCGGCCCTCTCGGACCAGTCCTCAAAGCCCTTGCCCTGGCTGTTGTGGAAATACCTGACGCCTCCCCAGTCCAGCGCGAGAACCAGGTCCGGCCAGCCGTCCCCGTCGACGTCGGTCCACAGGGCCGAGGTCACCATCCCGACCTCGCGAAGCCCAGGCGCAAGGCTGTCGGTCACGTCCTCGAACTTTCCCCCGCGGTTGGCGAGGAGCTCGCTCCTCGGGGCGAGCGGATACTGGCCGGGCAGGACCCGCCCCCCGATAAACAGCCCCAGCCGGCCGCTGTGGTCGAAGTCGGCCGCCGCAACCGAGCCCACGCTCACGGGCAGCTGGGGCAGCGCGTCATCCGGGGCGGGCCGGAACCCGCCGTGGCCGTCGTTCAGGAACAGCCTGGGCTGGTACTCCTGGGCCCCGGCCGGCAGGGAGTTGCCGCCCTTGGTCACAAGGAGGTCCTGCCTCCCGGTGCCCGCGGAATCGAACAGGAGCACCGGCCCGTCGTCGACCATGGTGCCCGTCGGGACCCCCGCCGAATCCGTCACGAGGAACTGTCCCGAGGCGGACGCGTGCAGAATCCGCAGGGAGTCGCGCGTCGTGCCGCCCAGGATGACGTCGTCGCGCCCGTTGCCGAAGACGTCCCCGACGGCGACGCCCGGGCCGTGCGGGTTCTGGCGCAGCGGAAGGAGCCGCTGCGCGACAAATTCGTCCAGGGGCTCCTCGCGTGAATTGAGCGAGAGGCCCGTGCCGTGGCTCACCTCTTCAAACGGGGTCGGCGCGCGGATCGCGTCCCCGGGCACCGGGATCGGCGTCGAGGGCTCCGTGACCGTGTAGCGCCGGTCGACGGGGAGGTTCTCGAAGGCCTGGACGTGGCCGCTGGGCCAGGTGACCACCATGCGCCTGACGACCGTGTCCGCGCCAAGGCCAAAATGGAGCATGGGCTCGCTGTTCGACATGTACCCGCGCGCCAGCACGAGCTGGCGCGCCTGGACGCCCAGCGCGCTTTCCACCCGGACCGTGGCGCCCACCCCGTAGCGGTTCGAGACGGTCCCGCGCAGGTCGACGTTGACGACATGGCCCGAATCGCAGTCGTTGCGCATGATGGTCACGCCCGAGTGGTAGTTCGAGTAGACGATGTCGAGATTGCCGTCCCCGCTCAGGTCGCCCATGGCGGCGCCAAAGCTGACGCCCTTCTTGCCGAGCCCCCATTCCGCGCTCACGTCCTCAAACCGCAGCTCGCCCAGGTTGCGCATGGCCAGGTGCTTCTCGGCCTGGGGGGGGCTCTCGTACATGATCCGGGCGCGCTCCGCCGGGGTCTCCGCGCGCATCATGCGCAGGACGGTGTCGGCGCCCGGGTCCCGGGGAAAGCCGTTCGTCACGAAGAGGTCGAGCCGGCCGTCGTTGTCCAGGTCCTCGAGCCGCACCGACCACGTCCAGTCGGTGGCGGCTATCCCCGCGAGGAAGGCGGCCTCCTGGAAGCTGCCCGTGCCCGTGTTGATGAGAAGCGCGTTCCGGTGGTACTTTATCTGGGTGTTCGGATTCTCCTCGGTCCGCCCCCGCGCGTCCGCGAGTGAGTGCTGGTCCCTCATGTGCGTTGTCGCGGCCATGTCTGCGACGAGGAAATCAATGAACCCGTCGTTGTTCACGTCGCCCAGGTCCGAACCCATGGAGGAGAACGAGACGTGCGGCAGCACGAGATCGAGCACGTCGGTGAACGTCCCGTCCCGGTTGTTATGGTAGAGCCTGTCGGGATAACCGTAGTCGTTCGCGACATAGAGGTCGGGCCAGCCGTCGTTGTCGTAGTCCCACCAGGTCGCGGAATGGCTCTGGGACGGGCCAAGGATGCCGGCGCTGTCGGTCACGTTTGTGAACGTGCCGTTCCGGTTGTTGTGGAAGAGGATGCCGCGCTGGCCGTTCGGGTGGGTCGTGATGTTGAGGATGTTTGTGGCGATGTACAGGTCCAGCCACCCGTCGCGGTCGTAGTCGCAGAAGGCCGCCATGACGCTGGAGTCGACGACGTCCAGCCCGTAGGCATGGGCCATCTCCTTGAACGTGCCGTCGCCCTGGTTGATGTAGAGCAGGTTCGGGGCGTTGGTCCGGCACACGTAGATGTCCAGCCGGCCGCTGTTGTTTATGTCGACGAAGGTCGCGCCCTGGATCCAAACGCCCGGCGTCGCTCCCACGCCAGCCTTCTGCGTCACGTCCTCGAACCTGTAGCCTCCGAGGTTATGGAAGAGCCGGCAGCCCTCCGTCTTGCTGACGACATAGATGTCGGGCAGGCCGTCCCCGTCATAGTCGCCGATGGCGATCCCGGTGCCAACCGACGAGGTCTCGAATTCCTGGTAGAGATCGCCGCGCATCCTCGGGTCGGCGTAGCGGTTCTCCGTCCGCACGCCGGTCTCCTCGGCCGGCAGCTCGACGAACATTGTCTTTCCCCGCGGGAACGGATGCGGGGCGAGGGGCTTTGAGGTGATGGAGCCCGCAGGGTCGGCGGCCCACGCGGGCGCGCCGGCAAAAAGGGCCGCGGACACCAGCCCGAGGCCGGCCGCTTTTCCTGCTGCAGTCCATGCACCGGGGCGCTTGCGACTTTTGGCGACTGGCATCGTGGGGTTTTTGATGGGAGAAACCTTCATCCGCGTAGTCAAGGAACGTTTTGCCGCAAGGGGTGCGCGGCCGGCCGCGGGTCCATCCCCGCGGCGGTCGCGGGGCGCCGCTCGTTCGCCGCAGGGCGGCCTGGGTGGTCCCGGTTGCCGTTCACTGCTGGGGGGCCGCGAGCACCAGCGTGGACGAATTCGGGGGGAACCCGTGCTCGGTCGTCACGCCCGACGGCCAGCGGACGCGGATCATCCGGGGCGGCGTCCCGTCCGGATACCCGAAGAAGCAGGCCGGGGTCGACTGGCTGTAGTAGCCCGAGCCGGCGTAGACCTCGCTTGTCTGCGCCGTCCCGTCGGACAGCTCCACCGTTATCCTCGCGCCCACGGCCGTCGGGTTGCCGGCGGCCCCCCGGAGCCGGACGCTGAATGACCTGTGGCCGGGCACGCCGCCGTTGCGGAAGGCCAGGGTGGAGTTGTTGTTCCGGGTCACGAGGAAATCCGGCCATCCGTCGCGGTCGATATCGAGCACCGACAGGGCCTTCGCGTCGCCGGGCACGACCAGGCCGCTATCGGCCGGGGTCACAGGCTCAAAATGTCCGTGCCCATCGCCGCGCAGGAGCTGGCCGAGGCCGCCGTCGATGCGCCCGTCCGCGCGGATCGGCGCATACGAGTTCTGCACGGCGAATATGTCGGCGTGGCCGCCGCCCGAGAAATCGCCGGCTGCGATGCCCTGCAGGGCGGATATCTGCGCGATCCGGGGAAGGGGCTCGAATCGGTAGGTGCCGTCCGGCTGGCTGAGGAACACGCCGCTGCGCAGCTCCGTCGCCGCAAAGCGCATGGCCTTGGCCAGCTTCTCCTCGCCCACGATCTCCCCCAGCGTGGCGCGGGCGTAGTAGGCATTGCGGGAAAAGCGCTTCATGATCGACGGGACCGCGGATGCAAGGCCCCTGCGGCTGCGCCACGGATAGATCTGGTCCCCCTCGTAGTAGGCCTCGATCAGCTGGGCCGGGCCCGTGCCCCTGAAATTGCCGTAGTAGAGCAGCGCGGGATGAGCGGGGTCGGCATGGTACTGGGTGTTGAGCCCCACGTTGCCGACGACGAAGTCCGGCCGGCCGTCGCCGTTGAAGTCCGCCGCCGCGATCGAGGTCCACCAGCCCGTGCCCGCCGAGGCGAATCCCGCCCTCTCGGTCCAGTCCTCGAATCCCTTGCCCTGGCTGTTGTGGAAGTACTTCACGTTGCCCCACTCGAGCGTCAGGAGCAGGTCGGGCCAGCCGTCGCCGTCCACGTCGCTCCAGAGCGCCGATGTCACCATTCCGACCTCGCGCAGGCCCGGCGCCAGCGTGTCGGTCACGTCCTCGAATTTTCCGCCGCGGTTGGCCAGGAGCGCGCTTCGCGGGGAAAGCGGATACTGGCCCGGCAGGATCCTCCCGCCGACAAAGAGGCCAAGCCGGCCGCTGCGGTCGAAGTCGGCTGCGGCCACGGCGCCCGCGTTGATGTGCAGCGGCGGCAGGGCGTCGTCCGGCGCCGGCTGGAAGCCCCCGTGACCGTCGTTCAGGAACAGCCTGGGCTGGTACTCCTCGGCGCCCGCCGGAAGGGTGTTGCCGCCCTTGGTGACGAGCAGGTCCTGCCTTCCCCTGCCGCCGGCGTCGAAGAGCAGAAGCGGCCCTTCGTCGGCGGAGGCGGCCCGGGCGGCCGGGGAGGGGGCCGGGGCCGCCGAGAACGGGCCCGCCTCCGATGCCCGGAGGATCCGGAGGGGGTCGAGGGTCGTCCCTCCGACGACGGCGTCGTCCCGCCCGCTGCCGGCGAGATCGCCGACCGCGAGTCCGGGGCCCCGCCGGTTGAGGCGCACGGGGATCACCTTCTGCAGGTAGGTCTCGTCGACCAGCTCCTCGCGCGACTGCAGCGCGAGGCCGGTCGCCCGGCCCACCTCCTCAAACTGGCCGGGCCGCTGCTGGGGCGCTGGCGGGATCGCCACCGCCTGGGCGGGCTCGGTGATCGTGTAGCGCCGGTCGACGCCGAGGTTCTCGAATTCCTGCACATGCCCGCTCGGCCAGGTCACGACCATGCGCCTGATGCTCGTGTCCCCGCCCAGGCCGAAGTGGAGCATCGGCTCGCTGCTGGACATGTATCCGCGCGCCAGCACGAGCTGGCGGGCCTGGACGCCAAGCGCGCTCTCGATCCTCACGGTGGCGCCCACGCCGAAGCGGTTGGAGACGGTCCCGCGCAGGTCGACATTGACGACGTGCCCCGTGTCGCAGTCGTTGCGCAGCACCGTGACGTCCCCCTCGTAGTTGGTGTAGACGATGTCGAGGTTGCCGTCGCCGCTCAGGTCGCCGAAGGCCGTCCCGAAGCTCACCCCCTTCTTGTCGAGCCCCCACTCGGCGCCGACCTCCTCGAACCGGAGGTCGCCCAGGCTGCGGAACGCGAGGTGGGTCTCGACGAGCACCGGGCTGTTGTACAGGACCTTGATCCTGTCCGCGGCCGTCTCCACGTGGCTCGCGCTGGAGTTGACGTCGGGATTCGGATCCCGGTTGAAGCCGTTCGTCACGAACAGGTCCAGGCGGCCGTCGTTGTCCAGGTCCTCGAGGCGCGGCGACCACGTCCAGTTCGTGTTGGAGATGCCCGCCAGGTAGGCGGCCTCGAGGCACCGTCCCAGCCCCGTGTTGAGGAAGAGGGCGCTCCGGTGGAGCTTCTGGGCCGCGGGCGAGTTGTCCGTCTCCTCGTCCCTTTCCCGCGATTCGGCGATGGAATTCTGGTCCTTCACGTGGGTGGTCGTGGCCATGTCGGCAACGAGCAGGTCGATGAGCCCGTCGTTGTTCACGTCGCCCAGGTCCGAACCCATCGAGTAGAACGACGTGTGGGGCAGGACCTGGTCCACCACGTCGGTGAACGTGCCGTCCTGGTTGTTGTGGTAGAGCTTGTCCGGGACCCCGTAGTCATTCGTGACGTACAGGTCGGGCCAGCCGTCGTTGTCATAGTCCCACCAGGTGGCGGAATGGCTCTGCGACTCGCCCGCGATGCCGGCGGCATCCGTCACGTTCGTGAACGTGCCGTTGCGGTTGTTGTGGAAGAGGTAGCCGCGCTGCCCGTTGGGATGCGTGGCGTTGTCCAGCATGTTGGTCGTGATGTAGACATCGAGCCAACCGTCGCGGTCGTAGTCGCAGAAGGCCGCCATGACGCTCGAATCCTTGACGTCGAGGCCGTAGGCGTGGCCCATCTCCCTGAAGGTGCCGTCGCCCTGGTTTATGTACAGCAGGTTGGGGGCGTTGAAACGGCAGACATAGATGTCGAGCAGGCCGTCGTTGTTCACGTCGACAAAGGTCGCCCCCATGTTCCACACGCCCGGCTCGGCGCCGACACCCGCCTTCTGCGTGACGTCCTCGAACCTGTAGCCGCCGAGGTTGCGGAAGAGGCGGCAGCCATGGGTCTTGGTGACGACGAAGATGCCCGGCCGGCCGTCGCCGTCGTAGTCCCCTATGGCCACGCCGGTCCCGATCGATCCTCCCTCGAATTCCTGGTAGAATTCCCCCCACATCCTCGGGTCGTCGTACGGATTGTCGGCCCGCACGCCCGTCTGGTCGGGGGAGAGCGACGTGAACATGGTCTTTCCGCGCGGGAAGGGATGGCCGGCGAGCGGCTTCCCGGCGATGCCGCCCGCGGGATCGGGCGCGCCCGCCGCCGCGGACGCAAGAAGCGCCAGGGCGAGAATGCCGCCGCGCGCCGCGCGCCCCGCAGATGGGTTCACCCTCCCTCCCCTGCAATATTCGCCGGCCAACATGGCAAAGCGTCCATGGGACGGGGCGGCCAAGGGGTAGTCAAGGAACGTTTTGACGGGCCTCGGGCCCGGGCTTTTCTTGCCTGATTCTTTTTTGTGAGATTGCCTGATTTGCCCCATCCCGAAACTTGCGGCCAATTCACCGAACCCTTTGAGCAACACTAAACGGATTCCCCGGCGGGCGTGGTCGGCATTGGGGTTGGTCGCGTTCATATTCACGGCGCTTTCCGCGCTCGTATTCGCGGCCTGGACGACACACCTCCGGGCGGAGCGGGCCGCAAACGTGTCCGCGGTCAACGGCAGCCCGGCGTCCGGGACTCCGGGCGCCGCGAGGGAGGACAAATCCGAATGGCAGCCCCGCCTGGTCGTGCCCGGCCACCACAACGAGAGCTTCGAGTGGCTGGACCAGACCCGGCAGATGTTCGCGCGTGGGGAATGGCGCGTGCGGCACGTCGATTATGAGAACGCCACGGCGGGCCGCGACGTGTATGCGTCGTCCCCCTACCGGTGGTGGCTCGCGCTCCTGGCATGGATCCGCCAGGGCGTCACCGGCGCCCCCGTCGGGCCATCCCTCGAATGGGCTGCGCTTTTCGCCGATCCGCTGCTCCTGTTGGTCTTCGGGGCGGCAACCACGGTCTTTGTCGCGCGGCGCTTCGGCATGCTGGCGGCCGCGCTCGCATCGGCTGCCCTGGCGACGCTCTTCCCGCTGGCCGCGGAATTCGTTCCGGGCATACCCGACGACCACGGACTGGCCCAGGCATGCGCCGTATGGAGCGTGCTCCCGCTGCTGGCGGGCGCGGCCTCGATGGACAGGGCTGATGCGGGCCGGCGCATCCGCCGCTGGTTCATCTTCGGCGGCGCCGCGGGGGGCGCCGGGTTGTGGATAGGCGTCTCCCGGGAGGCGCCGGTCCTTCTCGGCATCGGTCTGGGCGCGCTCCTGGCCGCATGGGTCGCCCGGGCCCCGGCAAAGGCCGGCCCTCCCGCGGAACGAAGGCACCTTCCCTGGCGGATCTGGGCGCTGGCGGGCGCGGGAACGTGCCTCGCCGCCTACCTGCTCGAGTTCTTCCCCTCGCACCTGGGCAGCTTCGAGCTGCGCGCCATCCACCCGATGTTTGGACTGGCATGGCTTGGCGGCGGCGAGCTCCTGGAGCGGGCGACCGCGTGGATCGAAGGGGAGAAGCCACGGAGAAATCTCCGCACCGCGGCGGCCTGGGCGCTTGCCGCGGCCGCCTTTGCGTCCCTTCCCGTTGCGATGGGCGCCAGTCGCGGCCACGGGTTTGTCTCGGGCGACCTGTCTTCGATGCGCCTTTCCCTGCTGCCAACCTCGGCGATGGCGCCAAACCTCTGGGCGTGGCTGCTGCAGGATGGGTTCACCCCTTCGGTCCTGGCCACGATTCTTCCGCTTCTGATTGTCGTTCCAGCGGCCTTGCTCGTCTTCCTGCCGGGGACGGCGGGTTTAGCGCACCGCGTCCCGATTGCGCTGGCGTTCGGTCCCGTGCTGGCCGCCGCCGCATTCGCGATCCGACAGATCAGCTGGTGGAGCGGTGTAGACGCCGCGCTGCTCGCGCTGCTGATAGCGGCAGCCGCGGCCCTGCGCGCAGCGCCCAGACCCTGGCTCGTTGCCGTCCTGTCGGCGGCCGTCGCCGCCCCCGCCGTCTTTGGCGCATGGCAGCTGTGGCCCTCGGCGGACGCGCGCATCAGGGACGGGCTCAGCGAGACCGAGGTCATCGGGCTTGTGGAACGTGATCTGGCCTATTGGCTTGCGAAACACGCAGGATCCGGGGGAGGGGTGGTTGTCGCACCTCCCAACGAGACGGCAACGCTCTATTATTACGGGGGTATCCGCGGATTGGCGACTTTCGGCTGGGAGGACCTTGATGGATTCCAGGCTGCGGTCCGCATCGTGAGCGCCACAACACCCGAGGAGGCCCAGGAGTTGATCGGCCTCCACGGTGTGACCCACATCATCGTTCCGAGCTGGGATCCCTTCATGGACGTCTACGCCAATATCGGCCAGGGACAGGTTGGGGGTACATTCCTGGAGCGGCTTCACGGGTGGAATCTGCCGCCTTGGCTCCGGCCCGTGCCGTACCTGCTTCCCACGATCTCCGGGTTCGAGGGGCAGTCGGTAGTTATTCTAGAGATCGTTGACGAGCAGGATGATGCGGCAGCGGCAAGCCGACTTGGCGAGTACTTCGTCGACATGGGCCAGCTCGACCTTGCCGCCAAAGTGGGCCGCATGCTCAGGCGCTTCCCGGCAGATCTGGGCGCCCTCCTGACCCGGCTGCAGGTGGCGACGGCCTGCGGTCAGAATGACGAGTCCGCCGAGATGCTTGAGCTGCTCCTGCGCCGCATTTCCGGAGGCGCGGACCGCGATTTGCCTTGGGACCAGAGGGTCGGCCTCGCGATCGCCCTTGTGCAGGCCCACCACGTCGACCTCGCCCTCCCTCGGCTGAAGCAGTGCATGGCAGAGATTGACGGGGGAAAACTGCGCTCGCTCAGCACGGTCCTGCTCTACCGCCTCCAGGTTCTCCGCAAGGCGTTCAACTTGGACTTTCCGGACCCCTCGATGAGGGCTCTTTCGCTCGATCTTCTGCCCCCCGATCTGCGCAGCCGGATCGAATGATAACGTTCAAAAAAAACGTCAAAATAGCAAAATATCTCAATTTCGGTATAACAAATCTCATTCCCATCGAGTGCCGGAAGGGGTATAACCCCCTCGTCTACACCTCAGCTTTCACTGGTTTAACCCCCACGAGCTGACGATTCGCCCCAAGATTCGGACGGTTCCCCACCGAGAACTTTTCCGCCCTGTCCAAACCCTAAGTCCTAACTACCAAAACATGCGTGCTAATCGTATTCTGGCGCTGCTTCGTGCCCTCACGGTCACATCAGCGCTTGGTTTCGCAGTAGTGCCTCGATTCGCGGTCGCCCAGACCGCTCCCGCAGCAACAACCCCAGGAACGGAAACGACCACAACCGCGACCACAACCGCGACGACGACCACAACCGCCGCCCCGGAGCAGGAAGAGCCGACAGTGCTCTCCCCGTTCGTTGTCGACGCATCCGAGGACAAGGGAAGCTACAAGGCCAACAGCACGTTGGCCGGCACGCGCGTCCGCACGGACTTAAAGGACGTCGCCTCGGCGATCTCCGTGGTGACCGCGCAGTTCCTCCAGGACACGGGCGCCAAGAATTCGGAAGACCTGCTGGTCTACACGCCCAGCACGGAAGTCTCGGGCCTCCGCGGTAACTTCAGCGGCGTGGCGGGCAACGCCTCACCTACTGAGAATACGGTCTCCGCGACAACCCGCGTCCGCGGCCTCGATCAGGCCGACAACACGCGGGATTACTTCCTGACGGACATTCCGTGGGACAGCTTTGACGTGGGCCGCGTCGACCTCCAGCGCGGACCGAACTCGATCCTGTTCGGAACGGGCAGCCCGGCGGGCATCGTCAATGTCAGCACGAACGGCGCCGCCTTCAGCAATTCCTACAACATCACGAATCGCATCGACCAATACGGCTCGCTGCGCGACTCGGTCATGTTGAACCAGGAGATCGTCCCCGGCGTCCTCGCGATCCGGCTCGCCGCGTTGCAGGATAACGAGAAGTACGAACAGGCAGCCGCGTTCGAGAACACGACCCGCTACTACGGCGCCTTCCGTTTCGATCCCAAGATATTTGGCAAGGACAGCCACACGAGCATCCGCGGCAATTTCGAGAAGGGCACGTACACGGCGGATGCCCCGCGTGACATTCCTCCCGACGACGAGATCACGCCATGGTTCGCCTCCTCGATCACGGTCGGCGGCGTGACCAATACCGGTTACAACAAGATTACCGAGAACCAGTACAGCCTCGCGAACCCCAGCGCAGGCGGGCTGGTTCCAGGCGGTTCGGGCGGCCCCCTTTCCGCGAACTACTTCCAGTTGGGCGGCGGGGCCGAAGGACGCGTCTATTGGCCCGACGTGCAGAACTTCTTCGAGTCCACTCCGGTCTCCCGGAACCCCCAAACGGGAGCGGTTGCGCCCGGCGGCGATGCCATCAAGGTCATCACCGGTGATATCAACACGGGCCTCCAGACGGGCGGCCTTGGCGGCCTGCCCAGCTACAGGCCCGACGCGATCCCGGATTTTGCCGCTTACTCGCAATTCATCGGAGCCAATGACAACATTGACGGCTACCACGAGCCCTTCAATCAGGTCCCGGGCGGCGTGTACTACGTCGACAAGGTGATCACCGATCCGTCGATCTTCAACTTCTACAAGCAGCTCCTCGACGGCCCCAACAAGCATGAGTGGAAGAGCTGGACGGCATTCGACCTCGCGGTCGACCAGACCTTCTTCGACGACCGCATCGGCCTCGAGTTCGCCTATGACCAGCAGAATTACACCGAGGGTGCGGAGCCCTTCATGCAGGGCACGAACTACGGCATCAGCATCGATGTGAACCAGACCTATGCCGACGGCACGCCGAATCCCAACGTTGGACGCCCCTATGTGGCCAATGCGACTTCGGGCGGCGAGGATTACAACTACCAGACCAACACGAAGCGCCAGGTCTACCGGATCACGCCCACGTTCGAGCTTCGCTCGTCGGACCTCTTCAGCAGCCCGTTCATGACCTACCTCCTGGGTAAGAGCGATGTCACGGGCCTGTATGAGAAGAACACGGTGGTCCAATCCACCTACCAGTTCGCCGAGTTCGCCACCACGCCGGCGTACACGCTCGACAACGCCATCAACGCAGCGCAGACGGCGTCCGAGGGAACTAACTCCAACCGCAGCTTCGAATGGCTCGCATACATCGGCGGGAACATGTCGGGCGCCTCAAGCGCCTCGGGTGCGAACCTCAATAACGTGAATTTCGTCCTCGCCCCGCAGCACTACGAGGAGGCGCTCAACTTCAACTCCACGTGGAGCTCCACGGTCAATCCCGCGGCCCCGTACTCGTACACGAACACGGCGACCGGCGCGACGACCACGAACTCCACGCAGCTTCAGAATCCGGCCAACTATGTCGGATGGCAGCGCGAGAACATCGAATACATGTTCGCGAGCAATCCGCTGGATCTGCCGGACTTGGTCTCAAATGCGAACCGGACCCGCTACACGGATGAATCCGTCGGGATCACCTGGCAGGGATACCTCCTCGGCGGTGACTTGGTGCCATCCCTCGGTTGGCGCAAGGACAAGGTCACGAACTATCAGTCAAACTCCGCCCAGGACCCGACGGACGGCTTCGTGAGTCTGAGCTATCCGGACAACCTGGCCTCCCGCACGGACGTGTCGGGCACAAGCAAGACATGGGGCGGCGTCTATCACTTCCCGAAGTCGCTGATGGGGAAGCTGCCCTATGATCCGACGTTCAGCATCCTCTTCAACCGCTCCGAGAACTTCAAGCCGGACGCGGCACGCCTGGACCTGGACGGCAATCCGGTCCCGAACGCCTCCGGCACAACGACGGAGATCGGCTTCGTTGCCACGGCCCTTGCGGACAAGATCTCGCTCAAGGTCGACTGGTTCAAGACGACGGTCAAGAACGCGGCCCTTGGCCAAACCAACGAAAACTCGATCGCCGGCCTCGGCCAGAACGCCTACTTCATTGCCGACGGCGTGATCTGGGGCTATGGATGGGCGACGGAGCTGCAGGACGGCCTCGCCGGCAACCTCGGGAACGGCGTGTCAAGCAAGACGCCTGGCACAAACTACTGGGATTACGGCGCGGGAAGCGGCTATGCCCTCGGCAGCCCGCTGTATCTCGCGACCAATGCGTACTCGGCGCAGATTGTTAACGCCTGGGTGAACAATCCGTTCTCCAACCAGTACTTCTCCAGCTACAACCTCGAGCCGCCGATCAATCCGACGCTTGCCAAGACTACGGGCCTCCTGTCGAGCGGTTACACCACTCCCAACCCAGACACGAACGGCCTCAATCTGGGTGGCGGTTCGAACTTCGGAGACCACGAGACGACGGTCGACAACCTCTCCAAGGGCGTCGAGGTCGAGTTGTCCTTCCAGCCCACAAGGAACTGGAACCTGACGCTGAACTACACGCACGTCGATGCGACGCACGAGAACATCGATCCGGCCATGCAGGTCTTCCTCAGCCAGGTGACCGGATTCATGAACGGACCCGGCGGCCAGCTGCGCATGTGGTGCAACCAGTGCACAGGAAATCCCCTGGGCGGGGATTGGAACACGAGCGTAGTCGCCCCATGGACCGTGTATCTGAACGACCAGGGCCACGCGGCTCCCGAAGTGGCGCCCTGGAGGCTCAACCTCATCACTACGTACAACTTTGACCGCGGCTTCGTCAAGGGATGGTTCGTGGGTGGCGCGCTCCGCGTGGAGGCTAAACGCATCCTGGGCTACAAGTACGACCCGAGCTTCGTGAACGTGAACTCCAAGGACCCGAACTACGCGAACGTCATCGCGGTCACGCAGGGCGGCCTCAACGTCAACGAGCCGTTCTATGGCCCCAACGACACCCACCTCGATGCCTGGCTCGGGTATTCGCGGAAGTTATACCGAAACGTCAACTGGCGCATTCAGCTAAACATGCAGAACGTGGGTGAAAAGGATCACCTAGTCGCTGCAGGCTATGAGCCGGATGGCAGCTATGGCCTGGAGCGCATTCAGCTCGGAATGGGCTGGCGGCTTGAGAACTCGTTCGACTTCTAAGGCCGCTGCTTCCTAGGCGGGTCACCGCCTGGGGAGAGAGCAACAAAGATTCAGGTCCGGCGGCGAAAAGCCGCCGGACCTTTTTTTGCGTGCGCCGCGGAACCCGCCCGGGTGGATGGCTGGGCCGTGCCCGCATGAGTGAGAGGGGATCACCTGCCCTTCGGGAAGCCAAGCAGGCCCCGCCGTCGCTCCCCGTGCGGCACGAGGCTGCAGCGGGTTTTCCCAGGGCGGCGGCTCCGGCTGAAAACGGACGGTGCCAAAGCTGTTTTGCCATATGGAAGGCCACCCAGATGACCCGCGCTAGGTTCCTGTGCAGGGCCACCCGCACCTTTACTTGGCCGGAGGGTTGTGGGCCCGTGGCGCGGGGCCTGGGATTCCCCTGGCATGATTGGTTCATGCCCCACCGCGGGAACAAAGCAGGACGAGACCCTTGGCCCCAAGGGTCGACCGGCGATCGCGGCGGCGCCCGTGCGGACGTTCCGTTCATCCCGCGGCATCGCGCTCAGGGAGCAGGAGGGGAGAGCAAAAGGGTGGTGGACCCTGGGGGAACGCCATGTTCCGTGACGGGGCCCGACGGCCAGCGAACCCTGACCGTAGCCGGGGGGTTGGAGTCGGCGTACCCAAAGAAGCAGGCCGGCGTGGACTGGCTGTAGTAGCCGGAGCCGGCGTAGACCTCGCTGATCTCGCTGGATCCATCGGCCAGCTCAACGGTCACGCGCGCGCCCACGGCGGTCGGGTTTCCCGCGGGTCCCTTGAGCCGAACGCAGAGGGACCGGCGTCCCGCTACGCCGGCGTTGCGGAAGGCCAGCGTCGTTCCGTTGTTCCGGGTGACGAGGAAGTCCGGCCATCCGTCGTGGCCGAGATCAATGACGGCGAGGGCCTTGGCATTGCCGGGCACGACCAGGCCGCTTTCGGCCGGCGGAACGGGCGAGAAATGCCCGTGGCCGTCGCCGCGAAGGAGCTGGCTCAAGCCGCCGTCAAACCGCCCCACCGAGGGAATCGGGGCGAACGAGTTCTGGACGGCGAAGATGTCGGCATGGCCGCCGCCGCCAAAGTCGCCGGCGACGAGGCCCTGCAACGGGGAGATCTGCGCGATGCGGGGCAGCGGCTCGAACCGGTACGTGCCGTCTGGCTGGCTCAGGAACACGCCGCTGCGGAACTCGGTCGCGGCAAAGCGCCCGGCGGCCGCAATCCTGTCCTCTCCGAGGATCTCGCCCAGCGTGGCGCGCGCGTAGGCGTTGTTCCTCGGGAAGCGCCTCAGCACGGAGGGGATGACCGCCCCAAGGTCCCTCCGGGAGCGCCAGGGAAAGAGGCGGTCCCCCTCGTAATAGGCCTCGATGACCTGGGGCTCCTCGCCCTCGCCCTTGAAATCGCCGTAGAATAGCAGCGCCGGGTGTTCGGGGCTCGCGCGGTACTGCGTGTTCAGGCCGACGTTGCCCACTACGTAGTCGGGCCGGCCGTCGCCGTTGAAGTCCGCCGAGGCGATCGACGTCCACCATCCGGTCCCTGCCGCGGCAAAGCCGGCCCGATTGCTCCAGTCCTCAAAGCCCGCGCCCCTGTTGTTGTGGAAGTACTTCACATTGCCCCACTCGAGGGTGACAAGGAGATCGAGCCACCCATCGCCGTCGACATCGCTCCAGAGGGCGGAGGTCACCATGCCCACCTCGCGCAAGCCCGGCGCGAGAGTGTCGGTGACGTCCTCGAACCTGCCGCCGCGGTTGGCTAGGAGCGCGCTGCGGGGCGCCAGAGGGTACTGGCCGGAGAGGACGCGGGCGCCCAGGAACAGCCCGAGTCGTCCGTTGTGGTCGAAGTCGGCGGCCGCCACGGCGCCCACGTTCATCGGAAGCGCCGGGAAGGCGCCCTCCGGGGCGGGACTGAAGCCGCCGCGGCCGTCGTTCAGGTACAGGCGCGGCAGGTATTCCGGGGACTCGGCCGGCAGGGCGTTGCCGCCCCGGGTGAGCAGGAGGTCCTCCCTGCCCAGGCCCTGGGCGTCAAAGAGGAGAATCGGCCCGTCGTCGACGGGAGGGGCTGGGAAAGGGGAGCCGGCGTCCGCGAACCGCCCCGAGGCCGGGGCGGGCAGGATACGCAGGGGGTCGAGGGTCGTGCCGCCGATGACGACGGCGTCCCGGCCGTCTCCCCCGATGTCGCCGACCGCAAGGCCGGGGCCCCGGCGGTTGAGGCGGACAGGCGCCAGCCTCTGCACGTCGGCCTCGTCGACCTGGTCCTCGCGCGAGCGGAGCGAAAGGCCGGCGGCGCGGGAAACCTCCTCGAACTGCCTCGGGGCGGGCGGCATCGCCTGCGGCGGCGGGACGGGCGTCGACGGCTCGGTGACGGTGAAGCGCCTGTCGACGCCCAGGTTCTCGAACGCCTGCACGTGCCCGCTCGGCCACGTCACCGTCATCCGCCGTATGGCCGTGTCCCCGCCGAGGCCAAAATGCAGCATGGGCTCGCTGCTGGACAGATACCCGCGGGCCAGGACCAGCGGGCGCACCTGGATCCCCAGCGCGCTTTCCACCCTCACGACCGCGCCCACCCCGAACCTGTTCGAGAGGGTCCCACGCAGGCAGACCTCCACGCGGTGGCCGGTGTCGTTGTCGTTGCGCAGGATGGTGACGCCTCCCTGGTAGTTGGTGTAGACGATGTCGAGGTTGCCGTCCCCGCTCAGGTCGCCGAAGGCGGTGCCGAAGCTCACCCCCCTCTGGTCGAGGCCCCAGGCCGCGCTCACGTCCTCGAACTGCAGGTCGCCCAGGTTGCGGTAGGCGAGGTGGGTCTCGGCGAAGACCGGGCTGTCGCGCATGACCCGGATCCGCTCGGCCGGGGTCTCGGCGCTCGCCTGCCGCGACAGGACGTCCACGTTGGTCGCCTCGCGGAACATGCCGTTGGTGATGAAGAGATCCAGCCGCCCGTCGTTGTCCAGGTCCTCGAAGCGCGGCGACCAGGTCCACTGGGTCGCGGCGAGGCCGGCGAGGTAGGCGGCCTCGAGGCAGCGGCCCGTGCCGGTGTTCAGGTAGAGCGCGTTGCGCTCGTACTGGGGCGCGGCGTCTGGGTTCCTGTCGTCCTCGACGGTCCGGCTGCGCGAGTCGGCCATGCCCCGCTGGTCCAGTTCGTGGGTGGTCTCGGCCATGTCGGTGACGAAGAAGTCGACGAGGCCGTCGTTGTTGATGTCCCCGAGGTCCGAACCCATCGACGAGTACGGCATGTGCGGCACGACGCGGTCGATCACGTTGGTGAACGTGCCGTCGCGGTTGTTGCGGTAGAGGAGGTCCGGAGCCGCATAGTCGTTGCCCACGTAGAGGTCGGGCCACCCGTCGCCGTCGAAGTCCCACCAGATGGCGGAATGCCCCTGGCCCTCCCCGGCGATGCCGGCGCGCTCCGTGACATCCGTGAAGGTCCCGTTTCGGTTGTTGTGGAACAGGTAGTTTCCCTGGCCCTGCGGGTGCACGCTGGCGTTCTGCAGGTTGGTCTGGACGAAAACGCCCAGCCAGCCGTCCCGGTCGTAGTCGCAGAAGGCGGCCATGCCGCACGCGTCCTTCACATCCAGCCCGTAGGCATGGGCCATCTCCCTGAAGGTCCCGTCCCCCTGGTTGATGTAGAGGAGGTTCGGGGCTCCGAAGCGGCAGACATAGATGTCCAGCCGGCCGCTGTTGTTTATGTCGACGAAGGTGGCGCCCTGGTTCCACACGCCGGGCGTCGCGCCGACGCCCGCCCTTTGCGTCACGTCCTCGAACTTGTAGCCTCCCAGGTTGCGGAAGAGGCGGCAGCCCTCGGTCTTGCTCACAACGTAGATGTCGGGCCTACCGTCCCCGTCGTAGTCCCCGATCGCCACGCCGGTGCCCAACTCGCCGGCCTGGAATTCATGGCTGAGCTCCCCCCACATCCTGGGGTCGTCGTATTTGTTCTCGGTGCGCACGCCCGTCTCCTCGGGGGAAAGGCGCACGAACATCGTCTTTCCGCGCGCGAACAGGCGCGGAGCGAGGGTCTTTTCGCTGATGGCCCCGGCGGAGTCGGTGGCCGGGGCCGCCGCGCCCTGGAACGCGGCCGCGGCCAGCACGGCGCAGCATGCCAGGCGGATGGCGCCGCTGCGTGCCTCCGGGCGCCGGGAGTCTGCCGAGGGGAACATCGGGCAGCCTATGGAGAACCCCCGAAATTGGGGCGTCAAGATAGAGTTGGCCGCCGCCGGGCCGGACTCTCCTTGCGCCTGCCACCCGTTGCGATTAGATGGCCGTCTTCCAACTGTTGGCGATGCCCGCCGTGACCTGAATGAGCCTGCTAGCCCGGATTCTCCCGCGTGTATGGGTGGTCGTGCCGGCCTGCGCGTGCGCCTGGCTGGCGTGGTCCTGGCACGTGCGGGTGCAGCGGGTGGAGTACGTGTCGGGCCTGGTGGGCCGCGCGAGGCCGGTGGATGTCCCCGACGCGGGCTCCCCTACCGGATACGCGGACGGCCAGAGGGAGCTCATCATCCCGGAGCGCAATGAGAGCAGCTTCCACTGGATCGCCCAGACCCAGCAGATGTTCGCCCGGGGAGAGGCGCGCGTGCGCCAGGTTGACTATGAGAATGCCCCGTTCGGCCGGGAGGTGCGCTCGGCCTCGCCGTACCGCTGGTGGCTGGGCCTGGTCGCCTGGCTCGACCACGCCCTCTCCGGCCGGCCGCTCGGCATGTCGGTGGAGCGGGCCGCGCTGATGGCCGATCCCGTGTTGCAGCTGCTCCTTGTCGCCGTCGCTGCGGCTGTCGTGGCGCGGCTGCTCGGCCGCTTCGCCGCCGCGCTGCTTTCGGTCGGCCTTGCGGCCGCCTTCCCCTTCGCATCCGGGTTCCTCCCTGGCATGCCCGACCAGCGGGGCCTGGCAGGCATCTGCGCGTTTGGGAGCATCCTGGCGTTGCTCGCTGGGATGAACCC
>CALAOT010000059.1 GCA_937889545.1 uncultured Opitutaceae bacterium
TACAACCGCTGCGTCGGCACGCGCTACTGCTCCAACAACTGCCCCTACAAGGTCCGCCGCTTCAACTTCTTCGACTACCGGGCACCGCGCGACGCGCTCACCAACTTGCAGATGAACCCGGACGTGACGATACGCGAGCGCGGTGTCATGGAAAAATGCACCTACTGCGTGCAGCGGATCAATGCCGCGCGCATCACGGCCGAGAACGAGAATCGGCCGATTCGCGACGGTGAGATCAAGACCGCCTGCCAGCAGGCCTGTCCGGCGGAGGCCATTGTGTTCGGAAACCTCGCCGATCCCGACAGCCGCGTGAAGGCCCGAAAGCTCGAGCCGACCAATTACATTCTCCTCGAGGAGCTCAACACGCGGCCCAGAACGACCTATCTGGCGAAGGTGCGGAATCCGCCGAGCGGCTACATGTCATGAGGCCGCCCGTTCAATCCCAGCAAGCCATGGCAAACGAGGCCCTGATCGCGCCGGGCCAAACGTTCGAATCCGTCACCAGGACGATCAGCGACATCCCGCTGCTTCGCCCGTACCCCCGCTTCTGGTGGACCGGGTTTTGCGCCGCGTTTGTCCTCGTTCTGCTCCTCCTGGCATCCATCGCGTGGCTGTTTGCTCGAGGCGTCGGGATTTGGGGCATCAATGTGCCGATCGCATGGGGGTTCGCGATCGTGAACTTTGTCTGGTGGATCGGCATTGGCCACGCCGGCACGTTCATTTCGGCGATCCTGCTGCTGCTTCACCAACAATGGCGCACCTCGATCAACCGATTTACAGAGGCGATGACGCTTTTTGCGGTGGCCTGCGCCAGCATATATCCGGTGCTTCACCTGGGCCGGCCACAGTTCTTCTACTGGCTCGTGCCCTATCCCGACTCGATGGGCCTGTGGCCTCAGTTTCGAAGCCCGCTCGAGTGGGATGTCTTTGCCGTTTCCACCTATGCCTCGGTTTCGCTGCTGTTCTGGTACGTCGGCTTGCTGCCGGATCTGGCGACAATGCGGGACCGCGCGGGCACGCGGTTCAAGGAGCGCCTCTACGGGCTGCTCTCTCTTGGATGGCGCGGCGATGCCCGGCACTGGATGCACTACCAAAAACTCTACATCCTGCTCGCGGGCCTCGCGGCCCCGCTCGTCATTTCGGTGCACACGATCGTCGGCCTCGACTTTGCCGTCTCGATCCTGCCGGGCTGGCATTCGACGATATTCCCGCCGTATTTTGTCGCCGGCGCCATCTTTTCGGGGTTCTCGATGGTCCTTACCCTCATCATCCCGCTTAGGGCCGTCTACAAGCTGCAGGGGCTGATCACAGCCCGCCACCTGGACCTAATGGCAAAGGTCATGATGGCCACCGGGTGGATCGTGATCTACGGCTATTTCAGCGAGTTCTTCAACGCTTGGCGCAGCGGCGACGTCTTTGACCGCTTCGTGGACGTCAACCGCGCAGTCGGCCCGTATGCCGGCTACTTCTGGGCGTTGATGGCCTGCAACGTCGTGGCGCCGCAGCTGTTGTGGGTGCGCCGGTTGCGACACAACGTTGTCGTTCTCTTCATCGTGGCGCTGCTCGTGAATGTCGGCATGTGGATCGAGCGTTTCATGATCGTGATCACGAGCCTGCATCGCGACTATCTGCCTTCGTCCTGGGGCATGTTCCATGCGACGTTCTGGGACTACTCCACCCTGTTTGGCACGGTCGGCCTGTTTGCCGCCCTGCTGTTCCTGTTCATGCGCCTCCTGCCGGCAATTTCAATGTCGGAAACCCGCGGGCTCCTGGCCACCGACAAGGCCGACCAATGAAGCCGCGCATCCATGGCTTGCTGGCGGCCTTCGCCTCTGAGGCATCATGCCGGTCGGCGCTGCGAGACCTGCGTGAAGCCGGCTTCGTCCGGGTGGACGCATACACGCCGTATCCGGTCGCGCCCGGTCTGATACCGGAATCGAGAACGCCGATTGCCCCCATAATGTTGATAACCGCGATTCTCGGCGCCTGCGGAGGATTCTTCCTGCAATGGTTCGCGGCGCGCGATTATCCCATCAACGTCGGCGGCAGGCCGATCAACAGCTGGCCGGCCTTCGTTCCGATCACCTTTGAGCTCGCTGTGCTGACATCAGCGCTCGTCGGAGTGATCGCGTTTCTCGGCCTTGCGGGTCTTCCTCGGCTGCATCATCCCGTGTTCGCCGATCCGCGGTTCAAGCGGGCGAGCCAGGACCGTTTCTTCATCTGCGTCCGTGCCGACGATCCGCTCTACGGCAGCGAGGCCGTTCGACGCACGCTGGCGGCCGCCAAACCGGAGTCGGTCGAGGAGTTGCTCGCATGAAAGGGCTCGCCTCCAGCTCGTTGGCCCAAGGGGCGGTGTTGCTAATGGCCGTCCTAACGGGCTGCGACAACATGAGGCATCAGGACAGCGTGCGGACCTTTGATGCGTCATCGCATTTTGCGGATGGCGCATCGGCGCGGCATCCGCCCCCGCACACGGTCGCGCGCGCAGAGATGGCGCCGGATGACCCCGTTGCCACAGGGAAAAAGGACGGGGTCCTGCTTGCGGAATTGCCTGTGCCATTCACGCACGGCCTGCTCGAGCGCGGCCGGCAGCGATTTGATATCTTCTGCTCGCCTTGCCATGGTGCGGACGGCTACGGCCAGGGCATTGTCGTTCGCCGAGGCTTTCCGGCCCCACCTTCGTACTTGGAGCCGTGGCTTCTCAAGGCGCCAGCCGGCCACCTCTACGATGTGATCACCAGTGGCATAGGACGAATGTATCCGCTGGCAGACAGGATCGAGCCCCGGGATCGCTGGGCAATTGTCGCCTATCTTCGCGCGCTGCAGCGAAGTCAGCGCGCCACGCCTAGCGATCTTTCAGCCGGGGAACGCCAGGGAATTCCCCCGAAATGAGCCGATCAAACAACCTTTATTCCGGGCGCATTGGGCGCTTCGCGCGCTGGGCGGCGGTCCTCGCAGGTGTCGTCGCGCTTGGACTCATCTGGATCGATCAGAGCGACTTTCCAGTCGCCTATCGATTCGTGGTATTCGCCGTGCTGGCTCCCCCGGTCGGATGCCTAACCTTCACCTTGATTCATCGCATGACCGGCGGCCAATGGGCAATCGGGCTCCGGCCGTTCCTGCTGGCGGGAGTCTCCTTCCTGCCATGGATCTGGCTCTTCGCCTTGCCGATTCCGTTTCTCCCCCTCCTGTTCGGTCGACGGCCACCGCTTCAGCACTCGGTCGCCCACGGCTACGAGAGCCTGCCGATGGTGGTCGTGCGGATGTGGATCTATGGGGCGGTCTTTTTCGCCCTCAGGCGCGCGGTGGCGCGGGACGCCGGACGCGACAGCCTGCCGGCTCAAAACCGCAGGCCGTGGGTCGGGCCGGCGGGCATGATTGTGCTGGTCTTCACGCTCACACTGCTGGCAGACGACTGGATTGCATCCCTGGATCCCGGCTGGCATTCCACCGGGTTTGCATTTGTCTGGATAACGGGGCAGGCCGTTGCGGGTCTGTCGTTGGCCATTTTGGGGGGCTTGGCGGAAGGCGAACACCCCACCCCGGAAGGGTCCGTGGGACAACCCCTGGGTATCGATTGGGGTAACTTGCTTTTGGCTTCGTTGCTCTCGTGGTGCTATGTGTCCTTCGCCCAGTTCTTGATCATCTGGGCCGGAAACCTGCCTGCGGAGACAATGTGGTTCACGCGCCGGATGGATGGCCCTTGGTTCCTGGCGCTTCCGCTTCTCACAGTCTTCGGATTTCTGGTGCCGTTTCTCCTGCTCCTGTCACGGCGGTGCAAGGCGAGCACCGGGGGGTTGGCGCTCGTCGCCGGCATGCTGCTTCTCAGCCAAGTGCTCTTCACGGCATGGCTGATTCTGCCGTCGGCGGGTCACCTGTCTCCGACCGGATGGCTGCTGGTGTTTGCGCTCCTCGTTGCCGGGGGAGGAAGCTTTGCTGATCGCTTCTGGGCGATGGCGCGAGACCTGAGGAGGCCATTGCCATGAGCGCCGGCGGAATCCAGCCGGCACACAACCGCGCAATCAAGGATCGCTCTCCTAGGGTGATGGCCGCGGCCGCGCTCAACCTTGTATCGATCGTCGGATTTTGCCTGATGGTTACGTCGTGCAGCTATCGTCAAAGCGACCAGGCCGATGCGGGCGAATTGACGCCCGCACCCGAAGGCGCACAGCAGGGTGGCGGCGATGACCAAAAGGGAATCGCGGAAGCCTGGAAGGAGGAGGACCGGATAGTGCATGAGCATTTGGACTCGTCCGGTTGGATCAATCGCGAGGCCGGCGTCGCCCATATTCCCATCGACCGGGCGATGGATCTTATCCTTCTCGAAAAGCGGTCGTCGGGACCCCAGTCGGACGTATCTGAGAACACCGGTGCCCATGAAAAGGACACCGCGCTGCGAAGCGCCGGGCGTGCCCTTTTTCGGAAATACGGGTGCAATGCCTGTCATTCCCCGAGCGCGAATCCCCACGCCCCATCACTTGTCGGGATCTACGGGGAGACGGTCCGGCTAAGCGATGGAACATTTGTCCGCGCGGACGAGCAATATCTTCGCGACTCGATTTTGCACGCGGGCAAGCGCATGGTTGCCGGCTATGCGCCGAGCATGCCTTCCTACAATAGCTACATTCCTGAGCACGACGTGCTCGAACTGATTGCGTACCTGAAGTCGTTCACTGGGACCAAGGACGACCCAGCCGCCCGCTCACCTTGATTTTCTGACCTTCCACTCTGCGCTGTACACGGGCCCGCCGGCGACTCGCGCGGCGACTTTGCCGAAGCACGCTGGCAGTGGTGCGCCACGTGGGAATCGAACCCACCTCTCAAGCTTGGGAAGCTCACGTTCTACCGATGAACTAGTGGCGCGAACAGGGGAGCATAGGAATGATGGCCCGGCGGCAGCGTCAACTCCAGAGTGGCCGATGCGCCCTTCGCGGCCAATTCGAACGGTTTACGAAAACGTCCGGCGGCCCTCCAGGGCGCTTTTCAGGGTCACCGAATCGGCAAAGAGCACGCCGCCGCCGCTTGGGATCCCGAAGCCGATTCGCGTCACGCGCACCTTGTGCCCCGCAGGAAGGTGCTCCAGGAGATAGTGGCAGGTCGCCTCGCCCTCCACGTCGTTTGGCAAGGCAAGCACGATCTCGGCAACCTCACCGGACCCTACGCGCGCAAGAAGGCCGGAGAAATTAAGGTCGTCCGGCCCGACTCCGTGCATCGGCGAAAGCTTGCCATGAAGCACATGGTAGCCGGCCCTCCAGGATCCGCTCCTCTCGATCGCGACGAGGTCCGGCACGTTCTCCACCACGCAGACAGAGCGGTGGTCGCGCTTGGGATCGGAGCACACGGCGCACAGGGTCTCCTCGCTCATGTTGCCGCACCGGCTGCACCGCTGTATCGAGCGCGACGCCTCCCCGAGCGCCTCTACGAGCTCCTTGAGCTGGTCCGGCTTGCCGATGAGCAGGTGAAGCGCGATCCGCTCCGAGGACCGGTAGCCGACCCCGGGTAGCCTCCTGAGGGCCTGCTGGAGCTTTTCGAAGGCGGTCGTCACGCCGGTCAGAAGATTCCCGGCATCTGGAATCCCGATGTTACCTTCTGCATCTCGCTGTCATTCAATTCCTTGGCCTGTTTAGCCGCGTCCTGAATGGCGGCGAGCACCGTGTCGGAAACAAGCCTTGGATCCTCCTTGAGGAACTCCGGGTCGAGCGTGAGCGCGAGGAACTTGCCGGAGGCGCTCACCTTGACCTTCACGGCGCCACCGCCGGCCGCCACGTCGATCTCGCGGGTCTCCAGCTGGGCCTGGAGCGCCTCGATTGATCGCTGCATCTTCTGCGCCTGTTTGAGTAGTTTTCCCACGCCTGGCATGGGGGCGATGCTTGCGCGTCGCGCGGGAAATAACGAGGCGTTTTTGAATAAAATATCCGTGAGGTTGCCCTCCCCGAGGTATTCAATGGCTCCATGCCCGCGCCCACCGTGCTCGTGATTCTCGCCGACGGCTTCGAGGAGATCGAGGCCGTGACTCCCCTTGACATCCTGCGCCGCGCGGGAGCCGAGGTCACGGTCGCGGCCCTGGGCGAGGGAATCCACGTGACGGGGCGCAACGGACTCATCCTCCACGCCAACACGACGCTGGCGGCAGCCGAGGGATCCCGGTTCGACTGCCTCGTCCTCCCCGGCGGGCCCGGTGTGAGCCGGCTGCGTGCGGATCCGCGCGTCGCCGGGTGCATCAGGCGGCAGCGCGAGCGAAACGGATGGATTGCGGCGATCTGCGCCGGGCCGGTCGTGCTCAAGGACGCGGGGGTGCTGGAGGGCCGCCGCTACACCGCCCATTTTTCCGTCGCCGCCGAGTTGCCCGCGGCTCTTCTTGGCGAGCGCGTCGTGGCCGACGGCCGGATGATCACCTCCCGCGGCGCCGGAACGGCCACCGACTTCGGCCTGATGCTCGTGGAAAAGCTCTTCACGCCCGAGAAGGCATTGGACGTCGCGCGGTCGATCTGTGCGTGAAAATACGCCCCCTCAAGGGTTGCGCCTGGGGAGACGCGTAGTTGTCATTTTGATTCGGTAGGGTGCCACCCGACCGACCCCATGGGCGACCCAAACCCGTCCTTTGCCGTCGCTGCCCGCGGAAGCGACCGGGCGAAGTATTTTTCAAAGCCATGTGCGGCATCGCAGGACTTGTAGACCCCAGCATCCCCGCCCAAATTCGCGAGGAGGCCGTCCAGCGGATGTGCTCGGCCATGATTCACCGGGGCCCCGACGACCTGGGCATCGCGTCAAGCGGGCCGGCCACGATCGGCATGCGCCGCCTCGCCATATTCGATCCGGCCAACGGCCACCAGCCCATGGCGACGCCGGACGGGAGGCACACCCTCGTCTTCAACGGCGCCATCTACAATTTCCGCTCCCTTCAGGGGGAGCTTGAGTCCGCCGGATGGGCGTTCCGCACGAGGTGTGACACCGAGGTGCTGCTCGCCGCCCTTGCGCAGTGGGGCGAGGGCGCCCTTGGGCGGCTGCGAGGAATGTTCGCCTTCGCCCTGTGGGACTCCGCCGATGAGTCTCTCTTCGCCGCGCGCGATCCATTCGGAATAAAACCCCTCTACTTCAGCCTCGAGGGCGGGCGCCTCGTGTTCGCCTCCGAGGTGGCCGCGCTCCTGGCGGCCGGAACCAGGGCGGAGATCGATCCCGTGTCGGTGGCCGACTACCTCGCATGGTTCGCGGTGCCGGCCCCGCGCACGATCTACCGCGGGATCCTGAGCCTCCAGCCCGGTGAGTGCCTGCGGTACCGCCGGGGGCGCCTCGACATTCGCCCGGCATGGACGTTCAGGTCGATTCCGGACGACCCGGCGCCGTGTGCGTCGCAGGAGGAATTCGTGCGCGGCCTGCGCGCGCGCCTCGACGATGCAATCAGGGCCCACATGCTCGCCGACGTGCCGGTGGGGGCTTTCCTCTCGGGCGGCCTCGATTCGGCCGTTGTCGCCGGGCTCATGTCACGGGCGACGGGCAGCCCGCTGAAGACATTCTCGATCGGCTTTCCTGAGCGCAGCTTCTCGGAAGCCGCCGAGGCCGAGGCGAGCGCGCGGCATTTCGGCGCGGTCCACCACACGCGGATACTCACGGGAGGCGAGGTGGCGCGCGACCTGGACAAGTTCATCGCCGCGTGCGACCAGCCCACGGGCGACGGCGTGAACACCTACTACGTGAGCCAGACGGCCCGGGAAGGCGGGGTTAAGGTCGCCCTTTCCGGGCTCGGCGGAGACGAGCTTTTCGGAGGCTACCCCTCGTTCCGCGCGCTACCCGCGCTCTCCCGGCGCCTGCCGCTATGGCGGCGCATCCCCGGGCCGCTGCGCTCGCTCCTGACGGGCTGCCTTGGCATCGGCGGAACCCGCGCGCGGAAGCTCTCGGACTTCCTCCGCAACGCTCGGGATCCGCACGAGCTTGCGGCGCTGCAGCGCCGCGTGTTTTCGGAGGGGCGGCGCCGGTCGATGCTGGCCCCCGACGTCGCCGCCCAGATCGAGGGATCCCCGCCGTTTCATCCGCGCCTCGAGGCAATGCGCGCCGACGTCGGTGCGGATGACATGTTTTCTCTGGTGAGCGCCTGGGAGATGCGCACGTACATGGCCGACGTCCTCCTTCGCGACAGCGACGTCATGAGCATGCGCCATTCGCTGGAGCTGCGGGTCCCATTCATCGATCGCCCCCTCGTCGAATGGATCTGGCGGCAACCCGCACGCTTTCGGGACGATCGCCGCCGTCCAAAATCGGCGCTGCTCGAGGCGGCTTCGGACATCCTGCCGCCAGGCCTCGCCCGCCGCAGGAAACGGGGGTTCACACTCCCCTTCCCCGTCTGGATGCGCAAGGAGCTCCGGCCGTTCCTGGAGGACACATTTGCGCCCGCCAGCATCGGCCAAAGCGGGCTGTTCTCGGCCGGCCCCATCCAGGAGCTCTGGAAGGGATTCGCGTCGGGGGGGGAGGACCGGGAATGGTCGCGCCTGTGGAGCCTCGCCGTCCTCATCGCTTTTGTGAACCTAAAGCGGGCGGAGCTCCCGTCCCAGGCATCTTCGGCGGGCTGAACTCTCGTGGACTACCTTCTGCTCACACCCGATCTTTTCAGCAACGACGGCGGGATCAGCCGCATGCTCCGGCTCTACCTGAAGGCCCTGTGCGAGCTCTCGGGCAAAGGGGACGCCGTGCGCCTCTTGTCGCTCAACGACCAGGTTCTAGACTCGACCGACCTGCGCCGCTATTCCAGCGGCGGGCTCGTCGAGTGGGAGGTCTGCAGCCACAACAAGGTCAGATTCTGCGAGGCGGCGCTGCGCATGGGAGTGCGTTCAACCAGGATTGTCTGCGGACACATCGCCCAGCTGCCGCTCGCGTGGGCGTCGTGCAAGTTGTCGAAGCGGAAGTCGTACTACCTTGTCGCCCACGGGATCGAGGTTTGGCGCCCCTTCACGTTCGTGGAGCGGCGGGCTCTTCTCGGGGCCCGCCTTGTCCTGTGCGTGAGCGATTTCACGAGGCGCCAGCTCCTTGAGAACTGCCCCGTCCCGCCCGAGCGGACGGTCATTCTTCCCAACGCGCTCGATCCCAACCTTGATCCCCCGTCGATCGTCTCCGCAGCCGCGGGTCCCCCGGTTATCCTTGCGATGTCCCGCCTTTCGGCAGCCGACAGCTACAAGGGGATTGATCACCTGATCGCTGCGATGCCGGCCGTCCGCGCAGCGATTCCGGATGCGCGGCTTCGCATCGTGGGGCGGGGAGACGCGCTTCCGGACCTGCAAAGGCTCGCTCGACGGCTCAATCTGGGAGGAGCGGTCGAATTCGCCGGATACGTCGACGACTCGGAGCTCCACGGGGAATTAGCGCGAAGCCGAATGTTTGCCCTGCCCAGCGACAAGGAGGGCTTCGGCCTCGTCTATCTCGAAGCCATGGCGAACGGCCGGCCCTGCCTCGGAGCGCGCTCCGGCGGCGTCCCGGAGGTCATCACCGCCGACACCGGCATCCTCGTCGGTTACGGCAACGTGCCGGGCATCGCTGCGGCGATCGTCACAGCTCTCCGCAGGGAGTGGCCGGTGGAGCCTATTCTCGAGAGGGCGCGGACGTTTTCCTATTTGCGATTCAAGGAGCGCTTTGCCTCATTGCTTTCCTCATGAGTGGTCCCACCCAGAGTCCCGCCGCATCGGCACCCCAAGACCTCCTGATCATCGAGGCGGGCCGAGCAAGCGCCCATTACTGGAGCGACCTTTGGCGTTACCGGGACCTCTTCCGCTTCCTGACTTTGCGCGACATCAAGGTGCGCTACAAGCAGACCGTTCTGGGCGTTGGATGGGCCCTGATCCAGCCCGTCGTCACCACGATCATCTTCACCTTCGTCTTCGGCAAGCTCGCCGGAATGTCTGCCGGCGGCGTTCCCTATCCCCTGCTGGTCCTCGCCGGGCTGCTCCCCTGGCAGCTTTTCTCCGCCGCGCTTTCGGGATCGAGCGCGAGCCTGATTTCGAACGCAAACCTGATCTCAAAGGTGTACTTCCCGAGGCTCATCATTCCATTTTCAGCCCTCGGCGTGGCCACGATCGACTTCCTGGTGGTGCTGGCCCTGTACATCTGTGCATCGCTCTGGCTCGGGAGGATTCCGTCGTGGCACTGGGCCCTGCTCCCCCTTTTCATTCTCGTCGCCCTCACCCTCGCCTTCGGAGCTGGGGCCTGGTTCACGGCCCTCACCGTCAAATATCGGGATTTCAAATACATCGTGCCGTTCCTCGTCCAGGTCGGCGTGTTCGTCTCGCCGATCGGCTTCAGCACGGGCGTTGTCCCGCGCTGGCGAAGCCTGCTCGACCTGAACCCCATGACGGGCGTCATCGACGCGTTCCGCTGGTGCCTCCTGAGCGACGGCCAGCCCTTCGACCTTCAGGGCATCAGCCTGTCCATCGCGATTTCCGCCCTGTTGACGTACTCTGGAGTGTGGTACTTCCGGAGGATGGAGCGGACATTTGCCGACGTCATCTGATCCCGAGCCATGCCCGGCGACACCATCATCACCGTCGACAACGTCTCCAAGCGCTACCTGCTGGGGCACCAGGCCGACGACGACACCCTGCGGGACCGGATGGCGCGCGGAATTCGCTCGGCGATGGAATGGATGCGCCCCGGGACCCGCGGAGCCAGGCGCACCGTGGAGGAGTTCTGGGCGCTCAAGAACGTGTCGTTCGAACTCCAGCGCGGGCAGGTCCTCGGCATCATGGGCAGGAACGGCGCCGGGAAGTCAACGCTGCTCAAGATTCTCTCGAGGATCACCGAGCCCACCACGGGACGCATACAGATGCGCGGACGCGTGGCGAGCCTCCTTGAGGTCGGCACGGGGTTTCATCCCGAATTGACGGGGCGGGAGAATGTCTACCTTAACGGCGTAATCCTCGGGATGAGCCGGGCGGAGATCGCCCGCAAATTCGACGAAATCGTCGCCTTCTCCGAGATCGAGCGCTTCCTGGACACGCCGGTGAAGCATTATTCGAGCGGGATGTACGTCCGGCTCGCGTTCGCGATTGCCGCGCATCTCGAGCCCGAGATCCTGATCGTGGACGAGGTGCTTGCGGTCGGCGACGCGCAGTTCCAGAAGAAATGCCTGAACAAGGTCAGCGAGGTGACGCGCAGCGACGGGCGCACCGTCCTTTTCGTTAGCCATAACAGCGCCGCGCTCCAGAGCATTTGCAACGCGGGCCTCTGGCTCAGCCAGGGACAGGTCGCCGGCCAGGGCCCGATCAATGAGTGCCTGGCAGCCTATCTCCACACGGGCAGCCACCGGGCCGATTTTCCGGCCCCGGCGGTGGACAGGCCGCACATCACGTCGGTGCGCGTCGACCCGGGCGTCCTCGCCGAGGGTCGCATCGAGGTCGAGGTCGGATTCGCGTCGCCCTTTCCCCTTTCGCCCCCCGTCGTCGGGGTGATAGTCTCTTCAAAGCTCGGCTATCCGATCGCCGGAAGCAACGGCCGCATGGCCGGCAAGGCCTGGCAACCCCAGCCGACACGCGCCGGCGTGGTGACCGCGCACCTTGATCACGTGCCGCTGCACAGCGACACCTATCACATTTCGGTTTATCTTGGCGACGCCAGCATGGACTATGACCAGAAGCTCGATGCTGTTGAATTCGACTATGTTTCTCCCAGGTTTCACCCCCAGATGCCTCCGCTCCATGTGATCGGGCAGGGAGACTTCGGATGGCGCTGGTCCCTGAGGGCAGATTGATGGGGTCCCTCGCGCGCGGCCCGGCGCCAGAGGACTCGATTGAACACCCAATAGCATCCCAGGCGGATTTCGGGGCCTGCCTGAACGGCCGCGAGATTGCCGCACACTTGCCCCATCATCCCGATCCGCGTTCGGCGAGCGTCCGGATTCCCATGACTTTAAAACAACGCATTGGCCGGTGGCTCATTCCCAGGCTGCCCGTAAACGCCGAGCTTGTGCAGGAGCTGAGGTTCGAGGCCAACTGCCGCCTGTGCCGGGTCAAGAATTGGCTGAGTCCGGCCTATCATCGCAGAGTCAGGCGGTTGCGTGGCGAAAAGGGCCTTAGCCTGAACGTCGGCAGCGGCGGGAGGGGCCTGCCGGGGTGGTTGAACACGGATGCCGTGAGCCACCCGGCGGACCAGACGTTCGCGTGCGACATCCGCCTGGGAATTCCCCTGGCCGATGGCAGCGTCGCCCGCATCTTCGCCGAGCATGTCTTCGAGCACCTCAATTTTAGGAAGGAAGTGCCCGCGGTCCTTCGGGAATTCCACCGGGTGCTTCAACCCGGGGGCATGGCGCGGATAATCGTGCCCGACGGGCGCCGATTCGCCGAGGCCTATCTCGTAAACGACCGCGCCCATTGGGGGGCGCTCGGCCTCGACCCGCTTCCAGCCGACATGCCGACGCCGATGGCAATGCTCAACCACGTGTTCCACCAGGGAGGTGAGCACCATTTCGCCTACGATTACGAGACGCTTGAATGGGTCTTGAATGAGGCCGGATTCGCGGACGTCCGCAGGAGCGCCTATGGCAAGTCCGCTGACCCGCTCCTGGCGATCGACCGCCAGGAGCACGCCCGGTACTCGCTGTATGTCGAGGCCGCAAAACCTTGAAAATCCTGCTGACCGCCGACCCCTTCCTGCCGGTTCCCCCTGTCGGCTATGGCGGGATTGAGCGCATCGTCGACGCGCTCGCGCGTCACTTTCGGGCCCAGGGACACGCCGTGGGCCTCGTCGCGCATCGCTCTTCCACCTGCGCAGCCGATGCGTTTTTCGGCTGGCCCGCCGCAGGGCGGGGCGTGGGCGCGCTGCTCAATTCGATCGCGCTCCTTCGCGCGACGAGGCGGTTCCGGCCCGACGTGCTCCACAGCTTCTCGCGACTGGGATACCTTCTCCCGCTCCTTTTCAGCTCCCTTCCCAAGGTCATGTCGTACCAGCGCCACACCGGAGGTCGACAGATCTCATGGGCATCGTGGCTGGCGGGCCGGTCCCTCCGCTTCACCGGGTGCAGCGAGTACATCTGCGCGATGGGGCGGGCGTCCGGCGGCCAGTGGCGCGCGGTTCCCAATTTCGTGGAGCTTGAAAAGTTCACCTTCGTGCCGCGCGTGCCGGCCGACGCTCCGCTCGTCTTTCTCAGCCGCATCGAGTCGATCAAGGGTCCCGACATCGCCATCGAGATCGCCCGGGCGAGCGGCCGCAGGCTCATCCTTGCCGGCAACCGCGCCGAAACAGGCCCGGAGCGCGACTTCTGGGAGCGCAGGATCGCAGGGCAGATTGGGCGCGACGGCGTCGAATGGATCGGCGAGGTCGATGATGCAAGGAAGAATGACCTGCTGGGGCGCGCCGCCGCGCTCGTCGTGCCGATCCAGTGGGACGAGCCGTTTGGCATCGTCTTCGCCGAGGCCCTGGCCGCCGGCACGCCGGTGATCACGTGCGCCAGGGGGGCGACCCCCGAGATCGTCGAAGCGGGGCGGACGGGGTTCTTCGTGAGCGACGCGGCGGGCGGCGCGGCGGCCGTGGGCCGCCTGGAGCAGATCGATCGCCACGCCTGCCGGCGCTCGGCCGAGGCCCGGTTCAGTCGCGATGCCTGCGCGAGGCAGTATCTGGAGCTTTACAAGGAGTTCAAAGCATGAGAGCCGGACCCCGGACAGCACCGCTCGACCGCTACACCGACATAGGCGAGCTCAGCGAAAAGGTGCGCCTTGCGGTCAGGCGGCTGGCCGTCCCGCTGGCCGCCGTCCTGGTGATCGAGGCGACCTACCTGGCCTATTCAAGCCGTCCGGGTGCCGCGGCCTTTGCGATGATGGCCGCGGGCACCTGCATCGCCCTGGTCTTCTGGAGCCAGCGGGCAATAGGCCTGCCGCTGCTGCCGGTAATGGTCATCCAGAACCTGATCATTTATGCCGTGCCGATCGCGACCGGCCACGAGGTCATCAGCACCTATCCGCCGGCCTTTGTGTTCAGCGCCGGGATTGAGGTGCTGATCTTCGATGTCGCCATGGCAATGGCCTGGATGCTGGGAATGCGGCTGTTCCGCCCGTCGCCTCCGGCAAGCCACGCCTTGCATGAATTCAACCGGGCGGGCTCCAGGGGATGGGCCAGGCTGGGATTTGTGATGATCGCCGGCGCCACAGCGTTTGAAGTCCTGCAGGGTCTGGATCTTCTGGACTCACTCGAATCGGCTATGCCCGGCGGCTCGGAAGCGATCCTGTACGCGCTGGTGTCCGTGGTGAGCGCCTGCGGCTTCTTCCTTGTCGCTTTGACCATCGGGGGAGGCGAGGCGTCGTTCCTGGGAAAGGCGGTTTTTTGGCTGCTGCTGGTCGCCAACGCGATGATGTCCGCATCGGACTTCCTCCTGAGCGCGGCAACGGCGAATCTAATCACCGTCGCCATCGGCCTGTTCTGGAGCGGCGGGCGCCTGCCCTGGCGCTACCTGACTGTCGCGATGCTGGCGCTTTCGTTTTTGAACACGGGCAAGTACACGATGAGGGCGCGCTATTGGGGGAACGTGGACGCGCCGGCGACCCACAGGTCCCTTGGACAATTGCCGGCGTGCTACACGGAATGGGCCCGGGTTAGCTACGATGCGATCTTGGAGAACAAGACCGAGCTGGCCCAGGCGACAAACGACAGCAAGGCCCAGGCCAACAAGAACCAGACCCTGCTCGATCGGGTCGATAACCTGCAGAACCTGCTCTTCGTCATCGATGCGATCGAGACGAACCACATCAAACCCCTGGAGGGGAAGACCTATTCGGTGATACCGCCGCTGCTCGTGCCGAGAATCCTGTGGCCTGAAAAGCCGCGCACCCACGAGGGCCAGATCCTGTTGAACGTGCACTTCGGCCGGCAGGATCTGGAATCGACCTTCACAACCTATGTCGCCTGGGGCCTGTTGCCGGAGGCCTACGGGAATTTCGGGCCTTTCGCCGGCTCGATCTGCCTCGGCATCTTCCTTGGCGTCCTGTTCGCCTGGATCGAGAATTTCACAGCCCGGAAGCTGCTGGTTTCGACCGAGGGTTTCCTGTCGCTGAGCCTCTTGATGAATCTGATGAACTCATTTGAAATGGTCGCAAGCGTGCTGGTGACCTCGACCTTCCAGTCGTTCGTGGTGATCGTGGCGGCAAGCATGCCGTTCGTGCACAGGACCGTGGCCCGGCGACCCGAGCCCGAAGACGATTGAGCGACCCCCGCCGGCCATTGCATCCCAACCATAGCGCCCCTTCCAGGATCGCCCGGGCCCTGACGATCGGGTGGTCGGACACGCCGCGGGGGCGCCTGCTCCTGCGGCGCGCGATCGCCCGCCTGATCAGCGTCGCATTGCGGATTCGCAGCCGTTCGTTCCAGAGGAACGCTGTGGCCTCCGCGCTCGTCGTTGCGCCCCATCCGGACGACGAGACTTTCGGATGCGGCGGCGCCGTGGCCCTCCTGGTCCGGAATCGGGCGGCCGTGCAGGTGGTTTTCATCACCGACGGCAGCGCGTCGCATCCCGCCCATCCGACTGCCGCGCCTGACGCCATCGCAGCCCGGCGGAAGGCCGAGGCGCGATCGGCGACGGGCATCCTCGGCGTCGACTGGGAGCGGGTTGCGTTCCTGGACGAGCGCGACGGCACGCTTGCCGGTCTCGACACCGGGCGCGCGCGGGAGGTTGCGGGGAAGATCGCCGCAATGCTGGCGCGGCTCGCGCCGGAGGCGATCCTCCTGCCGTGCCGTCTCGACGGAAGCTCCGAGCACGACGCCTCGTTCGCCCTGGTGTCCCGGGCCCTGCAGCTTGCGCAGATCAGGCCGAGGTTGCTCGAATTCCCCGTCTGGTCCTGGTGGAACCCGCTGCTGCTGCTGCGGCCGATGTTCGCGTGCCGCAGGGTGTGGCACCTCGACGTTCGCGGCGTCCTGGATGTCAAGGCCCGCGCGATTGCCTCATACGCCTCGCAGACGGATCCGATTGCGCCGGAAACTGTCCCTGCCCTTCCATCGGGGTTCGCATCCATGTTCCTTTGCGGCGAAGAGTTCCTGTTCGAACGATGAAGGACCCGATGCCAACGCGGCCCGCCCGCCGGGTCCTGATCGTTTCCCCCCATTTTCCGCCGATCAACGCGCCGGACATGCAGCGCACCCGCATGGCGCTGCCCTACCTGGGCGCGTTCGGATGGGTGCCAGTGGTCCTGGCCGTTGCGCCCGACCTGGTCGAGGGCGGCGTGCTCGAGCCGCTGCTCGAGAAGACCTATCCCTCCGACATCCGGGTCATCCGGGTGCGGGGAATCCCCGCGCGGGCCACCCGCTGGGCGGGCATCGGAAGCCTCTGGCTGCGCTGCGGCAGGGCGCTGCGCGCCGCCGGCGATACGCTGCTGCGCCGCGAGAAATTCGACCTCGCTTTCTTCAGCACCACGCAATTCGGCGCCTTCACGCTTGGGCCGCGCTGGAAGACCAGGTTCGGCCTGCCCTACGTGCTCGATTACCAGGACCCCTGGCTGAACGACTACTACAGCGCCACGCACACGCCGCCCCCGGGCGGCAGGCTGAAGTTCGGCTTTTCCCAATGGTGCGCCCGTCGCCGAGAGCCGAAGGTGCTTCGCGGCGCATCCGGTGTTGTCGCCGTCTCCGGATCCTACGGGGCCGCCCTCGCAAGGGCCTATCCCTGGTTCGACGCGGGGATCACGACGGTCCTGCCGTTCGGAGCGGCGGAGCAGGACGTGGCGACGGCCAGGGAGCACGAGCCCTCCGTCCCGCTCGTCCCGTTTGGCGACGGCCATTTCCACCACGTCTACGCCGGGCGCTGCGGGCCGGACATGTCGACCTCGCTCACGATCGTGTTCCGCGCGTTCAAGAAATTTCTGGCCTCCCGGCCGGCCGAGGCCGGGCTCGTCCGCTTCCACTTCATCGGCACCGACTACGCGCCGCGGCCCTTTGGCCGGAATTGGGCCATGCCCATAGCGCGCGCTGAGGGCGTCGATGGCTACGTTGCCGAGCATTGCTACCGCGTGCCCTATTTCGATGCGCTCTATTACCTGAGCCACGCAGACGCGCTCGTTGCCGTGGGTTCCAATGACCCGACCTACAGCGCCTCGAAGATCTTCCCGTACGTCCTTGCCAGGCGCCCCATGCTCGTTGTTTTCAACAGCCTAAGCCCGGTCATTCCCATCGCCAATGCCATGAATTGCGGCCTGCGCTACGCCTTCAGGGACCCCGCCGACATCGACGCTCTTGCGGACGAGGTGGCAAACGCGTGGTTCATGAGCGGAAAAATGCGAGAGGTCGTGGAGATCGATCCCTCCTCATTCCTCCCCTACTCCGCGGAAGGCATGACACGCGCGCTCGCGGGCTGCTTCGACGCCGCGCTCGGGCGCCACAGGATGAAGCCGTGAAAAACCACTTCGAAACGGGCGGACGCCTCGCGGTGGTGCTGTCGCACCCCACGCAATACTACAGCCCCTGGTTCCGGTGGCTGCGCAGCCGCACGTCGCTCGAGTTCCGCGTGTTCTATCTCTGGGACTTCGGCGTCGCGCAGCACCGCGACCCGGAATTCGGAACCAGCGTCACGTGGGACGTGGACCTCCTGTCGGGCTACGATTCCGAGTTCGTGCCCAACACCTCGTCGACGCCCGGAGCGCAACATTTCTTCGGGTTCAGAAACCCGGGCCTGCCGTCGCGCATGGCCGCATGGCGGCCCGACGCCATGCTCCTATTCGGCTACAAGTGGGCGAGCCACCTGCGCGCAGCCGCATGGGCGCGGCGCCGCGGAATCCCCATCCTGTTTCGCGGCGATTCCCACCTGCTGGGCCGCGGATCCCCGCGGCCGCACGTGCGCTTGGCCCTTGGCGCGTTGTTCTCCCAGTTCGCCTCGTTTCTTTGCGCGGGTGCGGCCAACCGCGAGTATTTCGAGGCCTTCGGGGTGCCCGGGCGAAAGCTGTTTTTCGCGCCTCATTCCGTCGACGGGGAGCTTTTCCGGCGCGACCATTCCGGGCATTTCGCGGGCGCCGAGAGGATGCGCTCGCAGCTCGGCCTCGATCCCGCCACCCGGATCGTGCTATTCGCGGGCAAGCTCGTCGCGGCCAAGCAGCCCGTGGAGCTTCTGGCGGCCTTCCTGGGGATGCGCCTGGCGGACACGGCCATCGTCTTCGTCGGGGAGGGCCCGGAAAAGGCCAAGCTCCAGGCGCTGGCGTCGGAGCGGGCCGGCGTCCCAGGCGCCCCGCCCGTCCGGTTCCTGCCGTTCGCGAACCAGAGCGAGATGCCCTCCCGGTACCTGATGGCGGACCTCTTCGTCCTGCCCTCGCGCGGAAACTATGAGACGTGGGGCCTCGCCGTGAACGAAGCCATGCACATGGGCGTTCCGTGCCTCGTGAGCGACAGGGTCGGCTGCCAGAGGGACCTCGTGACCCACGGCGAGACCGGCTGGGTGTTCGACCCCTCGGACCCCCAGGCGCTCGGACGGACCCTGTCCGAGGCGCTCGCGGCGCTGGGGTCGTCGGCGGCGCGCCGGCAGGAGATCCGGCAGGCCATTGAGCGCAGGATGGCGGGGTACACGTACGCGAAGACAACGGACGGCCTTCTTGCCGCGCTCGCGGCATTGGAGACCTGAGCCGGGGCGCCACCCGTGAAAATCACCATCGTGACGGGCTTCTTTCTCCCGGTGCCCGCCGTCAGCGGCGGATCGACCGAGAAGTCGTGGCACGGCCTCGCGGGGCTTTTCGCGTCGGCCGGCCATTCGGTGACGTTTGTCTCGCGGAGCTGGCCCGGCCTCGCGCCCGCGGAGACCGTCGCGGGGGTGAAGCACATCCGCCTGCCCGGTTTCGCCCACACCCGGCTTCTGGCGCTGAACCTCGCCCTCGACCTCATCTGGGGCGTCCGGGTCGCGCGCGCGCTGCCTCCCGGCGACGTCGTCATATGCAACACGGTCACCCTCCCCGCCTGGCTTCACCGCGTGAAGCCCAGGGCCGGAAGGGTGTCGGTCATGATCGGCAGGGCCCCCAGGGGACAGATCCGCTTCTACGGGGGGGTGGCCAGGATCTACGCGCCCAGCACCTTTGTCGCGGGGCAGATCGCGTCCAAGGAGGCATCCGCGCGCACGCGGGTCATCGGGTACCCGATCGACTGGGCCCTGCATGCGCGCTCGGCCAGCCAGCCGGGCTCGCCCGTCACGGTCGGCTACGTGGGCCGGCTGCATCCCGAAAAGGGAATCGCGCTGCTGGTGCGCGCGGCCCGCCGGCTCGCGGCCCGCGCGGACCTTCCGCAATGGCGCCTCAGGATCGCCGGGCCCGCGGGCGTAGGGGCTGGGGGAGGCGGCGCCGGCTGGGCCTCGGCGCTGCGCAAGGAGGCCGAAGCGGCGCTCGGCGGGCGCGTCGAATGGCTCCCGCCGGAGTACGATCCGGAGCGCCTGGCCCGCCTGTACGGAGGCCTGGATATCTTCTGCTATCCAAGCCTTGCGGAAAAGGGCGAGACGTTCGGGGTCGCGGTGGCCGAGGCCATGGCCTCCCGCTGCGCGGCCGTGGTGTCCAGACTCGGCTGCTTCGGAGACCTCGTGGCCGACGGCCAGACCGGCCTCGTCTTTGACCATGCGGCGGCCGACGCCGACAGGCTCCTGGCCGACTGCATCGGCCGCCTGGTGGCGGACGCGGGCGCGCGCAGGGAGCTGGCTCTGCGCGGCCAGAGCCACGCCCGGCGCTTCGACTACCCGGAGGTCTCGCGCACAATCTTGGAGGACCTCTCGCTTTTGGCGGGTGCCGGGGCCGAAAACCGCGCATAATACGACCATGCCTAAGGAAGACCCCTACCTGGGCCAGGGCTGCACTTCCCCGTACTCCGCCGGGGAGGTCGCGCTGCGGATGTGCTGGGCCGTCGTCCAATCGACCCTGTTCCGCTGGAGCCCGCGTCCATGGCACGGTTTGCGCGCCCGGCTGCTGAGGCTCTTCGGCGCCGACATTCCCGAGCCCGGCAGGGTCGTTGTGTTCCCGTCCGCGTCGATCGTCTTTCCGCAGAAGCTGTCCCTCGCCCCGAGGTCCATGATCGGCCCGAACGTCGCCATCTACAACCTGGCCCCCGTTTCCCTCGGGAGGGGGGCCAACGTCAGCCAGAACTGCCATCTCTGCGCGGGAACGCACGATCACAGCCGGTGGAGCATGCCGCTCGTCGCCAAGCCGATCGTCGTCGGGGAAAACGCGTGGCTGGGCGCCGACGTGTTTGTCGGGCCTGGCGTTTCAATAGGGGAGCTATGCGTCGTGGGCGCCCGCTCGGTCGTCGTCAAGGACCTTCCCGCGCGCACCGTCTGCGCCGGAAACCCGTGCCGCGTCCTGAAGGACCGGACGCCCCCCTCCGCGTGAAGTCCTGCCACATCGTCCCCAGCCTCGAAGCCCGCCACGGGGGGCCTAGCAAGTCGGTCCTCAACCTGGCCACCGCGCTCGCAAGTAGTGGCGAGCAAGTCGAGCTCCTCGCCACCGAGCCCGGCGCGGGCTGGCACCGGACGGACGGTGGCCTTGAGATCCGCACGTTCCATCGCGACTGGCCCAGACCGGTTTGCCGCTCGGCCGGCCTGCGCTCCTACCTGCGCACGGCCAAGGCGGACATCGTCCACCACCACTCGATCTGGCTGCGCACGCTGCACTACGCCCACGGGGCGGCCCGCCGGCTCGGCGCGGCGCTGGTCGTATCGCCCCGGGGAATGATGAACCAGTGGGCCTGGGACCACCATTCGCATAGGAAGGCCCTCGCCAGGGCGCTCATCCATCCGGGCGCATTCGAGGCGGCGGACGGATGGCACGCGACCAGCGAGTCCGAGGCGGACTCGCTGCGGTCGCTGGGCTTCCGGCAGCCCGTGTGCGTGGCCCCGAACGGCGTGGCCGCCCCCTCCGCCGAGGAATCGGCGGCGGCGGCGGCGTATTGGCGCAAGATGGTCCCGGAGGCCGCGCAAAGGCCCGTGGCGCTCTTCTACTCGCGATTTCACCAGAAGAAGAGGCTGCTCGAACTTATCGACACATGGCTCGAGTTCGGGCCGGGCGACTGGCTGCTCCTGATCGTCGGCATCCCCGACGAATACACGCCGCGCATGATCGAGGACTACGTCCTGCGGTCCGGGCAGCACGGGCGGGTCCGGGCCTATGACGGCGAGGGTCGCCCTCCTCCCTACGGAATCGCCTCCCTCTTCCTGCTCCCGTCCCACAGCGAAAGCTTCGGGCTCTCGATTGCCGAGGCCCTCGCGCACGGGGTGCCGGCCCTGGTGACCGACGCCACGCCATGGGCCGCCCTCAACAAGGTCGGGGCGGGGTGGTGCGTTCCCTGGCCGGAATTCGGCGCGGCCATCCGGGCCGCAACCACGGAGGGCCTTGATTCCCTGCGCCGCCGCGGCTCGGCCGGGAGCGAATGGGTCCTGCGGGAGTATTCGTGGGAGAAGTCGGCCCGCGTGCTTTCTGATTTCTACGCGGGGCTGCGCCCGGCGGCAGCCGCGCACTCCCCGTGAACCAAGGCCAGCATCCGCACCCGCCGACCGGCCTCGAGATCGCCGTGGCGGCGCACCTCACGGTCTTCGTCGTCGGCGTGTCGTGGGCCTTCGGCGGCAATGCGGACTGGGTGCGCACGCCCATCCTGGCCTGGGGATCCCTCGGCATCCTGCTGGCGCTGGCCCCGATGGCGGACCGGCGCCTCCGGAACCGGGCCCTTGCCGCCACCGTGCCCTGGGTTTCGCCCGTCGTCGTCCTCAACCTGCTCGTGGCGGCCTCCTGCCTGACGCCCGGATTCCGGTACCTCGCCTTCCGGGACCAGACGCTCATGATCCCCGTGCGCGTGGACTGGTGGATCCCGAGCGCCACCCGGACCGGGTTGGCGCTGCGCTCCCTGTGGCTCTTTGACTGCGTCTATTTATCCTGCCTCAACCTCGCGCTCTATGTGGGCCGCAGGCGGATCATCCGCTTCGTTCTTGGCGCCGCGGTCGGCAATGCGCTTGCGCTTTCCGTATTCGGGACCGTCCAGAAGCTCGTAGGGTCAACGGGAATCTACTTCGGATCCGTGAGGACGCCGCACGAGTATTTTTTCGCATCGTTCGTGTACGACAATCATTGGGGCGCGTTCGCGATCCTCATGGCCGGCGCCTGCGTCGGCCTGACCCTCCGGTATGCCCCCGGCAGTCAGGGGGAGGGGTTCTTCCACGGCCCGGCGTTTGTCGGGATCGTTGCCGCAGCGCTGCTCGCCATCTCCGTCCCAATGAGCGGATCGCGCGCCTGCACGGTGCTTCTCGGCATCCTGCTCGCCGTCGCCCTCGGCAGGGGTATCCCGAGGATCTCCGGCGCCCTGCGCCTTTCGGGCGCCACCCCCGCGGGCGCCCTCGCGGCAATGGCCGTCGCTGCGACCCTGGCCATCGCCGGAGCCTGGATGGTGGCCGGGGACGTCATCCAGGCGCGCACGTCCAAGACAAGGGAGCAGGTCGCCGCGATGTGGGCGCACGGCGGAATCGGCTCGCGCAGCGTCCTTTACCACGACACCTGGAGGATGGCGCGCGAGCGGATCCTCTTTGGGTGGGGCATGGGAAGCTACCCGGTCGTGTTCAGCCTGTACAATTCGCAGGAGTCGAAGATTGACCGCCTCCCCGTGATCTACCACGACGCCCATTCGGACTGGCTCCAATCAGTCGCCGAGCTGGGCCTCGCCGGCACGGCGCTCATCGGCGCGGCCGTGGCGCTGCCGGGCCTGGCCGTGCGCCGCATGAGAGTGGCAACCATTCCGTTCTTCCTCCTCACAGGCTGCATCCTGATCGCCGCATACGCATGGGTTGAGTTTCCCTTCGGCAACGTGGCCGTGGTGCTCGCGTGGTGGCTCTGCTTCTTTAGCGCAATCCAGTACATGCGCCTTACGGGCCCGCCGGAGGCCGCCCGCCGTGAGCCGTGCCCTCGGCCGTCTTAACTCCGGACGAGGGACTCACCGAAAAAAGAATTGAACCATTGAAAGCGCCGGCCGCGCGCGATAACCCCTAGGCCGCCATCCCCGGAATCCCAACCTTGGCCATCAACCCACATCGACGTTCCTCGCTGCTCCTGCTCGCCGCCGACATCGCCTCGGTCGTGCTGGTCTTTAACCTGGTGATCCACCTGAGGGGCGTGAGCTCGGAACCCCTCGAGTGGCCCCTGCTCGCGCCCGCCCTCGTCCTCGTCGCCTCGCTGTATCTGATCGACGGGTACGGAGCCCGGGCGGACATGCTGAGCCTCGACTATGCGAGCGTGCATCTCATCGCCTCCTTTTTCGCCGCGCTCGCCACCCTGCTCCTCACGTTCGCGGTCATCTCCGTTGGATTCGAGCTCCAATCGAGCCGCGCCGTGATCATCCTGGCCTTCGGCATCGCGGGTCCGTTCACCCTGGCCTACCGGCGCGCCCTCTACGAGAGGTCCAGCGTCTCGCGCGGCGGGCGCAACATTGTGTTCGTGGGAGACAAGGAGGACTTCGACATCTTCAGCGGCGAGTGCAGCCGGCTGGGGACCCAGATGCCCCTGCTGCATGCCGACATCAGCAACCGGTATGAGTCATTCGAGGCCGTGCTGGAGTCGATCGCCCAGGCGAAGATTCAGGTGGAAGCGATCGTGGTGAAGGAGACGGGCAGGGAGCTGCCCCCGGAGATCCCGATGAAGCTCGTCCAGCTCTATTTCGACGGGATCCCCACCTACACCCTCGAGATTTTCAACCAGGTCTACTGGAGGAAGATCCCGCTCTACAGGATCAACCCCATCTGGGTTCTCCAGGAGGGCTTCTCCGTCGCGCGGGAACCCGTCTTTGAGCGGATCAAGCGCGGCGCGGACGTCGTGCTGTCAGTCATCGGCCTGGTGGCGTTTTCGCCGGTCGTCCTCGCCGCGGCGATCGCCATCAAGCTCGGGGACGGCGGGCCGTTTCTCTTTCTCCAGACGCGCATCGGAAAGCACAAGGTTCCTTTCAGGCTGGCCAAGCTCCGCACGATGCGCGTGTCCGACGGGCCGCAGGATCCCTACACGAGGCAGGATGACGTCCGGGTGACCCGCGTCGGCCGGTTTCTCCGCTCCGCGCGGCTCGATGAGCTCCCGCAGCTCTGGAACGTGCTCGGCGGCGAGATGAGCCTCATCGGGCCGCGCGCGGAATGGGACCGGCTGGTGGGCGAATACGAGCGCGAGATTCCGTGCTATCATTTCCGCCACCTGGTGAAGCCGGGAATCACCGGATGGGCGCAGGTGAACTACCGCTACGGCTCCGGGGTCCAGGACACGCTGCGAAAGCTCGAGTACGACCTCTACTACATCCGCAATTTCTCGTTCATGCTCGACGCGTCGATCGTGCTGAAGACCCTTCATGTGATGCTCTTCCGGAAGGGGCGCTGAGCGGTGAGGCACTCCTACGATTTCGTGGTCATAGGCGGCGGATCGGCGGGCTACAACGCCGCGCGCGTGGCCTCTGCGCTCGGCCGGCGCGTCGCCGTAATCGACGGAGCCCGCCGGCTCGGCGGCCTTTGCATCCTGCGCGGTTGCATGCCGTCGAAGACCCTCATCTATTCCGCGGAGGTGCTCCACCTCGCCCGCTCCGGCAGGGATTTTGGTCTGCGCATCCCCGTGGCCGCCGCCGACATGCGCGCCATGCACGCGAGGAAGAGGAGGATCATCAGCGAATTTGCGGACGATCGCGTGAAGCAGCTCGAGTCCGGGGACTTCGACCTGATCCGCGGCCGGGCGCGCTTCGTGGACCCGCACACCGTTAAGCTGGGCGACGGAAGGCGGATCAAGGCGGCGCATTTCCTGGTCAGTACGGGATCGAGGGTCGGCGTCCCCCCGCTCCCGGGCCTGGCCGCCACGCCCTTCTGGACGAGCGACGACGTGCTGGAGCTCGACTTCAAGCCCCGAAGCATCGTCGTCCTAGGCGGCGGCATCGTCGCCTGCGAGCTCGCCCAGTTCCTCAGCCGCATCGGCACGCGGGTATGCATCGTCCAGCGCAGACCCCGCCTCCTGCGGGAGCATTCGAAGGAGGCCGCCGGCGTTGTGCGGCAGGCGTTTGTGGACGAGGGGATAGAGGTCATCACAGGCACGCAGGTCTCGGCAATCCGCCCCCTGGGACACGGCGTGTCCGTCACGTTCCGGCACCAGGGAAAGACCCTCCGCCGGAAGGCTGACCACCTGCTCAACGCGCTCGGCCGCGAGCCCGACACGTCGGGGCTTTCGCTCCCCGCGGCGGGAGTCAGGACGGAGCCCAGCGGCCGGATCCTCACCAATCGGTGGCAGCAGACGAGCGCGCCGCACATCTACGCGGCCGGCGACTGCTGCGGCCCGCACGAGATCGTCCACCTCGCCATACAGCAGGGGGAGCTGGCCGCGCGCCACAGCGCAGGGGTGAGGGGCCTGAAGCCCCTGGACGACTCGATGCTGCTGAGCGTGGTATTCACCGACCCGCAGCTCGGGAGAATCGGCTGGCGCGAGAGCGACCTCCTGGAGAGGGGGGCCGAATTCGCGGCCGCGAGCCATCCCTTCGGCGACCACGGCAAGTCGATCCTGATGGAGGCGAACTACGGCTACGTGAAGGTGCTCGCGGACCCCCGGGGGGGGAGGATCCTGGGCGCGGAGATCGTCGGCAAGGACGCCGGGGAGCTCATCCACTGCTTCTCAACCCCGCTCGCTATGCGCGCGACGGTCCACGACATGCTCCGCGCCCCGTGGTACCACCCCACGTTATCCGAGATCGTCACCTACCCTCTCGAGGAGCTCGCGGAGAGGACGCGCCCGGCAGACCGCGGCAGATGAGCCCCCGCCTCCGAAGGTTCGTCGCCGTCATAGCGGGCCTGATCCCAGTCAGGATTCGCAGCGGCGCGGCCAAGGGCGCCCGCTGGACGCTCTTTCCATGGACGTCGTACTGGCGGGGCACCCACGAGCCGGCCATCCAATGCGCCATCGAGCGGCTTGGAGGCGGCGACATTCGCGGGTGGAGCTGCTGGGACATCGGCGCGCATTTCGGATTCTACAGCGTCGCGCTCGCCATCCGCGTGGGCCTGGGCGGCCAGGTGGCGGCGTTCGAGCCCAATCCCATGAGTTTCGCGAGGCTTGAGCGCCACCGGCGGATGAACCGTCTCACCTGGCTCAGGACGTACCAGGCTGCGGCGTCGGATCGTTCCGGAGGGGCGGAACTCCTGACGTATGGCGAACTCGATTCCACGAGCACGCACCTGCGCTACGGCGGCGAGGCCCTGGGCGAGGGGTCGGTTCCGGTCGGCATCCGCGCGCTGCGCCTTGACGAACTGGTGGAGTCCGGCGAATTGAGGGCCCCGCAGTTCGCCAAGGTCGACGTCGAGGGCCACGGCCACCGAGCCATCGAGGGCATGAGGGGAAGCGTCGCGGCATCCCGCCCGACCCTCATCGTCGGATTCCACAGCAAGGATGAGGTGGAGGGCGTGCTCGGCGTCCTGGGCCCGCTAGGCTACCGCTGGGCGCCGGTCGTTCCGCCGCCCTCCGGCTCCGATTCCATGGTCGGCGGCGACTATCTTTTCTCGCCCTGAGCGCTCGCGATGCCTAGCAGGTCCCCGAGCACGACCCGGCCCTCGTAAAGCGCCTTGCCGACGATGACGCCCTCCAGGTTGGAGCGGGTCCGGCCCATCTCCACAAGGCGGACCACGTCCTCGCGCCGGCCGACCCCCCCGCTGACGATCACCCGGGCGCGGACGGCGTCGAGCATCGCCTCCTGCGCCGCGAAGTTCGGGCCGGCCAGCATCCCGTCCGTCGCGACGTCGGTGTGGATCAGGGTCGCGACCCCGAGCGCGTCCATCCGGCGCGCCAGCCCGAGGGCCGAGGTCGCGGTCTTGTTGACCCAGCCCTTGACGGCGACGCTGCCGTCCAGGGCGTCGATCCCCACGGCGATCCCGTCCCCGAACGCGGCGACCAGGTCGGCGATGAAAGCCTCGCTTTCAGCGGCCCGCGTGCCGATGACGACGCGCGCGGCGCCCATCGCGAGCGCCCTCTCGACGGATGCGCGGTTCCGGAGCCCGCCGCCGAACTGCACCTTGACGCCCAGCTCGGCGATCGCCCCCACGGCGGCGAGGTTGCGCGGCACGCCGGCGAACGCCCCGTCGAGGTCGACGACATGCACCCACTCTGCACCGGCGGCCCTGAAACCGGCGGCCACCGCGGTGGGATCCTGCGCGTAGACGGTTTCCGCGTCGGCGCGGCCCTGCGTCAGGCGGACGCAGCGGCCGCCCCGTATGTCGATTGCGGGATAGATCGTCATCGAGTGCGGAAGCTCCCACGTCCCGGCCGCGCCGCCAAGGTCTTTTTCCCCGTTGCCCTCCCCCTCGATCGACCCGAGAATGCGGGTTAACCCACATCCCAAGATGGCGCAATACACACCCCCCGTGTTTCTAACCGAGCTGCTACACGCCCGCTCGCCCTCCGGCTACGAGGGCGAGGCCCAGGCCGTGTTCGACCGCCACGTCAAGCCGGCGGCGGACGCCTACACGGGCGACTCGCTCGGCAACCGGATCGCCACGCTCAACCCGTCGGGAGACCCGACGCTCATGCTCGCCGGGCACATGGACGAGCTCGGCCTCATCATCACCTACGTCAACAAGGAGGGGTTCGTCTACTTCGACACGATCGGCGGGCACGACCGGACGGTGATCTCGGGCCGGCGGGTCGTGATCCAGACCGCGAACGGGCCGGTGAAGGGCGTGACCGGCAAGCGCGCCATCCACCTGATGGATGAGGCCGACCGGAAGAAGGTGCCCGAAATCCACGAGATCTGGATCGACATCGGCGCGCGCTCGAAGAAGGAGGCGCTGGAGCGGGTGTCGATCGGGGACGCGGCCACCTACGACCACGAGTTCGAGCTCATCCACGGAAGCATAGGCAGCGCCCGTGCGTTCGACAACAAGGTCGGCGCCTACGTCGTCGGAGAGACGCTGATCCGGCTGTCCAAGGACGCGAAACGGCCCGCCGCGAAGGTCGTGTCCGTCGCGACCTCCCAGGAGGAGATCGGGGTCCGCGGGGCCACGATCTCCAGCTACTCCGTGGATCCCCAGGTGGCGCTGGCAGTGGACGTCGGCCATGCGACCGACCATCCCGACTGCGACAACCGCAAGTACGGCGAGACCAAGCTCGGCGCGGGCCCGATCCTCTGCCGGGGCCCGAACATCAACCCCAAGGTCTACGAGGGCCTCGTGAAGGCCGCCAAGAAGCTCAAGATCCCGTTCCAGGTCGAGAGCGACCCGCGCCCAACGGGCACGGACGCGAGGGCGATCCAGATGGGGCGCGGAGGAGTCGCGACGGGGCTGGTGAGCATACCCCTGCGCTACATGCACACGCCGAGCGAGGTCGTGGACCTCGAGGACGTGGAACGCTGCGTAAAGCTCTTTGTCGAGTTCGCCAGAGGCGTCACGAAGGGCGACTACCGCGCCTGGTGATCCCGGGGCGGGCCGCCGGGCCTCCCGCCTACGCTGCGTTTTCCGTCGGCGCAGCCTTGGGCACGCGCCTGAGCGTCGGCCGTCGCCTCCCCGCGACGGCCGCCGCATCCACGATGACCTCCGTGACGTCATCGCGCTGCGGCAGGTCGTACATGATCTCGAGCATGATGCCCTCGAGGATGGCCCTGAGGGCCCGGGCGCCCGTCTTGAGCTCGATCGCCTTCAGGGCGACCGCCTTTACCGCGTCGGAGGTGAAGCGCAGCCGGACGCCGTCCATCGCGAAGAGCTTCGAGTACTGCTTCACCATCGCGTTCTTCGTCTTCAGGAGGATCTTCTCCAGGTCCTCCACCTTGAGCGGGTCGAGCACCGTCACAACGGGCAGCCGCCCAACGAATTCCGGGATCATGCCAAACCGGATCATATCCTCCGGGGCGATGCGCCGCATCATCTCGTCGGACGGGATTTCCCTGTCCTCGACGCTCTGGTGGAACCCGATCGACCGGTGGCCCAGCCGCTTCTTGACGATCTGGTCCAGCCCCACGAACGCGCCGCCGCAGATGAACAGGATGTTGGAGGTGTTGACCTGGATGTACTCCTGGTTCGGGTGCTTCCGGCCGCCCTGCGGCGGGACGTTGCACACCGTGCCCTCGAGGATCTTGAGCAGCGCCTGCTGCACGCCCTCGCCCGACACGTCGCGGGTGATCGACACGTTCTCGGTCGTCCGCCGGATCTTGTCGATCTCGTCGATGTAGATGATCCCGCACTCGGCGCGCTTCACGTCGTAGCTGGCGTTCTGGAGCAGCCGCAGGACGACATTCTCGACGTCCTCCCCCACGTAGCCCGCCTCGGTGAGGGTCGTGGCGTCGGAGATCGCGAAGGGAACGTCCAGGATGCGCGCGAGCGATCGCGCAAGGAGCGTCTTTCCTGAGCCCGTCGGGCCCACCAGCAGGATGTTGCTCTTCTCCACCTCGACGTCGCTGAACTCCGGCGCAACGGCCGCAGGGTCTCTGGGCGAATGGCCGGACTCAAAGTTGAGCCGCTTGTAGTGGTTGTAGACCGCCACCGAGAGGACCTTTTTCGCGTGCTCCTGGCCGATGACATAGTCGTCGAGCACCTTCTTGATGCCCGTCGGCTTGATCATGCGGAACGCGGGCTTGATCTCGACCGCGGGCTGCTTCACCTCGCGGTCGATGATCGTCTTGCAGACGTTGACGCACGAGTCGCAGATGTAGACGCCGGGGCCCGCGATGATCTTCTTCACCTCCGCCTGCGACTTCCCGCAGAAGGAGCAGAGGGTCATGCGCGACGATTTGGCCATGGCCGGAAAGTCTGGATCTGATTGCCCGGGTGTCGAGGGCGGAAAACCGCCCTGTGCGGGTCCCTCAGGCGGCGGTCTTCACCACCAGAGTCTGCGCCTCCCGCGTCGAAACCACGACATGGTCGACGATCCCGTACTCCTTGGCCTCCTGGGCGCTCATGTAATAGTCCCGGTCCGAATCCTTGTCGACCTGCTCCTGGGCCTTTCCGGTGTGGCGGGCGATCACCTCGCTCAGCGTCCTGCGCCAGCGCAGGATCTCCTTCGCCGCGATCGCTATGTCGGAGGCCTGGCCGCCCGCCCCGCCCGAGGGCTGATGGATCATCACCCGGCTGTTGGGGAGCGCGAAACGCTTCCCCTTGGTCCCCGCGGCGAGCAGGACCGTGCTCATGCTGGCTGCCATGCCAATGCAGAACGTCTGCACGTCGCACTGCAGGAAATTCATCGTGTCGTAGATCGCCATGCCGCCGGTCACCACGCCGCCAGGGGAATTGATGTAGAGGTGGATATCCTTCTTCGCGTCCTCCATCTGCAGGTACAGGAGCTGCGCGATGACGAGGTTCGCGACCATGTCGTCGATGGGCGTTCCGATGAAGATGATCCGGTCCTTGAGGAGCCGCGAATAGATGTCCATCGACCGCTCCCCGCGGCCGGTGTTCTCAAGGACAATGGGTACGTAGTAGCTCACGATTGGGACTCCGTCACCCTAGCCTTGGACACCAGGAAATCAACCGACTTGTCGAAAATTATGGACTCCTGCACCGAGCGCAGGGCGTTTCGGTCCTTTGCGAGGTCCTTTGCGATCTTGTCGGGCCTCTGCTTGGAGCGGGCGGCTTCCCGGCGGATGTAGAGGTCGAGGTCGTCGTCCGACACCACGAACTTCTCCGCCTCGGCGACCTTGGCGAGGATCAGCTGGATCTTGACCCGGTTGGCGGCGGCCTTCCGGGCGCCCTCGAAGAGCTCCTTCTTGTCCTTCTCAAACTGCTCGGGGGCGATCCCGCGGCGCATGTTCTCCTCTATGAACTGCCGCAGGACGCTCTGGGTCTCCGCCTCGACGAGGCTGTGCGGCGGCTCGAACATGACCCTGTCCGCCAGCGCCTGGGTCACCTGGCTGCGCTGGGCGGCGTGGTTTCTGCGCTCCTTGTGGACCTTCAGGTCCGCGCGGACCTGCCTCTTCAGCCCTTCGAGGTCGTCCACGTGGTGCGCCTTGAAGAAATCGGCGTTCAGCTCCGGCAGGATTCGCTCGCGCACCTCCTGGATGTCGAGCGCGTAGTCGGCGGTCTTGCCCGCGAGCGCTGGCACCGGCTTGAAATCTGCGGGGAATGTGATCGCGACGCTCTTCTTGCCGCCTTTTTCGACGCCCGCCAGGTGCCTGCCGAGCCCGGGTATGATCCCCTCGTTCGTGCCCTCGACCTCCTCCCATGTCTGCGGGACCTTGGCGTAGAGCTGCTTGTCGCCGGCGATCTCCGCGATCGGCCTCCCGCCCAGCGACCCCTCGTAGGCCAGCTTGATGTAGTCGCCCTTCCTGGCGGGGCGCTCCGCCGGCTTGAAGTCGGCCCCCTCGGAGCGGAGCGCCTGGATGACGCCGTCGATCTCGTCGAAGGTCGGCTCGACGGATGGCACCTGCGTCGGCAGTCCCACGTAGTCGGGCAGGGTGAAATCCGGCCTCACATCCACGGTCACCGTGATCGCCGCGGGGGCCCCGCGCTCGATCGTTCCCTCCTCCACGCTCACGACGCTGAGGACGGCCAGCTTCTCCTTCTCCAGGGCGTCGCGGTAGGCCTTCGTCACCAGCTTCTGCTTGAATTCGTCGGCTATCTCCTTGGCGAACCGCTTGACGACCAAGGGGGCGGGAGCCTTCCCCGGCCGGAAGCCGGGCAGCCGGGCCAGGCGGACGTACTCCCCCAGCACGGCCTGGTGCTCGGCGTCGACCTCGTCCTTGTCCAGGGTGATGACGAGGCTCTTGCGGGTGTCGGAGACAGTGTTCAGTTGGACGTTCACGGCGCGGATGCGGTTGCGGCTCTGCGGATAAGGTAAGGGTCCAGCGTGGGTTTCGGGACGGCAGGGTCAATGCCGGATTGGGCGTTAACCGGCTTGCGGGCGCGCCTCCCGCCGCGTTTGGTGAATCCGAGCCATGCCAAGCCTGAGCCAGATTCTCCGGGAGAGGTCGCCCCTGCTCCTGATCGACGCCGCATCGGCGACGGTCCAGGTCGGCCTGCTCGACGTCAGCGCTCCGGCCCGCTGGTCCTCCCGGACGGAGGAGGCCGGGGTCGGTGTGTTCGAATGCCTCGACGATTTGGGCGTCGAGATCGGTTTGGTGCGCTCGTTCGCCTTTTGCGAGGCGCCGGGCTCGATCCTCGGCATCCGCACCTCGGCCATGGCGATCCGCACGTGGAATATCCTGGGGCCGAGGCCGACGTTCGCCTATGTCGCCCTGGCCGTCGTCGCCCATGCCGTGGGGCGGCCGCAGGTGGGCATGATCGCCGACGCCCGCCGCGGCCTGTGGCACCGTTTCGCCCTGGGCGGCGGCTTCGAGCGCGTCCCCGCGGCCGGGCTCTCGGGCGAACTCATGACGCCCGAGGGCTTCCGGCATTGGGACCCCCTTCCGCCGCACACCGCCCTCACCTCCTACGGCGTGGCCTCCCTCCTCGCCCTCCCGCGGGTCGCGGATGCGGACCTCTTCCGCGAGACCGCGGCCCCGGACGCCTACCTGCACCAGGAACCCTCCTACGCGATATGGACCCCGCAGATCCACAGGGCCCCGTGATCCCGCGCAACGCATCCCTGCCCCTGCGCTGCTGGGCTGAGATCGACCTGGCGGCGCTCGAGCGCAACCTGCGCCTCATCCGGGCGTCGCTCCCGCCGCACATCCGCTATGTGGCGGTCGTCAAGGCCGACGCCTACGGGCACGGCCTCCAGCAGATCGCCGCGAGGCTGATGCACGCGGGGGCCGACCTCTTCGCCGTGGCCAACATCACCGAGGCCGCCCAGCTGCGCGAGCTGGGCCCCGGCTGGCCGATCCTCCTGCTCAGTCCGCTTCTTCCCGATGAGGACCGGTTTGTCGCCGAGTACGACCTCGCCGCCACGTTGTCGACCGAGGACGAGGTTTCCCGGCTCGACGCGGCGGCCCGGGCCGCCGGGCGCCCGATTTCCGTCCACCTGAAGATCGACACCGGCATGGGAAGGCTGGGCGTTTGGCACGAGGAGGCCCCGGCGATCACCCGGCGCATCGCAGCCTCGGCCCACCTGAGGCTCGCCGGCGTCTTCACGCATTTCGCCAACCCGGACGAGGACCCCGCGTTCACCGAGGAGCAGCGCCGCCGGTTCCTAGCGGCGCTGGACGCCTGCGGCCTGGCCGGCCTCCCGCCGGAGCGGCTGTTCGTGCACGCGGACAACAGCGCGGGGCTCGAGACCATGCACGGCAGGAGCCCGTTCAACGCCGTCCGGATCGGGCTCCTCCAGTTCGGCATCCTTCCGCATCCCGGCTCATTCCTGTCCCAGGTCAGGACGGAGCCCATATTCAGCTTCCGGACGCGGGTCGGCATCGTGAAGCGCCTTCCGGCGGGGATGACCGTCAGCTACGGGCGGACCCGCACGCTCGGGCGCGACTCACGGGTGGCCGTCCTTTGCGCCGGCTACGGCGACGGGATCCCGCGCTCGGTCAGCAACCGGGCGAGCGTGCTGATCCGCGGGGTCCGCTGCCCGGTGCTCGGCCGGGTGACGATGGACCAGACGGTCGTGGACACGACGGACGTCCCGGGCGTGGCCTGCGGCGACGAGGCCGTTCTCATCGGGAAACAGGGGGGCGACGAGATCTCGGTCGGGGAGTTCAGCCGCTGGGCGGAAACGATACCCTGGGAGACGCTCTGCCTCGTGACGAAGCGCGTGCCCCGCGTCTACAAGACGGTCCTCGGGACCTGAGCGCAGGCCGGCCGCGGCTACTTGCCTATCCCCGACGCCCGGAACCCGATCTTCCTCAGCTTCTGCAGGTCCAGGATGTTGCGGCCGTCGAAGATGAACGCGGGCTTGCACATCGACTCGTATATCCGGGCGAAGTCGAGCGACTTGAACTCGTCCCACTCCGTTGCGATGGCAAGCGCGTGCGCGCCCTCGGCCGCCTTGTAGGCGCTTGTCGCGACCGTCAGCAGCGGGTTGTCCGCGCCGGGCCCGAGCACGTCGCGCCGGATATCGCCCGCGGGCACCTTGGGGTCGTACACCGCGACCCGCGCCTGCTCCGCAATGAGGTCCCGGCACACGAAGATCGCCGCGGATTCGCGGGTGTCGTTCGTGTCCTTCTTGAACGCGAACCCCAGCACCGCGACCTTCTTGTCCGCGACGGAGTTGTACAGCGCCCGCACGATCCGGGTCGTGAACCTGTGCTTCTGCCAGTCGTTCATCCTCACCACGCCCTCCCAGTACACGGCCACCTCGGGCAGCGCGAAGTGCTCGCACAGGTAGACGAGGTTGAGGATGTCCTTCTGGAAGCACGAGCCGCCGAAGCCCACCGACGCCTTCAGGAACCTCGGCCCGATCCGGGAGTCCCTGCCTATCGCGTTGGCCACCTCGTCGACATCGGCGCCCGTTGCCTCGCAGAGCGCGGAAATCGAATTGATCGAGGATATCCGCTGCGCGAGGAACGCGTTCGACACGAGCTTTGAAAGCTCCGACGACCAGAGGTTCGTCGTGATGATCCGCTCGCGCGGAACCCAGCGGGCGTAGATCTCGGCCAGCTTCTTGACCGCGGCGGCCCCGTCCCGCGTCCGCTCGCCGCCGATCAGGACCCGGTCCGGGCTCAGCAGGTCGGCCACGGCCGTCCCCTCGGCGAGGAACTCGGGGTTCGAAAGCACCTGGAACTTTATCCCGCGCCCGTTGGCGGCAAGGATGTCCTTTATCGTCTCGGCCGTCTTGACCGGGATCGTGGACTTCTCGACGATGATCTTCGGCCCGTTCGCGCAGTCCGCGATCGTCCTGGCGACCGACTCGATGAAGCGCAGGTCGGCCGCCCGCCCCGCCCCCACGCCGTAGCTCTTCGTCGGGGTGTTGACCGCCACGAAGACGATGTCAGCGGCCTCGATGGCGCCCTTCACGTCCGTCGAGAAGTGCAGGTTCTTCCCCCGTACCTTCCTGACGATCTCGTCGAGGCCCGGCTCGTAGACCGGCAGGCTGCCCGAGCCCCAGGCGGCGATCCGGGAAGCGTTCATGTCCACCACCCTCACCTCGATGTCGGGCGCCTTGAGCGCGATCATCGCCATCGTGGGTCCGCCGACATAACCGGCGCCAATGCAGCAGATCTTCATTCGGATGAAGGGCCCATGTTGGGGCTACCCCCGGCAAATCCAAGCCGTAAAAGAAACGCGGCCGCGGGGCCTGCTCACGCCGGCGTCGGGGCGGGCGCGGGCCCGCCGGCGGCCAGGTCCTCGGTCGACGCCTGCTTGTCGGCCGCCTTCTTCTCCTCGGGCTTCTCGGCCGGCTTGTTGACAAACGCCGTGGCGATCGGCGAGCGGATCTCGCCGAACTCGAGGATTTCCAGGACGTGCCTACCCTCGAGGGTCTCGTGTTCCAGAAGCGCAGCGGCGATCTTGTCCAGGGCCGGGCGCCGCTCGGTGATGATCTTCTTCGCCCGCTCGTACTGCTCCGTGATGATCCGCTGGATCTCGACGTCTATCCTCCGGGCGGTCTCCTCGGAGACGTTCTCGTTGCGGGTGATGTCGCGGCCCAAAAAGACGGTGTCATGGTGGTCGCCGTAGGCGATCGGCCCGAGCGGGCTCATTCCCCAGTCGCAGACCATGTGGCGGGCGAGCACGGTGATCTGCTTGATGTCGCCCGCCGCCCCGCTCGAGATGTCGCCGATCACGAGTTCCTCGGCTATCCGGCCGCCCAGCCCCATCGCGATCTGGTTGAGCATCCGCTTCATCGCCTGCGTGAGCACGTCCTTCTTCGGGATGAACATCGTGCTTCCGAGGCTCCGCCCGCGCGGGATGATCGTCACCTTGTGAACGGGCATGTGCCCGTCGTCCAGGACACCCTGGACCAAGGCGTGCCCGGCCTCGTGATAGGCGGTCAGCCTCTTCTCCTCGTCGTCCATCAGCCGGCGGCGCTCGCGGCCGAACTGGACCTTCTCGCGGGCATCCTCGACGTCGGAGGCGTCGATCTTCTTCCGGTTTCGGCGCGCGGCGAGCAGGGCCGCCTCGTTCAGGAGATTTGCGAGATCGGCGCCCGACAGCCCCGGCGTCCCGCGGGCGATGACCCCGAGGTCGACGTTCTCGCCGAGGCTCAGCCTGCGGGCGTGCACGCGCAGCACCTGCTCCCGGCCGATCATGTCGGGAAGGTCCACGAAGATCTGGCGGTCGAAGCGGCCCGGGCGCAGCAGCGCGCTGTCGAGGACGTCGGGGCGGTTGGTCGCGGCGATGATAATGACGCCCTCGGTCGTGTCGAAGCCGTCCATCTCGACCAGGAGGGAGTTGAGCGTCTGCTCGCGCTCGTCATTGCCCCCGCCGAGGCCCGCGCCGCGCTGACGGCCCACCGCGTCGATCTCGTCGATGAATATGAGGCACGGGGCGCTCTTGCGTCCCTGCTCGAACATGTCGCGCACGCGCGAGGCGCCCACGCCCACGAACATCTCGACAAAATCGGATCCGGAGATGCTGAAGAACGGAACGTCCGCCTCCCCCGCCACCGCCTTCGCCAGGAGCGTCTTGCCCGTCCCCGGGGGACCGACGATGAGGATGCCCTTCGGGATCCGTCCGCCCATCTTGGTGAATTTCTTCGGGTCTTTGAGGAATTCAACGACCTCGGAGACCTCCTCCTTGGCCTCGTCGCAGCCCGCGACATCGGCAAACGTGATCTTCTCGCGATCGCGGGTCAGCAGCTTGGCCCGGCTCTTCCCAAAATTGAGCGCGCCCCTACCCGCCTGCCGCAGCTGGCGGACAAACAGGAAGTAGAGGGCGCCCATGATGATCAGGATGGGAATGACCTGGACGGCGATCTGGGTCAGAAGGCTCGTCGCCGAGCGCTCGCTGAACTTGTTCGTCTTCTGCAGCCGCTCCATGTTCTGGTCGGTGATGCGGCCCGCGGCCCTAAAATAGGCCGTCTTAACATGCCGTTCGTTAACGAGAACCGCTTCGTTCAACTCACCTGTGATCACGTCCCAGTCACGCCCGCCGGAGGGATCGGGCTGGATCAACGCCCCGGGTTTGACGTCCCCCGCCTCGGCGCGGGTGATGACCTCGTACACGTTCAGCTGCGCAGGCGAGACGGCCACCCCGGGCGACCAATAGAGCAGGGCGACAACGGCAAATGCCAGAATGATCCAGAAAATGAGGACCTTAGGCTGAAACCGGTCGGGCGGAATGTTTTTCAGCTGCCGGCGGGGCTTCTTGGTGTCGTTGTCGGGCATCTAGATATAAGTATGACTATGCAAAGAACTTGGTTGTTCCCCGGCATAAGTCAATGAGGCGTCCGACGCCGGCGGGCGGGCTCAAAACGCAGGCGCCCCGCCCGGATCGCCGCAAAACCCTCGGTTCCAAGGCTGTGCCTGACCGGAGCGCCCCTCTCCACGGCGCGCAGCAGGGCGTCAAACCCCTGGCGCGAGAGCTCCCCCGCCCGCGGCTGCAGGAGCAGCCACCGGTGCAAGGCCCGGCGGGCAACGGCCCGCGGCCGGCCCGCCAGCCTGCTCACGCTCAGCGAGCCGTCCGCCCCTACAGCACCCAGAGCGTCCACCCACGCCTCAAGCGCGCGGTCGTCCTCCTCCAGCAGCTCCCGCGAAAGCGCGGCCCCCGAAAGAGCATCCCTCTGGGCCGCCCGGACCCAGCGGGGGATGACGTCGAGTCTCAGCCGATTCCTGAAATGCGCGTCCTTCGCGTTGCTCGAGTCCTCCCGCCAAGGCGCACCGGCCAGCCGCAGCGCGCGCGCGATCTCCGACTTCTTCACGCTCAGGAGCGGCCGCACGTGAAACCGCGGCGCCGCGCCTGCCCTCCCCGCCGCAAACGCGTGGATGGCTCTCGGCGCGGCGAGGCCCCCCCCGCCGCTCCCGCGGGCCAGGCGCATCAGCATCGTCTCGGCGACGTCGTCCTGCTGGTGGCCGAGCCAAAGGACCCGCATCCGCCGCCTGGCCATCTCGCGCTCGATGAACGCGAAGCGGGCGGACCGGGCGGTCGCCTCGCTGCGCGAGGCGCGCGCGGCCTTCCACCGGCCGGTCACCAGCGTCACCCCCAGCGCCTCGCACAGCCTCGCGCAGAAGCGGGCGTCGGCCGCGGACTCGGCGCCCCGCAGCCGGTGGTCGAAGTGGAACGCCCCCAGGCGCGCCCGGCGCTCCGGCCAGTGCGCCCACAGCAGAAGAAGAAGCCCCACCGAATCGGCGCCCCCGGACAGGGCGACCGCCCACCCCTCGGCCCTCGGCCGGGCATCGGCCCAGCCCACGACCGCCGGGTGCAGCCGGTCGCGCGGGATGAGCCGGGCCGCCCTGGCTGCGGCTTGGGGCCAGTCGATGGTGCGCCGCGCCTTCATCGGATGGACGGCCGCGCCCCGCTCAGGCGAACGACAGGTGCGACTTGCCGAAATAGGGGACGAGCGCCGCGGGGATCCGCACCCGGCCGTCCGCCTCGAGATTGTTCTCGATGATCGCGGCGAGGACCCTCGGCACGGCGAGCCCCGAGCCGTTGAGCGTGTGCACGAGCTCCGCCCTGCCCGTATCCCTTGACCTGAAGCGGATCTGCGCCCGGCGGGCCTGGAACGCCTCGAAATTCGAGCAGCTCGACACCTCGAGCCACCGCCTCTGCCCGGCCGCCCATACCTCCAGGTCGTACTTCTTTGATTGCGCGAACCCCAGCTCGCCGCCGCACATGAGCAGGACGCGGTACGGGATCTCGAGTTTTTGCAGGAGCGCCTCGGCGTCCGCCCGCAGCCTTTCCAGCTCGTCGTAGCTCGTCGCGGGGTCGACCCATTTCAGGAGCTCCACCTTGTCGAACTGGTGGACGCGGTTGAGCCCGCGCACGTCCTTGCCGTAGCTGCCCGCCTCCCTCCGGAAGCAGGGCGTGTATGCGCACCGGTAGACGGGCAGCGCCGCCGCCTCCAGAATCTCCTCCCTGTAGAAATTCGTCAGCGGCACCTCGCCCGTCGGGATGGCGAAAAGCCGGTCCGGCGTCGTCTCGTACATCTGGCCCTCCTTGTCGGGGAGCTGCCCGGTCGCCGTCGCGCTCGCCGCGTTGACAAGGATCGGCGGGGACACCTCCACGTACCCCGCCCTCGCGGCCTCCTCGAGGAAGAAGTTGATGAGCGCCCGGACGATCCGCGCCCCCTCCCCCACGAAGAACGGGAAACCGGCTCCTGTCACCTTTGCGCCGCGCTCGAAGTCGAAGAGCCTGGCGAACCCCGGGACGTCCCAGTGCGGCACGGCGTTCGGCCCGACCGCGGACGTGTCACCGTGCGCCGAATACACGATGTTCTGCTCGGGCGTCGCGCCGTCAGGGACGCTCGAGTGGGGAAGGTTCGGGAGCGCCAGCATGGCCTCGCGGCACTTCTCCTCGGCCGCCTTCAGGCCCGCCTCCCTCTCCTTGACCCTCGAGGACACCGCCTTCATCTCGGCCACCTTCGCGCTGAATTCCGGCGACCCCTTGGCCAGCGCGGCCATGGCGGCGTTCGCCGCCTTCTGCACGGAGCGCAGCTGCTCGACCTCGTGGAGCTGGGCGCGCCACGCCGTGTCGGCGCCGAGCGCCGCGTCAAGGTCCACCTTGAGGTGTTTCTTTGCGATCGCGGCGCGCACAAGCTCGGGCGATTCGCGGATGAGTCTGGGGTCGAGCATGGGCAGAGTCTGTTAGGGCCGGCGGCCGGGTGCGTCAACGGCCCCGTATCCTCTGGAAGCGGGCGTACACATCCCTCGCCGAGAGCAGCTTCAGGTCGCCCACCGGAGCCTGGATGACGTGGTTCAGCGGCCCGCCGACCGGATAGGGGCCGAAAAGCCGCGGATCGCTCGGGCCGAAGATCGCGAACACCCGCACGCCGAGCGCCGCCGCAAGGTGCATCGGCCCGCTGTCGTTGCTCACCACCCAGTCCGCCCGCTTCACGAGGGCCGGCAGCGAGACAAGGCTCGTGTTGCCCGTGAGGTTCAGGAACTGCGCCGTGGGAAATGCTCCCCTGTCGGGCAGGAAATTGCTCCCGGCCCACACCACCTTGCGCGACCGGTCCTCCCTGAGGATCAGCTCGGTGAGCTGCTTGAAGCTCCCCCATTTCTTGTCCGGTCGCCGGCTGTCGGGAAAGAGGACGTACGGCCTGCTCCCGCCCCGCCCCTCGGCGAACTTGAGGTTCAGGCTGTCCACCTCGCGGAACGCGAGGGTCCCCCTCAGCTCTGGCTTGGCGCCCAGCACCGGGCAGAACTGGAGAAGAATGTCGAGCGCGTGGCTCCTGCGCCCTTCCGCCGGCAGCGGGACCTTCATGTCATAGAAGACACCCGACCATTCCCTCGCGTCGCTCCGGCCCACCTTGTGCTTCGCCCTCGCCCGCGAGGCCATGAGGCCCGTCCTCAGGAGGCCCTGCATGTCGAAGACATAGTCAAATTTGGTGGCGCGCACCTCGCGCATCAGCTTGAGGAAGCCCTTCGCCCCCGCGTTCCTCTCGAACACGTACACGTGGTCCACCGCCTCGCACGCGCGGACGATCGGGGCGAACATCTCGCGGACTATCCAGGAGATACGAAGGCCAGCCCGCTGCGCCCTGAGCGATGTGGCGACCTGCAGGCCGTGGACGATGTCCCCCAGGGAGGACGGTTTTATGATGAGGAGTTCGGTCATTGACGCGCGACCGTTACTTTCCATGCCTTTATGGGGCGAATCAAACGCCAAATCCGATGGCCACGCCAACCACCGCTTGATCCCGACCGCCCTGACGATCCTAGGCCGGCTGCTCGCCGTCACCCCCGAGCCGGTCCTGCGCGCGCTCTCCGCGGCCGGCGGCGAGTTGATCCTCTGGCTGGCTCCCCGCCGCCGGTTCGTCCTCCGTTCGAACCTGCACCATGCATTTCCCGACCGCCCCCGCGCCTGGCGCCGGCGGGTCGCCCGCGAAAGCTCGCGGCGGCTGGTCGAGACGGCGATGCTGTCGCTGGCCGCCCCCTTCCTCTCCGAGCGCCGGATCCGCAGGATCGCGAGACTCGGGCCGTCGACCGAGGCGTTTGCCCGCGAAATCTCGGCGCGTCCGCGCCCGGTCGTCCTCGCGACCCTCCACCTGGCGCACTGGGAGAGCCAGACCTGGCTCAAGCTCATCAGTCCGGTCTCGCTCCCCGACTTTGGCATCATCTTCCGGCCGCTCGACCACCCGGCCGCCGATGCCTTCGTGAAGCGGACGAGGGAGCGGTTTGGCATGCGGCTCCTTTCGAGAAGGGAGGGCTTTGCCGACGCGCTTGAGATCCTGCGGGGCAACGGCTGCGTCGGCGTCCTTTTCGACCAGAACGCGGGGCTGCAGGGAGCACTAACGCTCCTCCTCGGCCGCGTGTGCTCGACGACGGAACTCCCCGGGCTCCTCGCCGCGAAATTCGGGGCCGACCTGCGCACGTTCTACCCCCGGCGGACCGCATTCTGGCGCGTCACGTTCGAATCCGAGCCGGTTGCGAACGACGGGACGGCCTCGGGGGCCACCCTGTCCCTCAACCGCTGGTTCGAGAACGCCATGTCCGACGAGAGCCTCTGCTCGTCCTGGCTCTGGGCGCACGACAGGTGGAGAAACCAGGACATCCCCTCGCGTCGCCTGCGCCTCGAGGCCAAGCGGGACCTCGTCGGCGCCGACCTTCGCGCCCGGGGCCTCTCCCGGCCGCCCCGCAACACGCGGGTGTGGGTGCGCCTGCCGAACTGGCTGGGGGACGTCGCGATGGCGGTGCCGCTTCTGCGCGCGGTCCGCGAATCGCGCCCCGACGCGGAGATCACCCTACTGGCGGGGCCCGGCTTCGTCCCGCTGCTGGAATCATTCGGCATTGCCGACAGGGTTCGCCCTCTGCCCGGGCGCGGGCCGGGGTATTTCGCGCACTTCGCCCGGCTCCGCGCGTCGTACCCGGATGTCTGGATCCTGCTCACCAACTCCGTCCGGGGGGACCTCGAGGCCCGGATCGCTGGTTGCCCCCAGCGCTTTGGAATCCTGAGGCCCGGCAGGCACCGCCCCCTGCTCACCCACGCGTACCGCCCGCCGGACGGCTTCGACGAGGAGCACCACCACCAGCTCGAACTCTGGGACAACTTCCTGCGCAGTTTCGGGCTCGGCGCGTCCCTGGATTGCTCCCCTGTTCCCGCGCCTGCGGCCCAGCCGGCCGGGCCCGCGGCCGGGGCCCCCGCGCCGGGGCCGATCGGCCTCATCGCGGGGTCCGAGAACGATCCGTCCAAGCGCTGGCCCGTGGCCCACTGGCGAAGGCTCGTCGAGGCGTTTCCCGCCGAAAGCTTCATCCTGTTCGGAACGCCCGGGGACGCCCCGATCGCGTCCAGGGTCGCCGAAGGATTCGATCCGGCCCGCGTGTCAAACCTCGCCGGCGAGACCAGTCTCCCGGGATTCGCCGCCGCGCTCCTTCGGTGCCGGCTCGTGATTGCGAACGACACCGGGGGCATGCACCTGGCGAATGCGCTCGGCGTGCCCCTGATCGCCCTGTTCGGCCCCACCAACCCCGTCCGGACCGGCCCCGTGTTCGCCTCCCCCTGCAGGATCCTCCAGCCCCCCGGCTGCCCTCCGGAGGGCGGCGGCTCGCTCGGGAGCCTGGACCCGGAGGCGGTCGTTGCCGCGGTGGGAGACTTGCCATCCCGTCGCCGATAGCGACATCCTCCCGCAGCCGATGCCGCTCCTGACCGTCACCGACCTGCGCACCCACTTTCACACACGGAACGGCGTGTACCGCGCGGTGGACGGGGTGAGCTTCCATGTGGAGCGCGGCGAGACCCTGGGAGTGGTGGGCGAGTCCGGCTCGGGCAAGTCGGTGACCTGCTACACGATCATGGGCCTGGTTCCCCAGCCGCCCGGGAGGATCGAGAGCGGATCCGTGGTCTTCGACGGCGTGGACCTGCTGCGCTGCAGCCCCAAGGTGGCGCGGTCGGTCCGCGGCAAGCGCGTGTCGATGATATTCCAGGACCCGATGACCTCGCTCAACCCGTACCTGCGGATCTCGGAGCAGGTCATCGAGCCGCTCCTGATCCACGGGAATGTCTCGAGGAAAGACGCGCTTGGGCGGGCCCTCGCGATGATGGAGGCCGTGGGGATCAACGACGCCGCGCACCGGATCCATTTCTACCCCCATGAATTCTCAGGGGGGATGCGCCAGCGGGTGATGATCGCAATGGCGCTCATCACCCGGCCCGAGCTCCTGATCGCCGATGAGCCCACGACCGCGCTCGACGTGACCGTGCAGGCCCAGATCCTCGAGCTGATCCGCAGGCTGCAGCACGAGCTTGGGATGGCGGTCATCTACGTCACCCACGACCTGGGCGTCGTCGCGGGCCTTTGCGACAGGGTTCAGGTCATGTATGCGGGCCGGATCGTGGAGAGGGCCGATGCGCACGCCCTGTTCCGTTCGCCCCTCCATCCCTACACCCGCGCGCTTCAGCGCTCGATCCCCTCCCTGCAGCCCAAGGGCCGCGAGCTCTTCACAATCCCCGGCCTGCCGCCCGACGTATCGAAGCTCCTTCCCGGCTGCGCGTTCGCGCCCCGGTGCGGCTTTGCGGACGACGCCTGCAACGGCGCGGTTCCGGAGCTTGCCGAGGCGGCGCCCGGCCATTCCCACGCCTGCATCCGGATGAGGGCCGGGGAAATCGACCGCGATGCCTGACGAGCCGCCGCGCGCCGTGCCCGAGAACATCCTCGAACTCAGGGATGTCAGGACCCACTTCCCGATCCACAGGGGCTTCCTCGTGAAGAGGCAGACGGGGGCGGTGCGCGCCGTCGACGGCGTCACGCTCTCCGTCCGGCAGGGCGAGGTGCTCGGCCTCGTGGGGGAATCCGGCTGCGGCAAGTCCACCCTCGCCCGCACGATCCTCCACCTTATCCCGGCCACTAGCGGCGCGGTCATCCTGAACGGGCGCAACCTGGGGCAGGCGTCGCGGACGCAGCTGCTCGCCTGCCGCCGCGACCTGCAGATGGTCTTCCAGGATCCCTATGCCTCGCTCAACCCGAGGATGACGGTGCGCGCGATGCTCGCCGAGCCGCTGCTCGCCCACCGGATCTGCGGCAAAAAGGACGTCCAGGGCCGCGTCGACGAGCTCATGAGGATCGTCGGGCTCGCCCCGCGGTTTGCCCGGAAATACCCCCACGAGTTCTCGGGCGGCCAGCGCCAGCGCATCGCGATCGCGCGCGCGCTCGCTCTTCGCCCCAAGATCATCGTAGCCGACGAGCCCGTGTCGGCGCTCGATGTCTCGATCCAGGCGCAGATCCTCAACCTGCTGTCCCACCTCTGCCGGGAGATGCACCTGGCCCTGATCTTCATCGCCCACGACCTGTCGGTTGTCCGGCACATCTCGGACCGGGTCGCCGTCATGTACCTCGGCAAGATCGTCGAGCTCGGGCCCGCGGAGGACGTGATCGACAGGCCCCGACACCCCTACACGCGCGCCCTCGTGAGCGCCATCCCCGTCCCCGACCCCGAGGTCGAGCGGGCCCGCCAGCGGATCGTCCTCCAGGGCGACCCGCCCTCGCCCATCAATCCGCCGCCCGGCTGCGCGTTTCATCCGCGCTGCCCGTATGCGATCGCCCGGTGCAGGGAGGCGGTGCCTCCCCTTGTGCCCTGCGGCCCCTCGCGCGAGGCGGCCTGCATCAGGCTCGACGAGCTGCCCTAGTTTCCGGGCTTCTTTTCGGATTCCACGCCCAGGTGCTTCTCCAGCATCTCGACGCGCCTGAAGAGCTCCGGCAGCCTGTTGCGAAGCACGAATATCCGCTGGGCCACCATGTAGGGCAATGAGGGCGTGCCGCGGACGGAGACGCCCGGGGGAATGTCTTTGCTGATGCCGGACTGGGCGCCGACCTTTGCGCCCTTCCCGAGCGTCAGGTGCCCCGCGAGCCCCGCCTGGCCGCCGAGCACCACGTAATCGCAGAGCGTCGTGCTGCCCGAGATGCCCGTCAGCGCGCATATCAGGCAATGCTTTCCTATGACGACGTTGTGTCCCACCTGCACGAGGTTGTCGATCTTGGTGCCCTCGCCCACGACCGTCTGGCCGAAGCGCGCGCGATCGACCGTCGAGTTTGCCCCGATCTCGACGTCGTCGCCGATCAGCACGCCGCCGACCTGGGGGACCTTCTCGTGCCGGCCCGAGACGAACTCGTAGCCGAAGCCGTCCGATCCTATCACGACGCCGGGATGCAGCCTCACCCGGCTGCCGAGCGCGCACTCCGCCGATACGATCGCCCCCGGCATGAGCCAGGAGTCCTCGCCCACCCGGGCGCCCCTTCCCACGAACACCTGGGCCTGGAGGTGGGCCCGCTCGCCCACCGCCGCTCCTGACTCCACGATGCACAGCGGTCCCACGGTCGCCGAGGCGGCGACCGACGTGTCCGCGGCGACCATCGCGGACGCATGGATCCCGGGCTTGGGCCTGGGCCAGAGCGACTGCTCGATCCGCGAGCACAGGCGCGCGAGCGCGATCGAGGGGTTGTCCACGGTCATGTGCACCTGGTCCGGCCCGGGCTTCCCGGCATAGTCCGGCGGAAGCAGCACGACCGACGCGCGGGTCGAGGCGACGGACGACCTGTACCTGGGATTGCCCAGGAACGAGATGTCCCCCGGAACCGCGGACTCAAGCGAGGCTATACCGCGAATCGACTCCGTTGTCGCGCCCGCGGTCTTCCTGGGCTTTGCGATCGCCGCGATTTCATCCAGTGTGAACGAGACCTGCATACGCTAAAGACAAAGAACCCCGCCTGCTCAACGCAAGCGGGGTTCGATCCGAAATGAAGGGCCGTTCCCGGGCCAGGTCCTACTTGGACGGCGTGATGCCGGGGACGGTGATCTTCGGCGTTTCGCTGGCGGCCGGCGCCGCGGCGGGCGCCGTGGACGTTACGGGCGTCGGCGTCACGGCCGGACGGTCCTTGTTGATCCCGGCCATCACCTCTTCGGTGATGTCGAGGGACGGGTCGAAATAGAGGACGTTGGACACCCCGATGAGGGTCGGGCCCGACTTGTCGATCAGGAACGTCGCGCCCTTCTTCTTCGCGACCTCGACCGCGACCTTGGCGATCTCCTCGACCATCAGGGTCTTAAAGGTCTGGAAGCGCTGCTGGAGGGTGGTGCGGGTGTTCTGAACGAACGAGTTCTGCTCACCGCGCTTCTGCTGGATCTCGTCGTACTTCTTCTGCGCCTCCCCCTGCGCCTTGGCCTTGGCCTCGGCCGACGCAGCCGGGCTCTTGGCCTGCTCGTCAAGCTCCTTGAACTGCTCCACCAACGTGTTGCCCTCCTTGGTGATCTGGGCCAGCTGCTCCTGGGCCTTCGCCTCGTCAGCCTGCAGCTTCGCCTGCTGCTCCTGGGTCTTGTAGTGGCTGTCGAAGAGCTTGGCCACATCCACGACGAGGATCTTGGGGGCCGTTTGGGCGTGTGTCGTCAGCACGGAGAAGGCTACGGCCGCGACGGCGAGGATGGACTGAATGGGTTTCTTCATGGGTTGTTTCGCAGTGAGTAAGAGGGTCAGCCAATCGGAATTAGAAGCGCGTGCCAAACGAAAAATTGAACTGCCCGCCCTGCTTGTTGTAGTGGTCTCCCTTGACGGGAATGGCGTAATCCAGGCTCAGCGGCGAGCCGGCCACCATGAGCCGCAGGCCGATGCCGTAGTCGTCGTTGTATCCCCCTGGGTTGAAGTCGAATGCGGGCCCGTTGACGAACCCGACATCGTAGAAGACGGCGGCCCGGATCGGGTCCACGATCTCCACCGAGTACTCGGCCGTGAACATGCCGTAGGTCTTGCCGCCGATCGGCTCCCCGAAGATGTCGCGCGGGCTGACCTCGTTGAACTGGAATCCGCGCAAGGTCTGGGGCCCGCCCAGGTAGAACGAGTCGTAATACGGCAGCGCCTTGAAGCCGCCGTAGTTGTTGACGACGCCCCCGTAACCGACGAGCTCGAGGACCTGGGTCTGCGTGTCGAAAACCTTGAAGTTCTGCGAGCCGTGGAATTCGACCTTGTAGAAGCTGTCGGTTCCTCCCAGCGGGCCACCCGCGACCGTCGTCGCAATGTCGATGCGGTTCCCGGAGGTCGGACTGACGAGCTTGTCGCGCGTGTCGCGGACGAACTCGAAGCCGAGGGAGGAGACGTCGTGCAGGCCCATGTAGCTCTGGATGATGGGCGAGGACGACGAGCTCACGTTGTAGATGTCAACGATCTCGTACTGGTAGGTCAGGATCCCCTGGACGAGCCCGAACAGCGGCTTGCGCAGGTTGACGAAGCCGCCTTCCTGGAGCTCCTGGTAGTACGTGCTGACGTACGAGGACTGCTCCCGGAACAGGCTGAACCCGAGCCCGAGGGTCTTCTCGAAGAGATAGGGCTCCTCGAAGCTGATGACCGCCTCGTTGGACAGCGAGCCGATCGACACCTTTATGCTGAACTTCTCGCCGTCGCCCTGGAAGACCGAGCGCCTGTTGAACAGGTCGAAGTTGGTCTGCTGGACCGTGGCAAAGACCGTCGCCCGCTCGAGCGAGCTGTAGCCCGCGCCGAATGTGAACGTTCCCGTCCGCCCCTCCTTCACCACAACGCGCATGTCGCGCCGGCCCGGTATGTTGGTGTCCTGCGGCGTGATCTCCACGTTGTCGAAGAAGCGCGTGTTCTCGAGCCTGTTCTTGCTGATCTTCATCCGCACCGTGTCGAACACGTCGCCCGGGCCTAGGACCAGCTCGCGTATGATGACGACGCTCTTTGTCTTCGTGTTGCCCTCGATCTGAACCGACTCGACGTTGAACTTCTCGCTCTCGTCGATCCTGAACTCGAGGTCGATGTCGTTCGTCTTAAGGTTGGGCCTGCGCGTGACGCGCACGCGCGTGTCGAGGTACCCGTCCTTTCCGTAGTAGTCCTCCAGCCGCTCGACGGCCTTGTCGATCTTCGACGGCGAGAACACGGCGCCCTGCCTCGCGTACAGCGAGGCGACGCGCCTGAGGAGCATGGCGGAGTGCAGCTTGTTCCCGGTGATCGTGATCTCCCCGATCTTGTACCGGCGGCCCTCGACGACCGCGATCGTGATGATAAGGCTGTCCGGCTTGGGATAGGAGAAGACGATCTTCTCCTCCGGGATCTCGACATCCAGGTAGCCGCCCTCGCGGTAGAAGTCCCTGAGCTTGTCCAGGTCGTCCTGAAAGTCGTCGTCCTTGAAGCGGCCGGAATCGGTGAGCCAGGAGAACATCCACCATTTCGCGGTCTGCATCTGGCGCCGGAGCACCTTTGCCTTGACGTGGGCATTCCCGGTGAACCTGACTTCCTTGATCTTCACCTTCCGTCCCTCCCTGATCTTGAAGGTGATCGTGCCCAGGCCCGTCCCCCGGTCGCGCGCGATCGTGTAGCTTATCGCAACCTGGTTGAACCCCTCCTTCTGGTAGAACTCCTTCAGTTTCTCGGAGTCCTCCTTGACCTGGCGCTCATCGAGCGCCGTGTTGGGCGCCGTCTTGACCTCCTGCGTGAGCCGGCGCGTCTTGACCTGCTTGTTCCCCTCATACTTGACGGCGAAGACGCGGTATTTTGGCGTCACCTCGAACACGAGGTTGAACGTGCGCGCGTCGACCGCCTCCCGCTTGATCTCGATGAACTCGAAGAGGCCCGTCTTGTAGAGCGCCCGGATGTCCCGATCGAGCATTGTCTCGTCCAGGTCGCCGCCCTCGCGCACCTGGATGTTGGCCCGGACGACCTGCTCGTTGACGCTGGCCGTTCCGACGAACTTCACCGTGACCGCGCCCACCTTGTAGGCTGGCGCGGGCGCCTCCGCGCCCGCACTGGCAGCCTGTGCGCCCAAGCGGCACAGTCCCGCGCCGACAACCATACAGACGCCCAGGGAAATTCGCAGGACACTGTTGATCACAGGGTTACTGTGTAAAGTTTTCAAATCTGGTGATGTCGCGCAGGAACGTCAGGCGCAGTTCTCCTACCGGCCCGTTTCGCTGCTTGGCAACGATTAACTCGGCCGAATCGGTGGCCACCTGGTATTTCTCGTCTGCGTCCTTGGGTCGGGCAAGCATAAGCACTACGTCCGCATCCTGCTCGATCGATCCGGATTCGCGCAGGTCGGCAAGCCTGGGGGCGCGGTTCTCCTTTTCGGACGAGCGGTTCAACTGACTTAATACAAGGACGGGCACATCAAGTTCCTTCGCCAGCGCCTTTAATCCGCGGGAAGCCTCCGCGACCTGCTGTTCCCGGGGCACCTTCGAGTCGATCGGGCTGAGGAGCTGGAGGTAGTCGACAATGATCAGGCCCAGCTTGTTGCGGGAGTAGACCCGTCTGGCCTTTGCGCGCAACTGCATGATTGACAGGTTACTTGAGTCATCGATGAAGAGCGGAGCCTTCGAGAACTCGTCCGCCGCGGCCACCAGCCGCTGCTGTTCGTCGCCGTTCTTCGACAGGACCCCGTCGCGCAGGGCCTGCATCTTGACCCGCGCCCGCGAGCAGAGCATGCGCAGCGCCAGCTGCGAGGCGCTCATCTCGAGGGAGAAGACGAGCGTCGGGAACGGCTCGCCCCGCTTCGGGAGCGTCACAGCCTCCGCGACATTGAGCGCGAACGATGTCTTGCCCATCGACGGACGGGCCGCGAGCACGATCATCTCCTGGCGCTGGAAGCCAAACGTGAGCCGGTCCAGGTCGTGGAAACCCGACGGGGCGCCCGTCATCTCGCCCCGCTTCATCATCATCTTGTGGACGACGTTCATCGCCTCCTTCGTCGGAGCGCTCATGGGCTTTGCGCCCTCGCTCACGCGGCTCTGCGTGACGGCGAAGATCTTGTGCTCGATCTGGTCCACGAACTCGTCGATTCCCCCGGTGAAATTGAAGCAGTCCTCGACGGCCCCCGTCGCCGAGCGGATGATCTCGCGGAGCAGGTGCAGCTCGCGGATCCTTTCGATGAAATAGCCCGCCTGCGCCGTGGTGGGGATGCTCCCGCTCACGCGGGTCAGGAAGGCGTACCCGCCGATCGAATCGAGCTGCTTGGCCGCCTTGAGCTCCTCCCCCAGGACCGCGACGTCGATGGGGGCCTGGCGGTTGTAGAGGTCCAGGAGCCTCTCATAAACGATCCCGTGGGCCGCGACGAAGAACGACTCCGGCGAGACCTGCGCCTCCAGGCAGCGCGCAATGACCTCGGCGCCGTCGATCAGGCAGCAGGACAGCAGGTACTCCTCAGCCTCGACGCTGTGCGGCATCCCGCGGCCGGCAGCCGTCGCGCCGGATCGTTGAGGGGGGGGGCTCTTCTCGTCGGCCATGCAGGGGGTCGGCCGGGGCCCCCTTCCGGGCAGCCCTCGGCAATCGTTGGCGGGAACGCCGGGAGGCCTACCTCCTTGACTCGCCCTTCCTGTTCTTCTTGTCCTCGGCGGCCTTCTCCTCAGCCGAGGGCTCGATCGGGTTCTCGGAGACGACGTCGAAGGCGAGGTCCACGGCAACGTCGGCGTGGAGCTTCACCTTGACCGTGTGCCTGCCGAGCGTCTTGACCGGGGTGTGCAGTTGGATCCGCTTGCGGTCGATGGAGAAGCCGGCGGCCACGAGCTTGTCGTGGAGGTCGCCCACCGTGACGGAGCCGAACATCTTGCCCCCCTCTCCCGTGGTGACCGCAAAGGCGAGGCTGGTCTTCTCGAGCTTTTGCGCGACCTCCTGGGCTCCGCTGAGCTCGAGGGCCTCGCGCCCGGCGCGGCGCTTCTTCAGCGCCTCGATCTGCTTGCTGTTCGCGTGGGTCACGGGGAGCGCCATGCCGCTCGGGAGGAGAAAATTGCGCGCGTAACCGGCGCGAACCCTGACTTGGTCGCCTTCGCCGCCGAGGCCGTCGACGGGCTTGACGAGCAGTACTTCGGTGTGGGCCATTGTGGTGGTAAATGTGGAGGGATAGCTGTGCGGAAACCCAACTAAATCCCGCAGCCGCGAGGGGGTGTCAACGAAGTATTTCCCCGGTGCGGCCGGGTTCGGGCGCCTCCGGAATCGGCGCGCCGCGGATCCGCCTCCCGGGCCGGGCATGTAAGCCTGCCCAATGCAAGGTTCTTGGAGGACGGCGCACGGCTACCCGGCGATTCGCCGCGCACCCGGCCGCGCCCC